>NZ_JACJSI010000193.1 GCF_014698065.1 Nostoc flagelliforme FACHB-838
CGAAGTAAATCATGGACAAAGGGTTTGACATCGCGTCCAGAGATTTCGATGTCTGGAATGATTGTTTCAAATAAGGTTCGCCCTAAAATCTGATGTTCTTCATAGCCAAGAAGTTTTACCCCATAATCGTTGATGTAGTGAATCCGTCCTTGCGGATCATAGCGAATGATAACGGAATTCGCGGTTTGTAGCAGGTTGCGATAATTTGCTTCACTTTGTCTCAATGCGGCTTCGGTTTGTTGACGTTCAGCGATCTCCTGCTGCAAGGCTTGAGTTTGCTCTTTTACTTTCCGTTCCAGTGTTTCGGCATAGTCTGCTAACTGTTGATACAACCGAGCATTTTCTAGTAAAATCGCTGCCTGAGCCATCAACAGTTTAAGGACTTGCAAGCGATCGCTAGTAAACACTCCGGTACTGAGATTGTTCTCTAGATAAAGTATGCCAATCAGCTGATTTTGCTTGAGAATAGGCATACACAGGAGCGATCGCGTCTGTTGATGTTGAATATAAGGATCAGTTGAAAAAGACGATTCGCTGACTGCATCATCAAACACCAAAGTTTCAGATGTGCGTTCTACCGAGTGAATGACGGAAACAGGAATCGTTGCACACTCGGCAACAGCGAACTTTTCTAGGTCACACTGTTTACTTGAGCTGCATTGAGCTACCACAGTGAGTTGATCATCTTTCAGGAGAACCAGAGCGCCTGTTTCGGCTCCTGCATCTTCTATCACTGCCTGCATCAACGTGGCAATCAGTTGATCGAGATGAATTATTTCTGAGAGGGCTTGAGCCGCTTTCATCACCGCCGCCAAATCGATCACCGCAGTCGGATGACGGATCGTTTCATTGGTCACGATTGAATTTAATTGCCGAACTCGGTTGGTGTTGAGGAGTTGTGGATAGCGTTTTTCTAAATCTTTAACTTTAGCGGTTGCGCCCCAGCGATCATAGCAATAGTGCGCCTCTTTCATGTAAGTTTGAGCAATTTTTGACCGACCTCGCGCCAGATAATGTTTAGCCGCTAATTCATAGGCGAGTGCTTCTTCCTGGATATACTCATTTTCAGCAGCCCCCGCGATCGCCCGTTCATAAAACTCTTCAGCCTCAAGAAATTGCCCTAAGACTCGTGCTTTCTCTGCCTCGACTAGATAAAATTCATGTAGATAATTCATTGGGGCATGTTCTGCCCATTTCTGCATTTTTTCTTGGTTGGTGTTAACACAGTTTAGCCAAGCTACTTTTTCAGAGATTGAAGCATCGAGCAATAGGCTCAAAAGCGCCAGCGAGTGATAGAAACAGAATACAGGTAAAACCTTTATTGCTGACACCTCTTCAAAATGTTTCCTTGCCAAAATGGCAGTCTGTACAGCTTGATGATATTCTTCAAATAGATAAAACAGTATAACTTTGTGCAGGTACAGCATTTGAATTGCAGTTCCATCTTTAACTGCAATAGCGTGTGATAACGCCTCCTCTTCATTATACACCCGACCAACTAAGCGACTGGGATTAAGAGACCTATCTAACAAATTAAGAATGGTCTGCCACACTATTGCAATCCAAGTCGAGGGGCTTTCCCGTTTGATTCGAGCAACCGCTTTGCTGTATGTTGCCATTTTCTGTTCCAGTTGGGTGAGTGACTCACCGACGAAAAACGAATGGTGGCACACGTTATATGCAGCATAACCAGCGATTTCAAAGTCTCCCGTTTCCACTCCTTCCTGATAAACCTCAACCAGCAGTGGTGTCGTCTCCTTAAGATGTACTTTCCATTGCATAATATGGTCACTAAATAAGTGTAATGCTCTAGCCTTGCCTTTTTTGGTATTCAATCGTTCTGCCAAGGTAAGAGCCAATTGACCAAATTTATAGCCGAGTTCAATGTCTTGAACAACTCCACATAGAACAAACCCGTAGCCAGCATAAAACACTGGTGACCAGATAGCATTACCGTAGTTGATTGATAAATTTGCCGTTTTACATACAATCAATATCCACAGTGCTGGTGATACTATAAATGCAGCAGACCCCATATTCAATAGGATTGACATTGCTGCTAGCGGTTCTGGTGCAGTCATCTCTGGTAAATTGATCAAGTCTTCAATTTCTCGTTGGGCGAGTAGTGCAGCCGTTGACTCCAATCCGCCTCGAACATCTAACTCACTTGGATTTTCTGGTAAAATCACTCCTAGGAGCTTCAACACTTCCAAGCCAATTTTGACTGCTTCTTTCAGGTTGCCCTGTGACAAATATCTTTGAATGCTGCTATCGTAAACTTGCACTTTGTCAACCACTGTTTTGGCACGAGCGAGTACCACTTCTACCAACTGTTCCATCTCATCAAAGCAACCCTGGAGATACGCCGCTTCTGCTGCTTCTGAGTACAGCGCTAAGGTGAGATCATACTCACTGAGCCAACTCTCTGAATTGAGGAGTTTAAGCCTTGTAGTGAAATACTTAAAAGCTGCTTCATAAGCCGTTGCTGCCTTTGCTTTCTGACCTGCCATTAAATTCAATCTGGCAATTTCAGTTCGTTCTGATCGAGCAGTGACTAGCTCAAGTCCTTGATTGAGATGATCGATGATTTCAAACAACCGCTCGGATCGTTGCTCTGGTGAAGTTTTTTCGAGCAAATTGCCACCGATTTGGAGATGAACAACCTGTTTCTGCGATTCATCAATCAAAGCATAAGCCGCTTGCTGAACACGATCGTGCAGAAACTTATACTCTTGAACCAACAAGTCTTCGTCCAAGTCAGACAAAGGTTGAATTAATCCAGCTTGTACTGCTTCTAATAAATCCTGAAAAATTGCTTTCGGTGATTTTTCGCAAACGATTGCCAACGTTTCTAAATCAAACTCAGACCCAACACAAGCCGCTATGGAGAGAATTTGTTGTGTTGCTTCCAGCAATTTCTGCAACTGACGCAGCAGCAACTCCACCACATTATCCGTGATATTTTGAGCTTCAATCTCTGCCAGGTTCCACTGCCAGCTCAACTGTTGTGCATCGAAAGTCAACAGATTTTCGCCATACAGCATTTTCAAAAATTCACCAACGAAGAAAGGATTGCCCTCCGTTTTATGCAATACCAACTCAGCTAAGGATCGCACAGTGTCAGTATTTTGATGCAACGTCTCGGCAATCAACTGACTCAACGGCAAGAGCGTTAAGGGTGCCAGAATGATTTCTTGAAGCACTGCCCTTTGTTTCCTCAATCGCTCCAGCGTTAATGCCAGTGGATGCGCTGGATTCACTTCATTATCTCGATAGGCTCCGATCAGAAATAGAAATTGGGTTTGCTCGTCAAGCATCATTAGTTCGATTAACTTCAGCGTGGCTGAATCCGCCCACTGTAAGTCATCTAAAAAGATCACCAGAGGATGTTCTTGGGAACAAAATACTCGAATAAACTGCTGGAAAACTCGATTAAAACGATTTTGAGCTTCTGTGGCTCCCACCTCTGGGACGGGTAGCTGCCTGCCGATAATTAGTTCTACTTCGGGAATCACATCAATGATGATCTGTCCGTTACTCCCTAATGCCGTCAGCAGACGCGATCGCCACTGTTGCACTTGCTCATCCGGTTCCCCCAGAAGTTGCTGCACCAACTTTTGCAGGGCATCCACAATCGCGCTGTAGGGAATATTGCGCCGGAATTGGTCAAATTTACCAGAAATAAAATAACCACGGTTTGCTGTGATCGGCTTATAGAGTTCCTGCACTAATGCTGATTTGCCAATTCCCGCATAGCCAGCAACCAACATCATTTCGACTTGGAATTGAGGATTTTCTCTGCCTGACTCTGGTCGGTGGGCTTCGCCAACATTCCCTCTTGGGGCTACTCTTTCAAACGCCCCCAATAATGCTGCAATCTCCGCTTCGCGTCCATACAGCTTTTGGGGAATCTGAAACTGATCCGAAACATCTTGCAGACCTAATTGAATATGAGCAATTTGACCTGTTGTTGTAAATTGCTCTGTACAGCGTTCTAAATCCGCTTTGATCCCCCAGGCACTCTGATAGCGTTCTTCTGCGTTTTTCGCCATCAACTTCAAAATTATGCCTGAAATAGGTTTGGGAATCGTGGCGTTCAATTTATGCACAGGAATCGGCGGTTTGGCAATATGACAATGAACTAGCTCTAGGATGTCTTGAGTGGGGAACGGTAGCTGTCCAGTTAACAGTTCGTAGAAGGTTACGCCTAGCGAGTAGAAATCGGTGCGATAGTCGAGCATCCGGTTCATCCGCCCGGTTTGCTCTGGCGACAGATAGGCAAGCGTGCCTTCTAACACATAGGGACTTTTGAAGGTTGGATTCGTGCGGTTAAATTGAGTCGCAATCCCAAAATCAATAATTTTGACAACGCCAGTATCCAGATTAAAGACTATGTTTCCAGGGTTGATATCTTTATGAATGATATTGGCTGCATGGATTCTGCCCAGAATGTCGCAAACAGCGATCGCCACATCTAGAAAAGTGGATAAAGGCATCGGGCAGAAGATATTTGGGCGCTTGTGCATCCATTTCTCTAGGGATTCCCCCCCAAAATCTTCTAAGATAATCACCAGAGTGCGTTGATAGTCCTGCTGGTTGTATGCCTTGACAACTCCTTCCAGATTCAGGGAACGGATAATTTTATATTCCTGCCTATAGCGGGTTATTTCTTGAGGTGAGGGATAATCAAGCTTTAGCATTTTGACTACCACCCCTACTCCATCGTCTCTGATGCCCCGATACACTAGAGAATTAGAACTCTCGTATATTTTGTTTTGGATAGCAATACCAGGTAGAGTGATCATAGAGCAACTCTTAAGAGGATAATCTGGTACACCTCAAACTATACAGTAATTTTCATTCCGAAAATAATTATTTACTATTTGGTAATCGAGAATAAATTTGATGAAATAAAAGTTTTAAACTCTGATTTCAGACTCCAAAACACTCAACACTTTTTCTTCCAGTCCAGTCAAATAAGCCCGCTTCAGCTTCCCCAACGACTCCAAAAACTTCTGCACCGACTCCTCCAGCCCACTCGAATACACCCGATTAACACGATCGCTGATTATCTGCATCTGTTTGCATTCAGCAGGCAAGTAATCGTAAGACTTCAGGTGCTGCAACCCAACGGCGTACTCGCCATCCCACATTCTCACGCTGCAACTAAAGTCATTCACTACGCTAACAATTGCCCAACAGCCACCCTTGCCTCTGAGTTCTGGGTTGTCTTTGGCTAAGATTTGGCATACCTCGCCTAATTGATAGGTATTGGGTACTTGGGTTCGCTACATAATCCTTTGCACCACATCTTTGACGATTCTACCAGTTGGCACTTTCCCATCGGCAAGTTCTACTGCCTGTTGCCATACCTCCCACTGTTCTTGAGGTTCTAGCTTTGTAATGGATCGGACTTGCCCAACACTTGTGGGTAAAATTTGTGATCCATTTGTTGTCAAATCTTCAGGCGGCAAATTTTGACAACAAATTGTTGTCAAATTCTCGTAGACATCAGCTGCTGCAATCAGATAATTTGACTTCTGGCGACTATGACCAAAGCGTTCGCGGCAATAATCTTCAAAAGTTTTGTGCGTGGAACGATATAATCTGCGATCGCGTAATTCTGCCAGCGCCTTCCCCGCCTCAAAAAACGCTCTTTCCACACGTCGCTCTAGGTGAAGGCGATCGCGCTGTTCTTCTTCTGTCAACTCTGGAACTTCAACAGCACTAACCGTAATAGTTGCTGTAGCTGGGTTTTCTTCAAGGTCTTGGTCATCTGGTGGCGTGTCGTCACTGGATGTAGCAGAGGTGGCTTTGTTGCGCTTACGGGGTGGTTTAGCCATTATTCCACCTCTAGCTGAACAGTGTTTGAAGAGTCAACTTTTAAGGTCTTGTATCCATCTGACTCTAGCTGTAGCAGCTTCAAAGCATACCTTGTCTCCATATTGCGGCACTTCTTCTGTTGCAGCGTGTCGTGACTTTGGTTTCTTTTCCCTAGTCATACCTGTTCCACTGCAAGGAGAGTAAGAACAATACTGTTGATTTTCAGTTTTCCAAAGGCAAAAGCACTCATGCAGCCTCAACCTCTGAGTTGGAACGCTTTCTTGATTTGCGTTGAGGTATGTCTTCTGGATTTCTCATTTCAAAAAGATCACCTACTTCTCTAGTAAAGTAATTGCACAAAACTTCAACTGTACCGACATCAACGCGGCTGAAGTTATTTGTGAACAAGCGGTTAATCGTTGTGATGTCTAACCCAGTCTCTTTTGCCAACTGTCTCTGTGACAGCTGTGGATCTTTTTCTGCCATAAGCACGGCTAGCCTACAAAACATTTTTTTGCTCATTCCTCCATCGTACCTGTAGGCTACATTAACACAAAGTTATGCGATAGTGCATACAAAATATGTACATATACATATATTATTTGCATTAACCCCTGATAACCGTATGCATTACCGCATACAGTTATATATATTAGAGCAAATAAAATTTGCCAAAAACAAAAGACGACCGCCCCAGTCTGCAAAACGAAGCGATCGCCTTTCAAAAGATCCACCATCAAGATGGAGTACTACTTATCATGACATACCAAATCTACAGCCAACAACAGCTGCAACTGAAATCGATTGCCCGTCTCAAGCAAATCTACAGCGAAATCGGCTGCACAGTCGAAGTAAGCGACAAACGCTGTAAGGACACATGGATTTCCGCCATTGTTAATTATCAGGCAAGCAAGATTGAAAAAATCGCCCCTGCTGCCTCCGACAATCAAGCCGTCGCTCAAGCCGAACTCGACAACTACATCGCTGATCAAGCCCAAGCCGTAGCTCCAGAACCCCTCACAATAGTCGAAATCTCTTTTGACCATCACGAATATTACGCTGGTAATCAACTGGTAGCTAGCATCAGCTATGACGACAACCACTTAACGCAACGCTGGGTAGTCATGGTCAACGACAAAGAAGTATTTCGTGCCAACACTCTAATACGTTGCGATCGCTTCATCTGCACTCACTACAAAGACGGCACGCTGCCAGTCCAAGAAGCAGGGGGGCAGGGAGCAGGGGGCAGAGGGGAAAGATTCTGTCCCATGCACCCCGCACCCTGCTCCTTGTCCTCTTCTACTACTGGTAACGAAGTCATGGCGCAGATTTTCAACGAATGCGAGAAATACGGCTTTGAAATCCTCGACGATGGGATTTACCACAACGACGTGAAACTGGGCGAGGTTAGCTGTACTGACGGCAGTTGGTGGGTGATGCGTACTGGGGAATGTCAGCAAATGCCGTGTGACTCTGCGGTAGAAGCAGTTCAATCGCTGTCGATGGTGAACGTGTCTACTGATGATAAATCCATTTTTGATGAATATTTTTTAGAGCAACCCTTAGAACAGCTAACTGGCGGTAAATTGCAACGCCTGCTGGAGAGAACGGAGTTAGTCACAGCGTAAGTGTTGGGCTTCGCCTGGGAAAAGGTTAAAGGTATTGGTTAAAGGTAAATTTCTTTATTCCCTTTCCCTTTGCCCTTTCCCCCTTCCCCTCAATAATCCCTTCATTCACTTATTAATCTATGCAACCCACAATCTCAATCCCCCAACACTGGGCATACCCTCGCTTTGCTTTGGAACAGCGTACAGAACAAGGCACGATTCTAGGACTTTACTACTATCCCTCTGGTACAGAACTGGCTAAACAATTTGATGAAGGATGGCGTTATGTATTGATGCCTAACAAGAATTCTGACGAGATATCGTATTTGTAAGAAAACCAAATCCGACCGCTTACACCACAGGAATTATTCTGCCAAATCACTGCTGAAATTGACTTTTACCAACAGCAGATAAGCATTCTCAACCGACAGTTAACCGTATTAACTAAGGGTGCAAACAATGGCTAATCAAGTAAACAACACCTTTGACCGTAGAGCTAATCATTTGCTGCGTTCGATTCAGCTTTGCGGCGGTTGTGTTCCACTGCACTCTCTCCAATGCAAAGTTTCAAATTCAGTCATTCAAACACTACTGGATAAAGAACTGGTGCAAGTGCAGAACACGGGACGCGGTTTTTTGTTGGAGATTGCCGAGGATTTTTAGGTTATTAATCCCAGAGGACAAAATTATGAAACTTTACGCGAAAACCATTGCACAGACTTTACCCGATTGGGCAACTGCCGTTACAAAGAGTGCAGATTTATTTGAGATTGAAATCAACGATGAACACCCGAATTTTCAATCTCTGCTTGAAGAGTTAGAAACCGAGATTGAGCCAGGAACATTCGGTGTGAAAGCTGAGGATTTATGTTCCAGACTCGGCTTTGATTTGTCTAGCCCCAACCTCTACCAATTACTTGAACAAGCCCAGACTCTGGTATCTGAAATTGCTACGCACCCAGACTACAAACAACTACTAGACGAGGGATATGAACCTGATTTAAACATTGCGGATGCTAGCACTGCGCTCACTTATTTGCAATGGGAGTTAGAGCGGAATCAACAGCCTTCTCTTTAGTACAAAAGCAATCGTCTGAATGTAGTCAATATTCAGACGATTGCAACTACGGGAAATTACTTTCCGCTACAGAGTTTTTATTATCTCACACAGACTACCAATCCATGAAACTTAACCGAGGTGAAATATGATTGCTGAAATCAAACTAGGTTTATGCAACCCTCCCGAACCCATCTATTTATTTGTCAATCAGGGGGAAGTAGACGGGGAATCTTACGTTTGGTACAAGTTCAATATTAACCAAGATAAGAAAATTCCTGTTCCCCAAAGAGCGTTAACTGGGTATCTGTCAGAACTGCGATTGACCACTAAAGAATTCAAAGAAAAGGACAATCTCAAACTCGATATTGTCGTGAGTGCTGATGAGCTTTATGTTGTCAGGACTGGTGTTAAAACCAATTTTGCTAAAAGCTTTCTTCTGGCTGCATCATTAATCCAAGATTTTTCTAAGCCACTGATTATCGTTACTACTGCTGGCGACGAGAACACAGTTTTCTGTAATCTTTACGATGCTGCAACCAAAACTAAGATTTACAGGGAATGGAGTAGAGATTTGGATTGGGCAACAATTATTCGTGACATTCAATCTTTATTGGGTGCAACTTCAAACTCGATTCCCGAACCCCTACTGACTCCACCAAAACTTAGTATAGTTACTCAATCAGTACACCCACAGGATTTGCGGGTTAAAAATATTCGCACCTTGCTTGATTATTCACTTGATTTGGTCAAAGAGTGGTTGCAATTTCAGGATGTTGAACGCCCAAGTTTACTTGATATTAGCCAGATTAATGAACTAATCAAAACCATGTGTTTAGCTTGGGCAGCAGGCAAGTGTGAATATCCCAATCATGCCGAATCTTTGTATCAAAAGCAGGTTGTTGATGCTGTTACTAGCGGTGCTGATGAATTAGCTGCTATCACCGCATGGATGCAGCAGCTGCAAACAGTAAAGACTGGGGCAGGCTGAACCGGAATTTAGAAGTCGGAAGTCAGAATTATTCTGGCTTCTCATTTATTCAATTTACCAAACAGGAATTACCCATGAGAGTCATCGTTACAGTTGTTGAAAAAATCACAAGTGAAGCTCACATCGATATCCCTGATGGGCTAAATCAATCCGCAATTAAACAGCATATAGTAGACCGCTACAACACTGGGGGAATGTCCACAGATATGAACATCTTCCAAGTGGAATTTGAATCTATCAACGCTCAGATTGTTCAAGAAAATTCTTCTCCTAAGTCTGCATAAACATTGGAGGTAATAAATGAATCCCAAATGGACTGATGAAGAACTCGGAATCATTGAAGCTAAGGCTGAACTTTATACACCTAAGCAAATAGCCTCAATCTTAAAAAGACATGGCTATTTCCGCACTCCAATTGCTATTGCTACTAAGCTTTGGGCTTTAGGTTATTCTACAAGCCCCTTTCTCGATAACTATAGTAGTGCTGAAATCGCCCGTGTTCTGTGTGTGCATTCCACCACTGTTTCTGGTTGGGTACGCCGTGGTTGGTTGAAAACTAGTCGTCGTTCTTCTAAACGTTATCAAGTTCGGAGATGGCATCTCAAACAGTTTTTTGATAACCCGCCACAATCAATTAAAAAACGTATTGCTGCTCTCGATACCGAAGCCATTAATTACTTATTGGGGAGAAAAGCATGATTGACCACATTAACGCACTCAAAACAAGTTGGTATCTCTCCCCACCTTGGCGTGGAACAATTCCACCCGTTGAGGTGAATTTACTGGAGAGAGTATACCTCAGAACTACAAGAACATTTGGCTACTGTTGCGGTATGCAACGGAAGCATGAGTGCTGGATTTATTCAGTGGATTGCGGTAAAGAAATCCTTCACGCTACACAAAACCAAATCATTGGAACTGGGGAATTAGAAACCCTCAACGTGCAAAAACCTGCTTTTGTTCTGGGGCAAAGAGTGATCCTCTGTTCTCACGATAAGGGAACAAAACAACGGCTGATTTTGGGGATTGGGCTAGTGAATAATTCTTGGTTTTACGTTGTTGAATTGGTATCGCCCACGTTAATTAAGACACCGACTATATCGAATCGTTTCTCATTAGTTGGTGAAAAAAGCTTAGTGCGGGTAAATGTTTAATTTTCTCTAATCACGCAACGAAAAAAAGTTATGTCACAAATTGAAATCGCCGAAATCATCGAACAGATAAAACAAGAGATTCAAATCGACGCTAATGGTCAGGGCAAGGCCAGTGTTCGGGCAGCAGCTAGATTAGCAAATGTTAATGATGCTGGATTGCTTAGAAGCCTCAAAACTGCTGCTGACATTTCTCGTTCTAAACTTGTTGAAAGGCTTATCTACAAAGGCTTTGAAGGTGCTGAGATTTTATCGTGGTCTGAGTCCGGTATTCCTGATGTCGCAGTAGCAACCATACTTCACTATTACGGTTATGAAGCTGGCAAGAGATGTACCACACAAGCAAAATTAGCCTGTGAAGCTTTTGAAGGTATCGGTGTTCGTGCCTGGATTCAAGATTTACTGGGCTGGACTAAACCCGCCAATCCTTCCGAAACCGTCATGACACAAATACAGTTACTCGCTGCAATAGCCCAACAGATGGCACAGCAAGAACAACATTTATTGGAGCAACAACAGCAACAAACTCAAATCTTGGCAAGGCTCAAAGCTGTTGAAGTTGAGCAGGACAGGGTAAACACCCCATGCGGCCATAAATATAGTGTTGTTGGATTCGCCAATCTTCAAGGTTTAGAAATATCTGTAAAAGAAGCCGGTACTAAAGGTCGAAAGGCAAGTGCATTGTGTAGAAAACATGGAATAGAAATAGAACGCATTCATGACCCACGTTTTGGAAAAGTTGGTTTGTATCCAGAAAGTATTTTAGTTGAGGTTTTTAAAGCCGAACAAAACTAATAGCCGTTTCAAAATTTGAGATAACTACCATGCAACAACTCAATTTATTTGCTGAATCAACTCCAGTTTTACCAGTCACTTACTACCC
>NZ_JACJSI010000194.1 GCF_014698065.1 Nostoc flagelliforme FACHB-838
TTAGGGTCAAGGTAATCTTTGCTCTGACGGGCACGGTACTCACTCAAAGTAATATTGTTCGCCTTGGCAACAGCCGAATTGTGGGCACTATCCAAAGCTTGTGCTGCTGCTTTAAGACTTTCGAGAGACTGAGGATCTGAATCATTTCCCACATATATAAATGTATTGCCCATTTCGGTGAGGAGCGATCGCAGATCATCGCGCAGATTATTGAGAGAATAGTGGCGGTTGCCAAGAATTTGGCAGTAAGCCTCAAGCGCCCAATCTTTCTCGGCTCCGCGTTTGCCTGTTTCTCTGTCAATCCGCAACAGAAAAGCGGTCATTTCATTGGTTTGGAGCAAGCGCTCCTTAATCTTGGATGCGTTTGTATCCTTGTAACCAAAGGGAGGACGCGGGGCCACCCAAATATGAAACGGGACTTTTGGACGATAACGGTAAAGCTGTTGGGCGCATTCAGTAGCAGTTTGGGAAACGCCGTGAAAGACACCGAACACTAAATCAAAATGATACTCGGAGATATCGACACCAGTACCAAGACTGGGAGAGGTGAACAAGGCATCAAAGTTTTTGACGGCGTTGGTGATATCTTTGATGAAAGCGACATTCTCATCACTGCCAGAATTGTCAGAGTGAACAGACCAGATACGGTATTTTTTTGGTGTATGTGATTTTTCGGAGTTAGATTCTTCGTAGTTGATAGTAAAGGATTTGTCGAGTTTTTTGATGAAACGCTTACTGTCGCTGGCAACCATGACTTTCTCACCAAGCATTAGCGCTGCCGAGATTTGGGCGACTAGAGCGCTAGAATTATCCCCCTCGTACCAATAAATTGTGCGTGAACCGTTTCGCCACTCGTTTTTGATAATGTACGGAACTTCACCTTTTGGTCGCATTGCAAGAAAGAAGTTTACCGTTAAATCATCCATGTGTGCATCAGCGATGACGACCAGTGGCGCATTGTATACTATATATTCCAGTACTTCAAGTATTGCTGCACGGTGCTGTTTGCAAGTATTACTGTGTAGTAAGTGGGTGAGGTATTGGCAAGCTTCATCTATAAATATGCAACCGTAAGTGAGAGACTGAGTATTCAGCTTATGCAAGCTGTCAATAGTAATACTAAGGGCTTGGGCCTGGGCTAAACCTGTGTAACCCAAGTCGGAATACATCGCCGTCCGCAAGCGTTCGGCAAGATTTTTCAACAAGTTAACCCGATGTCCATTGTTGAGAAATCTGGCATCAGGATTTTGGTCACGCCACCAGCGCATAAGTTCAGTTTTGCCAGTACCCATGTCGCTCCACAGTACGACTAGTCCAATTTCTGGAAAACGGAAAGACTTTTTGGGATTTTGGGTACTGGGTTTGTGGTCAGGACAGTCAGAAATTATTAACTCTTGTTTTCCTTCTCCCTCTCCACAACTTGTAGAGCTAACACTTGGGGTAAACAATTTTTCTTCTGCAATATCATAAAGTGGCGGGACAGATGAACATTTTTCCTCCAGATCCGGAATGCAGAGTGCTTGGGTCAAATATTTAATATTGACTGTAACATCTGGTTTGTATTTGCTAAGTCCCCATTTCTTAACCCGATATGAGCGCTGGTAATCCGCAAGTGATTTGGCATCATCGATGATTGCGGTCAGTAGAGCGTTAGCATCAAGACCCCTGGCTACCACGAAATCATCTACACCTTTTTCTGCCCCTGGCAACAGCGCAACTTCACATTCACAACCTACTGCCTCAATCGCTTTGGCAGTCCGTACCGTTGCCTGGTAAACTGACCATCTGGTTTTAGCTTTAGTTTCGTAATCAAATAATATAATGAACTTGCGTCCCGGTTGTGCCATTGGTACTAAGTCAGGATGCAACCGTTCATCAAAATCTTGTTTGCCCACGCGCCCGTTCCAAATTCCCGGAAGTGCGATCGCTACAAACCCCAAAGATAGCAAGCAGGCGGCCTTCTTTTCACCCTCGCATAAGATAACTGGAATCTCTGGATGTTGCTTTACCCACTCCCAGAAAGTAATTTGTAAATTTTTCTGCTGAGAGTCGATGTTTAACTTTATGTGCTGCTTTACCCATGACCAAAATATTAGGGGATTGAGTATGCTTTTTCTGCACAGTTCTAAAAAAGAACTATACTCCGCGATTTGCGTTAGCGTTCCCTGGTATTGTCCTAGTTGCAAGAGCGAAGGCAAGAGAGTACCATTGCCAAAAGCAGAGTTCTTTCGACTTTTAAGCCTTAGCTTTTTCCCACGTTTTGCAAAAAGCACTCTTTGAATATCGGAAACGTTATAGCGCTGTGCTACTAGATTCAAAATACAGTTGGGAACATCGAAATAAGTAACGCGGTTGGCTGTCTTAGGTGGCGACTCGTATTTAACTGGTTTACCTGTTTGCCAATCAAAGCGCGGGAAGTTGGGCTTAATCCGCCCCCACTCCATTGCTTGCCAATTGTTGAATGGGTCAAGTGATTGAATCCACGTCCCACCCAGTAATAGATGCTGATATTGCCTTATGTATGCATCCGTGACTCGACCTGCATTTTTGCGAGGGATTTTATTGGAGATAAACAGGTAGTCGTAGATTGTTTCCCCTTCAATGTGGAAGAAGTTGCGCTTAATCAACGCCGGATGAATGGCGCTACCAGCTAACAACTCATGGTATTGGGCAGCCGTGAGATTGTTTGGATATTCAATTGGGTGTTCCCTCTGCTCAACTGATACCTTGCAATCTGCTTTAGGCTCAAAGAACTCTTTGTTGCCACCGTTAAGTGCAATATAAGTTGTTGTATTCACTTTTCTCCTAAATTTTTCCATGACTTTGTGAGCGACTTGCAGCACCTATGCCGCAGTCATCAGTCATCAGTCATCAGCCATCAAGTATCCGCATTATCAGTTAAGCTAATGAGCATTTAAGTTGCATAAACCCAGGGCTAGAGCCGCTTACCACGAGCGAGTCAGTCTGGAAAAATGAATGACGATTAGCTTATCAGTTATCAGTTATCACTGTTAACTGTTAACTGTTCACTGTTTTTTTGGGCTTGTGTGATTAAATCAGTCTCCTGGGTGGTAAGTTCAGCCCAGTAGTCAAGTTTTATCACCTCGTATTTCTCAGCCACAGCCCAAAAGTCAAGCCATGTAAACTCAATACGTGTAAGTACTTGCCTAATTTCCCTAATAGCCTGGGGTAATAGTTGTAATTGCTCCGTCCTTGTTGCGACGGCTGACTGTGTGGGACTAGTACCCAAAATTATCGCCGCAGCCTCAAGAGCTTGGGTATTGTTCATGGCAACGCTTAAGTTTTTCAGTGCCATGCCCATGAGGCGCAGGCATTCAGTCGCATTTTCTTTAGGCGGTTCGGCTGCCAGAGTTCGCAAATCAATTGTCTTCTCCAGTGGTTGCTCTCCCTTCTTGTTTAATGCTTTAGCCCCTTGTTTGGTATAGGTATTCCCCCAGTCTTGTAATTGATGCGGCTCAAAAGCGTTTTCCAAATCCCGAATGCGCTCTTTTAGCTGCTGGTTCTCAGTTTCCAACTGCCGTAGCGATTCCATCTCGTCTAAGCGCTGCTGCAACTGGATATTTTCCTCCTTCTGTTGCCTGTACAGGTTTTGCAAGGATTGGATTTGCTCACTTACTTGGGCTTCGGCTCTAGCCTTAACCTCTGCTTGTAGTCCAATCCTCAATTCCTGTTCCAGTCGCTCTAACTCTTGCTTATGTTGCTCTTTAAGTGCGGCAATCGCTTCGGAGTACAATGCGGGATAAGTTCGCTCAGTCGATTCGGACACAATTGCGTCATCCAAATCAGTGTTGTTTACCAACAGCCTTTCACCATCGCTAAAGGTGACAATCTGCTGCGAATTATTCGGTGCATCTGCACAAATCACTCCGGATTCCCTATAACGGGGATGTTCTGGTGATGAAATTGTGATGGCATTTTTCGGAACCAATGGTTCCTGATGGAATTTATTTTTTCCTCTTGGCATTGGAGCAATTGTATTTGCGGCAACTGCGAAATCTGATTCGCTAGGGTTTGGGTTTGATGACAAAGCCAGTTTTATCGCAGCAATAAGTTTTTCAGGTTCTTTGGCTAACCTCAAAAGAGGACGGGCTTGGCGCTCATTTTTAATCTGTGACCCCAACTCCCCTGCTGCAACAATAACTTTTGATGCCCCCAAGAGTTGATTTATACGCCGATAGCCGCCATATATATGCAATTCGCCTTGGCAATATTGTTCAAAGTTTTTGTATCCAGCGATTCTGTACATCCGCTCATGATGCATGAGGCGAATCTGTTCTACTGCTTGCAACTCAAATTGGTCTATGGCAGCGAAGGTGTCTTTGATACTGCTATTAAGATCATCGTAATCAAGTGCTGATTTGGTTTCTTCTCTATCTAGTGTCAGCATATTTCTCTCCCGTCATTAGCACAAGGAGAGGGGTTTGAAAAAAATTTTGATATCACCTTAATCCCGACACCAAGGTGTATTGGGCATAAGTCATTTTTCACGATATTTTTCCCTAATAACTTGGTTGACAAGCTTTGCTAGGGGGTTGTATGAGTTATCAGTCAACAGTTATCAAGGACTCTAAATTCCAACTGATAACTGGTAACTGTTATTCGTGCTGCTACTGCTTTTTGCTACGAAATTCGGGATATTTCTTAATCAAACTTAACTTTATAGAAATTTATGAATTTTGACAGCCAAAACACACCGCAAGGAATGGACTTTCCAAGCGGCAGATCCTATAATGGATCTGGCAGCGCGGACTATACTCTCAGACAAACTTAGTGGAATCACAGTCGCCAAACTATAAATGCCACTCGTTTTGTTCCTTTGAGATCAACCCCGCTCTGGATTTCTATGAAATTTGAAACTCGCACAAAGCGCTACTCCTTAGTGGCGCTTTGTGCGTTAAGTTGTCGTACTCTTGTACCTTCATCTCCATGCCTCCTTTCAATTAGCTTAATTTCTTTAATTGAGATATTTTAGCAAGAGCGTGAAACCTAATAAGTGAGGTTACTGACGACCCTGGCTAATTATTTACCACTTTGAAGCTCACTTTTAACTGTAACAATGTTTTTAATGATGCAATAGTGCTACCTCTGCAAAGTAACATTTAAAGCATATAACTTTAAGAGTTTATTGAAAAGCCGATTTTTGATAATAAATATGAAGAATGTAGATAAAGTAGATATTGGAAGCTTGTACGTGAGCGAAAATAAAATACAGTATAAGAAGAGTACAGAGTAGGTTTATTAGGAAAAATCAGTACAAATCCAACACAATGCTACACTTTTATTTTTCTCCACGGGTTTATTCGTGTCTTTAAACCCCATAGTCATCCTATCTGCTAACTGTAAGAATTCTTAAGCTGAATTCTAACTTATACTAAAAACGTTTGGAACTTAATTTTTCAATAATCGTTAAAAGTCTTATGGAGTAAAGCTTCCAGGCAATTAAGTGAAAGTTCATCTATTAGCAGTTTGCAGTATACAACGAATGTATTGTTTCTGCTCACTATGTATGCCATAACAACTATTACCAAGTATGATTACAAGTAGCAATTTAGACATAAATACTATATTAGAGATATTAGAAGAGCAAGTGCTTAAAAGTGTAGGAAGGCGTTTATCAGAAGCTGAAATAGTTGTAATCAAGGGATCTTGGGATGGCAAGGATTATAAGGAGATGGCAAGCGATGGGGGCTACAATTCCTACTATTTACAACAGAAAGTAGCACCGCCGTTATGGAATATGCTTTCACAAGTTATTGGTAATGGAGTGAAAGTAAAAAAAATATATTTAAAAAATATTTTGTTTAAATTAGCAAAAAATGATTATGTAGAAAAGTTAGAATTTTCTGAAGGTGAAAATGAACGCTTAGTAGGTAAGACTTTAATTTATGGAGAATTACCAAAAACAAAATATTTTCATGGACGAGAAAAGGAAATAAAATATTTAAAACAGAGGATTGCTTCTTCTAAAGAAACCAGTATAGCTTTAATTGGAGTTGGAGGAGTTGGCAAAAGTTCATTAGTATCAAAGTTAATAGAAGAAGTATTGACCGATAATTGCGATATATATGAATGTGTAGTTTGGAAAAGAATTGAGGCTTGTTCGTCCCTTGAAGAATTAGTTAACGGATTAATTAAGGTTTTAAGATTAAAAATAAATGATGAGTCTCTACAAAGAAAAATTACTTTTTTATTAAAGACTTTACAATCACGTCCTCATTTGCTTGTATTAGACGGACTTGAAGGGTTAGTACAAGCAGAGAATTTTGAAAAGAGAGTTGAGTATGGGAAATTCCTATTTCAACTTGCGGACGAGCAAGATAAAAGCTATACAATCGTGACAAGTCAACTGCCTTTAGAGGAAATTATTGAGGTAAACACAACTCTTTTAATTTCATCTATTAAAATACAAGGGTTAGATGAAAATGCAGGAATGTCTATGCTGCATGATAAAGGTTTGTATGGGGAATCTTGTAAAAAACTAGTTGAAACTTATCGGGGAAATCCTTCAGAATTGGAGGTAGTTGCTGAACGAATTAATCGTTTTTGGGGAGGTGATGTAGAAAAGTTCTTTGAATATAAAACTACCTTAATGGGTCAACAACTTCAATCAATGCTAAATCAGCAATTTAGGCAAGCTGGACTTTTAAATGATATTCAAAAAAATATAATGATTTATTTAGCAGAGGAAACATCAGAAGAGATCACTTCGATTTCATTCCCTAAACTTCTTGAGTATATTAAAAAAAATATAGATGTATCAACTTCTGAGGTAATAATAGCACTAGAAGTTTTAGAGCAGCGCTCGTTGATTGAGGTTAATAAAAAAACAATAAAGCAAGAAATAAGTTACAGTTTACAACCAGTTATTAGAAAATATATTTTAGTTGATCCATTAGGGTTAGTGTATAAAACTTCTAATCGTCCAAAATCAAATAATTACAATCAGGAGTAAAAGTGGTTTACTGCATAAATCACCTTTGTAACCTGCGCCATAACCCTGATGATATTGAAAATTGTTTAGCTTGTGGAACCCCCTTGCTAATAAATGAACGTATTCGTCTGCTGCGACCATTGCGACCTTTAGAAAAAGACATAGAAGGCTATACAGATGTTTTCGAGGTTGAAGATATTGAGCCAAAATGGGGAACAAAACCTCGAATAAGAGTGATGAAAGTATTAAAATGGAATGAACCTAAATACGTTGAGCTAGTGCGACGAGAAGTACAAGCATTAATCAACTTATCTCATCCGGGAATTCCTCAAGCTGCTAGTAGTGATTACTTTACTTTTACACTACCAAAGGAACCACGCCTAGAATTGCATTGCTTAGTAATGGAGAAGATGGAAGGAGAAAATTTACAACAGTGGTTAGAAAAGAATGGCAAAATTTCTCAAAATGTAGCACTAGAATGGATGTTGCAATTGCTGGACATTCTTGATCATGTACACAAGATAGGATATTTCCATAGAGATATTAAACCAACAAATATTATTTATCAACCAACTGGTAATCTTGCACTTGTTGACTTTGGTACTGTAAGGAAAATTACTAGAACTTACTTAGCGAAAGTGGGGTCTAGCGGAAAAGATAGCATAACAGGAGGAGGAGGAAGTGGATATGAGGTAACAGCAGTTTGTTCGATTGGGTTCTCTGCACCTGAACAAATGGATGGTCGAGCGTTACCGCAATCTGACTTCTATGCGTTGGGACGAACTATCGTCAATTTGGTTACTGGCGTAGCAATGTTGCAGTTACCAACAGAAGATAGGACAGGAAAGCTAATCTGGAGAGATAAAGCACCGCAGATTGATAAGCCTGTAGCAGATTTAATCGATGAAATGATACATCCTTTTCCAGGGTTTCGACCACAAACTACAGAAATAATAACTGAACGAATACAAAAGCTTCCTTGGGAAAGTAAAGTTCATCATTTTCTCAAGTCTAAAGTTTTTAAGATTGGAAGATTTGTAGCAAGTGCATTAATAATTTTTGTAATAGGCAAGTTATCTGCACCTAGTGTAGCTAATTATTTAGTTGCTCAAGGAGAGGAATCAGTAGCAAGGAATGATTATCAAAGCGCAGAAACTTTTTTTGTTTGGGCAATCCAAACTAATCCTTCAACTAAACTGGCTATATCTAAGTATTATTTGAACAAAGCTTCTAATCTCATGCTAATAGGTAATCTTAGCGCGGCTAAAAAGGATTATGAGCTTTCTATAAAATATAACAATCAAAATATAGATGCCTACAACCTCTTAGGAATAAACTGTCAGCAATTATCAGATAATAAATGTGTAGAATATGTTTATCAAAAGTTGCTTAAATTAACCCCAAATGATTGGACAGTGCATTATAATCTAGGACGTTTTTATGATGGGCAAGGAGATTATAAATTAGCAGAAAAAGAATATAGTATAGCTATTAAAAGTAATAGTTCAGCGCTGATAGCTATTAATAACTTGTCCAGACTTCAGATTAAAATGGGTAACTACAATCTAGCAATTTCTTTAGCTCGGTCAGGATTAAAAAAAAGTAACGACCCATTAATACAAGCCGCATTATATAAAAATTTGGGCTGGGCAAGCTTAGAACAAAATAAAATAAGTGATGCTGAAAAATATTTACAGAAAGCACTGAGTTTAGATAATCAAAGAATAGATGCTTATTGCCTATTAGCTAAAGCACAAGAAACATTAGGTAAAATCGATGATGCCAGAATTTCTATAGAATTCTGTTTACTTGCTAATTCTACAGATTCAGACGTTACTATTTGGAGACAGCAATTACTAGATCGTATACTGAAAAAATGATAAGCTAATAAAAGTAAATAATACTAAAAATAGAATTTTTTTTTGTGAAATTAAGTACAAAATATTGGGCATTTTTCTGCTTGCCTTTCTTAATACTAAAAGATATACCATTGGTCGCAAGTGTACCACTAATAAGAGTTAAAAGAAGCCAAGTTCGCTGTGAGGCAATTGGCAGGATAATGGGCAGAGGCGAGAAACGCTTTGGCACTAAAAGCTTGATTTGTGAAAAAGAAAGCATAGAAGTTTTAAACGGTGGTACTATTGACTTTCTTTGTTACAGTTCTGGGAAAATTTTAAAATTATCTAGTGGTATTGTTTCAGACAAATGCCCCAAGATTGAAACTATTAATGCTAATTGCAACCCTAACAATGTCGTAGGATGCTTCCGTCCCAAAGGAGGCACAGAAGAAAGCGATGAGCCGACAATTATTTCTCCTTACAGTACTTCAACATTGAATCCTCGCCCGGAAATAACTTGGACTCCTGTTAAGGGTGCTACTTCTTACAAAGTCAAAGTAGAAAGTTACGAGTTTAGATGGGAAAAAATTGTAAATCAAGCTCGGCTTGCCTACCCAAGTGATGAAAAGGAGTTTCAACCGGAGGGCATATATACAATATATGTCTTTGCTTACAAAGATGGTAATGCTTTTAGCTATGACTCAACGCCTGTTAACCTATTGTCTATAGCTTCACAAGAAGAAATTGCACAAAATATTAAACGCATTAAAGAATTAGGACTACCACCAGAAGAGACTGTTCTTGATATAGACGCAATCTATGCGTCAGAAAATCTTTTAAATGAAACAATTGAGATGCTGAAGTCACACACGGAAACTGCAACTCCTAGCCGAAATCCAAGTCTTTACAGAGTACTGGGCGATCGCTATCTGAGGGCTTGGTTGACAAACGAAGCTAAACGCCAATACATCAGGGCTTTTGAGGTAGCGAAAAGTAGTAATAATTCAAAAGAGTTACAAAAAGCGCAAGAAGGTTTGAAGATGGTGGAATTCTACAACCAACTTCCCACCAGGAGGAACGGGGCCCAGTAGTAAAATTTTTGATATTGGGGATTTGACAGTAAACTCAATTGTGCCTGACGTAGTGCCTCTGCTTTAGGTAAGCCATTATTCAACCCTTTATAAAATTCTTGCATAAGCAAAGCGGTAGAATTGGCATCCACGCGCCACAAAGTAGCGATAGTACTACGCGCACCTGCCTGGGCAGCTATCCCTGCAATGCCCATCACTGACTGCTTGTTGCCTTTTGCAGTTTCGCAGGCACTGAGAACAAGTAACTCAATTGCATCTTGACTATTTTCAGTTTTATCTCTGATTAAACTGTCAAAGTCTCTAATATTAATTAGTTTGTCATAGGCTACCAGTACTGTTTTGAGTGGATCAGAGCTGAATTGACCGTGAGTAGTAATATGTACAATAGGAAAATCATTTTGAGTCAGTTCTTCTTTGAACCTTTTAAAGGTAAATTTATCGTCTAACAAGGCTACTGAGGATTTAGTTTGTTTTTCAACATTTTCTACTTCTTGTTTAGATGGGAGCAAACTTCCCATGTTTTTGGGTGCATTTTTATCTATATAGCTGGGGCTAACTTTTGATAGTCCAGCTATCAAAGCTATCATCTGATTTTCATGCAAGATTCTAGGTTGCCTTACCCTAGAACCTATAGTTTCTGCAATACTATAATGCTCTATTAGATAATCTTTTCCGTCATATAATAATCCCATTGGTAAGCTTTGAAAAGATTTATCTAAATTGAATACTAACGTCCCTGATGAGGGTATATATTTTTTTATCGGTGTAATTAAATATTCATAAATTTTTTGAGAATAATGAGTAATAGCACTCTCATTGATATTAATAAATTTTTCACTTTGTAACGCTTCTAAAAGCTGATTCACCTGAAAATTGACTAACTTAGAGTCAACAGAATGATGGTAAAGTGAGCCATCTGGAGACTGAACAATTATCTCTATAGTATCTTCTAGGTCAATAATATTAATTACAGATGGAACGTTCTTGAGATTTTGAAGCTGGTTTAGAGCAATAAGGTCAAGCTTGCCACATCGAAGAAAGTTTTCTAAACGTGCTATTTGCAGTCCTTCATTTATTTGTATTATTTTTTTTAGATCAGGACTAGGAGATGCTAAGAGTAATCGCATATAATTACGATATGCCGGTTCCATTTCCTCCTGCAATGAGAACTGTAAATCTCGGTTACTTGACAAAAAACTATCACGAACTTGAGTCATGTTTGCGATCGCAGCATTATAGTTCTGAATCGCTAACTCAGTTTCTCCCTGTTTTTGGTAAATTAGTCCTAACTGCTGCTGCCATTGGTAGGCGATATCCGAAGCCCGAATTGATTGAGCGAATCCTAAAGCCTTCTGAAAATATGCCTTTTTTTGTTCTGTTTGAGTTGATAATTTACCTAAAGTACCAAAACTATAGGATAACCATCGGATACTATTAATAGTTTCAGCCAT
>NZ_JACJSI010000195.1 GCF_014698065.1 Nostoc flagelliforme FACHB-838
CTCAATGCCCGAATGTTAGCCCGAATCACAGGCGTAGACGCTTCTATGATTCAAACCAATACTCAATGCTACTGGGAGCAAATAGCACAAGGCATAGTCCAGATGGTGGAACTGCCTTGGAAAGTCTATAAGCATTCTTCCCCTACAACCACAATGATTGCTTCTGCTGTGCGCCGTGCCATTGCCGAAAATGGTTGTTCTATTGGTGCTGTGTTTATTGATTACTTGCAGCAGATTCCTCTGGAGTCAGGCGGGAACATGGCTTTTGAAGTCGGCAAGATTACCCGCCAGATTCGGGATATTGCCAAGTCTCACAAAATTCCTGTTTTCTTAGGCTGTCAAATCAATCGGGGCAATCAAACAACGGCTGATAAACGTCCTAATCGTCATTTACTCCGCAACTCTGGTGAAATCTTCGAGGTTTGCGACCAGTTAATTATGCTTTACCGCGATGCTGTTTACACAAAAGACTCAAGCGATCACACTATTGAGTTGATTGTTGAGAAAAACCGCCTTTACGGTAAGCTCGGCACTGCGACGATGTTGTGTGATTTATCCACATCGAAATTTTTGAACTTGGCCAGGTAAGCGGCATGGGATGGACTTAATTAATTTGGTGTACTGTTAACTTCCCATAATGCCACAAAGATGATTTCCTAACTCTTCCTCATAGAACCAATGAAAGCGCTATCCGTCCGTCAGACTTGGGCATGGGCAATCAATCATTTATGCATCTCAAAAATATTGAAAATCGAGAGCCATCACCAAAATTAGATGTCTGCAAAAATTTTGATAACACAAAAATAAAACCAATACTTCCAGATGATACACCGATCGCTGTAGTACTTTTCGCGGGTGGCGGCGGGATTGAAACGGGGATGGTGCAAGCCGGGATTCGCCCAGTCATTGCAGTGGAGTTCAACCCAAGCAAACCAGAACTGAGCAAGGCGATCGCCAAAACCCATCACCACAACTTTAGCGAGTATGGCTGTAGAATAATCCAACTAACAGTCCAAGAAGTAGCACAGTCAGGATTTCTAGGTTTTCCGCGCTGCCCCGATTACCTCCATGCCTCCCCGGTGTGCGCCAACGCAAGCCTTGCCCACACAGCTAAAGCGGGTAAGGGTGGCGAAACTACCGATGACCTGACGGCTGCGATCACAGTTGCAGAAGCCATCCGACAGTTGCAGCCACTGGTGTTTACGCTGGAGAATGTGCCGCGCTATCAGAACAGTCAAAGTTTCAGTATTATTCTGTCAGCTTTGGAACAAGAGGGGTACTTGGTTACTTACAGCGTGGTCAACATGGACAAATTCGGACTACCCCAAGCGCGTCGGCGGGTAGTTCTGATTGCAAGTAGAGGGTTTCGCGTTGCCCTATCTTCGGGAACTACACTTTGTGGTTGGTACGAGGTGATCGCCCATCTAATCCCCAGCATGATCGATTCCCAACTACTCCCCTAACAACGGCAAGCGGTAGAAAAATTTCTGACGGCTAACGAACCAACGCCATTGCTACTAGAGAGAGTTGGGGGGCGCAACGGAATGAAGTATAAGCCTGGGCATCTACCCTGTAACACCATTCTGTGATCGCACTTCACCGATCACAAAGGTTGCAACCGTAGTAAGTTCGCTGATATCTGGTTGCCGGATGGTACGGTCAAATCCTTGTCTATTAAAGGGGCTGCAATCTTGCAAGGGTTTCCCAGTTGGTACGAGTTTCCCAACGAGACTGCTACGGCGGGGTCAATTATCGGCTATTTTGTGCCACCCAGTTTTGCAACACAACTATTTATATCTGCACAGAGCAAATTATTCGGAGTGACTGTATGACTAACCTTGTCCACGACTTAGAACAGTGCTGGCAACTGTTGCGTGAGCATCTCTTGGCAAATGCTTGAGGATTTGTAATTTTACATCCATTGCCCTACTTACCTTTCAGGGTTTTCTTTTTTTATTCTCTTATTCAGAATACTGGGAAAGTGACAGAAGCTGTTTACGGACGCGCTCGCTTCCGTTATGGATGGAAGAAACAAAATTAAGATGCACCGAAAAAAATTACACTTTTATTGTGTCCTGACAGTTAAGACCGATCCCCCAATGGTGCAAAATCGCCCGTACAGAAGCTTGGTTCTGGGTTGAGACGGTTATAAGATTGGTGAAATGGTTGCTGCCATTATCCCGTTTAGGAGACTGTATTCATCCGTCAACCCAGGTCAGGGCACACCTCCAATTGCTAGTATGACTCCGCATTCGTGAGGAAGCCTTTGATGATGAAAACACCAAAGTCCAAATCTCATTTCCATCAACCAAGAACAAATGAAACTTCTGACTTAAGACCAATCAACCCAAATGCAGCGGGTATTAATATCGGTTCAGAATTTCACTGGGTAAGTATCCCAAAAGATCAAGCATCTGTGAGTGTCAGGCGTTTTGGCTGTTACACTACTGACTTGTATGCTCTTGCTGATTGGTTGGCCGAATGTGGAGTGAAAACTGTAGCAATGGAATCAACGGGGGTGTATTGGATTGCATTGTTTCAAATCTTGGAGACTAGAGGCTTTGAGGTCAAACTTGTCAACGCCCATCACGTCAAAACTTTACCCGGACGTAAAACTGATATTTTAGACTGTCAATGGCTGCAACAGTTGCACAGTTACGGATTGTTGTCTGGTTCTTTTCGTCCAGAAGATCAGATTTGTGTATTGCGAAGTTATATCCGCCACCGAGATAGTCTCATCAAAAGTGCTTGTGTTCACATTCAACGGATGCAAAAAGCTTTAACTCAGATGAACATGCAACTGCATAGAGTTGTCAGCGATATCACTGGTATTACTGGGATGGCAATTATTCGAGCGATCGCCGCTGGAGAAAGAGACCCACAAATTTTGGCAGCTAAAAAGCATTACCGCGCTAAACGCTCCCAAGCAGAAATTGCCGCCGCACTGAATGGGAATTACCGCAATGAGCATGTTTTTGTACTCCAACAAGAACTACAGCTCTACGATGTTTATCAAACTCACATAGCAGCTTGCGATCGCCAAATACAGGAGTGCTTGGCTCAATTTAGCAACAAAGTTAATTTGAATGAATCTCCGCTTCCGATACCATTGCACCCCCGCCATAAACCCCAAGGCAATGAACCTGCTTTTGATTTACGTACCCATCTTTACCGAATTAGTGGTGTGGACTTCACGGTCATTGATGGTCTTGGTATCCTAACAGTGCAAACCATTATTTCGGAGGTCGGTTTAGATCCTACCCGATTCCCAACTGTTAAACACTTTACTTCCTGGCTTAGTCTTTGCCCTTGTAATCGCATCACTGGTGGTAAAATTAAAAGTTCTAAAACTCGCCTTGTTGTCAACCCGGCTACCAATGCTTTCCGAATGGCTGCACAAACAGCAGGCAAGAGCAATTCTGCCGAGTCGTGCTTTTTACCGTCGTTTACGTTCTCGCCTGGGTACACCCAAAGCTATCACTGCTACTGCTCATAAGTTAGCACGAATTTTCTACCGACTTTGGACATCTGGAGGTGACTATCAAGATCCTGGCATAGATTATTATGAACAACGTTACTAATACCAATTTAATGTGAAGTTACATATATCTTGATCCCCCTAAATCCCCCTTAAAAAGGGGGACTTTGATATTATGATAGATGTTTTTCCGGTTCCCCCGTTGTTAAGGGGAGCCAGCGCGGTCTTGGGGGTTTCCCCCATGAGCGACTGGCGTGGGCTAGGGGGGATCGAATTATATGCAACTTCATAAAAAATTGGTATAAGAACGAGTCGTCAATAACCTCCAGAAAAAAGCTCTAGCTTTAGGTTTTGAGCTTGTTCCCCAGCCCAAAGCAAATACGGTTTCTTAGGAAAGGGTTATTAGTCATTTTGGCAGTTTTTGACTCTTCTTTTTTCAGGCTTTGTGAGAAATCCAGGTTTCATCCTTGAAGGTTTATTCTATGCATCTTCATAGAAAATTGGTATCAAAGTCTTATTTTATCGTACAGACTAGCTAATTTAGGATGATTGCATTTAGGGACTACAGCCTAGCCACACAAAGGCTTTCACTGTTTTCAAAGATGTCTATTAGCTAATATAGGATGAGTACATTTAGGGACTATAGCCTAGTCACATAAAGGTTTTGATTATTTTCGGAGATGTCCACTGAAATTGGGATGCTCCCAGTTAGCTGAAATATGACAAGAGTCATATAAATTCATTACCTTAGTCAATTGTTTTAAGATTACTTCCTCGGATACTCTAATTTTAGAGATGTTTTAAAAGTCCCGGAAGGTATAATTTTGCTGTTCTGGACTGGGTTAAGTACAACGAAAAATAAAAGTTTTAGTCATGTACTGAAGTCCTTCATGGTGCTAACTATGAGAGCAAAAGACCCTTTTAAAATATCCTTTTAATCTTAACCCCAGGATTTTATTTTTCCCATTAGGAAGAGGATGACTATGCTAATGCAATTTACGGTCAATGTAAAAAAGTACCCGCTAGCATGGTACTACGTCATTTCAGTCTTCATTGTAATTCTAATTATTCCAGTTTTTTTATTGACAGGTGCTGATGTTGCTGTAGATCAAGCACTTCAAAAAACTGGTATTCAATTTAATACTGATTTAGTAACTGCATTTCGGGTAGTATCAGCAGAACCAGGAGCATTTTTTGGAGTTCTCCTTGCAATATTACAAGTAGCTGCACCAGATATTGCAGTATTTATAGTTGCTAGTATTGCATACGGACAAAAAGGTTTATTAGATCTGAAAAATCGGTTTCGTTTTTGGCATCAAGGTATGAGCTGGCAGTATGGATTGAAAATTTGGGTAATTTGTATATTAGTTTTTAGCTTGATGAATCTGGCTTCTGCTGGCTTAAATAAGTTGCTACTTGCTGAACAGTATTTTGTCTGGGATATCAACTTCTTCTCGATTAATTTTTGGATCGGTTTAGTTATTGCTATGTTTTTAGATGCTGGAGGTTTATTTGAAGAAAATGGTTGGCGAGGATTTGCTTTACCTTTATTACAAAAACGCTTTCGACCTGTCCAAGCATCGATAGTACTAGGATTCTTTTGGTCTATGTGGCATATTCCAGTGAAAATTAATTTAGCATTTGATTATGGGATAATAAATTTTTTATCTATGTTTTTTATCCTTACCTGCAAATTTATCTTGATTTCAATAATTATGACTTACTTCTTTAATAAAATTGGACAGTGTACCATAATAGCTATTGCTATGCACGGGTTATCAAATGATTCGCTCAGACTGGGAGGTAAAGTTTTATCTGAAAGTTTTATCGATCAACAAATTACTGAAATAAATTTAGTGATGCCAATGCTTGTAGTTACTATGTTTTTAATTAAGCAAACAAAAGGGAAACTTGGTTTAATTTCAGTAGATACTAGTTTGCCAGAAGTTTCTATTAGATAAATTGACTTGCTACTAGGTTCGATTTGTAGCAAGATACCAAAGTTATGTTTTTTCTAGCTAATTTTCTATCTACACAATTTCTCTTTGCCAGCACTCATTACATAAATCGACAACATTGTTCTCCTCAGTCCAGTGTTTTTCAACTAAATATTCGTCGCCTAATAGTTTTTAGCCTTTTAAGTTCTTGCGTTGCTTGCAGTTCTATTCAACCAAATAATCAGGTTTCTAGAGAAACTCCAATTCAGGCTGTTAGTAATACAAGTCTGGTGGCAGCTCTAGGAAAGTTGATTCCAGAAGGTGATGTGATTAGAATTTCAGTTGTGAATGCTCAAGACAGTCGTGTAAACCAAATCCTTGTGCAGGAGGGAGGCTATGTAAAAGCCAATCAGGTAATAGCGATTCTTCAAGGACAAAACCTTGCAGAGCAGGAACTTAGAGATGCACAAGCTAATGTGAAAATTAAGCGATCGCAACTACTCAAAATTCAGCAAGGTGATGCCAAAGTGGGAGAAATCGCTGCTCAGGGTGACACTATTACTGAGTTGCAAGCTCGGCTACGAACTGAAACTATGCAAAGAAAAGCTGCGATCGCAGAAGTGAGTGCCTCGCTCGATAATGCTAAGTTGAAGTATCAACGCTACACAGCATTGGCTAGTGCCGGAGCCATTACACGTTCTGACCTTGACGATGCAAGAGCCGAATTTAGAAAGGCTTTAGCAACCCTCAACCAAAATCAAGCTGCATTAGCGAATACTACCTCAACTTTGCCAGCACAAATTGCCAAAGAGGAATCCAATCTCAGGAAATTACAAGAAGTACGTCCTGTTGATGTGCAAATTGGCAAAGCAGAACTAGATCAAGCCTTGATTCAGGTAGAACAGAAAAAGGCTGAATTAGAAGATAAGCAGGTGCGAGTACCTGTTGCAGGTCAAATTTTAAAAATTAACACCCGTGTCGGTGAACAAGTGAACGTTCAACAAGGAATTGCAGAATTAGGACAGACTCGTCAAATGTATGTAATTGCAGAAGTTTA
This sequence comes from Nostoc flagelliforme FACHB-838, assembly GCF_014698065.1. Lineage (GTDB taxonomy): Bacteria > Cyanobacteriota > Cyanobacteriia > Cyanobacteriales > Nostocaceae > Nostoc > Nostoc flagelliforme_B. The sequence continues at coordinate 6,473 of NZ_JACJSI010000195.1, forward strand.
CGAAACCGATATCTTCAAAGTGAAACTAGGACAAAAAGCAATAATTGTCAGTGAATATGGAGGATTTCAAGGTGAAATCCAAGGAAAGGTAAGTCAAATTGGTCTGCAAATTGGTAAAACTCGTCTTGAGCAAGATGAAAATAAACCGACAACAGATGTGAATAACCGAGTAGTAGAAGTAAAAGTTCGTCTTGACCCCAAGGATAGCCGCAAAGTTGCTACGTTTACAGGAATGCGAGTCAGGGTGAAGATAGGCACTGAGTTGAATAGCAATAGTTCAGGGGTTAGTTAAATGTTACAGTACTTCTCAATTGAGGTTCCTCTGGCGTGGTCGCAGTTATTTCACCAGAAAATTCGTCTTGCTGTTGCTACTACCGGTGTTTGCTTTGCCAATATTTTAATGTTTACTCAGCTAGGAATTCAAGCTACTTTATCACAGGGAACTACCCGGCTACATGAAAGCATCGCTGGGGATTTGCTCTTAATCTCCTCATTTAGTCCCTCTTTAGAATCTCAGCTATCTTTTCCTCGCGCTTACCTGATTCAAGCACATGCAGTAAAAGGTGTTGCTTCTGCCAGACCACTCTATATCAGTTCAACTAATTGGGTAAATCCCCAGGAGCTATCACAGCATCACTCTCTAGCCAAAACCGATAAAACAACAGAAACAGAAGAAAATCCCTTCGGTAATCAAGTAAGAATTATTGCCTTTAATCCTGTTCAACCAGTTTTGAATTTACCAGAAGTCAATCAACAAATACAAAAGTTGAATTCACCAGATACAGTACTGTTTGATCGCCTCTCCCAACCGTCGCTAGGAGCTATCCCAGAACTACTTGTCCAGCAACCAGAAGTGACAACAATTATGGGCAATCGTCGTACTTATGTGAAAGGGCTCTTTAGTATGGGGAGTACTCTAGATTTACAAGGAAATATGATCGTTAGTGACTTAAGTTATGCTCAGAATTATGCCCAAAATGGGCAAAACAGCCTTGATAAAGTCACAATTGGCGTACTTAGTGTTCAACCTGAAGCCACTATCACTACTGTACAAAAAAGGTTGCGAAATAGTCTGCCAAAAGAAATGAGTGTGTATACTCACGAGGAATTTATTCAACAAGAACTTCAGTATCAAGCTTCTAAACCAGAAGGAATTGTGCTGGCATTCGGTACAATTGTGGGTTTTGTTGTGGGAGTGATCGTTGTTTATCAAGTTTTATATGTAGATGTCAGCGAACACCTGTCAGAATATGCCACCCTTAAGGCTATGGGTTATAGCGATCACTCTTTACTACAAGTTGTGCTTCAAGAGGCGATTATTCTAGCCGTACTTGGGTTTTTACCAAGTCTGATTGCTTCTGTAGGAATTTATCAATTACTGGCTATACTCACAAGAATTCCGTTGACCATGCAGTTGAGTGTGGTAGTAAAGATATTCTTTTTTACCCTAATTATGTGTAGTTTTTCTGGGGTAATTACCTTCGGTAAACTACTATCTGCCGATCCAGCCGATGTATTTTAAGTCAGTGGGCTAAATGAAATCTAAAAATCACTCTCCATCTGATGGGCGTGTAATTTTAAAATAACCTCTTAAGGAGTTTATTTGTGGATAAATGATTAGCAAATAAAGTATTGGGGAGTCTATGCAACCTACAGTTTCTGCGCTTAATCTTAACTATGCTTTTGGTCAAGGAAATTTACTCAAACCCATACTGACCAATATCAATTTTGATATTTATCCGGGAGAGATTGTTATTTTAATGGGCCCCTCTGGTAGTGGTAAGACTACTTTATTAACCTTGATCGGTGGATTACGCTCCGTGCAAGAAGGTAGTTTAAAAATACTAAATCAAGAACTCCACGGTGCTAGTAAAAGACAACTTACCACAGTTAGGAAACAGATTGGCTTTATCTTTCAGTACCATAACCTGCTGAAATGCCTCACTGTCTATGGAAATGTCCAAATGTCGCTCAAACTGCACTCTGAAATACCCAAATGCGAGTATCGACCACGAGCGATCGCTTTACTAGAAGCAGTGGGACTAGCAGACCGAGTAGATTATTATCCAGAGAAATTATCAGGGGGACAAAAGCAACGAGTTGCAATCGCCCGTGCCCTTGTCGCTCAACCTAAATTATTGTTAGCAGACGAACCCACATCTTCATTAGACAGTAAAAGTGGCCGAGATGTTGTTGATATCATCCAACGCCTAGCTAAAGAAGAAGGCTGTTCTGTTCTGTTGGTCACTCATGACAATCGCATTTTAGATATTGCTGATCGTATTCTTCAGATGGAAGATGGTCAGTTACTCAATACTCTTGCTCAACTTCCTCACCCAATGGAGAGGCTGGCGAGACCGTAAAGCATAAAGCGTTGACCTGGAGAAGCGCTGTCACCACGGCGCAAATGATGCTGTACACGCTTTTTACTGAAACCATAACGCATTAGCAACGAAGTTGCTGCTTTGTTAAAACCTGGCACAAACACCTGGAGTTTATCAGAGAACGATAGATTTAATGCAGTAGCTAACAATGCCTCAGCAACCTCCGGGGTACTAGCAGCCCACGGGCCAAGAGTAGAAGCTTGAGCAAAAAGATAGCCAGTGATTTGACCAGCTACATTGCGAGCCAAGAAAGCACGTTTTGGAATCTCGGCTAAAAAGGTGGCAAAAACTGCCTGACGTTCAGCACCAAATATCTGAGCATCAAAGATTGTTAGTCCCGAAAGTTCCGCAGCACACAATTGGCTCACACACTTGTAAGAACACAAGCTTTTAGGGTAATCAAGTTGCTCGAAAACCAGTGTTGGCTCATCCTCGATAAATCCAAGCTTGGTGTAAAGTTTAGCCCCCATTTCAGTTGCATCCAACAGCATCAAATGACAACCACGCCCATCAAGCCAGTCTAGTAAATGCCCTATTAACCTTTTGCCAATACCCTGACGTTGAAATGCTGGGTCAACAGCCATCATTCCAATGTAGGCAAATGCACCATAGTCCACTGCTCCAACCATTCCCACGAGGGCATTGTCACTTTCAGCAACCAACCAGCCATCTGGCTGTAGAATTAAATATCTTCTCAGCTCAGACTTAAAACTATTTGGTTCGCTATAAGCTGCCATCAAAATCGGCTCAATCTGGTCAAGATCGGATGCAATGAGATTACGAATATTCGAGATCATGGTTTAGCTCATAAGTGGTAACTATTTTGGAATTTAGTTAAAGAGTTTGGAACTGAAAAATTTGAACGTTTGGAAATTTTAGATTGGTATCATCTCAAGGAAAATCTTTATAAAATTGGTGGTTCTTTAAAGCGTCTAAAAGCTGCTGAGAGTTTATTGTGGCAAGGTCGGACAGGGCGGCCGCATCATGTCAATAAGCAAAGTATATTTTCAATAGAGTTAAAACTAATGTCATTAACGCTTGCTTATTGCCAAAGTTTTAGGCATCGCTTTGGGGCTTAAAAAATAATCAAACGCAAAATCCTGATTTTTTCGTTAGTTTTTAACTCTAGTTATGATCAAGAGTAATTTAGATGCGTTTGCCTTGCAAGGTCGGATAGAGCTAATTCAGGCTTTATTTAATAATTGCCGACGCAAACTAGTTTTGAAGTTTATCGCTTATCTTGAAAAACATCACACTCGCATTATTAACTACAGCTATTACCAAGCTGAACAACTGTGTTCTATTGGTTCTGGATCTGTCTAATCTGCTATTAAACAGATTGGAGCAAGGATTAAAATCTCTGGCATACAGTGGAATATTGAAAGTGTCAACCAAATTATTTCTGAACGCTTAAGCTTATCTAAATGGTTTGCTTACTATTTGAGTCTTTATGCCAAAACTGGATGCTCCCGTAACACTGCTATCTAGTGAAAATAATTTGGAAGTAGTAGGACAAGCAAGCAATGGTGAAGAAGCTATTGCTTTGAGAAAGAAACTGCAACCCAATATTATTTTGATGTATGTAAGAATGCCCCTTTGTGATGGGGTAGTTGCTACTCAAGAAATTATTCTACGTTACCCTTGGATAAAAATTCTAGTTCTAACTACATTTGATGATGAGTACATATGGCATTCATTACGAGCAGAAGCATTAGGTTATCTACTTAAACATACCGCAATTGAACAGATTGTTATAGCAATACGCTCACTGTATTTGGGATATAGCCAACTGGGACTAACCATCGCACCGAAAGTTTTTACTCAGTTACAATCGGGTATTTCATCCTTAGAGGTTGATTATAAAAACTTGCTTAGTAAGCGGGAAATAGATGTTTTAAAACTTCTGGGTCAAGGAAAGAATAACCGAGAAATTGCTAAAGAACTACATTTAACTGAAGGAACTGTCAGAAATTATGTCTCGTGTATCTTTACCCGGATTTCTCACGAAGCTGGAGAAAAGAGGAGTCAAAAACTGCCAAAATATCTATTGCACATGAATTCCAGCAGTTTTAAGCATGACCCCTCAGAAAACAGATTGTATACCGGAACAGTTCAAATTTAAACCTGTATTGTCATGTCCAGTCGTGGTTAATTTCA
>NZ_JACJSI010000196.1 GCF_014698065.1 Nostoc flagelliforme FACHB-838
GCAAGCAAAACGATTAATTAGAGAGTTTTATTTTTTCTGTCATTCTTTTACCGTAGTCAAGGCGTTATTTGAGCTATCGATTCATTGTCAAGTTTTTGACTTCTCCAAACTTCATGAGTATGGTGTTTTCTCATAAATCATTTAGGATTGCTATAGTTTTCAATTATTGAAACTCAATTAACTCAAAATATATAGGGAATTTTTATCAAAGTGAGGCAATGGCTACAATGTGTCCAGCAATTTTTACTCATTGTACTCAACCAATTTCCTATCTATAACTGCTACTCTCCACTGCGGAAACTTCGCCAGCAATTTCTTGATCACGATCTGCAAAGCCGGATCGTCATTCCAACCTTCCTGCAAGAAGTCAAACCCCGGATTCTGCCCCGAATTTCCTGCTACTTTCAGTTTTTGCATACGCTCTGGTCGCAGATTCGACCTTGCAACAATCGCCTCATGCGACCATTTTTCACCACTGGGGACAAAGGCGGCGGAACTTTCACCTTCATGAACTGCTTTGACTTCTACACCTAAAACTGAATTTTCAACTAACAACGAAGTGGGATTACCCTGTTTTACCTGCCCCTGCCCCTGAGTTTGATTAGCGATGGCTACGCCCGCCGCAGGCATCGCAGAATTTAAAGATTTCTCATTTTGAGCGACGGGCGCGGCGGAACAAATACCCTCATGAGGGAATATCGCTTCAACGCCACAGTCCTGGTTTTCAGCCAACAACAAAGCAGATTCACCTTGTACAGCATCCACAAGCGCTAGCGATGTACTCAAATTCAGGTGGCCAAAGTTTTGCGTAGGCGTAGCCGTAAGTCCGTTCACTCGATTCGGACACAATTGCGTCAGTCAAATCAGCATTGCTGATCAACAACCTTTCGCCATCAGCAAAGGTAACAATCTGCTGATACTTATTCGGAGCCGAAGCCTCAATCACTCCCAAATCTCCATAGCGAGGGTGCGAAAGGGAAGAAACCGTGACTAATCAGCAAATAAATTCAAGCGATAAATTGTAATGAAACGCTCAAATCAAGGCTGATAGCGGAAAGCTTAATTAAAATTAAGCAAACTCTATTGTAAATCTACTGAGATTGCTATATTCAGCCTGGAATTCAGTTCTGTACAGTTGTAGCTTTATATAGACACTACTTACACTAACCATTATGCAGATTAGTATCCCAGTCTAAACAAAGAAACGTTTTAATACATCTTGTGTTTTATGAGAACTGAAAATGAGTCAGGCAAAGGAATTATATTCAGTTTATTGTCGAATTGAAGCTTAACTGCATTATGCAGTTAGGTAAGACGGATAGTTACAAGATGGCAGACTAATTACTGCTCAAATCCATGAAAAATGTGTCTTTTTTCGATTCATGCAAAAAAGCCTCCAATGACATATAAATTGTGTCAACAAACAAGTCGATAATTTTTCTAAAATCTGCATAGATAAACTTTTCAGGAGTTAAAAAGTAAATGAGTTTAAAACAAGAGCAACCTCAAGAGCAGCTGCAAGAGCATATCACTTCTACGTATACTAATCTTCGCATTGGAATAGCGGGGCTTGCAATTGTCTTGCCTTTTCTTTTGTGGATTGTAGGGTATATTCGCTCTAACCTACCGCTTCAAGAGTCAATGAGTGCTTATTATCATAGCGGAGGTGGTACTACGAGGGACGTATTTGTTGGTATCTTGTGTGCAGTTGGGGTCTTTCTGTATCTCTATAGAGGTTACACGAATTATGAAAACTATGCATTAAACCTTGCTGGAGTCTCTGTTGTCGGTGTTGCGCTATTTCCTATGGAGTGGGGTTGCGGCAACTCATGTAGCAAATTCTCGCTACATGGGACTTTCGCAATTCTGTTTTTCCTGTCCATTGCGTATGTTTGCATTTTTAGAGCATCAGATACGCTTAAGCTGATAAAAAATGATAATATTCGATCTTTTTACAGTAGGATATATCCTCTAATGGGCATAGGAATGATCGTTTTTCCTATAATCACTGTGCTACTGACATTAGTTTTACAACCTACTTCAGAGGCAAGATCAACAGTTTTCTTTGTTGAAGCAGTTGCAATTTTTATATTTGCATCGTATTGGATTTTCAAAAGCCGCGAGATTGATTTAACACATTCTGAGGAGCTAGCTAGCGAAGGTAAGCTGAAGATTACAAGTCCACGTTTGTTCAGCAAGGCATCTGTACAAACAACTATTGATTAAGCAGTTTGGCTAATTTTTCATCATGATCTTTATAGAGTAATATAAGAGGATATTTGAAAAGTTTTAAGAAGTCAAATTTTATGCCAGCAGTATAAGCCTTCGTATTGGTTAATTTGGTAGCTGGTTTAGTTGCTTATACTTACTTACCCAACAAACCCTCTATTGACATTTACCCTAAAGACTTGCCTGCGCTACCTCCTGCCATTTTTTAGTTTTCTCGAACTTACGTTAACGTAATAATCATGAAGATTGTAGAGTCTACGGAAGAGCGACTAGTGATTAGGCGTGAAGAGCCTACCAGTGATTTCGAACTGGTATGTTTAGCGCTAGGGGTGAATGTTCTTGTTACTATCTGTTTTGTAGCAATCTCGGAAAATCTGTCTCTGTCCAACGATGAATCCTTTGCTATATCTTTTGCTATTGGTTGGCTGCTGGTTCATCTTTTCTTTCCAGGAAATAAAAGAAATCTTGGTTACTTATTCACAGTCACTTTCGCTTCTATTCCTTTCCTAGGAGTTGCTTTATTGTCTCTTACAGCCATCGGCTTGCTTCAGTTTCCGCAGATTGCTTCTCTTACTTTCGACAAAAGCAGAAAACTTTTGACTATAAAATATTCTAAGATTCTACTTTGGTATACCTCAGTTCAATACCCACTCAACCAAATTGTAGAGGCTACACTAGCCAGCAAACAAATTTTCATTGGCGCATCGGCAGGCGTTGCTTACGTTCAAGTTGTTCAATTAGCTCGAAGAAGACAAGATGGAAAGATAGTTCGGAAAGATATACTTACTGGTGTTACACAGGATACAGTATATCAAATTAACAAATTTCTCAGTCGTCCATTGAAATAACGCCAAAGAGCTAACAATCCCGTTGCACGCTGACCGTATTAAGTTAGTTGTTGAATTTACAAAATTGTTAGCGGCAGGTGAAGGGGGTCGTTAGCGGAGGTTTTCATGATTTTAATTAATTGGAAAATTAAGTATTTTTTTATGTACGATGAATTTGACAACTTCTGTAGTCAAGGACTGACAACGATTATGGACAAAGCGATGGCTTCGCCAACGCCAAGGGCGAACGCGGCAATACTCCTCAAAGGTTTTGTGAGTAGAGTGATATAACTTGCGATACCGTAATTCCATTAATGCCTTCCCCGCCTCAAAAAATACCTGTTCCACTCTACTTTCCAAGTTGAGGCGGTAAGCGTAGCCCTGCCGTCAGGCTTATCGCGCTGTTCTCCTTCTGTCAACTCTGGAACTTCAACAGCAGACACATCAATAGTTACAAAATTCTGATGTTTTGGGGCGATACATCTGTCAAGAAGTATAAACATCTTGCAAAAGTGGCTTGTTGCAGACATCGCTACTCATTCCACCTCACCAGCACCCCATCAACACAAACAATCCCCCACTGCGTAAATTTAGCCAACAACTTCTTGATCACAATCTGCAAAGCCGGATCATCATTCCAGCACTCCTGCAAAAAGTCAAAGCCCGGATTCTGCCCTGAATTCGCCGCCACTTTGAGTTTCTGCATCCGCTCCGGTCGCAGATTTGACCGCACAACAATCGCCTCATGTGACCACTTTTCGGGATTTGGCACAGGCGCGGCGGAACTTTCACCCTTATGAACTGCTTTGATTTCTACACCGGAAACCGAATTTTCAACTAACAACAAAGTGGAATAACGCTGTTCTACTTCCTCCTGTGTTTTATAAGCGATCGCTGAAGTTAAAGGTTTTTCATTTTGGGCGACGGACGCGGCGCAACCTTCGCCTTCATGATACGCTTTCATTTCTACACCCGAAACCGAATTTTCAGTCATCAACTCAGCAGAGGGGCAACTCGATTCTATTTTCTGATCTGCGATCACTAAAGTTAAAGATTTTTCATTTTGAGCGACGGGTGCGGCGGAACAAGTACTTTCATGGCAGTCTTTCGGTTCAACGCTACAAGAGAGGTTTTTAGCCAACAACGAAGCAGATTGACTTGGTACAGCATCCACAAGCGCCAGCGATGTACAGTCCATTGCCACAAGCAATTCTTCCTCATTCTCTGACACGCTTTCAACAGTCTGAGGCGAAGTGCCCCCCAAGGGCGCACTCGCCGTCTCCTCTACACGCGAAATTTTCGTAAGCGTGTCAGAGACACAGCTAACGAACTCTTTTGAAGAGTTCGTTAGCTGTTCCTGAGTAGTTCGTGAAGGTTTCTGAAACCCCTGTTCTGACTCACTTTGACCTGAAATAGATGCTGTATACGAAGCACCCATTTCTTCAGAGCCAGCATTCATCTCTGAATCCCCAGCATTTAATTCTCGTTTTTCAGCATCTAGTTGTTGATTTTCCGAATTAGCTTTCTCCCAAAATTTCTTCATCCGGCTACCATGCAAATTCTGCACCATCCACTTCACTGTCTCCCGGCCATCCTGAATTGACTTGTCCGGCTTAAAAATGAATAGCCCACTGTCGGAGAGAATTTTCTTTGCAGAGATAAAAGTATTGTACCCCAAAGCAGAAGTTAGCGGCATCCATCGAGAACCGTAGGGGTCAGCCGTCCAACACTCTTGCCACAATTGCGTAACTGATGGCTTTTGCTGCGATGCCCACAGCATATCCTCGACGGGAATAATCACATGAAGCCGCTTATATGGTGACTGTGCTTTAGTAGCAGCCTTTTTGAGCTTGGGTCTTGTAATAGTTGCAGTCATTTTACAATCTCCTGTTTTTGTTGACGCACGGAAACTTCCCCCACTGTGATGCGGGGCTTGTTACTTCTATTCGGTTGTCTAAAAAGTTACCAATGCACTGGAAGCTTATTGAGGTTGCCAAAAGCGCAACTCGTCTCGGAAATACCTATCAGTCTTTTTCGATTGCTCCTTCCAGTGATCCCATGCAACGATTACCTCATCTCCCAAATCCTCTACGACTTCACCCTTTTCCACATACAAAGTGCGGTAAGGGTCAGCGTGGGCAACAATAGAACCAATGCCAATAGTGCGCGGTTGAGAGGATGCTTTCTGGAGTGCGGTAACTAAATCAGTTTCTTGGGTGGTCAATTCTGCCCAGTAGTCCTGTTTAATCACTTCATACTCTTAGGCAACATTCCAAAACTCCTCCCAGCTACACCCAGGCTGTGCAAGCACCTGCTAAATGTCACTAACTGCCTGGGGCAACATTTCCAATTGCTCGGCTCGGTAAGCGATCGCAGATGGTGTAGGTTCACTTCCCAGAATTATCGCCGCAGCTTCGAGTGCTTGGGTATTGTTCATAGCGCTGGCTAGATTCTTCAGTGCCATGCCCATGAGCCGCAGACATTCTTGGGCATTCTCTTTTGGGGGTTCCTGGGCTAGCGATCGCAAATCAATTGTCTTTTCTAACGCCTGTTTTACTTGCTTGTTCAAAGCTTTGGTCGCTTGCTGGGTCATGGTATTTCCCCACTGTTGCGTTCGCGCAGCGTCTCGTAGAGAAGGGTGCTGTTGAACCGCGTTTTCGAAATCCTGAATACGCTGCCTAAGCTGCTGATTCTCAGCCTCCAACTGCCGTAGTGATTCCATTTCATCCAGCCGTTGCTGTAACTGGATGTTTTGCTCTTTCTGCTGCTTGTACAGATTTTGCAAGGATTGGATTTGCTCACTTACTTGTTCTTCGGCTCTGGCTGTGGCTTCTGACTGTAGCCTAATTTTCAATTCCTGCTGTAAGCGCTCTAACTCTTGCTTGTGTTGTTCTTTGAGTGCAGCGATCGCCTCAGAGTATTGTGGTGGATAACTTGGCTCTGTGGGGAATGGGACACTGTGGGCATCTAAATCAGCATTGTTGATCAGCAGCCTCTCACCATCAGCAAAGGTAACAATCTGCTGCCAGCGATTTGGTGCGTCTGCCTCAATGGTTCCCGAATCTCCATACCTTGGGTGTGACTGTTGTGAAACCGTGACTTTAGCAAATTGAGGAACCACTGGTTCTTGAATTTTAGGAACAATTGGTTCCTGAGTAGATTGTTTTTTGCGTGGAAGTTGAGGAACCACAATATTTGCAGCAGCCGCAAAGTCTGATTCACCAGGGGAAGGATTATCTTTCAGAGCAAGCGTTACAGCAGCTTTTAGTTTCTCTGGTTCCTTAACTAAGCGAAGTAGTGGACGGGCTTGACGCTCATTTTTGATGTGTCCCCCCAACTCGCCAACTGCGTCTATGACCTTTTTGGCTCCTAGCAGTTGATTGATTCGTCGTGCTTATCTGAATGGTTTACTTGCTATTTGAGTGTTTCTGCCAAAAGTGGATGTTCCCCTTCGGTGAGGATGAATGTCGAATTCGTTCTCTGCACAGTCCACAGAATTTTTCTTTGCTACGTCGCATTGCTCTTAATGCCTTAGAGCGAGAATCATCTTTCCGCCGCAGTATTCGCCAAAAGTCACGGCGAGCCGCTATGAATGATCAGTATATGCTTTCTGTGTTAGCCGCATCTCTCCCAAATTTAATCCTCTCCTAGAATCCCACTGTCAATAGGGTTTGAGACGCGCTAACCCTGGTCGAACTACTTGATTGCAGCAGCTGATGTGTACGAAAATTTGACAACAATTTGTTGTCAAAATTTGGGGATTGAGTATTTGATTAACTAAAAAATCAAGATTTATCGTTTGATTGAATTTTCAACTATGAAAGCGACAAGTTTATAAAAAATAAATTCTTTACTATTTGGCAGAAGTATTGCATATTATTCTTTGAGATACCTAAAAACTACCAAATCATCGACACCAGATAACGGGAATTAGCTCTGTTTTATATCTCTGAATAGAGAAAAATCAAATGCTAATGTTGAATCTTTTTCAAAGCCTAATTTTATCAGCAAATTTAAAAAATTCTTGTCAGGAAACTGGAACCAAGCACCGATAAACAAGGTTGAGAATATTCTCTAAGGAGAGTAATAAAAGAGCGTTAGCCACAAATCTGAAACTGAGTCTCGAAAAAATCTAAATTGTTTCTCAAATAAGGGATTTAAACAAAATGGCTAATAACCAATTAGGAATCTCATTATTAACACCTGCCAGCGATTTAGTTCTCGCATCGGGTACAACTTATTCTGAAGCCCTTTTCGGTCGTGCCGGAAACGATACGATTTATCCTGACAATCCGGTTGTAAGCGCTAATCAAGCAACAAATGTAGATTATTTGTTCGGCGATTTATTTGATAACTCTGCTGAAGAGTTTGAGATTATTCTCAATATTCAGAATGCCCAGCAAGGTGGCAATCCATTTTTCATTCTAAACAGAAATATCCCATCTGTAGGGGCAGACAGATTTGTTCTCGGTGATCGAACTCAGCCCTACTATACCACCTCTAACCCAGCAACCCTACTAACTACAAACTTCCTTGGTTTGAACGAGTTTGCTGTCATTTATGATTTCGGCGTCAATAATGATATCATTCAGCTAAATGGTAGACCGCAAGACTATCAAATCGTAAAAGTTACTGACTTGCAGGTTGCAGGAATCGCACAACCTCTTTCTGGACTAGGTATATTTTCAGTGCAACAGGGACTACCTGACCTCGTAACTTTTGTGGTTGCAAAGCCGGAAGTCAATTTAGATTTGAACTCGAATAATTTTCGGTTTATCGGTCAAAAACCACTAATAAAACCAACAGCGTATAGGAAGATTGATCAGTTAGCGACTACCGGTAACGATCTCAGCCTTGCTGTGAATACAGATTCTGCTGGCAATATTTATCTCGGAGGAACTACTACCGGGACATTGTTTGGACGCAATCAAGGTTTGGGAGATGCTTGGGTAGAGAAATATAACACCAATGGCAGCCTAGTCTGGGGTAGGCAGTTTGGCTCCTCTGGTGATGAGTCTAACTTTGCGAGCGTCACAGATAGGAATGGTAACACCTACTTAGCGGGTGGCACATCGGGTAACTTGTTTGGAACCAAGCAAACAGAAACTGATGTTTGGGTGGCAAAATATGATACCAATGGTAATCGTGTTTGGGGTAGGCAGTTTAGTGCTGGTGGTTTTTCGAGCGGAGCCTTTGGACTTGATCTAGATCCATTAGGGAATGTCTACGTATCAGGAATCGCAATTAAAAACAATACAAGAACAGACATTTTCAATTTTGCGGTTCAGGATGATTCTTGGGTGTCTAAGTTTGACACCAATGGCAACCAGCAGTGGACTACCCTGATTAAAAATCCTTCAGCAACCTTTCCTTTTGACATAACTCCCTTTTTTGATGAATCTTACGACCTTGCCGTTGATAATAATGGCAATAGCATAGCTGTAGGCTGGACTCAAGGCTTAATCACAGAATCAGACCCCTTGCGACAACTTTTGAAGTACGATGCTTGGGTGTCAAAGGTGAACACAGCAGGACAGGTACAGTGGGTTCAACAGCTTGGAAGTACAAATCAGGGACTTGATTTTGCCTGGGGTGTTGACACTGATAGCCAGGGCAATATTTACGTTACAGGATGGACTACAGGGAATATTGGCATAAGCAACGGACAAACTGGCGCTCGCGATATTTGGATTAGTAAACTTCGTCCAGATGGCTCTCAAGTGTGGGCTAAACAGTTTGGTTCTCCAGATGATGATGGTATGTTCCTATCGGATATGCAGATCGATCAAAATGACAACATCTTTATCATCGGACATACTAACGGCGTGTTGGGAAATGGCACAAAAGACCCATCTTATAATGTCTGGGTGGCGAAGTTCGACACTAATGGCAACAACAACTGGATTCAACAATTTGGAAGACAAAATAATCTGGACTACCCTACAGGAGTTACTACTGATGGAACGGGTAGGCTTTACCTGACTGGATTTACTGATAGCTCATTAACGAACCCTACTGGCGTTACTAGCTCAGCTGTGGACAGTTGGTTGGCTCAACTTAATGCCAACAGCGGAAACCTGCAAAAATTTATCGGCAGATCAATTAATGGCCTCAGTCTTTCAACTGATGTCCTCACTGGTTCAAGTGATGTCCTCACTGGTTCAACTGATAGCATCAGTAGTGCAAGTGATGTCTTCAGTATTGCCGCTCCTGCTCCCATTCGTACCATTGATATCATTAATAATCTTGTAACTAGTGAAAGGCTGCCTCAAGGCGATAACCGGATTAACCCTGCTGAGGGGATCAATCTTAACTTGGGTCAGGGAATCACTACTCCTTCTACCAGTAGTACATTCAACTATGGACAGTTTGTTTCTAGTCTTGACAGCATATTTGACTCTGAGTTGCAACCTGCCTCTTCTTCAAGTTTGACTCAGGCAGTTAATAATGGGAGTCCTTTTTCTTCAAGTTTGACTCAGGCAGTTAATAATGGGAGTCTAGTGATTTGAAATGATTAGAACTTAAGTTTTGACAAGAACTCTTGCAAAAGTATTTGGGTGCGACTCTTTTAGGAAGACGGAGAGTAGAGCTTAGACAGGTATTGCAAGGGGCGCATCTAGCGGTTGGGGGAGGGGAAAGTAGAATCTGGAAATAAGTGATCAAAGCGTCCATTGACCCAAGCCAATCGCAGATGTAGTAAATGATTAAAACCGTCTTCACTCCAGTGCATCCCAACACCTTTAAATCTTTGCTGAATCAACCATTTACAAGCACTTTCAACCATACCACTTCCCAATGGTAAATTCATGGATTTGAACAAACCATAATTAATGTGTTGTTCATGAGCTTGAAAATAAGCGTAAACATTTCTGAAAGTTCTCATTACTTTAGTTGGCTTGGAGCGGTACTGTGTGGATTTGCGTTCTTTCATCAATCTAAGTACAGGTTGCAGGGTGCCCAAAACAGCGCCTCGCATTTCATTCATGAATGTAATGTGTTAACAGAAAATATGTGTTGGACTTTGTTTCTTAATTTTGGGCATGGGTGCAAATGCTTTGCAAGCATTTTTGGCAGTGGCTATAATTCCGTGATCATTACTTGTCCCAATCCACCAGCATCCCATCAACACAACCAATCCCCCACTGCGGAAATTTCACCAGCAATTTCTTGATCACAATTTGCAAAGCCGGATCATTATTCCAGCACTCCTGCAAGTACTCAAACCCCGAATTCTGCCCTGAATTCGCCGCAACGCATGAGTTTCTGCATCCAGCAATTCTCATTATGAGAATTGCTGAAATAAAGCACTATTTCATCAAAAATTCCTGGTTGATTCAAAAAATTCCCTACGCTTACGAATTAAAGAGATACAAAAACCATACCTTTAACTGTAAATTTTGCATAGTCGTGAATGATAGTGATAATTATTGTCATAATGAGAATTGCTGGCATGAACGCATAAAAATTTATGAATTTACCATTTATATGGTAAAATATGTGCTATTTGATAGTATTTGGAAATTTTTAACCTATTGCAGTATCTCAACTTCAGATATTAAACATACTAAATTGGAATTATTAAAATTGAGCCAATTTCCGTTCTCACCATAAAAGTAACGCAAGAACCATAGTTTTTTGTATAAGATTTATTTAGAGTATTGATCTCAAATTTATTTAGATAACTTAATTCCATTTTGACAAAGATAACGGTAAGCTATTTTTAAGAAAGTTAAATAAAGATAAAATGGTCTGATCAGCGTAGGCGTAGCCTATCGTACACATCGCTGGGTTAACGGGGATCAACGCGAGTTGACTCAAAACCCAAAATTTTTAATAAGAATATAGAGGTAAGTTAATGGCTCAGTTTCTACTTGAGACTGTTTG
>NZ_JACJSI010000197.1 GCF_014698065.1 Nostoc flagelliforme FACHB-838
GCGCCAAGTAGTAATGGGGGAGAGGCTGGGTTATTTCTGCATACCAACAATAATTTAGATGCGGCGCCTAATTTGCAATTTACAATTGTTCCGATTTTATATGTCGATCCTGCGTATGCACGTGAAGGTCCGGCATTCACCCTTCCCTTTTACATCACCCTTCCCGAAAGTCGAAACACAAATGCATCGGCAATTATGATTGGAGAAAAGGCTGCCGATTTGATAAAAGTTGGAACAAAATTGCCTCAATGATGGTGAAAGCCTCAGAAATAGCCTTCCGCCGCACTGCCTTACAAGTAGGCTTCTCCAGTCAAAGTCATTTGACGCAACAGTTTAAGCGCCTGACTGGAATGACACCGAAACAGGTTCGCCCTTCACCATAAGAATTTGACAAATCGTCGTAAGAATCTGAAAGAAGACAAGCATTGGAACTCAATACACTTTAGATAAATAGAATCAGGAGAATCCAATCCAGACTTCCCCGCATAACGTTTCAAGAGTCTTAATCACAAATTTAGAACACTACCCAAAAGGGTAAGTCCATCCGCGATCACCCTCACTGCATACATCAGGAGATTACACCATCATGGTCAAAGAACACACTGTAGACAAACAAGCAAATTCACAAGCGATCGTCGACCTGACACCAGCCCAGAAGTTTTTACAAGAACTTTGGGAAGAGCATCTGCGGCACGAGTTTGGCACTCACAACGTTGAAGATGCTCTTGCCACAATGGTTGAGGATGCTTATGTTAATGACATTCCGGTAATGACCGGGGGAGTAGGGAAACCAGCACTGCGCGAGTTTTATTCCAAATACGGCATTCCACAAATACCGCCAGACATGGAGCTAATCCCAATCTCGCGCACGATTGGAACCGATCGGCTTGTCGATGAAATGCTGGTTAAGTTCACTCATACCATCCGAATGGACTGGATGCTACCTGGCATTGCTCCGACAGGGAAACGGGTTGAAGTGGCATTGGTAGCGATCGTTCAGTTCCGTGGCGACAAGCTAGCCCACGAACACATCTACTGGGATCAGGCGAGCGTATTGGTTCAACTCGGCTTGCTTGATCCTGGGAAGCTGCCTGTTGTGGGCGTTGAAAGTGCGCGTAAGGCGATCGATCCGAGCTTGCCCTCAAACGCATTGATCGATCGCGCCAGCGATCGCCACTAAGCATGAATTCGGATTTCTCATAACAATTTTAATGGTGAACAACTAGCCTGTAACTGAATTTCAAGCGATCGCCCTTGGAATTCAGTCTGTCATTTTCACTCGCCTAGTCAATCGCGTTCAAAGCTAAGCTCAGTCAAATTTTTAGCCATTATAACTGCGAGACTTGTGAGAAATTCGGGTGTGAGCATTAAAGAACTTACAGTTTTAAAATTTCCATTATGGTTTCTCAAAAAAACAAACGAATTGCAGTCATCGGCGCTGGCATATCAGGAATTCCGGCAGCCAACGTACTCAAAAAAAATGGTGTGACTTGAAGAAGATTTTGGACAGGTTGTCCAACTTTACCTTCCAAAAATGGATGCCAACTTCTCCTTCCAAAAACGTCCAAAAAATAGCATAAAGGAAAACTAAACTGTTCAAACCTTATACCTATATGCAAGATAACGGTTTTGGTAATAGCGATCGCAACGCGGGAGCAACACTTGTGAGGAATCCGGTTCAAGGGAAAAGTTGCCCAAGGGTAGTATTAAAGCGGATCTGTGTCCATCTTCTTCTCCCATTTTTGTTACTATGTCCATTTTCTTTATCCAAAAAAAGCGATCGCTTGATTAATGCTTTAACGAAGTTTTAGGTATTTCAGCTTACAACTTGTCCAACTTCTCCTTCCAAAAGCTGTCCAAAATCTTCTTAAAATCACAAATGGATATGAGGCTGTTGTTTTTGAGAAGTCTACTGAGATTGGTGGTGTATGGGCAGTAGCATACCCAGAAGTTCGCCTTCAGAACATTAGTTCGCAATATCATTTATCCGACTTTCCTTGGACGTTCGCACCTGATTTACATCCTACGCAACTCCAAATTCGACAATATGGCGATTAACGTGCGAGGACTATTTTTATGCATGAAATATGAGATTGAGCAAATGCTGACTCAAGGATCGGGCGCGATTGTTAATACCTCCTCAATTGTAGGGTTGATTGCTCTTCCTGGGGCATCTCCTTACGTTGCGAGTAAACATGCCGTCATGGGGTTAACGCGATCGGCAGCACTGGACTATGCCAAGCAGGGCATTCGGATTAATGCGGTGAATCCTGGCAGCATTGCGACTGAGGCTTTTGATCGTACCTTGATGAAAATGGGCATCACGGCTGACGCTCTGACAGCGATGGTACCGATAGGTCGCATTGCTCAAGCAGAAGAAGTCGCTCAAGTCGTTGTTTTTCTATGTTCTGATGCTGCGAGCTATATCACAGGGCAACCGTTTGCGATTGATGGCGGATATACAGCGAGTTAATTTTTGATTTTTGATGGTGGATTCACAGTGAATCGATCCATTTCAAGAGAGAACAACCGGACTTAATTTTAGGAGAAATAGAATGATACTTCAGGATAAAGTGGCGTTAGTTACTGGAGGCGCATCGGGAATTGGCAGAGCAACAGCGATCGCCTTCGGTGCTGCGGGAGCCAAAGTGGTCTTCTCGGACATACGTAGCACCGAAGGTGAAGAAACGGCTGATTTGATTCGCGAGACTGGGGCAGAATGCTTGTTCGTGAAATCAGATGTATCGAGTGAGGTGGATGTCCGGGAATTGGTGCAGAAAGCGATCGCAACCTACGGCAAACTCGATTGTGCCTTTAACAATGCTGGAATCGATCTTGCTGTTAAACCACTGCACGAACAAGCGGTAGAGGATTTTGACAAGATCGTGTCGATCAATGCACGAGGGCTATTTCTCTGTATGAAATACGAAATTCAGCAGATGCTAACCCAAGGCGCAGGCGTGATCGTGAACAATTCATCAACGAATGGTCTCGTTGCGCTTCCGGGGATCTCTCCTTACGTTGCCAGCAAACATGCAGTGATGGGGCTAACGGGATCGGCTGCTCTCGATTATGCCAAACAGGGCATTCGGATCAATGCTGTCAATCCTGGTCCGATCGCGACTGACCTCATGGCTCGTAGCGCTGACCAGATGGACATCACGTTCGATGATCTTGGGTCTTGGGTTCCAATGGGTCGGATCGGTCAGGCAACGGAAATTGCTCAAGCGGTTGTGTTTCTCTGCTCTGATGCTGCCAGCTATATCACTGGACAACCCTTAGCGATCGATGGCGGATATACAGCGAGTTAATTTTTGATCGTTAATGGTGGACTCACAGCGAACCGATCCATTTCAAGAGAGAACAAATAGGCTTGATTTTCAAATCGCAACTAAAGGAGTTCTATGTCAACTTTTGTCTTAGTTCATGGCTCCTGGCATGATGGTTCTGCATGGATTGCAGTCGTTCACCATCTAGAAGCAAAAGGACATCTGGCGTTTGCTCCCACGATCGCCGGACATGGTAAAAGCGTAGATAAAAACGTTAACCATGCTCAATGTACACAATCGATCGTCGATTACATTGTTGGCAAAGACTTAACCGATATTGTTCTCTTAGGTCATAGTTTCGGTGGCACGATTATTGCGAAAGTTGCCGAAGCGATTGGCGATCGCATTCGACGGCTCATCTTCTTCGATGCCTTTGTCCTCAACGATGGAGAGAGCCTTAGAGATAACGTTCCACCGCATCTTCAAACATTACTCGACGAGCTAGTTAGAGAATCAAACGATCAGATGATGGTTATACCTTTTGAGATGTGGCGAGAAGCGTTTCTCAACGATGCTGACCTCGATTTGGCTCGATCGAGTTACGCACAACTATCCCCTGAACCGTATCAACCGTGGATTGACAAGCTGGACTTGAGGCAGTTTTACTCGCTGCCCATTCCTAAAAGTTACCTCTACTGTACAGAAGATAATGTCCTCCCTCAAGGCGAACAGTGGGGTTGGCATCCTTTGAATGTCTAACTGCTTGGGGCTATTTCGGCTTGTACAAATGCCCGGTAGTCACGAGGTAATGTTTTCTAACCCGATCGGTTTAGCAGAAAAGATTATTGTGGCAGGGCGCGACTAGCAGCAGAATTTGCAATCGCCAACCCACTAATGTCGCCGTCATTCAACAAACAATAACCTGAAAAGGAGAAATCATGACAACTACATACCGTCACAGTGCTGCTTTCAACGATCTCGCAGCACTGCTCACAGGACAGCTTTTTCTCCCTCACGATGCTGATTATGAACAGGTGCGTCAACTCTGGAATGGTAAGGTGAAGACACAACCCGCTGCGATCGCTCGTTGTCTCACTGTACAAGATGTCATTCATACAGTTCGCTGGACAAGGACACATGGGCTGCTCCTCTCAGTTCGAGCTGGAGGACACGATCCTGCTGGACGAGCGTTGTCTGAGGGCGTGGTGATTGATTTGTCTCAGATGAGAACCGTCACCGTTGATCCAGACCAGCGCACAGCTCACGTTCAAGCTGGAGCAACGATAGGTGACCTGATCGAGGCAACCGCTCAATATGGGTTGGTGACAGCGACAGGAAACTGCACCGTCGTTGGCATGGCTGGATTTACCTTGGGAGGAGGATACAGCCCTCTCACAGGAGCGTATGGGCTGGGTGTTGATAATCTACTGTCTGCACAAGTGGTCACCGCCGATGGGCAACTTGTAACCGCAAACGCCGAAGAACATCCCGATCTGCTTTGGGGATTACGCGGCGGTGGCGGTAACTTTGGAGTTGTCGTTTCCCTGGAGTATCGCCTGCATCCACTCACAACCGTGTTATCTGGGATGCTGCTCTATCCGCTAGAGCAAGCTAGAACCGTGTTACGCCGTTTGAACGATTTCATTGCTACTGTCCCCGATGAATTGACGATTCAGTCTGGGTTCATTCAGATGCCAGAGGGCGCGACAGTTCTCCTTCTCTTACCGATCTACTGTGGTGAGAGCGCAGCAGGTGAGCAAGTAATCGCACCCCTACGAACCTTTGGTACTGTGCTAGTCGATCAGGTGCAATCCATGACGTATCGCGAATTTATTCATCAGTGGGATGCGAATGTACCGAAGGGGGGTCACTACTATTGCAACACACAGTCGATCAAAGGGTTTCAGCCTGAAATCATTGACACACTGATCGAACAGGGATTGCCATTTTCTTCCCCATTTTCAATGATTGCGCTGCATCACTTTCATGGAGCCGCGAGCCGCGTCGGTGCGTCGGAAACTGCTTTTGCACTGCGACAGGATCATTTGATGGTTGAGCTAATCGCAGCTTGGGAGCCACAGGACGATGAGCAGCGGCATATTCAATGGGCACAGCACATCTCACAGGCACTTGCGCCTTATGCCTTCAAAGGCGGATACATCAATCTCCTAGATGAGCAAGAACAGGAGCGCGTTCGGCTTGCCTTCGGGTCGAACTATGAGCGATTGCTCGATCTTAAGCAGAAATACGATCCAGATGATGTGTTTCGATCGACGATCGGACATCTCGCACCCTATTCGCTTACACGGTAAGACTCTGACAAATCATCGTCGTTCATAACAGGTGAAACATTGATGGTAGATGGTGGGTTTGTAGCGCAATAGTCGATCGGCAGTGCGAAACGTTGCGACCAGGTAGCGATCGACGCACACGGTAAGACTCGGATAGAACATGACATCAGCAAAGCCCTAACACAAAGTGTAGAGCGCACCAACGGCACTCTGCGCGGCTCAAACTGGACGGACCGCATCGACGACAAAATAAGTTCAGCAAGTTATGGCAGCTTTCCTGAGCTAACTGTGCGATTAGTTGTGACCTACTTCAACTGGATCTGGCGACATTCATGCTTAAGAACTACAACTGCACAACGTGCAGAGTTAACCGAGCGGACTTGGACTTGGAATGATATTGCTGCCTATCCCACACTTTTGTAGCGCACAACCGAATCATCGTGCTTAATTTTGCATTGGCTTCTTTAAGTTGACAATGCCCTCTGCCTGTTTGTCTGTCATATTGAATTTAACTCAGATAAGTAGAGAACTCGTTATGATAATCGAAAAAGAAGCAACTTATCAAATTCCCGTGTCGAGGGGTGATATGAGGAATATGCGTCGCCCTAATCTTACGAATCCCGGGATTAGGTAGCAGCAGTCGGTCTAGCTCCCTTAATTCGGACATTAGATCGACTCTGAGCAGCCTAATTCGCCGTATTGGAAGATTAGGCGACGAGATTCGATCTAACGTCCAGAGTCTGGGCATTAGGTGGAAAGAGTTAGTCTTACTAATAGTTAAGAATTTCAACTGTTTAACGGAGATGAGGATATTAAGTCATGCAACCACAATGGATCAAAACCGATCATCACAAAGCCGTCTACGAAGCTTATGGTTACGTTCCCGGTGCGACAGCATCTGGCAGATTTGCATTTATCTCCGGACAGCTTGGGGTGGAAGAGGACGGCAGCGTGATTGATGATCCGCAAATGCAGATCGCGCGCGCCTTTGCTAATTTGGGAGAGATAGTCAAGGCAATTCCCGCCAGCCCACGAGATGTTGTTGATATCACAACCTTTCATATCGGCTTGCGAGAACATTATCAGATAGTAAGCACAGAGAAAAAGAAGTTTTTTGGTGATTGGCATCCAGCCTGGACAGCCATCGGTATCACTGAGCTGGGTATTGAAGGGCTGATCCTAGAGATTCGCGCGGTTGTACTTTTGCCGCCTATCGATTAGGACTATTTGGGAGTTACCCCTCTTTAATCACTCTAGGCAAAGTAATATAGCAGAAAGTCCCTCTAATAGAGGGGCATTGTCAACTTAAAGAAGCCAATGCCCTCAAAGGTCTTTTCTCACTGGTGACCAGTCCAAAACATGGTTTTTGGATATCATCTTTTACAATTTGAGGCATTGAATTAGCGGACACCACAAAGTCCGTTAGAACCAGTTGCAACGTAAGACTCTGACAAATCATCATCGTTCATAACAGGTGAAACATTAATGGTAGATGGTGGGTTTGTAGCGCAATAGTCGATCGGCAGTGCGAAACGTTGCGACCAGGTAGCGATCGACACCGATATGAATCCCGCAGACAGCGACTTTGCCGAGGGGATGACCAAGATGACTGCCCTCGGTCGCTATGGACAGGGTGACGAGGTTGCTGGCATGGTCTTTTTATCTTGCCAGTCCTGAAGCCGCCTTTGTCACAGGCGCGAGCCTCAAAATTGATGGCGGCTATACCGCTTGAACGAGACGTAATCAAATTTGTAATCCCTAAACTCGACCAGGAAAACACGATGTCACAAAAACTCTCATGCAAAGTCGCCCTCGTCACTGGCGGCACCAGCGGCATCGGTCTTGCTACTGCCAAGCGATTTGTCGCTGAAGGCGCCTATGTTTTTATCACGGGTCGTCGTCAGACTGAGCTTGATGCTGCTGTAAACGAGATTGGTAAAAACGTGATGGGCATTCAGGGCGATGTCTCAAATCTGGCAGACCTCGATCGGCTTTACGCCACGATCGAGCAAGAGCAAGGTCACTTGGATGTGATCTTTGCTAATGCTGGCGTTGGACAACCCATCCCGCTCGGATCGATCACCGAAGAACACTTTGACAAAACGTTCAACACCAATGTCAAAGGTCTACTTTTCACTGTGCAGAAGGCACTGCCGCTGATACCAGAGGGCGGTTCCATCATCCTGAATGCCTCAACTGCTTCTATCGTTGGCACTCCAGCATTCAGCGTTTACGGCGCGACTAAAGCTGCCGTGCGATCGTTTGCCCGCAACTGGACACTCGACCTTAAAGAACGCAAAATCCGGGTGAATGCTATTAGTCCTGGCATGGTTCCGACTCCTGGTTACGATCAATTTGGATTCAGTGAAGAGCAGGCGAAAGAATTTGTGGAGAGCCAAGCTAAAAATATTCCATTGGGACGAGTTGGCACGCCCGACGAGATTGCCAAAGCTGTTGTCTTTCTCGCTTCAGATGACAGCAGCTTTGTAAACGGCATTGAGCTATTCGTCGATGGCGGCATGGCACAAATCTAAATAGGTGCTGTGTCCAGAGCGGTCAGCTAACCATTCAAATTCAGCATTCATAGGAGATTGCAATGCCTTACGTTACTGTCGGTCAAGAAAATTCTGCAACGATTGATCTCTACTACGAAGATCTGGGGACAGGTCAACCGCTTGTTCTCATTCATGGATTTCCCCTCAACGGTCATTCCTGGGAAAAGCAGGTCTTAGTGCTGCTAAATGCAGGGTATCGAGTCATTACCTACGATCGCAGAGGATTTGGGAATTCTAGCCAACCCTCATTTGGCTATGACTACGATACCTTTACAGCAGATTTGAACGTGCTGATGACCCAGCTTGACTTGCAGGATGCTGTGCTGGTCGGCTTCTCAATGGGAACAGGCGAAGTTACGCGCTATCTTGGCAAATATGGCTCAGAGCGGGTGCAGAAAGCCGTGCTGATAGCTCCAGTGCCGCCCTTTTTGCTGAAGACCGATGATAATCCTGAAGGCGTTTATCAAAGCGTTTTTGATGGCATTATGAAAGCGATTGTTGAAGATCGTCCAGCTTACTTTTCTGCATTTTTCAGAGAATTCTTCAATGTGGATGTGTTGCTTGGTGATTCTCGTTCCGAGAGGCTACGTCAACGCATCAGCAACGATGCCATTCAAGCCAGTTGGAATGTTGCCGTAGGTGCGTCTGCCAAAGGAACGTTGGATTGTGTACCTTCCTGGCTGACTGATTTTCGTGATGATCTGCCCCGCATTGACGTGCCAACCCTGATCATTCATGGAGATAGCGATCGCATTTTGCCACTGGAATCCACCGCAGCAAGACTCCCGAAGCTAATTAAAAACAGTCAACTGGTTGTCATCCCTGGCGGACCGCACGCCATCAATTGGACTCATGCTGATCAGGTCAATCCCTTGTTATTGGACTTTCTTCAGGGGTAATTATTTATCGAGTTCTTTATCGCTGAAAGGGTTCTAATATGTTTTCTAGACTGATGATAGCGGTTGCAACCACAGTGCTAATGATTGTGACCTCTTGTAGCTTTCCAACGATAGCACCAGGCAAAAGTGCGATTGCTCAAGTGCCAGGTGTCTATCCATTCAAGTTAGGTGATTTCAAAATTATAGTTCTGAGCGACGGCACACTCCCCCAAGATTTACATACGCTGCTGCCGAATACGAACCCAACAGAAACCGATCGCCTGCTTCAGAAAAACTTTCTGACTAATCCTGTCGAGACATCGATTAATGCTTTCCTGATCGACACTGGAGAGCAACAAGTACTCGTGGACACGGGAGCCGGAACCTTTTTTGGTTCAAAACTGGGTGGCAAGCTTCAAACATCGTTAAAAGCAGCAGGCTACACACCTAACGAAATTGATGCAGTTCTTCTGACTCATATTCATACCGATCATAGTGGGGGGCTGGTCGAACAGGGGAAACGGGTGTTTCCTGCTGCCACGCTCTATGTCGGCAAGCCAGATGTCGATTTCTGGTTTGATCGAGCGAATGCCACGCGATTCAACGTTGCTGAAAAGTACTTTGACGAAGCCGCGAAAACTGTCAAACCTTATTTAGATGCGGGCAAGGTGAAATCGTTTTCTGGCAAGACAGCTTTGCTACCGGGAATCACCGCGCATCCCACACCCGGACACACTCCTGGTCATAGCTGCTATGTGGCGGCAAGCAAGGGCGAGAGCATCGAGTTTTGGGGCGATATTGTCCACTTTGCTTCGGTGCAATTTCCCAAGCCAGAAATTACAGTTGCTTATGATGTCGATGCCAATGCTGCTGCGGCACAACGCAAAAAACAGTTTGCGAGAGCGGAAGCATCCCGAATTTTGATAGCAGGCGCACATTTGCCCTTTCCCGGCGTTGGACACCTTCGGGCAGCAGATCGAGGTTATGCCTGGGTGCCAGTGGATTACCGCTGGCGTGAACCCTAAAGGATTCATAGCAATCATTTTAGCAACTTGATGATAGTTGCGATTACACCACAACTATTCAAGCAAACTTCAAGCTGATGATAGTTGCGACCGCACCACAACCATTCGAGCAAACTTCAAGCCACAAATTGTAGGGTGGGCACTGCCCACAAAGCTTTGATGTGAAGGGTTTTACAAAATGGTGGGCATCGCCCACCCTACTAGCTCGCCATCTACCATAAGAATCTGGAAGAAATCAAGCATTGGAACTCACTACATTTCAGATCAATCATTTTAGACGTAAGAAGGCTGATATGGAGTACATGCAAGCTGCGGTACTGACCGCTTTTGGTAGCACTGAGGTATTTGAATTTCAAACCATACCGAAGCCAGTTCCAAAAGCGACCCAAGTTCTGGTGAAAGTATACGCGACATCGATCAATCCCATTGATTATCAAACTCGTCGGGGTGACTACAAAGATTTAATTCGTCTCCCTGCAATTATCGGAGTGGACGTTTCGGGTGTGATTGAAGCTATTGGAGAGGCAGTCACCCATTTCCAGGTCGGAGATGAAGTTTACTAAGCTGTTAAGCATTTAATTTGCACATTGAGATCGCAGGGGGGCAGGGGAGAGGGTTTGCAGCTTTTATTACCATAAAAATGGTGCAATTAAAATGACGATTAGCTTAAAGGATTTGGGGCAGGGGGAAAGGGCTTAAATCCTAAACCTAGTACCCTTCCCCCTTTTCCCAGCCTGAAAAAGCGCATTTTTGGGTTGGCAAACTACTAGTACAGCACGGCGGAAATAAACCAAGCATTATTGTGAGAAACTAAGAAAGTAGAGTCAAAGCAGTTTAGGCTGAAAACAAAGGAACCTAGTGTGGCACGGTTAGCTCCA
>NZ_JACJSI010000198.1 GCF_014698065.1 Nostoc flagelliforme FACHB-838
CCTTCGTTCTCTCATCTCAAATGGATGTTTGAGTGGTTTCTCCGAAACACTAACTTTGATTTTGCGACTCTTCAAATGTACGGAGCTTTTTCAGAAATCAAATACTAGTCCTATATCAACTGTGGTTTGTACATGCATTCCACCTTTAAGCAACGTTTCACGCCCAAACTTTTTAATCAGTTCCTGTGAGACGGCATTGGTAACGTAAGGCAAAGCGCTACCTTGAAATGACCTAATTTCACCCAGGGTTAGCGCGTCTCAAGTTTCTGAGGGTACAAAGTTTTGCAGTTGTCTAACATCTGGTAGATCGCGGAAACTAATGGCTAAACCAACTAATCCTCCAGCTAATACAGAACTCGATAGCATAGTAATTGATAGGAGTGTGCCACCAGTTACTTGACCGACCTTTTTGAAAAAATTAGAACTAGGTAAGTTTCTTTTCAAAAGTTTTAAACGAAGACACGGCAATTGAACTTCCTCACTTATAAATCTAACTAAAATTTATTTAGTTTTTGTAATCTTTTAATATCCTGTACAAATCTCATGGTTGATTTAAAAAAAGATATAAATATGTATAAAAAACTGACTTCTCTAGTTATTTTTTTCTTATATAAGTATACCCGTAAGGGCACGGCACTGCCGTGCCCCTACACCTTGCACTTGTACCGCATCTGAATGGGAACTGCTATAAGAAAGCATTTGTGATACTTTTTTAGTTTTTTATTCAAGGAAAAATTACTAAAACTGGAAATAATATTCTAAAGTTTTATTTTGCATTTTTCCTAACTATACACTTTAAAAGTCTAAAATGTGGGTATAATTCGGGTAAATTTCGGGTAGTAATAGCAAGAATAATGATTAAATTCTAGCTTTTGAATATAATTTGTAGGAATTAGAGATGAGGTAATAGGATAATCACAATAGTACATGACTAATGGTTAGCTGGCGATGTCGAAGTTTTCGGCTGTAGTACTGTTGTTTATCCAACCGTATTTTGTGACTGGCTCATGACCATGTTTATTAAGCTGTCTAGCAAGCGATCGCGTGATAAAGAAGTAAGTTCTTTGCCATGTAAAATTTCCTCTATAATCACGTAGGATACTAGCGAACCTAAAAAAATATGAGCCATTGCTTCTGGATCGCTGATTGCTAATTCTGGATGAGATGCAAAATAGTGACTTAGTATTTGCCGACCTCGTTGCACAACGGTTTGGTTATAAAGTTTTGCTAGTTCGGGAAAGTTTTGTGACTCGGTGATTATCAAACGCAACAATGCCAAATAATCGGGATTATCAGCAACCTTGGTTAAATAAAATTCGGCAATTTGACGCAACAAAATTGCTGGTTCTCCCTGCAATTTTTCTATACTAAAAATGCTTTGAAAACAAGCAACCGTTAACCGTTCTATCAACGCTTTAAACAGTCCTTCTTTATCTTGAAAGTGACTGTATATGGTTTGCTTCGATACTCCAGCTGCCGCGCTAACACGATCCATACTTGTTCTAGCGTAACCCTCCTTCAAAAATACCTGTATAGCTCCTTGCAAGATTTGCTCCTGCTTTGGAGCGATCGCAGGTAAAGGATTTTCTAGTTGGAAAGCAGGGTTGATAGGCATGAATGGTAAATTTTTTTGTGTATATCTTGCTATATCATACTAGACAGTCTAGTATGATGACAAGGAATTCAAAATTTTCAATTCTCTTATACAAAATATTTTTCACAATCCAGGCTGCTACTATGACTCAGACTATCCCGACATCCCCGGAAAATCTTAAAGATGCCCCAGTATCGAAGCAGCAACGCCGCAAAAAACCCATTTTTTTGCTGATCGGGCTACTGGTGGTAGGTGGCATTGGCTATGCTGTGTGGCGCTCTCAACCGCAAATATCAGCAAATATACTGCAAGTTAGCGGGCGGATTGAGGGTTATGAAACCGAGATTGGAATCAAACGCTCTGGAAGAATTGAGTCAATTGCCGTGCGGGAAGGGGCAAGAGTTAATTAAGTTAGACGACACAAACGATCAATTGCTGCAAGATCAACTGCGTGGCACACAAGCGAGAGTGACATCTGCTAAGTATGATGAACAGCAGGCAATTGCCGATGTCGAGCAAGTAACCAGAGAAATTCAAGAAATTAATAGCCAAATTAACGAAGCCAAACTTAATTTGCGGCAATCTCAAGGAGATACCCAAGGAAGAATTGAGCAGGCACAAGCAAATGTCGCAGCAGCCAGAGCTACATTGGTGCAAGCACAAGCGCAAGTTAAACAGGCAGCAGCAGAAGTTAATTTAGCAAAAATCAACCGCGATCGCTATGCCCAATTGGTAAGAGAAGGAGCAATCAATCAACAACAATTCGATCAAGCACAAACTACCCTAGATACTGCGATCGCAACCCTAGAAGCACGACAGGCAGCAGTTAATGCCGAACGGCAACAATTAAAGGCTACATCAGGGGCGTTAACTCAAGTTAAAACTACAGGTTTCAATCCTGACATTCGCAATGCCCAGTTAACAGCATTAGTCAGAAAGCAGCAGCAAAGTTATGCTCAACTTAAGTCTGCACAGGCGAAAGTCAACTCTGCCCGTGCCAAAGTTAAAGATGCCGAAGCATCAAATCAGCAAATTCTCACGCA
This sequence comes from Nostoc flagelliforme FACHB-838, assembly GCF_014698065.1. Lineage (GTDB taxonomy): Bacteria > Cyanobacteriota > Cyanobacteriia > Cyanobacteriales > Nostocaceae > Nostoc > Nostoc flagelliforme_B. The sequence continues at coordinate 2,638 of NZ_JACJSI010000198.1, forward strand.
GATTGCAGACTCCAAAAAAGATTTAAATGTAGTCAGTCCTTTAGATGGGGTAGTGACAGCCCGGAGTGTTGAACCAGGCGCAATAGTTAGCAGTCAGACTAATCTTTTGACAATTGTTGACCCCAAAACAGTGTATTTTAGAGGTTTTATTCCCGAAGGTGATATTGGCAAAGTGCGTCTTGGACAAACAACGAAAATCTTCATTGATTCTGCGCCGGACAAACCATTAGAAGGTAAAGTAATTGCGATCGATCCGCAAGCTTCATTTACACCAGAAAATATTTACTTTCAAAAAGATAGAGTCAGACAAGTAGTAGGAATTCGGATCAAAGTTCAAAACCCTGATAGCTGCTTTAACCCCGAAAATCCTTACACTGAATCAGATTTACCCTGCGCCAAAATGGGGATGCCAGCAGATGCCGAAATTAGTTTGAAGCCAGAAAGCAGATAACAGAGCAACATTTCATTAATTCCTCGCAAATTCTCCGCGTACCTCTGCGTTTCCCTCCGCGCTCCTGTGCGTTTAAATTTCCACCTTCCATTCTCCACCACTTTCTCAAGCTAAGAGGCTAAATGATGCAACAGCAAAAAACAGTTGTTACTCCAAACTTACCGCAATCATCTAGCACCACAGCAATTAAAGTTCGCGGTTTGCATAAGCACTATGGAAACTTAGCTGCTGTGCGAGGAATTGATTTGAATGTCAACAAAGGTGAAATGTTTGGATTAATCGGCCCTGATGGTGCGGGGAAAACTAGCACTTTTCACATTTTGGGCGGTGTGATGGAAGCAACGGCGGGGGAGGTGCAAATATTTAATCAACTTGCACGAGATGCCCGATTAATTACAGGTTATCTGACTCAACAGTTTTCGCTGTATTTGGATTTGAGTATTGATGAAAACTTACGTTATGCAGCAGGTTTGCGGCAAGTAGCAGATGATTTATTAAGGGAACGCCGCAATAAATATTTAAAATTAATGAATTTAGAGCGATTTGGCGATCGCTTAGTGGGACAACTTTCTGGTGGGATGAAACAAAAGCTGGCGCTGTGTTGTGCTTTGGTTTCTCAACCAGAAATATTGTTACTAGATGAACCTACCACGGGTGTCGATCCAGTTTCCCGGCGGGAATTTTGGGATTTGCTAGGAGAATTATCAGCCGAGGGGATGACAATTGTAGTTGCGACACCATACTTAGACGAAGCTGAACGCTGTCACCGCGTGGCTTTGATGTACAGTGGGCAAATTCATGAAATTGGCACACCCAAAGAATTACGGACTAACTTAGGCTTGCATCGCTTGGAATTGCGAACAGCTAATTTACAAGCTACAGAAGAGATATTATCTCAGACTGACCAGACAAATATAGTAGATGTGCAAACTTTTGGCGATCGCTTGGATGTCCTAGTTGAAGATATAAATTCCGGCGAAATCCAAGTCCGCGAAGTGCTGCAACAACATCAGTTACCTTCTCCCACTATCGAGCATGGCGAACCCACATTAGAAAACGTCTTTGTCACGCGCTTGCGACAACAAGGTTCTGCGCCGCAATTTTTTCCGTTTCCTCGTTTTCGCAAAAGAGGACAAGGAGACACAAAGGGAATCGCCATCTATGCTCACAACCTTAACCGTGTTTTTGGCAAGTTCCAAGCCGTTAAAGATGTCAACGTCGAAGTGCGCTATGGGGAAATCTTTGGGTTGTTAGGTGCTAACGGTGCTGGAAAAACCACCACAATTAAGATGTTGTGTGGATTACTAGGAGCAAGTGGCGGTAAAATTTCCTTGGGTGGTGAAACCGGAAATCTGCGGAGTGCAGACTTACGGCGACGTATTGGTTACATGAGTCAAAAATTCACCCTTTACGACGATTTAACTATTCTGCAAAATCTCGAATTTTATAGCGGAGTCTACGGCGTACCTCGCAAACTCCGACGGGAAAAAATTGATTGGGTAATTGCTACCTGTGGTTTAGAAGGAAAAGCAAATATGATCACTGGACAGCTACCGGGTGGTTGGAAGCAACGAGTCGCTTTCGGTGCTTGTGTGATGCACGAACCAGATATTTTATTTTTAGACGAACCCACATCAGGGGTAGATCCGTTGGCGCGTCGCCAGTTTTGGAAGCTGATTAATGACTTTGCCCGCAACGGTACAGCCATTTTAGTGACAACACACTATTTAGAAGAAGCTGAACAGTGCAACCGCATGAGTTTTATGGTTGCAGGAGAAACCGTTGCCGAAGGTTCACCAAGTTCTATCAAAGCCTCGCAACCGGGACAACTAATAGAAATTACTGTCAATCAAAACCAAGTAGCTTCCAAGATACTCAAACAACACTTCGAGCCTTGGCGCATATCGATTTTCGCTGATAGTTTACACATTGTTATCGATCATCCTGAACAAGAAATAAATCAACTAACTCAACTTTTAGAAGCTAATCAAATTACTATCAATTCTTTACGCCCTATTCCTTTTTCTTTAGAAGATTCTTTTATTGGTATAGTACAGCGATCGCAATAATAGAAAAAGAGTATCCGTACAGAAAATTCTACTCCAAAAAACTCCGCGTTCCTCTGCGCTAACCTCCGCGTTCCTCTGCGTTTAAAAACACTCTGATTTCAGCCAAATCCGTACTTAATATATATGAAACGAATTATTGCTCAATGTATAAAAGAAATAGCCCAATTCCGCCGCGATCGCCTGACGTTGGCACTAGCATTTTTATTGCCATTCATTATTTTAATAATTTTTGGTTTTGCTATTAGGTTAGAGAGTAAAGATATTCCCTTAATTGTGCAAGATTTTAACCGCACAAACTTAAGTAGCAGCTATATTGAAAGACTGTATGCCACCAATCAATTTGTGCCTAAACAATGGTCTGGTGGCAATCCCACACGCGATGCAATAGATAAAGGAATTGCTAAGACCGCAGTAATTATTCCACCCGAATTTAGCCGTGATATTCAAGCAGGTAGAAGTACAAATGTGCAAGTGTTAATCGATGCCACTGATGTTAACAATGCCCGTGTAATTAAAAATAGTATTCAAAGAGTGACAAACTTTTTCATGCAAGAGCATGGACTGATACCTGCTACTAATAGTATTACAGCAAGAATGCGTCTATGGTTTAATCCTGGCAGATTAGAATCGCTGTATATTGTGCCAGGAACTTACGGAGTTGGTCATTAATGCGGAAAGAAATTAATCAAATTCTCCGCAACAAGCAATTAATTGTTCTGTTAGTTATCCCGCCAACAGTTCAATTATTACTCTATGGATTTATCCTTAATCCCGACGTTCATAACTTGCGATTAGGTGTCATTGACTATGCCAACGTCAGTGCTAGTCGGGAGTTAGTTTCAGCCATGACATCAAATCGAATTTTCACTTTAGAATCTGTACCAAGCAGTGAAAAAGCATTAAGTCGTCAGGTAGAAGAAGGAAAGCTAGATGTTGGGGTAATAATTCCTCCCGATTTTCCGCGTCAACTGGCACAAAAATCAGCAGAAATTCAAGTATTTATTGATGCTGTAAATGCTAATACAGCCGGGATTGCCGGAAATTATATGAATCAAATTATCCAGCAATATAATTTGCAATTAACCCAAGGTAAAGTAAATCCCCCAGTCTCACCTGAAGTTGTATTTCTTTACAACCCTGGACTGACGAGTAGTTGGTTTTTTGTACCAGGAGTTATGGGTTTAGTTTTAACATTAATTGGGACATTAGTATCAGCAATTACTGTTGTCAGGGAAAAAGATACGGGTACTTTAGAACAATTACTAATGACTCCGGCTGCTAACTGGCAAATATTACTATCGAAAATTGTCCCTTTAGCATTTTTATTAATGGGAGATGTTTTATTAGCTACCACTTTAGCAACAGTAATATTTCATGTACCATTTCGAGGTAATTTTCTGCTATTTTTCGGACTCTCAAGTATGTATGTATTTGTCGGGATTAGCCTAGGTATTATGTTGGCGACTGTGAGTAGTTCCCAACAACAGGTAGTTTTGACATCTTTCTTTATTAATTTACCAATGGTACAAACTTCTGGAGCGATCGCACCTATTGAAGCCATGCCACCTTTGTTTCAAGCCCTATCTTTACTCAATCCTCTCCGTCATTACATTGCGATCGTTCGAGGTATTTTGCTCAAAGGTGTTGGCTTAGATGTACTGTGGATGAATGTTTTGGCTTTAGTCGCCTTTGCTGTTGTGTTATTAACTATTAGTATTAGTAAGTTTCGCAGTCAGTTAAGCTAGGGAGCAACACTTTGGCTTGGAAAAATCTTTACTTTGATGTAAGACCTTGGATAAAATATTGACTCTGAATCATTAATTGATTTTTTCTATGAAATGGTCGCTGGAAAGAAAATGGATTGCCTCTGGCTTTGGATTATGCTTATTATTAATGGGTACAGCTAGTCTGATTTCTTACCAAAACGCTACTCAGTTAATTGCAAGTAGCAATCAAGTGAAGGATACACATGGGGTAATGAAAAACATTATCGGCATCTTTGCTACACTAACCGATGCAGAAGCAGGACGTGGGGGTTATATCCTATATGGAGAGCAATTAGAACTCAAACGTTACTATCAGGCAATGCAAAGCCTAGATGCCAAATTCCAAAAGTTGCAGCAACAAATTGCTGATGACTCTTATCAACAGCAGCGACTAACGAAACTAAAATTACTCATTGCTCAAAGAGTTGAATTATCTAAACAGTCAATTAACCTCAAAGAAGCAGGTAAATCAAGCTTTGCTATTCAAGCACCTCTAGTTAATCAAAGCAACCAAAACCGTAATCAAATCCGTGAACTACTTACCCAAATGCAGACTAGGGAGGAACATTTACTGCAAATCTCGGTGAGACACTCTCAAGATAATATCCGCAACCGGATGTTGATTGAATTCCTCGGTACTTTCTTGAGCTTTGCCATTTTATTAGGCGTTTATACTTTGCTTTATCAACAATTAGTTAAACGTCAGCAAGCAGAAACTATTCAAAAAACTTTAGCTCAAGAAAAAGAACTTAGTGAATTGAAGTTACGTTTTTTTTCAATGGTATCCCATGAATTTCGTACACCATTGAGTATTATATTGGGTTCGGCTCAACTATTGGCTCAAAGTAATCAGCAGTGGACAGAAGAGAAAAAACTTAAAAATCTATATCGCATTCAATCTTCAGCTAGGTCAATGAACCAGTTACTGACCGATATTTTAACTTTAACTAGGGCGGAAGCTGGTAAATTAGAATTTCATCCAGAAATCATGGATTTGGAAGCATTTTGCATTAATTTGATAGAAGACCTCCAATTTTCTAATCAACAACAGCATACTATTAAATTTGTCAGTCAAGGTAACTGTACTCATGCCAAATTAGATGAAAATATACTCTATTCAATTCTGAGCAATTTACTATCAAATGCAATTAAATATTCACTTTCAGAGGGAAGAACTTTCTTAATTCTTAGTTGTGAACCACAGGCAATAATTTTCCAAGTTAAAGATAATGGTATAGGAATTCCTTCAGAATTTAAAGAGCATTTATTTGAGCCTTTCCATCGTGCTAATAATGTAGGCAAAATTGTTGGCAGTGGACTAGGACTTGCTGTGGTGAAAAAGTGCTTAGAAATACATCATGGAGAAATTTATGTCGATAGCGAGATAGGAGGCGGAACAAGTTTCACGATAAAATTTCCCCAACAGGGGACAGTAATAGTCAAGAGTAAATTGAGCAGTCATCATTAAACTGGAATCTTTTGGTTCTAAGGTTTTCATCTTTTCTATTTAAAAAATTACTATCGAAAGAAAGATGTTAAAAATACATCTATTTATACAAAATCTAATTAGGAAAAACTAACGTTAATTTAGAATAAACAATGCTACACGTATTACTTGTAGATGATGAAGCGGCTCTTTGCGACAGTCTCACCTATACACTACAAAAAGAAGGTTACACGGTGACTACAGCCGCCGATGGACATAGTGCAATCAAACAGTTTCACAAGCAAGTACCAGATGTAATTTTGCTAGACTTAATGTTACCGGAAGTTGACGGTATGGAAGTTTGCTGGCGGATTCGGGCATTTTCTAATGTACCTATCGTCATGCTTACAGCTAAAGATGAGGATATTGATAAAATTTGGGGTTTAGAAGCAGGTGCAGATGATTATATTACTAAGCCCTTCAACACCCGCGAACTATTAGCACGTATTAAAGCAGTATTGCGTCGTCGTTCTGGAGAGCAGCCTTCATGAGAGGCTGGATATCTAGGATTAAATTAAATACAATTTATGCCAAGCTGTTAGGCAGATACCTCATGCTGACAGCTTTTGGAACGTCGTTGATGGCAGGTTATATCCTGTGGTCGTTCCATGATTACTTCATGCGATCGCGACAAGCAGATTTGGATAACTGGACGAGTGCGTTAAGTGAAAGTGTTGCAGATGCACTAGAAGAAAAAGATATTAAACAAGTAAAGGTACTGGTGCAGCGGTATGGCGCACCACAAACTATAACCCTACGTGTTTTTAATCAACAAGGCAGTTTATTAGCCACTTCTGACCCAAAGTTAGATAGTCAAGTTAAAGATTGGTATCAGGTTCCGGGAATACGGGAAGCTCTACAAAACCGTGTAAAGCAAGGAATTGCCAAAGGCGTTTTATCAAACAGCGATCGCCTCTATATTACTAAGCCTATTGAGCGTAACGGTCGGTCGTTGGGCGTAATCCGAATGTCTATGACTTTGGAGCAGTTTCAGCGACAGTTCGCTAAAGTAATTTGGAGTATTTTGGGAACCCTAGCAATAACGATTCTACTGTGTGCATTAATTAGCAGTCGGTTTGCTCGCAGTCTCTCAAAACCGATTGAGATTATGCAGAATTTTGCTATTCGCTTGGGTGGCGGTCATTTTGGTGATAAGCTGACGATTCATGAAAATAATGAGTTAGATCAATTGGCAGCAGAACTCAACCGGATGAGTGAACGGTTAGCTTCCCTAGACCAAGAGCGACGGGTATTTTTAGCCAATGTTTCCCATGAATTACGTACCCCTATCAGTAACGTTCAGGTAACAGTAGACGCACTCAAAGCAGGAGCATCAGAAGAACCAGAATTACGTGATCGCTTTTTTCAAACTATCGAAAGCGAAATCAAACGTTTATCACGATTGATTCATGACTTGCTAGATTTAGGACGTTTGGAAGCAGGAGTTACTGAACTAGAACAGCAAACCATCTCGCTGCATGGATTAATTAACCGCGCTGTCAATGCACTAGAACCGCGAATGCGAACTCTGAGAATTTCTACACAGGTGAATGTAAGAAATCTAATTATCCAGGGCGATCCAGAGCGGCTATTACAAGCGATTCTCAATTTATTGGATAATGCGATTAAGCACTCACCAGCTAATTCTCAAGTATCTATTTCTGGATACAGCCAAGGCAAACAAGCTATTATTCAAATTCAAGACCAGGGAAAAGGGATAAAAGAGGGTGATTTACCCAGAATTTTTGAGCAATTTTATACAACAGACCCCGCACGTAAAGGTAGTGGTAATGGTCTGGGGTTAGCAATTTCTAAGCGGATTATTGAAGCCCATCAAGGCAGTATTATCGCCAGCAGCACACCAAATCAAGGGGCAACTTTCACTATATACTTGCCGATAATTCGTAATTCGTAATTCGTAATTCGTAATTCGTCATTCGTCATTCGTCATTCGTCATTCGTCATTCGTCATTCGTCATTCGTCATTCGTCATTCGTCATTCGTCATTCGTCATTCGTCATTCGTCATTCGTCATTCGTCATTCGTAATACTCCCTCCCCCCGTCTCAGTAATGATTATCATTTTCACAAGTTTTATAGCAAGCGCCAAGGCGGTTAGGACAAACAGTATAATTAGTGAGTAAAGTAAAACTAGATACAGATGAAGCGTTCAGCTCAAGGAAAGCTCATGCCAAAACCTTACAGTTACGACTTACGCCAGAAGGTAATTCAGGCAATAGAGTAGAGTTAGACATTTAAGAAATTTGTTGAAGTTAATGGCGATAAAACTCAAGCGGAAATGGCCAAACTATGGTCAGAAGAAATTAGCGATTGCACAATATCAAGAGCTTTAAAAAAAATTGGGTTCACACGGAAAAAAAAACTTATGGCTATCAAGAAAGATCGGAAGTTAAACGACAAGAATTTCGAGAAGAGATCCAGAAGT
>NZ_JACJSI010000199.1 GCF_014698065.1 Nostoc flagelliforme FACHB-838
ATGTCGCCACTAACAATTCTCAGAATTGAGAAACTAAAAACATTCGGCAACGTTGCCGGAAGTGATGACCATGTTACCAGGAATAGAGAAACACCCAACGCAGATCCAACTAAAGAGAATGTCCGGTTAATTGGGGGAGAAGACGAACGCGCCCTAGAGGAAATAGTTAAAGAAAAGATTGCCACGCTCAAGCATCGCCCTCGGCATGATGCAGTGTTATGCACCGAAATGTTTCTCTCGGCATCGCCTGAATATTTCCGCCCGTTAAATCCATCCCTTTCTGGGCAGTGGTCTGATTCACTTATGCAGCAATGGGCGATCGCATCTCGTGACTGGCTAGCTCAAAACTATGGTTCAAAGTGCGTCAGGGCAGAACTTCACCTAGATGAAAGTACCCCACACATTCACGCCTACATCGTGCCATTGAATGAAAAAACTGGCAGAGTCAGTCATGACGCGATGTTTGGCGGCAGAGGTGGACAGGGAAGAATCAAGTTATCCAAACTCCAAGACAGTTATGCTGCTGCACTCGCTCCTTTGGGCATTGAACGGGGGGTCAAGGGCAGTAAGGCAACCCACACCAAAGTCAAAGAATATTACCAAGCGGTTAACAGTGAACCACTCACCGCAGTCATTACAGATAACCAATTAGCGCCCACACCGTTTGAATCAGCTAGTAGTTATGTAACCAAGATTCAGTCAGATGAACAGTTCCAAGCGATTAACCACCAACTGGCTGACCGCAAGTTCATGGAACAGCGATTGGAGAGGGCAGAACAACGGGCTAGGGCCAGCGAGAAGGAGCGACAACGGCTAGAAGAAATTGTGCGTTCGCTGGAATTGAAAACCCAACAACTGCGCGACTTGCCCTTGGAGGATGTCGCCTGGGAGTTGGGGTTACACCATGATGAAGGAAAATGAAGGGTCACGGTAACATCATTAATATAGATGGGCCCAAATTCTACGATTTCGCCCCCGATCAACAAAAGGGATCAGGCGGTGCAATTGATTTGGTGATGCACGTTAATGACTGCAATCTGCGGCAGGCGGTCGTCTGGTTACATGAGCGATTTGGTGAGTCGGGGGCAGAACGAGCAGCGATCGCAAAAACTCGTCAAGTGGCTGCTGAGATTATCCAGTTAGAACCGCGAACCCCGTTTAAGCTACCAGTTGAGGATAAAGCTCTTTGGCAAGCAGTTCACAACTACCTGACCCAGAAACGGGGAATACCTGAAAATTTTGTGGAACTTCTGCATAAAAGGGGGTTAGTTTACGCTGATGACCAGCAAAACGCTGTGTTCGTGATGCGGAATCTTGGCGAAGAACCCCAGGCAATAGGAGCGTTCCTGCGGGGGACACGGGGCGAAAACAACACTTTCAAAGGTTACAAGAAAGGGACTAAGCGGCGTGAGGGCTGGTTTCACTTCCGCTTAGGCGGACAGCCAACTTCACCTGTAGAGAAAGTGGTGCTTTTAAAATCGCCCATCGATGCCGTGTCTTTTGCCATGCTGGAATATCAGCTTAGAGGCGACGTGCCACCCAATAGAACTTTGTACATGGCGGTAGATAATCCCAAAAGCTTACCAGTAGAGCAATTGCAGCATATTCCTAATGTGCAGTTGGCTTTTGATCCAGACGATGCTGGCAATGCAGCTGCACGAGTTGTTAAGGAACTGCTGCCACAGTCCAAGCGGCTCAAGTGCAAAGCTGACGATTGGAATCAGCAGCTTATTGATTATGGGCAGCAGTTAAGGCAACAGCATCAGCAACAGCAGGAGCAGGAGCAGGATGATGAATTGAGTCTTTAATAGTCAGTGTTCTAGTAGTGAACTGTACAGTCCCCTTTTGTAGTATTAATGTAGCTGGTTGGTACTTCTTTTTGATGAAAGTGATTTGAAATTTACTTAAATCATCATTTTTCGCTCCAAAAAACTTTCCGCCAAAGATGGCGTACTGTGCGTCAGAAAATGACATTAATTTTTGGCTGGAGCATAATATCACTATGACATTTGAAAATGCAGAAATTCTGGCATTTTCCATTGATTTGCCATTACTGTGCCATACCCATGCCATTGGTATGCCATAATTCTGCCAGTTTTAACCCTAATTCTCAATAGTGATAATTAGTTGAGAAATGAATTTTCAAAATTCCATTCATTTGCCATTGAGATGCCATTGGCGTGCCATAAATTTGCCATAATGGGAGCCAATTTTTGATAATACATAAAGAAGCCATAATTCTGCCATTGGAGTAAGTTTTTAGTTCGTATACGAAGTTTTTTTTCGACGAACTCTCTACCGCGCACCTCAATACGATAGTGGTCAACAATCTTCTAGATAAAAAGCCGACGCAAGTAAGATGCCTCATGTATCTCATAAGAACTTGTGGCTGTTCCTTGGCTTGACTGCCATTCGACAAACACCTCTGAGCCGTCGTCCGAAACCTCCTCGACTACACCGTGCCACAAGTATTTCAAATCATCAGTCGCGGCGGCGGCTACCAGATCACCTACTTTGAAAGTTACCTGGGATAAGATCGCTGATGGCGTTGGTTTTTCAGCAAGATCCTTTTTTAGCTGGTGTATTTTCTTCTGGTAGTGCTTAGGTAACATATCCCAGATCAGCTTTTTAATATCTTCCGTCCTACCCTTCATCAGCCTCTCTATCTGATACCAATTGTTATATGCCGCTAATTGGCACAAGGGAACTAAAAGCGCATGAGCCAAAATTTCTCTTAGTGAAAAACCAATTTCTAGAATATCTAGTGCTACTCTAATTTCTGCTAGCTGAATATCGGATTGTTGATGGATCAGTTCAGTTAACGAATGGATAAACTTTTTTTCTCGGTTTGGGAGATTCTTGAATCTACTGCCTAATTTGCGAATTTTCACTATCTGCTCAAGGATCTCGAACCGACATTCTGAAGGAATTTCGCGGTACTCCACCTCTAGATCAAATTCCTCTTTCTTCTCCTGATTCGGGGTAATATCACTGCTAGAAATTAGTTGCCAAGTTACAGGTTTACTGCAATTGGGGCACGGTGTAGTTAAGAGGGTTTCAAAAGTTTCGCTTTGAGGATTCCAGACCATTTTGCTAGTGATTCTTGCCGACATCGGCTTGAAAACGTGATGGCAGTACCCACAATTGCGTACTCCTGGCGAATTCTTATCTACTGATTCTGGCTTGAGGCTCCAATGGCGATGTTGGTCAGGTGTACCCAGCCTATACCAATTTTCAGTCTGGTCAACTAAGATGGCATACTCCTTACCTGACGCTGGTCGCAGCGCACGCCCAAGCATTTGTAGCCACAAGCTAATTGAAGTTGTAGGTCTAGCACATTGCACCACATCAATGTCTGGGCAATCAAAGCCCTCGGTTAATATTCCACAGTTGCTTATGATCTGCGTTGAACCTGTTCTAAATCTTTCTAAAATCGCTTTACGTTCACCCGTGGGTGTTTCTCCATCGAGATGCTCCGCAGCTATGCCGTTTTTTTGAAACTGTTCGGCTATCGCCTGACTATGAGACACGTTAACTGCAAAGACAACGGTTTTTTTCCCAAAACAATAATCTTGCCAGCACCTCACTACATCTTCAGCTTTTATCTTGGTTGCAGCCCGTTCTAATTCTTTGATTGTAAAATCTCTACCCTTTGGGGTGAACAATCCCAGTTTGGCAAAACCCCCAATCATTTTGAATTTACACAAGTGTCCCTCTGCTATCAACTGCCCAGTTGTAGCACCAACAACCAGTTTTTCAAACAAGTCTTCAAAGCCATAACCATCAATTCTTTGGGGTGTTGCGGTCACTCCTAAAATTTGGGCATCTGGATACTGAGCAATCAATTGACGATAGCTGTTTGATGCCGCGTGGTGTGCTTCATCTATGATGATTAAATTAGCTTCGGGATATTTTTTCCGACGTGCCAAAGTTTGAATACTGCCAACTTGAATTGGTGCATCAACATTCGGTTTATATCCAGCTTTGATGATTCCTGGAATAATGCCGGTTGCTGCTGCCAGCTTCTCAGCAGCTTGGATAATTAGTTCTTCTCGGTGGGCTACGACTAACACTCCTTGGTTTTTACGAGTGAATTCGCTAGCCAGTGCAGCAAATAAAACTGTCTTGCCTGCGCCTGTTGGCATCACAGCTAATTGCTTATGACTACCTTTGCGCCAGTTGGCTTCAATTTTCGCTTTACAAATCTCCTGATAGTCTCGCAGCTTCATAAGCTCAACTGAGTGCTTTAATGCTCTCCTTATCTACTTTATACTTCCCAAAAAAGGGAAATTTTCAGACGCAACGCGTAAGCCAACCTTGAATGATGGGGCACTATTAACATCATCCTCAAGCTGAACGTTGAGATTATTGACGCATAAGGAAAATTTCTCTTAATGGCATCAAATCTAAATTGATTTTAATGGAGACAGGTATTGCTGTTAGCAGCCCTATATTCATGGTTTTCCATCTAATCAAGTATTCTCAAAAATCGGTGTTCTAGCTCTTGCGCCTTCACTCACCTTGGTTACCAGTATTTTTTTGAGTTTTCGTCCTGGTTCAAGTTCACAAAACTCTATTACTTCCGATTCAAAAGGCTTGCGGTAATACTTGGTAGCGAAGGGATGATGAAAAAACCATTCACGATCCGCATCCATCTGTTCATCAGCCAAATATCCCATCTCCGGGTGCATTTTTAAGACTCGTGGAGAATTAACAGGCTCATTCATTGGTGTTACCTCGCTTTAGTTGTTTAACTGTCTTGCGCTCAAGAGGTGTCAACTCTTTCCAAACAGCAGATTTAAATTCATCAGTCCACTCTTCTAACAGTTCATCAATCATCTCCCACGACTGATCTTCAATGCTCTCCCTAATCAGTTCAGCATTAGCGATAACTTCATCCGTTCCACCTGCATTGAGGGGGGTGTCACAGGTGTCACCATTCGGCTCTTGTTCCTGTTGAATATTGGTTTCTTGCTGTAACACCGCCACATCACCTTGTGGACAGACTCCTGCTAAATCATCGATCGCTTGCTCCTCTGCCACTTCCATTGTCAATAAGCTATTTGGCATAGCAATAAGCTCATCTGGCACAGCAGTTGACACACCACCTAAATCTGCTGTAGTGCTTGGTGCCACGTTATCGCACACCACCCACACCAATTCAGAGTCATTCTCCTTATTAGCAGGTGAAACATTGGTGTGAGTGATTTGATTTTGGTCTGACGAGTCAGTGTTTAATTCAATGTTTAAGTCAATGTTTGATGAGGTGTTTAATTCCGTAGTTGATTTTTTTTCTAAATCTCCTAAACTGGTGTGGTTGGTGTGGAAGTCTTGATTTATAAGGATTTCTTGGTGTGGCAGTTGGGGTGGATCTGCTGTGGAATTAGAGCTTATTGCTATGGGTGTGTCAGTTATTGACATTGGCACATCATTAAAACTAATTCCTTGCAGTGCCTGTAACTTCCGTTTCCCGGATGGGTGGGGGACGGTTACTAACTTGGCTTTGGGGAATAGTGTTTTAAATCTGGCTATGACTTGGTTGATGGCCTTAACTGTTTTATCACTAGGCTTTGACTGTTCCTGCCAAATCGCTTTTACCTTGCCAGTGCTGGATTCATCAAAGGACAAAGTACCGTTGTCGATGTACCAATTTTCTAGGCGTGACCACAGGTCAAATGCTGTGACGATGGCATCCGACTTGTAACCCAGCCCTGTATCTTTAGAAAATTGGAATAAGTGAGAGTTTTCGGCTTGAATATCCTCTAATGCTTGCTGAGTACAGCTATAGTCAATCCCCTCTTCTATCAATGCCTGTAGCCCAGCAATCATCTTATTTAAAAATGCTGGGGCCACACACTCACGCACAAAATCCAAGTCATAAGAGAATCTGGGATCTGCTAGTAACTCGTTTGGGTTGTTTGGGTCAGGATTTGACTTAAATGTTTTGCTAAAAACTAGGGCTGCGATGCGGTCAGTAATTGCTTGAATTGTGCCGTGCAGTGCCGGGGTTTCATTCAAGTTGAAGATACCGATCCCTTCGGGGCTAAATTCGATATGGTCTTTCCCCTTGCGCTCTGAGTGTAAGACGTTACCAGTGGCAAAGAGTTTGAGCGATTGAATTTTATCTAGTCGTGCTGTCTGTGGATTCTCTGATGCCCAATTTACCCGACTGTTGACCAGGGGAAAGAGTGAAAATTTCCGTCCTTCATCATAAGCAGCAAAGTCAGCTAAGGAACAGCTGGTCATACCTTGCTCACCGTAAATGATAGATACTACCTCCCGGATGGAATCTTTCCCATTTGAACCCAATCCACAGGCCAGTAATAGCTTAGTTTCCCGTCCTCGACGCTTGCGGACTTCCTTTAGATCAAGACTCGCCCCCAGGTTTCGTAATAAAACTTGTTGTTGAGGCGAGTCTAAACATGACAGTAAGCGATCGCAATGTCTGGGGTCGGCTTGAGGGTCATACTTCACCAATGGCGGATATGTAAAAAAGTGTTTATCTGGGTCGTGTTCAACTAAAACTGGCTTTGGTTTGGGGGCTGCCCAATCAACACCTAACACGCCATTAGTACAGTTAACCCCTGGTGGATTAAGTAATTGCGGGTCAATTTCTACTCGCAGCTTCACCCACTCCAGCAACTCTTTAACTTTGCTAGGTTTGGCATAAGGGTGGGTAATGACAAAGTTCTTGCCAGTTTTCTTAATAACTTGATACGAATTGCAATAACTCGTAATGCGTGGACGCTCAACTGAATCAGGTGAGTGTTTGTAGTGCAAGCCATCCCAGCAATACAGCAGGCCATCTGCACAAATCCATTTGCGATCGCGGTAAAGGGTGTTAAAACCTTTTTGCAGGAATGTGCTGTCCGGCTCATCGTCGTCGAAAGTAGCAACATCTACTGAGTCTACATTTTCTGATGATGATTGAGCATCTGCTGTAATTTCTTCTATCTGCTTTAACAGTAAATTCGCTAATTCATCGCCTGTCATGCCCGATTCAAAAATATCTGCTACATCTCCTTTATTTTGCAGATCCGGTTTGATTAAAAGCAAGTCGATGGCAACAAAAGCTACTCCAGCTTGGGCGCAAACCTCTTTAATTCGCTCTTGCTTCTTCCATCCGGTTTCATCATGATCCGCGCAATAAGCTAGTAAAAAATCTTTACCCGTAGAATGCTTGATTTGGGTCAATGATTTTCCGATGTCACCGTCAGAGCAGTTACCTACCCAAGTAATGCTGGCTAAACCTGACAATCTGGTAGCTTCTACGCACTTTTCCCCCTCATGGGCTAGTAGTACCGGGATGCCATCTGTGGATTTGATAATTTCGATCGCTTCGTCCTGTTTATAAGCAGGCCAATAACCTTCTTTCTTCCATGTAGCTTTATTGGTTGTGGGGTCAATTCTGCTGACTGAGAAGGTTTTGACTCTGCCTTTGTCTAAGGCTGCACAGGGGCATTCAAATCTGTGCGATTTGCGCCCGTTGCCATAGTCGTATTCAATAACGGTAATTTGTTTTAATTCTTTCGGTGTGGCTCCATCATCTGATAGCTTGAAGCTGACGGACTTGGGGACGAAATCGGGTGTTATGGGTTGTGGTGTGGTGATTTCACTCCTCAACCTGCATATTCTTAACTCTGATGGATCTAGGTTTAAAACCTTGGGTAATGCTGCTGGTTTTTTCGCTTTTAGTGGTTTGAGTCCCAATTGTTGCGTGTAACCAAGTTTGTTCTCTTCTACTACCTCACTCCAAGGTTTGATTGCTTCTCTAATATCAGGGCATTGACAGTTATTAAAACACTGGTATTTCCCATTACTAGGGTTGATGCCTAAGTTATGCCCACCGCAAGCTGGGCAGATGTATTTATTTTTCTCTTTGGCTGGTTCTAGCTGGTCTACAAAATTGCGAATATCAAAGGAGGCGAGTGCTTGTTGTGTGGTCAACATTAGCGAATACCTCCGATTTGATTCAATTGTTGAAAATTAGCTAGTACAAAAATCGCTGTATTGTCTGTGTAGCAAGTGTCTTCGAGGAATTGAAGGCAGTTAGTTAGCGTGTGATTACTTATTTCTGACAGCAACTGTTTTGATGCTGTAATATAGATACAATGCGCCCTGACGATGTTACCGATGCAATTGCGGTAACGTTTGTTGTAAACTTGTAGTCTAAGCATATTAAATTTTATTAAATCCGGGTCTTCCCGGTATGAGTGAACAAACAACGCTGAATCCGCCAAGATAGGGCGTTGTTAAGAACTAAAAGCTCTCGGTTATAGCCGGGGGCTTTTTGCTAATGTTGTCAGGATTATAGCACTATGGTCAGAGTGCTATTTATTTTTAGTTGACTCAGGACTGTTTTCTTCCAGCCATTTATCAAGAAGACCTTTTAGCACTTCATCCATAGTTGTTTTTAACTGTATACAGGCTATTTTGAAGCGATCGCGCTTTTCTTCCTCTACTCGAAATCGTACAAAAACCTGCTTGTTTGAATCACTCATAGCAAAATATTTTTATAGCAAATTAGCAATACTTTACTATTTTCACAAAATAATTAGCATATCCAATTAAATGAATTAATAGCACTATAACTTTTGTGCTATAGTGCTATTAAGGTAAAAACGCCACGGAATGACCAAACCTGCATTAGATGGGATAAGTGCCAGTGTGCCACCGCATCATTGCATAGATAGTCAAAACCAAAGCAGCAAGCCTATTTCATAACTTTGTCAATTAAATATTTTGAGGATTTTTCCGATGACAGATTTGGCAGTTCATACCGAAAATGCCAACACTGGGCAAAAAGGTACACTCACTATCGTTGCTGGTTACGACCTCGGTAATTCCAGTATTAAATTTGTATCATCAGACCGCCAGATAAGATTTCCCAGTTATTTAGAGAATTGCT
Organism: Nostoc flagelliforme FACHB-838; assembly: GCF_014698065.1. Taxonomy (GTDB): domain Bacteria; phylum Cyanobacteriota; class Cyanobacteriia; order Cyanobacteriales; family Nostocaceae; genus Nostoc; species Nostoc flagelliforme_B. Next base: position 8,909 of record NZ_JACJSI010000199.1, read on the forward strand.
ACTACCGTCCTACAGAGACTCCCACAGAAGGTTACGTTGAGTACCTAGAGGGTGATGCACTAACTAAACTGGACTACAAGCAATGGTTATCGGGTTATGCAGCTTACGATGCCAATCCGAAAAACCATCTTCGGGTTACTGATGATGCTACTGCAAAGGTGAGTCAATCGCTGAAACATTTGCTAGCAGTGCTTTCCTACTACCCTTATAAAGCTTCAATTGAGTTAGTAATCTGTGCATCTTTGCACGAAAGAGGCGATTTAGAAGATCAGCTGATTGAAGCACTCACTGGCCGCCATGTCGTCAAGTTTGGCGGTAAGATTTGCCCCACCGAGGTCAAGATCCATGTTTTGAAGGTTTACGACGAAGGTCACGCAGCGATCGCCGCCTTTGCCCAGAACTTGAACACCAGTAAACAAAACGTAATTGTTGACATAGGGAATCGGACAGTTATTGCCACTTTGATAGGTTCCAAAGGACATCTAGCTAACCGAAAGACTTTTGATAACGGTGTGGAAGAGTTGATCCGAATGATTTCGGTCAACCCAGACTTTAAGAATCGCTTGGTAGGCGAGATTGCAATGCCGCACCTTATCCGCCAGGGACTAGAAAGCACTGACAAGCCCTTTTGGTACGGCAAACAGTTCAGTTTTCAAGATGTCTACCAAAAAGAGTTAGCGCCTTGGGTACAAAAGTCCCTAGCGCCAGTATTCAAGTTTATCCACCCTTGGAAGATTAATGCAGATGTCTGCTTAATTACTGGGGGAGGCTCACGACTGTCATCAGTGAGTGAAGCACTTCAGGCTAAAGGGTTCGTGGTAGCAGATAACCCAGTGTGGGCAAACGCGATTGGGCTTGAACAATTAGCAAAGATGATTCATTTAAGGAGTGTGAATGAACAGCAATGAAAGCATTCGGGTAGTGATTCGTAAGCCCTACCACCCATTACTAAAAAAGCTTGCACAACAAATGAACTTAGACGATTACGGGGAGGTGATTAACTTCCTACTTTTAGAATTCCAGCGAAATGGGTACAACTTCCAAGCTGAACAACCGACTGATTCTAAGCTCCAACAACAAGACGAAAAAGATTTAGTTAACAATCTCGCTGCAATGTTCTAGCCATGAAAATCAACAAAACACTTGGATTATCTGTTGCTGCCCTTGGCTTTCTAGCCCTTGGCTACTTCGGAGTGCAGTACTTCGGTCGTAACAATATGTTCACTATCGCCGCAGCCGTGGGAGGTGCAGGTGCAATCAGCTATGTACTTCAGAAACCGAGTCAACCAGAAGCGCCAACCGCACCGATAAAAGCTCAAAGGAAAAGGAAAAAGTCATGAGCCACCAAGACACCCAAAAGACACAACCATCACTAACAACAACCGAAATCATGACCATCATCCTGGGTTGCGAACAAACTCTTAGGTTTGTGCAAGCATCTCCCAATTACAAGCAAATCGAAGCGTCTGAGCGGTTCAGCACATCGAATGACCTGCGTCTGGGTGATGCTGTTCAAGCCTTGATGGAGATTCACGAAGCAATCCTAAATATCGAGTTCTATTCCCAAATTGAGGGACAAACTTATGCTTTCAATGACAGCCTTACAGCGTAACCACCTGTACCAATTCCGTGGTCAACAACTCCGCTACAGCCATCGTTCTAATTGTGGAGTCAATGCACCTTTCGTTTTTAACGACTCTAAGGGCAGACGCAAAGAATTAAGCAGTGCGATTCGTTACTAAGTAAAAATGCTTAATAAGCATATAGCCTAGTCAGTGAAACTAGGAGCAATCCTAGCACTGAACTCTCAGACTGATGTGGGTGAAAGTCCTACCCGC
>NZ_JACJSI010000002.1 GCF_014698065.1 Nostoc flagelliforme FACHB-838
TAATGCTTGATAATCTCCAGTGCTGGCTTTTCGTTGCAGCCATAGGTTGATTGTGTTTCGACTGATTTGAAAAACTTGCGCTGCTTCCGTTTTGTTCATCCCGTCTAACTCTATTGCCTGAATTACCTTCTGGCGTAAGTCGTAACTGTAAGGTTTTGGCATGAGCTTTCCTTGAGCTGAACGCTTCATCTGTATCTAGTTTTACTTTACTCACTAATTATACTGTTTGTCCTAACCGCCTTGGCGCTTGCTATAGTATTTTTGGGTCATAGCGAAAATGTGACCTTTCGCGTTGACACTCGGAATCATCAAAATTTTGCTACATCTGGAGAATGTGATGAGCTAACGTTATTTCTCCTCCGTATCCATTATCCGATCGCTGAGTTCCGCGATCGCATCTGGCAACAATATGCCGTCATTGAGTCAGAACTCTTATGGCTTACCGCGTTGCATCAAGATACCAATTTGGTTGTACCGTACCCCATACAAAACCTTAGTGGCAGTTTCATTACCTCTATAGCAATTGATGACACCAGCGAAAAGCTCAACTGTACACTATTAAGGTGGGTTGATGGTTTCCCTCTTGACATCGAACCTACACCGATGCAGTCCAGGCGAGTGGGGGAACTTATGGCTCAGTTACACCAGCACACCAGCCTTTGGGAATTACCTTTAGGTTTCATGCGACCAAAATACGACTGGGAGCAACTGCACGGCTCACTCATGAAGTTGCGATCGCTAGTAGATGCTGGAACGATATCTGTTATTGATTTCGCTGTGCTTGAGAGTGTGGTTCAGCGAATTAGTAATGTGATGACAGCACTGGAAAAAACATACACCAATTGGGGTTTGATTCACGCAGACCTGAATGAAAATAATTACATTTTTTATGCAGGTGAAGCACGGGCCATCGACTTTTCCTGTTGTGGCTTCGGCTACTACCTTTATGACATTGCTCATACACTGCTCCATCTGCTTCCCGAAAACCGGAGAGCGTTCCTCAGTGGCTATCAAAGCGTGCGCCAACTGCCTGATGAGTATCAAAGTATTTTGGAGGCATTCTTTCTGGCAGCAACTGTAGATAATTTTGCTTTTTTCGTGTCACAGCCAAATGAACACGATTACTTGTTAGAAACTTTACCCTACGTTACACAAAAGCTCTGTAGCAAATATCTTGAAGGCGAGCCATTTTTGTTCGAGTTATAGCTATTCTGCTTTTATATTAAAATGAGTTCGACGAAGTTCAACGAAGAGGCAGGCAAAGTCAAATCCCTTTCTGTTCTATCTCCCTTGCTCCCTTAACTCTTTTTCAATTTTGTCTCTTATATTCACAGTACGGATCTGTTGTACACTTCCAGCTTGACAATCGCGTAACCAAGTTTCAACTCCTTGGGCAACAGTACCCTTACTACTATCGCGTGGCGGAGATATTGGCTGTTGTCCTGAATAAGAACCAATTTGAGAAAACATCATCACTAAACGCCAACCAATTTTAGTTTTAGTCAACAATAACCAGTGGAATTCCTGCAATTCTACCGCTTTCTTTCCTATGTACTGCCGCTCTAAGGTAGTAAAGAAAACTTGCTCAACTCCTGATGCAGAACTTTTAGAAACGTCTGCACTATATTCTTCAAGGTTAAGGGGCAAAGGAGTAAACTCAGGTCTTCCTGCCACTAGCATATAACTGTAAACATCACTGCTTCTTCTGAGGCGACGGGCGCGTTGACTAGCGCGATTAGTATAACTAGGTAAATCTTGCAGTAGCTGTATAGTTAATGTTTCTAAATTTTGCTCAGAACATAAAGACTTCGCCCCGTCGTTAACATTTTCCTTTTCTGCTAGCGCAGAGGGTTTGAGGGTGAGATTTGTAGAGAACGCTGGGTAAGCAAGGCTATTTGATACTAAAACCCAGAAGCCACAAGCTAAAAGCCAACTATAATTTTTCTTCTTAAGCGAAGAGGTAAGATTTTTCTCCCCAACACCCTGCAACCTATTCCCCAGTTTCTCACTGACTTTTAGCTTCATGCCACCGTGGTTAACTCCTCAGAAATCCTCTTCCAGGCTAACTCCGGCTCAGTAGCAGTAGTGATGGGACGACCAATCACGAGATAATCTGCACCTGCAATAATTGCTTGTGCTGGGGTAAGCGATCGCTTTTGATCGCCAATATCAGCCCAAGTTGGTCTAATCCCCGGACAAACTAGCAAAAAGTCATTTCCACAAGTTTGTCGTAGCTGTGCCACCTCTTGAGGCGAACAAACTACCCCATCCAAACCAGATTCCTGAGCCAGCAGGGCCATTTCTAAAGCATATTCTGGCAATTCTAGGGGTATTTTTAAATCAAATGCCAACTGCCGAGCAGAAATGCTCGTTAGCAGGGTAATCGCAATTAACTTTGGTGGTTCTACACCTGCTTTTGTAGCTCCTTCCTGTGCCGCCTCAGTTGCGGCTTTCAGGGCATCTCTACCAGCAGTAGCATGAATTGTCAGTAAATCCACTCCGTATCTAGCTGCACTCCGGCAAGCACCAGCAACGGTATTGGGAATATCATCAAACTTTAAATCTAAGAAAATGCGCTTTTGCCGAGACTTTAACACTTCCAGAATTTTCGGGCCAGTACTGGTAAACAACTCTAAACCGACTTTCCACCAAACTACTTGCGGTAGCTGATCTGTAAGAGCGATCGCACTTTGTTCATCTGGTACATCTAATGCCACAATAACTCGTTGTTCTGCCTGTTCACCATTCCCCATTTCCCACTCCCCATTTCCCATTTAAGGCACTAAACGCACAAACTTATTTTTCCCAACTTGTAAAACCTTACCTTGTAACTCAGCAAGAGAAGCAAAAGTAGTATCAATATCACTAATGCGATCACCATCTAAGCGCACTCCACCCTCCTGAATTTTCCGCTTTCCTTCGCCTGTACTTTTGCACAAGCCAGTGGCATTGAGAATATACGCTAACTTAGTAGGAAATTGTTGCACATCAGCTAAAGAAAATTCTGGAACTGCACCTTCCTTACCACCGCTTTGGGCGGCTTCTTTCGCTTCTTGGGCTGCTTTTTCGCCGTGATACTGCTTAACAACTTCCCATGCTAAAAGTGTCTGGCGATCGCGGGGATTTTCTGGCAGTTTGTCCAAAGGTAAATCCGTCAACAGTTCAAAATACTGTGACAGCAGATGATCGGGAACTCCTTGCAACTTTTGATACTTTTGTCCTGGGTGTTCTGACAATCCGATATAATTACCTAAAGACTTAGACATTTTTTGCACGCCATCCGTGCCAATCAAAATTGGCAACAGCATTCCAAATTGGGGCTTTTGACCAAAATGGCGCTGCAAATCTCTGCCTACAGCAATGTTAAATTTCTGATCAGTGCCACCTAATTCCACATCTGCCTCAACTGCAACCGAATCAAAACCTTGCATTAACGGGTACAGGAACTCATGGATAAAAATCGGATTCTCTTTTTTATAGCGATCGGCAAATCCTTCCTTCGCCAACATCTGCCCTACCGTCATCGTGGAGAGTAACTCCAAAATTTTCTCTAAGTTGAGCTTAGAGAGCCATTCGGAGTTATAACGCACCTCTAACCTTCCTGGTGTGTCAAAATCCAAGATAGGACGTACTTGGTCAAGATAAGTCTGAGCATTTTGAGCGACATCTGCTTCTGTCAGCTGACGACGCACTTCAGATTTACCAGTCGGATCGCCGATACGCGCTGTAAAATCACCAATAATTAAAACTGCTGTATGACCTGCATCTTGAAATCCTCGCAGTTTTCGTACTGGTATGCTATGACCAAGATGAATATCAGTACCTGTAGGGTCAATCCCCAATTTGATCCTCAAAGGTTGGTTTGTAGTTAGTAAGAGTCTTTCTAGACTTTCGCTGTTAACATCAACTGATTGTGGGAAAACTTCTACTACACCACGACGCAGCCAAGCAAAATCTGGCGTCATTTTAAGAGACTCATTATTAGCTATGTTTTGCACACTAGAAGTTAAGTTGGTTATAACCACTTGCAATTTATCCACTTTCTCATCTGCCAAACTACTATAATTGCAAAAAATTAACCGCCTTGCTTCGCCCAATCAATTACAGTTAAATTTACAAGTGAGGAAGTGAAACCGCCGTGTCGTCGTCTAGGACTTTTGAAAACAAACAGCCACAACATCAGGCTTCATCAGGTTTTGAGTTTTTGAAAGGAGTCGGTCAGGTAACTGGCGGTACACTCCTCTCAATCACCATGCTGGCAAGTTCCATTGTAGCCGGAGGACTGGTTGGTTTAGCGATTAGTTTCCGTAATTTGCCAGATGTGAGACAGCTACGTAATTTTTTCCCCTCAGAAACAACTTACATCTATGACCTTAAAGGCAAACTTTTAACGAGTATCCACGGGGAAGCCAACCGAGAAGTCGTACCCCTAGATAGGATTTCCCCGAATTTAAAACGGGCAGTATTAGCAAGTGAAGATAGCCACTTCTACGATCACCACGGTATTAACCCCACTGGTGTTGGCCGTGCTGTAGTAGTTAACACTGTAGCAGGTGGAGTCAAAGAGGGTGGCTCTACTGTTACTATGCAGTTGGTAAAAAACCTATTTTTATCTCGCAAGCGTGCCTTTACCCGTAAGTTAGCCGAGGGGGTGCTGGCAATCCGGTTAGAGCAAATTCTTACCAAAGACCAAATATTAGAAATGTACCTCAATCAAGTTTATTGGGGTCATAACAATTATGGTGTACAAACCGCAGCCCGCAGTTACTTTAATAAGTCAGCAGAATATTTAAGCTTGGGTGAGTCGGCAATGATGGCGGGTTTGATCCAAGCACCAGAAGAATTTAGCCCGTTTGCGAGCATGAAACTGGCAAAACAGAAACAAAAAGAAGTGCTGGGACGGATGCTGGAATTGAACTGGATTAACCAGTCAGAGTACGACAATGCCCTCAAGCAAGAAATCAAACTTGGTAGAATCAAATCCTTTCAAGGTAGTGCCCTACCTTATGTAACCAACACTGTAGCTCAAGAGTTGGCTAAGAAGTTTGGGCGTGAAACACTACTTAAAGGCGGGATGCGGGTGCAAACTACAGTTGATGCCAAATTCCAAATCATGGCAGAGGAAACTGTCGGTAAGTGGCATAAATCACTGCTTGGGCAGGGATTATCTAAGAACCAAATCGCTTTAGTAGCAATTGACCCACGCACGCATTTTATTAAAGCACTAGTGGGCGGTGTAGATCCCAAGGTTAGTGAATTCAATCGTGCAACTCAAGCTCAACGCCAGCCCGGATCTTCTTTTAAACCGTTTGTTTACTATGCTGCTTTTGCTACTGGTAAATATGGGCCAGACTCAACGGTGGTAGATTCTCCAGTTAGCTATCAAGATGGTAATGGCCGGTACTTTCCCAGAAATTATGATGGGGGTTTTAGCGGCCCGATGCCAATCCGCACAGCTTTGGCCCAATCACGCAACATTCCCGTGATCAAGATTGGTAAAGCTATTGGCATGAATAGAGTGATCGAAACTTGCCGTACCTTGGGCATCATGAGTCCGATGGAACCAGTTACCTCCCTACCTCTGGGTGCAATTGGTATGACTCCTCTAGAAATGGCTAGTGCCTATGCTACCTTTGCTAATTATGGCTGGCAATCCCCACCTACTGTAATAGCGCGCGTCACCGATAGTAGTGGTAACGTGTTATTAGATAACACTCCTAAACCCCAGCTAGTTTTAGACCCTTGGGCATCGGCAGCCATTATCGATGTGATGCGAACGGTAGTTACTAATGGTACAGGTAAAGGTGCTGCAATACCTCGTCCAAGTGCTGGTAAGACAGGTACAACTTCCTCAGAAAAAGATATTTGGTATGTTGGTACTGTGCCACAGTTAACCACCGCTGTTTGGGTAGGGAGGGACGACAACAGACAATTAGCTAGCCGTGCTACAGGTGGCGGTATGGTTGCTCCCATCTGGAAAGATTTTATGGAAAAGGCACTTAAGAACGTACCAGTAGAAAACTTCAAGCCACCTTCACAGTTTTCTCGTCCTAAGTCACAATAATTTTGAATTTTGGATTTTGGATTTTGGATTAATTGCCAATCCAAAATCTAAAATCGACTAGGTTTGTTTTTCTAGCTCGGCTTTCATCCGTTCTAAAGTGAGGTGCATTTGGTCAAACATCTGCTGTGGAGTGACACCGAACTGACCTAGTTGTGTTTTCAGCTGTTCTACTGTCATTTGTGCCATGAAATCTTCTGATAACTCGAAACGCTTCATAAAGATGCGATACCGATCCATCATGGTTTCCATTTGCTCAATAAACAGCTTTTTGCCTTCGCGGTCAAATTTGCCGTAGTCGTTGCCAAGTTTGATCAGCGCTTGATAATCCTCAAACAGCTGTTTTGCTTCTTGCTGAACTATCTCAGAATCGAAGAATCCCATATTGCTTATATTAAACTGAGCGCCCAGACCCAGTAGCTTAATAGTTTTACTTCTATTTATTATTTTAGTCTAGGGGAGTAACCTAGTCACAAAGCTTCGGTTTTAGTACGGTTTGTTACCGAAATTTCAACACTTGACTTGAGAACGTTTCCCCTCGTTAAATCGACTTAATAAAGCCGCAATACTTAGAGCTTTAGCCATTGATTTAGGATCAGTGTTTTCACCCGGTTTAATTTTTAGTCCGGGAGCGTATTTCAGGGCTAGTGAATCTTGTGGGTTAAGTTTTAATGCTTGACGGATGTAAACCCTAGCCATACCGATAAATTTCTGTTTGAGATGTACCAAACCTAATAAAGCATAATAGTTGCTGTTATTTGGCTCTAATTTGATGGCATCGCGCAGTTCTTGCACGGCTAGGGCCCAGTTGGCTAGTCTGACGTACTCAATCGCTCGCTGGTAATGACGTTGAGCGTAGTTTGCCAAAAGTGGTTTAACATTAGTTTTTTGATCTAATGTTAATTCAATTGGCTTGATCTCTACTTCCGGGATGATGCGAACAGCTTTTTGGGGCGGGAACAGGTCAGGTTTCTGCAACTGTAAGTAAACTAAATTCAGTATTCTAATTTGTTGTGTAACCTGATAAGACTGATGGAGTGATTTGTATTGAGCTTCTGCATAGCAGGCGATCGCTTCTTCGTAAAACAATTCTGCTTGGGGTGGAGACATTTCCATAATTTCCTCAGCTATGGCACTTTGAACACACAAAGCTTTCTGCTGTAAGACTCTTGCATCCGATCGCAGCATAGCGATCGCAATCAAGCGCTTGTGTCGATGTTTCAGTTGTTCATAAGCTGGATTGATTAAACGGCTAAATATTGCCATTGCCAACTCTTCGTCTGAATCGTAGCTTTTAGCATAGCGATCGGGATGGAGCAATTTCGCTAAAGTGTGATAGCGTTTAAAAATCTGGCGATCATCAGCACTTACAGAAATTCCTAGCACAGCGTAAGGATCACAAAGCTGTTTAAGCCATTCTGGCGGGAGGAAGGTCTGTGACATGGTAGTAATCTAGATCCATTCGTTAAAAACTTAAAATTAGCATCAAAGTTCAATGCACTGTCATGTGAAACTTACTCAAATTTCTTCAAATACTAATTTGTGGGATTTTCCACCCAAAAGTCCGAAGGGCAAGCTGGGGTAGTTGACTAAAATAAATTTATATGGACACTAATCATTAAAAATTTGCCAATAAGTCAGGATGTTGACTAAAATTACTTTTCTTGTCTACGAGATGCTACGCAAACTTATGGAATTTTGAATTGTTGAATATGCCTTTCGGCTGTCTTATTGTGGAAACTATGGTATTGATATATTCGTTAACAATATGTTGACTAAGCGTAAAAGCCGAAGTGTTGCCGCTGTTTTAGCTTTTTCTGGCACACTGACAATTTCAGGATTACATAAATTCTACCTGGGACAGCCTTTGTGGGGTATTTTGTATGTGTTGCTTTCATGGACACCCATCCCCAAAGTAGCTAGTGCCATTGAGGGAGTTTGGTATTTAGCTCAAGACGAGGAAGCTTTTGATCGTAATTTTAATCTAGGCAAGTCAGCAGCAAGGAACTCACAAAAGGTAATTAATCAGGTAGGAGCGATCGCTGACGCAATGCGTGAATTAGATGCTCTGCGCCAGGATGGACTGATTTCAGAGTATGAATTTGAACAAAAGCGCCGCCAATTGCTAGACCAGATTTCTTGAGGTAAGCAACAATCATGAATAACTGGCTACCTTTGAACTCCAAGCTGCAAAAACTCCGCGCCAAACTCCTCAACGATCCCTACTATCGTTTACAATCTGGGGAAGAAATTCAGATAGCGGCTAAATTAGGTATCCGCATTGATGCTAATCAAGCGACTGTAGATGATTGGTTACGCCTACCAGGGTTGTCAATTCACCAAGCGCGATCGCTTGTAGAACTTTCGCGTTCGGGTGTGAAGTTTTACTGTATTGAAGATATCGCTGCGGCTTTAGGTATGCCAGCGCCACGCCTGGAACCATTAAAGCCTCTGCTGAATTTTATTTACTATGACCACGAATCTTTAGAAAATCCGACGCATTTAGTTAATCCAAATGCAGCAACCGTTGAAAAATTAGTACAAATTCCATTTATAGATTTGTCTCTGGCGCAAGCAGTGGTGCAAAATCGGCAATCAGCCGGGCCTTACCGTAACCTAGCTGATTTCCAGCGACGGCTGGAGTTAACTGGTGATGCGATCGCTCAGATGATGTATTATTTAACGTTTTAAGTGAAAAGTTAGAAGTCTTAAAATAACTCCTAACTCTGGCAATTTTAGGTTTTGAGTCGAACCTTTGGTGCGCTCATAGCGCAACTTGGATTGAAAGAAAAATCTAAAATCCAAAATTGATTAAATGAACCCAATGCGATCGAGAGGCCAAAAGCGAAACGTTGCTCGACCGATGACATTTTTTCTGGGTAAAAAGCCCCAATAGCGAGAGTCATTACTATCGTTGCGGTTATCTCCCATGACAAAAAACTCATTTTCTGGGACTTTTACTGGTTGATATGGCTGATTTGGGGGTTCAGCGATGTAGTCTTCTGCCAAGGGTTGACCGTTAAGGTAGACTTTACCAAAAGCAACACTAATTACCTCACCAGGTTTGCCAATAACCCGCTTGATGAAAGCTTGATCTTTGGGATATCCTCGACGTTGTAGTTCTGCGGGTGGCTGAAAAACAATAATATCCCCAGTTATGGGAGGGTGAAAATGGTAAGAGATTTTTTCAACTACTAAGCGATCGCCTGTATGTAAAGTGGGCAACATCGAGTCAGAAGGTATATAACGGGGTTCAGCGATAAAAGTCCTGATCAGGAATGCCAAACACAATGCGATCGCAATTAAAATCAGATTTTCTTGCCAATTACGCCATATTTTTAACGACGCACGCTCTTCTTTTGCATCACTTTCGTGAGGAATCATAAAAGTTTCTAGCCAGTTTCAGAAGTGAGACAAATACCTTGATTATTTTGACTCAAAAGGTATATTAATAGGAAATCTGGGTTTAAGTTCAACCCCTACATATATTAAATAATACACTTAGCGCATCTACCCAAGATAAGCAAAAGTACTGTGAAGAGACTATGGCCTGCTTAAGGCAATATAAGCTAATGATTACGATTCCTAAATAGATAATTAAAAATATTCATTCTAATTGTTGTAATTATAAGGCAAGTTATGAGACGATTTAAGGCTTTGCTTCCTTCTGCTAAAAAAGTTAGTTAACAGCTGGTAAATTGATACAGCCAATCAGTCTTTTCTTTGAGCAGAAAATTGGTCGTTAGGTGGCAAAAGAGTTTACTCCATCTCTAACAATATCTGCCTCACTTTACTGAAAAAAGCAAAGGGCAGCCTTGTTAAAGGCTAAGTCGCAAGAAAATATATTTTGATATGTATTGTTAAGTTATATTACGTAAATTTACTGTTATTTAAATGTATTTTTCAATACAAAAAATTAGCTGCTAAAACACCATTAGTAAAAAATTTTACATTTAACTTTAGAGTTTAATGGTTCAATAAATAGATAGCATCTTAATTAGAATCAAATTTTAACAATTTACTTATATACTATGTGATTAACTTCAGTAATTGCACGGTGACAGTGAATATTAAATTGTACTATTAATTAAGATATAAATCTCTTTGGCGATTGGGAAGAGTATTAACAGACAGGTAGGTACTAGCAATTTAGGATGAAGTATTAGGATCGAAAAAAGAACTAAACTCCCAATAGAATTATTTTTGCTCAATTAGTCAAAAGTATTTAGATTAACGAATAAGTGCCCCTTGGCAATGAGAAACTATATTGAATCAATTTTCGTCTGGTATATTTCATAGAAAGTGCAAGTAACATACTGTCAGTTGAAAATTTAATTTTTTCTTCAAAAGGAAGCAATGGCAGCAGGCAGTAAAATATATCTTATCAAGAATGGAAACTAATAGTTTACTAAAATCTTTTTTGAAAGATACACTGTCCCTTAGAACTAGTTTTGTATGTTAATCAAATAACTCACTAAGTCGCAAATCATACAACTTTCTTATCAGAAAGTCTGGTTATGAAAACTACAGTCTGCAAAAAATGCAAACTGTAGGTACAACAGCTTAGTTGATATTATTTGCAAACTGATAAAACTTCAAAGGATAATACTGCCTTAAAGATGAAGTGGAAAACAGCGACTAATTCATAACTCCTATTAAAAGGATTTTGGGGTGTGGTTAATTATCTGATTATGCTCCTTCTTAGAGCTAGCGGTAAGAATGTGGAAGTACTAAGCTTGCTTGCCCTGCATGAGTGGTTTGACATTCAGCAGTACCAAGTATTGATCGCTCTAATCTAGAGTATCTAGATTTCAGTTAAAGCAATATAGTCTGTCTTCTAATTCTGAATTTCCGTTAGTCCCAATTTTAGTTTTCATAATTACCAGAAAGCAACTGGCATCTAAATATTTAAATAAAATGTGCTATTACTTACCGTCATAACTGTGGTTGATGGTTCGATCTTTGAAGGAGCTATGAGGTGGAAAACAATAAATCGTTTCTGTGGCCAGAAGGAATATTAATTGCGCTGCTTGCCTTATGTGGTGTTTTTAGCCTTGCTTTCATGATGCTTTTAAGGCCAAATACTTCGGAGGCTCAGAGTAGACCAACTATAAATGTTAAGGATGTATCTGCAAATGTAGGAACTCAGCAGCGTATTGAGAAACTAAGGGCGGTGATGCTTACAAGTTGGCAGCAAGAAGCACAAACAAAGGGTCTAGCCTACCCGATACCATCACGTTTTCAAGGGGAAATAATCAAGGCTGCAAAACTTACTCAGGGTGAAAAAGTGATTGCTCTCACTTTTGATGATGGCCCTTGGCCTCAAACCACAGAGCAAGTGTTAAATATTCTGAAATCAAATAATATTAAAGGGACGTTTTTTGTCGTCGGGCAGAATCTCAAAAATTATCCAGAGTTAGGAAGACAGATCGTTGCTCAAGGTCACGTAATTGCCAACCATACTTGGCATCACTGGTATCACTCCTTTAATCCGCAAGCAGCCGCTTTTGAAATTGATCGCACAACAGACCTAATTTATCAAGTTACAGGTGTCAAAACAAATCTGTTCCGACCGCCTGGTGGCATTTTGCACAATGGATTATCTGCTTATGCTAAAGGACAAAAGTATGCTGTGGTGATGTGGTCGGCTGACTCCACGGACTACAAGTTACCAACTGTACCAAAGTTGATTAATAACGTGATTAAAGACTCTAAACCTGGTGGGATTGTGCTAATGCATGATGGCGGTGGTAATCGTTCCAGAACTGTGCAAGCTTTACCAGAAATTATTAGCAACCTTAAAAAGCAAGGATATCGCTTTGTGACTATCCCAGAACTTCTAGAAATGGAAGATACAGACCAAAAGTTGCTTGCTAACAAAAAATAATTATTATTAATTATGGATAATTACTCAATAGTAATTAGCTAACAACTAATAAAATTATATTTTTTGCTTTAGATGCATTATTTGTGACTGGAGTTTAGACTATTTATTAGTGCAAAACTAAAGAACAAGTAAACTTTTAAGTTGATGAATAATCTTGGCTATTCAGATGACAGTTTAACCCGGTGATGGAGAGGCAATCACTGTCCAAGTTGCCATATATGTTCCAGCATACTTGTTAGAATAGTCAGTAGTGCTATCGGCAACAAACCAGTCAGGAGTAGTCTTCTGCTGTCGAACCTTTTTATCTAAGCCAATTTGTAGGGAAATATTCTCGTAAACGATTTCTGCCTTTACATCTTGCAGCAATTTTTCTACCAATTTTTGCAGCCATTCTGCCCGAACATACAGATTATGGGATGGATGATTGCCATAAGCAAAAGGTATAATAAGCACCAAATATCCTTTGTTGCTTATTAGTTTGTCTAAACAAAATTGAACAAGTTCTTGATCGTTATTTGGTTCTAGTGTTTCCTTATCAACATTATGAAATAGCAAGCCAGCTAGCACAACGGCATCAAATCTTTGATTTTTTGAAGCTAATTCTGGCAGTGCTACCGATAAATCTTTGGTAGTAAATTTCTGGTTGGGGTACAGTTTTGAACAGTATTGAATCGCACCTTCACTGTGGTCTATTCCAAGATAGTCACATCGCTCAGGTAGATATTTGTTCAAAGCCCCATTGCCACATCCTAAATCTAACAACGAGAATGAATGTTGCTTAAAAATCTCATCAAGATACCAAACTGATGGTGTGTATCGGGTAGCATTTTCAGGAGATTCAAAGTATGAATAATAATCATCCTGGAAACGTTCTTCTTCAGAAGTTTTCCGATCTGGAGCTTGCTCTTCTATCAACATTTTGAGAGACAAATTCTATTTGTTAGCAAACATTTCTACGTCAGTTTACCAGTATTTAGATAATGCCTTCTATACCCAATTAGGTAGATTTCAAGACAGTGCTGATATCAACTTTATTACTTGGACTTTCACAGGATTTAATTGTTTAGTCACTTTTGTTGCCATAATCTCAAGTCCATCTGTGAATCCGTTAGTGAATATTCCCCCTTTTTTAGGGGGAATATATTTCTCTTTACGCTCTTGAGGTAAATTCAGGGGAATGCTTTGGGCATCCAAAGGGATTTTCGCAGAGTACCTGTTTGTACAACTTCTCCAATGGGAGAATACCTGAAGACAGAGTATGAGAACGGTTACAGTTACTAATGACTGCTTACTAAACTGAACTCAGTTGTTTTTTCAGGATTAGCTTCTGGACTATCAGCTTCAGAAGGCGGAACCAACTGCCAGAATTTCGGCAAAAATTCTTGCCAGTTTTGCAGAATTTTCTTTGCCTTTGGTGAACCAGTACGTTGTGCATGAATTTGGATTAACTCTTGCAGTTGCTTTGCACCTACTTCTGTAATCACCCGTTGTATTTTGACAATTTCCGGGTTGACTAACTCACGAAATGAGTCGTCTTCATCCAAGAAGTATGCCAGTCCACCAGTCATTCCAGCTGATACGTTACGTCCTACTTTGCCGAGGACGACAATCACACCACCAGTCATATATTCGCAGCAGTGATCCCCAGCGCCTTCAATCACTGCTATGCCTTTGGAGTTTCTTACAGCAAAACGCTCTCCTGCTAAACCGTTGGCAAATAATATGCCACCAGTAGCACCATAGAGGCAGGTATTGCCAACTATCACGTTTTGTGATGCGTTATAGGTAGCATCAGTTGGAGGTTTGATGATGATTTCACCACCATGCATCCCTTTACCTACGTAGTCGTTTGCCTCCCCTTCAAGGGACAGAATTATGCCGGGGAGGTTGAAAGCACCAAAGCTTTGCCCAACACTGCCTGTGAAGTTGAGATTAATTTGTCCTTCAAAGCCACTATCACCATATTGAGAAGCGATCGCACCCGCTAATCTTGTGCCTACTGTTCTGTCAGTATTGATAATAGGGTAAGTCTTGGTGACAGTGGACTGATCCCGAATGGCAGTCTGAATATCGGCATCGGCAAGCATCTTGTCATCTAAAACCGCGCCATTGCTGTGAACTTCTTCATGCACTAACCAGCTACGATTGTCTCTGCTATTTGGTAGCTGAAGTAAACAATCGAGATTCAATGATTGGGTTTTGGTGAGTTTTGCCTCTTGGCGCAGTTTTAACAAATCTGCACGTCCAATGATTTCTGACAAAGAACGGTAGCCAAGTCGGGCTAACAAACTACGCACTTCTTCGGCAATGAAGTAGAAGAAGTTAACAACTTGTTCTGGTATTCCCGTAAACCGCTTACGGAGTTCTTCTTTTTGAGTAGCAACACCCACAGGGCAAGTATTCTTATGGCAAACTCGCGCCATAATACAGCCTTCGGCAATCATGGCGATGGAGCCGAAACCGAATTCTTCACCGCCCATCAATGCACCTATTACCACATCCCAGCCACTCTTGAGTCCGCCATCTACGCGTAAAATCACCCGATCGCGCAAGCCATTTTCCATCAAGACGCGATGCACTTCAGTTAAACCTAATTCCCAAGGTGAACCAGCATGTTTGATTGAACTGAGTGGCGATGCACCTGTACCACCATCATGACCAGAAATCTGGATGATATCAGCGTTTGCTTTAGCTACACCAGCCGCGATCGTGCCAATGCCAACTTCTGAAACTAGCTTCACCGACACCTTTGCTTTGGGATTAATTTGGTGGAGATCAAAAATTAGTTGTGCTAGGTCTTCAATGGAATAAATATCATGGTGCGGTGGTGGCGAAATCAGCGTCACACCTGGTTTGGAGCGCCTTAACATCGCAATGTATTGGCTTACCTTGGGCCCTGGCAACTGTCCACCTTCCCCAGGTTTAGCACCTTGGGCTATTTTGATTTCAATTTGTTTGGCATTGACGAGGTACTCTGGCGTGACACCAAAGCGTCCTGATGCAACTTGCTTGATGGCACTATAGGCTTTATCACCATTCCGCAATCCTTTTAAATGAGGTAGGGTTGGCGAGTGACCAAACTCGTCTACATCATCTAAAACTGTATAGCGCACTGAGTCTTCGCCGCCTTCCCCAGAGTTCGATTTACCGCCAATGCGGTTCATGGCGATCGCTAAAGTTTCATGGGCTTCTCTTGACAAAGCGCCTAAAGACATGCCGCCAGTGCAGAAGCGTTTGACAATTTCATATACCGATTCCACTTCTTCTAGAGGAACTGGGGTGCAATCGCCTTGGAAGTCTAGCAAGTCACGCAAGGCTGTTACTGGTCTGCCTTGGAGATGCTTTTTATAAACTTCGTAGTGGTCGTAGTTTTTGCCATCTAAAGCTTTATGCAGCGCCTTAACCATTTCTGGGCTATTCATGTGATACTCGCCGCCAGAACGGTATTGCACAAAGCCCAGGTTTTCTAACTTCCTAGTCGTTAGTTCTGGGAAAGCCTTAATGTGGAAGGAAAGCACTTCAGCAGCGAGTTCGCTCACACTCAAACCACCAATGCGGGAAGTCGTACCACGGAATCCTAGCTCGATTAAATCTCCACCGATACCGATAGCTTCAAAGATTTGGGCTGCTTGATAGCTGGAGAGCAGAGAAATTCCCATCTTGGAGAGGATTTTTAGCAAACCTGACTCTACTGCTTTGCGATAGTTTCCTAAAGCTTGTTCTAGGGTGATGGCGGGAATTTTTTGCACCCCCATTAACTTTTGAGTTCCGGGATCAGACCACCAATGACGCACCGTGTCCAAAGCCATGTATGGGCAGACTGCGCCAGCACCATAGCCGATCAGACAAGCAAAGTGATGGGTACTCCAGCATTGAGCAGTATTGACAATCAGGGATGTTTTCATTCGCAACCCTTCACGAATCAGATGGTGATGCACCGCACCCACTGCTAATAAAGGAGGAATGTAGGTATATTCTGTGTTGATACTGTCATTAACCCCTTCGCTATAGGCATCGCTTAATATTAAAATCTTTGCGCCTGCTCGGACTGATTCAGCTGCTTGTGCTTGTAAAGACTGTACAGCTGCTTTCAATCCTTCTGGGCCAGTGGCGATCGCAAATAGGGTTGACAACTCAGCCGTGGCAAATCCTGACAGCTTAACCGCCTCTAATTCAGCATCTGTTAGTACTGGCGACTCAAGTTTCAATCTCCGAGCATATTCTGGTTTGGGTTCTAATAAGTTGCCCCGTTCACCCAATTCGACTTTCAGAGACATTACCAGCTTTTCCCGTAGGGGATCGATCGCTGGGTTCGTCACCTGAGCAAAGCGCTGTTTGAAATAGTCATAAAGCAGGTGGGGCTTTTGTGACAGCACTGCTAAAGGAATATCATCTCCCATGCAGAAAGTCGGCTCTGAACCTGCGATCGCCATTTCTTTAATTACCATGTCTACATCTTCTGTGGTGTAGCCAAAGGCTGTTTGACGCTGAAGCAAGGTTTGCTCGTTAATTTTGTCAGTTGTACTATGCCCATTAGCATTTTCAGCAGCCAGATGTCCATTTCCATTTCCATTTGACGATTGACTGCTGACAATTTGTTTAAGTTCTTGGCGGTACTGTTGCAGCCATTCTCCATAAGGATGCTGCTTGGCGATGCGCTGCTTAATCTGCCAATTTTTCAGCACTTCATGATTTTCTAAATCCACGGCAATCATTTGCCCTGGGCCAAGTCTACCTTTCTCAACAATATCGGCTTCTGGGAAGTCCACTACACCAGCTTCGGAAGCTACAACAATGTAATCATCTTTGGTGATCGCATAGCGAGCTGGTCTTAAACCATTACGATCTAGAGTTGCACCAACTTTTTTGCCATCGCTGAATACTAAAAGTGCTGGCCCGTCCCACGCTTCTTGCAAGCCACTGTAATATTCGTAGAAATCAACAATTTCTGGAGATTCACGTAAAGAAGGCTGATTTTGGTAAGCTTCTGGAACCATAATCATTAAGGCTTCCAAAGGGCTACGTCCAGAACAAACTAGCAATTCCACTACGTTGTCTAAAGTAGCTGAGTCGCTGTTATCAATATGAACTAATGGCTTGAGTTCCTCAATGCGATCGTTCCATACAGGATGATTCAGGCTAGCTTCTCGTGCCATCATCCAGTTGATGTTACCCAACAAAGTATTGATTTCGCCGTTGTGCCCCAAAAGCCGCATTGGTTGGGCTAGCGGCCACTTGGGCATTGTGTTGGTACTAAAGCGGCGGTGATAGACAGCAAAGGCACTTTTGTAAGCTGGATTCTTTAAATCGTCATAAAAGCTGCCCAAGACAGCGGAACGCACCATGCCTTTATAGACAATTGTCCGACTTGATAACGAGCAAATATAAAATTCTTCTGAGATGTTAGTTGCAACTTTACTAATTCGGCGGCGGGTAATGTACAGCTGCCGTTCTAATTCATCGCCGCTTTTGTCAACAGAAGATAATAATACCTGTTCAATCTGGGGTTGATTCTCTCTTGCTTGTACACCTAGTAAATCAGGTTGCACTGGCACTACTCGCCAACCCAGTACAATCAATTTTTCTTCGGTCGCTACTTGCTCAACTGCCGCTCTAGCTTTTTGCGCTGCTTCCTGGTCTTGTGGTAGAAAGATCATCCCAACAGCTATATTATTGATGGATGGAAGTTCCTTTCCACTTTCGGCAAAGTCTTGTTGAAATAACTCCCAAGGGATAGCTGTCAATACTCCAGCACCATCACCAGAGTCTTGATCGGCGCTACAACCTCCCCGGTGTTCTAAGCAGGTTAAAGCAGCTAAGGCTTTTTCGACAATTCCGTGGCTGGTATGATTTTGGCGATGAGCAATAAAACCTACACCACAGGCATCCCGTTCCTCTACTAACCACTTTTGCCCCTGATAGGTATCTCTTGAATTTATGTCCGTTGTGATTTTCTGGTCTTGATTCATCGGTTTATTATTCATACCCTGTTCCTGAAATATTGAGTTACCAATTTTGCCACTACTTACGGGAAAAATTTTTAAATTCCGCGATGGAGAAATATATAAGCGCCGAAATTTAGTGAAAAAAAATTTTAACTTCGGTTTTACTTTCTTAGTTCACCCGTGTTAAAATAGTTACGTGCTGTTTATGTATTTGTGCGCTATTACACAAGTTCCCTCCGCCAAGACATTATTTTTGCCCTGACAGTTTCTTTTTTATATTGTGAAGCTAAGTATTTTCTCAATTCCCTTTTTCCAGATGCACTCTAGTTACTCATAGAGCCTATTTCGGCTCATCTGAAACAACACTAAAATTGAAATGTTTACTATGTTTTAGAGCCAATATCGTCCTGATCCAGCAATAAAATCAGCGTATTACAATATATACCCATTTGACAATTCCCAAATATTTTTGTTATTGCCTGGAGTTTTGTTGCTTACCAGTTGCCGCACGTATTATTTTTAACTAATTCTTACTGAAATAGCAATACTAGCAACGTTCGGCAAGGATCAAATATCCTAACCCAGTTTTGGCAACCAAAACTACCGTGTATAGTGTAGTTAGAATTAGTGCTAGTTAAAACACTTGATTGCAGTAGCTTTAGCGTCTAAATAAATTACTTATTCTTTAAAAGAGATGACTATCCAATATATATAATACCATGTTTTTTAAAAAAGAAAGTCACGTTTTTTTGATATTTCCAAATAATTTAGTTAGTTTATACCTTGGCTAATAGTTTTCAAAAATACCTAGTAAATTATGGTAAAAATGCCGAATTGTTGCCAATCAGGGATTAGCGAACGCAGATTTTTCCGGGCTACTATGTCACCAATACTTTTAATAACACTATGCTTAACTACTACCTGTGCTAGTAGCGCCCAGGAGTCTCCAAAAAACGCCCAATCAATACCAAGGCTCATCTCCCAGTCACCTGCACCTGCTTTAACAGGCGTAGTCTCCTCTGGTAATCAAATTTCCCTCAATGGTCGTACTTTACCAGGAACTTGGTTGCAGCGACCTGGAAAAGCTGGTCAGATCACAACTCATCTCAGTGATGGGGTATTTAGGCAGTTAATTGGAGTAAATTTCTTAAACAGTAGTAACTCAGCAAAGCAACCAATACAGTGGTTTTCATCCGTGACAACACCACTGGTTTTAACTACCAGACTACTAGGAGCATATCGCTATCTGGATATTAGCAATTTTGCTCAAACATCTGGATGGGAAATCCGAACCAATGGCAACATTTTGGTGATTGCTACCCCAAAAGCACAAGTCACAAATATTGTTCAGAGCCAGGAACCTCCAGAGGCAAGTGCCCCTTTGCAACAAACTCGGATTCTTGTCGATTTAGATCGTCCAACTCCCTGGCAAGTTGCACAAGGATCAGCGATCGCAAAACCCCAAACTCCATCTTCTGATCCAGACACGCCAACTCCCAAACCCACTACACCGCCAAATCGACAGTGGACAATTACCCTGGATGGAATAGCCGATCCCCTTTTGATAGAACGCTGTACCCCCCAGCCACCAGCGCCACCAACATTGCTGCCAAACCTGCTCAAACAATTATTACCAGTTACACCAACACAACCAATACCAGCATCGGTTCCAACCCCTGAACCATTGATTCAAAAAGTAGAGGTGGTGAAAAACCAAACTATTATTAGTCTGAGCGTTCCCTTTGGTTTATCGCCTCAAGTTAGTACTGTCGCTAACCCCAATCGCCTGATTATCAATATTCGACCCGATCCTTTAGAAGAGCGGGGTATTACTTGGGGCCCAGGATTGCGCTGGCGACAGCAGTATGTCAATTTAGGCACACAACGCTTCCCGGTGGTCTGGTTAGAAGTTAATCCCCGCAAGTTTGGGCTAACCTTAAAACCTATGTGGGCTAGTCCTGATGGTCTTGCGGGTACTGCTCCCTTAATTCAAACAGCACAACGTTACTTAGCAGTAGCTGGAATTAACGGTGGTTATTTTAACCGTAATAATAAATTGCCATTGGGTGCGATTCGTCGGGATAATCAGTGGTTATCAGGCCCTATTCTTAATCGAGGTGCGATCGCTTGGAATGATTCTGGCCAATTTTACTTCGGTCGTCTCACCTTAGAAGAAACTTTAATCACAGCAAATGACCAGCGCCTACCAATTCTGTTTCTCAACAGCGGTTATGTCCAGAGTGGGATTGCTCGTTACACGTCAGCTTGGGGATCAACTTACACGCCCCTGACGGATAACGAAATTATCCTAGTGGTACAGAAAGACCAAATTACTAGTCAGCTACCAGGCGGCAAAGTTGGTGAGACGCCGATTCCGATTCCCCAGGATGGCTACCTACTAACTTTACGCGCTAACGCTGCTAGTGCTGCATCCCAGCTACCTATTGGAAGCGCAGTAAGTATTTCCAGCGCCACTACCCCGGCTGATTTTAGTCGTTATCCCCACATTATCGGAGCAGGTCCGCTATTAGTGCAAAACCGTCAAATTGTCCTTGATGCCAAAGGCGAAAAATTCAGCAATGCCTTTATTGCCGAAAAGGCCATTCGTAGCGGTATTTGCACAACAGCAACAGGCACACTGATGATTACTGCCACACATAATCGTGTTGGCGGTTATGGGCCTAATTTGGCAGAACATGCTCAATTGATGCAACAGATGGGCTGTGTGGATGCCCTAAATTTGGATGGTGGTAGTTCCACCAGCCTTTACTTAGGAGGGCAACTACTTGATCGATCCCCTAGTACCGCTGCTCGTGTTCATAATGGAATTGGTATTTTCCTAAAACCACGATAATTAAGTGAGTAGGGATTAAAGAATGGGGAATGGAAAAGTTTCTTAATCACCCATGTCCCATGCCCCATGCCCAATCCCTTTTTAAAGTTTAGAACAAGCTGTCATTTTGCTTGATGAAGACTTTGTGTAGACATCAGAGTTTTAGTAGTGATGCTTTACGCCATAAGGTTTGATTTTGCTATGTTTATCAAGGTGCGACAAAATTGCTGATTTTCAAAGTTGCAAGATAAGATAGCGCCAGATTTTTGATCAATAGTCAAGAGTATTAACGGTTTGTTATGTCTCCAAATGAGGTAACGATGGCTCGATATCAAGAAACTACACAGACTGAAACTCTACACATACCCCCAAGCATCACTTCCAGAGGCGTTGCTGCAACAGAGTTACGTCCTTGGGGTGCTTTTACAGTTTTGGAAGAAGGGCGCGGATACAAAATTAAGCGCATTGAAGTTAAGCCTGGACACCGCCTCAGTCTACAAATGCACCATCACCGTAGTGAACATTGGATTGTCGTCTCTGGTACAGCTAGGGTAACTTGTGGCGAGAAAGAAGTACTACTGAGCAATAATGAGTCAACTTATGTACCTCAATGTACATCTCATCGTTTAGAGAATCCTGGCGTGATTCCCTTAGTATTGATCGAAGTGCAAAATGGCGAATACTTGGGAGAAGATGATATTATTCGCTACCAAGATGACTATGCCCGTACTAAGGATTAAAACTAAAAGAACGCTATTAAAGCTCTAATCCCAAAACTCAATACATTTGTGTGCATATCTTTGGGAACCACTGCATACCAGTAGTCCCTACCTAGTTAAGGTAGGGACTGAAGCATATTAATGTTATAAATGTAGTAATAGCGATCGCGCTCATGCTTTCGGTGATTTGGAATTTTCAAGAAGCGAGGGTCAACCCATCTGTAAAATAGAAGATGGGGTATTTAATTGCAAAAAACGAGTTCCATGATTCATCTGAGTCAAGCAGCCGTGAGTGAGATTGGGCGAATAAAGTCCAAGCAGCAGCCAAATATGTTGTTTCGATTGGCAGTAAAACCAGGTGGTTGTTCCGGGTTATTTTATGATATGTCCTTCGATGAAGTAATAAAAGTTGGCGACCAGGTTCTCGACTTGAATGAGATTCAAGTAGTCATAGATGCCGCCAGCTTAATTTACCTCAACGGTTTGAGGGTAGATTATTCAGAAGACTTAATGGGTGGTGGTTTTCGCTTCCACAACCCCCAGGCGATCGCAACCTGTGGCTGTGGTAATTCATTCTCCACAACTAGTCAATAGTCCTTAATTAGCGATCGTTTACCAATAACAAAAGAAGAATAACTAACTAATTAAGGAAAAATTACAATTGACATAAAATAATAAAAAACGATATAATTAGGATTTGTTAAAACTTAGACATATAAGCAGCTTTACGCGCTGTAACTCATGCCAACAATACAGCAGCTAATACGCAACGAGCGCGAGCAAGCGCGTCAGAAAACCAAGTCCCCGGCTCTGAAACAATGCCCTCAACGTCGGGGAGTTTGTACCAGAGTATACACGACCACACCCAAAAAGCCTAACTCAGCTCTACGTAAAGTAGCAAGAGTCAGACTTACCTCTGGATTTGAAGTCACAGCTTATATTCCAGGTATTGGTCACAACTTACAAGAACACTCAGTTGTGATGATTCGTGGCGGTCGGGTTAAGGATCTACCAGGCGTGAGATACCACATTATCCGTGGCACCCTAGATACAGCCGGAGTCAAAGACCGCAAACAAGGGCGTTCCAAGTATGGAACCAAGCGTCCGAAAGAAGCGAAAAAATAGGATTAGGCGATTAATCGCATCCAACACGATTAATCGTCTACCTTAGAAGCGCTCAAGGACAAAAAACTATCAGGGTCTGTGTACTAATAGCAGTTACGAAAGCTGCTCAAGTCTGTTTAAAAAAATCAAGCAAGCTACACCTACACTAAGCGAGCAAGTGTAGAAGTTCAGAAGAAAACGCTGTAACCCACAGCAAAATTCTAATCTGGACACTAAAGTTTAAAATGTTGTCGCCTTAAGTATTTAGTTGCAGCTAGCAAGTCAATGAATATTAGATTTTAGATTTGCGATTTTGGATTGGTCGAACCCGCAAGGGGATGAGGCTTACAGACTTTTGATTTTTCCAATCCTTGTGGTCGGAACATCTACCAAAAACTCTAATCCAAAATTGGCAGTCAATAAGTCAGCCTTGGTGCAACAGTCGAGAACAAAATTGAGAAAGTCTGAGGGTTGAGTTCCACAGCTTTTAGTTTCCGGTGTCTGATAGCATATAATTTCGTTGCCAATTCCGAATTAAAGGTGAAGTATGTCTCGTCGTGGTGTTATTCAAAGGCGCCCAGTCCCGTCTGACTCTGTATATAACAGTCGCCTTGTGAGCATGATTATCAGGCGGATCATGCGTCATGGCAAGAAATCACTTGCCGCACGGATTGTTTATGATGCATTAAAAACTATTGAAGAACGCACTGGTGCTGGTGCCTTAGAAACCTTTGAAAGAGCAGTGCGAAATGCCACGCCTTTAGTAGAAGTAAAGGCGCGGCGAGTTGGTGGAGCAACCTACCAAGTACCAATGGAAGTGCGTACAGAACGGGGCACTACCTTAGCACTGCGTTGGTTAGTGCAATATTCCCGCTCCAGACCAGGCCGGACAATGGCAAGCAAACTGGCAAATGAATTAATGGATGCTGCTAACGAAACTGGCAATGCGATTCGGAAACGTGAAGAAACGCACCGGATGGCGGAAGCTAACAAAGCATTCGCACACTATCGTTACTAAGTAGAAAAGCGATATATCGCCCTCCAGAAGCGGTATATCGTATGATTTACAAAAAGAAGACGGTTTTCCCTAAAAGTATAGAATCTTAACAAAGAGTAATATACAAGATATCATGAGGCAAAAACTATAGGAGGTAGCTGTGGCACGCACGATCCCGCTAGAGAAAGTACGCAACATTGGTATTGCGGCGCATATAGATGCGGGCAAAACAACAACAACAGAGAGAATATTATTTTACTCTGGGATAATTCATAAAATTGGCGAAGTTCATGAAGGAACTGCCGTCACAGACTGGATGGAGCAGGAGCGGGAGCGGGGAATTACCATTACTGCTGCTGCTATCAGTACCAGTTGGAAAGATCATCAAATAAACATTATCGATACTCCGGGTCACGTAGACTTCACAATTGAAGTTGAGCGTTCCATGCGCGTGTTGGATGGTGTAATCGCAGTATTTTGTTCTGTGGGCGGCGTGCAACCGCAGTCTGAGACAGTGTGGCGGCAAGCAGAACGCTACAAAGTTCCTCGGATAGCCTTTATCAACAAGATGGATCGCACCGGAGCGAACTTTTATAAAGTTCACGACCAAATCCGCGATCGCCTGCGGGCGAATGCGATCGCCATTCAACTACCAATTGGTAGTGAAAATGACTTCCGAGGTATCGTTGACCTAGTAGGGCAACGTGCGTATATTTACGCCAATGACCAAGGAACCGATATCCAAGAAACCGATATCCCGGAAGAATTGAAAGCGCAGGTAGAAGAATTCCGCACCAAGCTAATAGAAGCCGCAGCAGAAACCGATGATGCTTTGATGACTAAGTACTTCGAGGGCGAAGAACTTACAGAACAGGAAGTTCGGACTGCCCTGCGTAAAGGCACAATTGCGGGAACGATTGTACCAGTACTTTGTGGTTCAGCATTTAAAAACAAAGGCGTGCAGTTGATGCTGGATGCCGTTGTAGATTACCTGCCAGCGCCAAGTGAAGTACCGCCAATTCAAGGCTTACTGCCCAATGGCGATACTGTTGAGCGGCGGGCTGATGACAACGAACCCCTAGCAGCTCTGGCATTCAAGATTATGGCTGACCCTTATGGTCGCCTGACATTTGTTCGCGTTTATTCTGGTGTCCTGAAAAAGGGCAGCTACGTTCTCAACGCTAGTAAGAATAAAAAAGAACGGATTTCCCGTTTAGTTCTAATGAAGGCAGACGATCGGCAAGATGTCGATGAACTGCGGGCGGGTGATTTAGGAGCAGCTCTGGGATTGAAAGACACCTTGACAGGTGACACACTTTGTGATGATGGATCGCCAGTAATTCTGGAATCCCTATTCATTCCTGAGCCTGTAATCTCGGTGGCGGTTGAACCCAAAACCAAGAACGACATGGACAAACTGTCCAAGGCTCTGCAATCTCTCTCAGAAGAAGACCCCACCTTCCGTGTCCGCGTCGATCCGGAAACAAACCAGACCGTGATCGCGGGAATGGGAGAGTTACACCTAGAAATTCTAGTAGACCGGATGTTACGAGAATTCAAGGTGGAAGCGAATGTAGGTGCCCCACAAGTAGCTTACCGAGAAACAATTCGGAAAGCTGTGAACAAAGTTGAGGGCAAATTCATCCGCCAAAGTGGTGGTAAAGGCCAATACGGTCACGTTGTGATCAATTTAGAGCCTGGAGAACCCGGTACTGGCTTTGAATTCGTTTCCAAAATTGCTGGCGGTTCAGTACCTAAAGAGTACGTTGGCCCTGCAGAACAAGGAATGAAAGAAAGCTGCGAATCCGGCGTTCTAGCTGGATATCCGTTGATTGACGTTAAAGCGACGCTAATTGATGGGTCATACCACGATGTAGACTCTTCAGAAATGGCTTTCAAAATCGCTGGCTCAATGGCGATGAAAGAGGCTGTCCTGAAAGCTTCACCTGTCATCTTAGAGCCTATGATGAAAGTTGAAGTTGAAGTTCCTGAAGACTATATGGGGAACGTCATTGGCGACCTCAACACCCGCCGAGGGCAGATTGAAAGCCAAAGCACCGAAAAGGGACTCGCTAAGGTAACATCTAAAGTTCCACTGGCAAGCATGTTTGGCTACGCCACTGATATTCGGTCAAAAACGCAAGGTCGGGGTACCTTCACGATGGAGTTCAGCCACTACGAAGAGGTTCCTCGCAGCGTAGCTGAAACTATCATTGCAAAAAGCAAAGGGAACGCTTAGTTAAAATAAGGAAATGAGCATTCATGGCACGTGCAAAGTTTGAAAGGAATAAACCCCACATTAATATCGGTACAGTTGGCCACGTTGACCACGGTAAAACTACCTTGACAGCAGCCATCACCATGACCTTGGCAGCTATGGGTCAGGCTGTAGCTAAGGGCTACGACCAAATTGATAATGCCCCAGAAGAAAAAGCACGGGGTATTACCATTAATACCGCTCACGTAGAGTATGAAACTGCAAATCGGCACTATGCTCACGTAGACTGTCCAGGACACGCTGACTATGTGAAGAACATGATCACCGGTGCTGCTCAGATGGATGGAGGTATCCTCGTAGTTGCTGCTACCGATGGCCCTATGCCCCAAACCCGCGAACACATCCTGTTAGCAAAACAGGTAGGTGTTCCCAGTCTGGTTGTCTTCTTGAACAAAGAAGATTTGATGGATGACCCAGAACTCTTGGAACTAGTAGAACTAGAACTTAGAGAACTGCTTTCCAGCTACGATTTCCCTGGCGATGATATCCCCATTATCAAAGGCTCTGGTCTGCAAGCTCTGGAAGCAATGACCAAGAATCCTAAGACCCAACGCGGTGAAAATCCGTGGGTAGACAAAATCTACGAACTGATGGATGCTGTAGATTCTTACATCCCCACTCCTGAGCGGGATGTTGATAAACCCTTCCTGATGGCTGTAGAAGACGTTTTCTCAATTACAGGTCGTGGTACTGTCGCCACCGGTCGGATTGAGCGGGGTGTAGTCAAAGTTGGCGATAACGTTGAACTTGTGGGTATCAGAGATACTCGCGCCACTACCGTAACTGGTATTGAGATGTTCAAGAAGAGTCTCGACCAAGGTATGGCTGGGGATAACGCTGGGGTACTACTGCGGGGTATCCAGAAGGCTGATATTGAACGGGGTATGGTCATCGCCAAACCTGGTTCGATTAAACCTCACAATGAATTTGAAGGTGAGGTGTATGTCTTAACAGAAAAAGAAGGTGGTCGTAAGACTCCATTTTTCGCTGGCTACCGTCCCCAGTTCTATGTGCGGACAACTGATGTAACTGGTACCATCAAAGCCTACACCTCCGATGAAGGCAAAGAAGTAGAAATGGTGATGCCAGGCGATCGCATCAAGATGACAGTAGAATTGATCAACGCGATCGCTATTGAACAAGGAATGCGCTTCGCTATCCGCGAAGGTGGTCGCACCATCGGTGCTGGTGTCGTCTCTAAAATTATCAAGTAGCACCTTTTCGCTCATAACAAAGGAGCAGAGATGGTATAGTGCCTCTCTGCTCCTTTCTCTTCCCTCTATAAAAAGGTAATAGGTTACAGGGGACAAGTAATAGTTTTCTGTAACTTATAACTTGTAACCTTTAACCAATAAATACTCCCCTAATTACGCAGAACCTGGAAAATTAAAGATGGCAACTCTACAGCAGCAGAAAATTAGAATTCGCTTACAGGCTTTTGACCGACGCTTATTAGACACATCTTGCGAGAAGATTGTAGATACAGCTAACCGCACCAATGCTACAGCCGTAGGCCCAATTCCTTTACCAACAAAACGCCGCATCTATTGTGTGCTGCGATCGCCTCACGTAGATAAAGATTCACGAGAACACTTTGAAACCCGTACTCATCGCCGGATTATTGATATTTACCAGCCCTCTTCTAAAACTATTGATGCCCTGATGAAATTGGATCTACCATCGGGTGTAGATATCGAAGTCAAACTTTAATTTAGTCATTAGTCATTGGTCATTTGTCCTTTGCTAATGACTAATGAGCAATAAAATTTGTATACTTTTTTACATTGCCCTGAAGAAATATATCTCAGGGCTTTTATTTCGCTAGGAAACAAATGATAGAATGTAAACAAAATAAGGGAAAAGCAGAGAAAAATTATTTTTAAGAATTAAGTTTATACCAAAGTAACAATGACATCATCTTCTAAAATTGCAGTTCGCGAACTCCCTCTGTTCCCGTTACCCGAAGTAGTTCTGTTTCCTACCAGACCATTGCCTTTGCACATCTTTGAATTTCGCTACCGAATCATGATGAACACGATTTTGGAAAGCGATCGCAGGTTCGGTGTTTTGATGTTCGATCCAGTCAAAGGTACAATCGCAAACACTGGTTGCTGTGCCGAAATTATTCATCACCAACGGCTGCCAGATGATCGGATCAAGATGATGACTTTAGGGCAGCAAAGATTTCGTGTATTAGAATATGTTCGTGAAAAGCCATACCGCGTTGGTTTAGTAGAGTGGATAGAAGACCAACCACCGACTAAAGATTTGCGACCTTTATCTTCGGAGGTAGAACAACTACTGCGAGATGTTGTGCGTCTATCAGCCAAATTAACCGAACAAAATATCGAATTACCAGAAGATTTGCCTGATCTACCTACAGAGTTATCTTATTGGGTAGCCAGTAACCTTTATGGTGTCGCCGCAGAGCAGCAATTATTGTTAGAAATGCAAGATACTGTAACTCGTCTAGAGCGGGAAGCAGAAATTTTAACCTCTACTCGCAATCACTTGGCAGCTCGCGCTGTTCTCAAAGACACATTTAGTGAAAAGTGAAGAGTGAGGAGTTAGAAGTTACGAGTTAGGAAAAAAAACAAAAATAAAAGATCGACAACTTATAATTTATATTTCCTAGCTGATAACTGGTAACTCCTAAATCCAAAATGATAATTTTTAACTCCTAACTTCTCAAGTAACAGCGCTGATCGGTAAAACATTGTAAGCGCCAAGAATTTTTAAAATTTCTGTGTGGATAGTTAATTCTGCTAAAGCAGATTGCATTTGTGCTTTCTTGAGATCCGCTTCTAAATCCATAAAAAATAAGTATTCGCCTAGCGATCGCTTTGTTGGACGAGATTCAATTCGGCTAAGGTTAATTCCTAGTTGAGCAAATATTTGCAAAGGTTTGAGCAATGCTCCGGGTGTGTTAGCAGGCATACTAAAAGCCAGTGATGTGTGACTGGTAGGCACTTTTGATGGCTGATATTCAGCGTTCGTTTCACTCTGACTTACTACCCAAAAACGAGTACAGTTTTCTGGATAGTCGTTGATGCCACTAGCAAGGATCGGCAGGTTGTAAAGTTGAGCTGCTCTACTAGAGGCGATCGCTGCTGTTGTTGTCTCTTGCTCCAATCGTTGTAGTGCTTCGGTTGTAGAATTGCTGGGAATAATCTGTACAGATGGGAGAAACTGCTCTAACCATCCTTGACATTGTGCCAAAGCTTGCGGATGAGAGTAAACAGTTTTGATTTTATCTAAGCTAGACGCACAAGAAATTAACGTATGGACAATAGGTAATACTAAGGCTAACTGAATTTGCAAACTGTCCAACTGCCACAGTGTATCTAATGTCATAGTCACACTCCCTTCAATAGAATTTTCCACTGGCACAACAGCCAAGTGGGCTTGACCATCAGCAACGGCGTGCAGTGACTGGGAAATGGTGGGATAGGGACATAGACTAGCTTCAACTGCCGTATTTTTAGTTAGCCAGTTGGCATAAAAAACAGTTGCTTGTTCTGTATAAGTGCCGGGAGGCCCTAAATGTGCGATTGATAAAGTCATGCCTTTAGCCTTGAGTTGCGAGTTTAATCGGTAAATAGAGATTATGATATTTTGGTCTTGGCAAATATATCCAAATCTATTCTTACTAATCACTGTTATCTCTAAAATTTACGCACTAAACGAATAGAGCGAAATATGTATCTAGGAAAACAATTTGTGGAAAACAGCACTTCTACCAGATTGATTTCCTGATAGTTTTTTTTGCTAAATTCCTTGGAGATTCAAAAGCAATTATATTGATTTCTGTGCCTTGAAAGATTCATATTATTGTTTTTTTGTCAATACATACATAGTCTATATTGATTGAACTAAAGATAGTAATGAGCGTACCAACTTTTTGCTAATTATGTATAGCTGATAAGCAACAATGATTTTTATGATCAATAAATTTTGTAGTTTTCTAATAATCAGATTTAATTTATTAAAAAATATTAAAATTAAGAAACAGATATTTTTATCCGCTCATGGCTACCCGGTTTACTGCCTCCCAATCGGTTGAAATCGCTGTTCCAGAGCAGCCTATTCCCATTCAGCACTACTTGCGCCAGCCTCAACGTCTGGTTAAGGCTTTGGCTGACAACAGTCGGATTGAGCAGCTTTCTGATGAGATATTTCGCTTGAAAATGCGTCCGTTAACTTTTATGTCGTTGAGTATTCAACCTACTGTAGACATGAGAGTTTGGGCAGAATCAAATGGAATAATTTATTTGCGATCGCTAGGCTGTGAAATTCTGGGCTTCGAGTATATTAACCAGCGCTTTGCTCTTAATTTAAAAGGGCATCTCTCTCCCAAAGAATTAAGCAGTGGCACTCGCCTGCAAGGAAAAGCTGATTTAGAAGTGCTGGTGGATTTGCCACCACCATTTTCTTTCACTCCTAAGCCGATTTTAGAAGCTACTGGCAATGCTTTGCTCAAAAGTGTACTCTTATCAGTCAAGCAACGGTTATTAAATCAACTTTTGGCGGATTATCGTTACTGGGTGATATCACAAACTAAAGATAGACGATTGGACGGTAACAGTACTGAATTGCCAATCCTGAATGCTGAGTAATTATTTAATTACTCAGCGTTCGGTACTTTGATTTGGCAAGGACGAAAAGACTGACGATGTAGGGGCGAGGGCCCGTATTGTTGCAAAGCCAGCAAATGCCGCTGGCTACCATAACCCTTGTTACACTCCAGGTTGTACATAGGGTATTTTAATGCTAAACGCATTACCAGTTCATCACGCCAAACCTTAGCAACAATACTAGCAGAGGCAATAGCGAGCGATCGCTCATCCCCTTTGACTACTGTTTGTTGCGGCAATAGCAAGTCTTTAATTGACTGATTGCCGTCAACCAAGCAAAGTGCAGGCTGTACCTTTAACTTCAGCACAGCCCGCTTCATTGCTAACAGCGTTGCTTGCAAAATATTTATCTTGTCAATTTCGGCAGTAGAAGCAAACCCAATATTCCAGTCTATAGCTAGCTCACAAATTTGCTGCGCTACCTGAGTTCTCCGAAGACTAGACAACTTTTTACTGTCTTTAATTTTAGCTGCTATCAGTATTGGCAAAGCATGACTTGGTAATATCACTGCTGCTGCCACTACAGGGCCAAATAGGGCACCTCGCCCTACTTCATCTATACCTGCAACCAACCCTGGAATCCCTGACAAGGTAGAAAACTCCAGCCAACTGGATTTTTCCAACGGTGCTGGCGACGTTTCCACCATAAAACAAATTAATTATCTTCAATTGCTGAAGAACGACGGCGGCGGCGACGGCTGGCAGTGGCGCTACTATTAGCTTCACTTTCATCTGCGATCTCGCTGGCGGCAGAGGTTTTTGCAGACAAAGGTTCCGAAGGATTTGCAGTCAATTCCGATGGTTCAGTTGGCTCTTCTATCAAAGATTTTTGTTCTGGCTCAATAACTTTTGGTGTCGGTATTTTGCTTGTGGTTATTTCAGGTGTTGCTTTTTGGGCAACAGTGGTTATTTCAGGTGTTGCTTTTTGGGCAATAGTTGATTCTGAGGTTGATTCAGTTGGGGTCGTTGGCACTTGACCAGGCTGAATCACATTAATAATCACAGACTTGGTATTTTTAACCTCTTGCTCCAACTTCACCAAAGGAGATATTCCCATTAAGGCAAATATATCCTGTTCTTGGAGGCTCATTTCTACAGTCCTAATCTCCGGTGGTTCTACCACTGGCTTAATTGGTTCTGCTTTGATAACTTTAGTGCGCTCTACTCTTTCACTCCAGCCTGGTTTACCAAGGGTGGGTGAGGGTATTTCTGGTACAAAGCCTATTTCTGGTTCCACATCAAGGTCTAAATCTGGCTCGTTGACAAAAGCTAAGGGATTGGGAATAACCCGAGCTTCATCTTTCCCATTTAACCCATTAATGCCAATTCGACTGCGGCGAGTGCGGGTACGACGCTTATTATCATTCAGTTCTTGATAACTAGGATGATTGATTAGATTTAGATTACTCAATTCCGGGTCGCCGTCAAATGCTTCCCCAAACCCATCATAGGTTTCTCGTGGTTCCGGGGTGCGGGCAGATGGCTGACGTGGTTCTCGGTGAGGTAGGGATACAAAACGCTCACGTTCTGGTGTGTCTGCCGGTATTGGCAATCGGTTTTCGATTTCTCCGGGGAGACGCACGGTATGTCCTAAACCGCCACAGGTAGGACAAGTTTCACCAAATAATTCGTAAATATTTTGACCCTGACGTTTGCGGGTCAATTCTACTAAACCTAGTTCGGTGAGTTGGGCAATCTGAGGACGAGCTTTGTCTGCTTTGAGTGCTTTATTAAAATGTTCGAGAACTTGTAGTTGGTCACGTCGCGATTCCATATCAATAAAATCAACAACGATCACTCCGGCAATATTCCGCAGACGCAACTGGCGAGCAATTTCTGTTGCAGCTTCGCAGTTTGTCCACAAAACTGTTTCTCTAGCTGTTGCCGATCGCGTGAAGGAACCGGAGTTAACATCGATTACGGTTAGTGCTTCTGTCGGCTCAATGATAATGTAACCACCAGAAGGTAGGTCTACTCTCGGTTTCAGCGCTTCCCGAATGGCGGCAGTGATACGGAAGTACTCTAAAATTGGCGAGCGATCGCGGTGATGGTCAATTAACAATCCCTGCGGTGTTTGACCGCCACTCCAATTCTGCAAGTACTGTTTGACGCGCTTCAAACCGGTACTGGAATCTACGACAATTCGATTTACATCCGCGCCGTACATATCCCGCAATACGCGCTGAATAAAGTCATCATCTCGGTTGAGCAGTGCTGGGGCGCGGGTGGAATGCGCTTCCTGCTGGATCGCCTCCCATTGCTTTTGCAGCAACTCCAAATCTTCCATAATTGCTTCTTCGGGTTTGCCTTCGGCTTCTGTACGCACGAGCAAACCCATTCCCGCCGGTTTGACCAAAATCGCTAGTGCCCGCAAGCGGTTGCGCTCACTTTCACTTTTAATCCGTCGAGATAAATTTACACCTCTACCATAAGGCATTAGTACTACATAGCGTCCGGGTAAGGTAATATTACCCGTAAGCCTGGGCCCTTTTGTCCCCGTTGGCTCTTTCATTACTTGCACCAAAACTTTCTGCTGTGGTGCTAGTAATTCTGTAATTGCCGCTGCGGTACGCTTGAGCTTCAATGGCCCCAAGTCAGTAACGTGAATAAAACCGTTGCGCTCGGGGTCGCCAATATTGACGAAAGCTGCATCTATCCCAGGTAATACGTTTTCTACTACTCCTAAGTAGATATCACCTATTTGATGATGACCGGTAGCAACAACGAGTTCCTGTATTTGATCTTCAGAAAAAACCGCAGCAATTTGGTGCTGCTCCGCGATGATAATTTGTTTTGGCATTCAATTTCCTCAAAAATTGGCAGCACTTACAGGTTTGAGGTTTGTTGTATCAAGCCCGGTTAATTACTTGTAATTCAAAACTCCCCGCGTCTTTGCGTCAGTTTTAATACCAGTCTTTTCTCGGTTTGATATTATATTTTTGCTGCCCTCACAACCCTCAAAAGGCGCTACTGATAATAAAAATCGCAAACCTGGGCTTCTAAGTTAAATAGCGATTGGCGCTCTTAAGAGCGTTTCCACGGCTGATTATTCTAGAACGGCTGCATATTGTTTAAGCAATTAAATCAACCGTCCGTGGTTGATTTAATTGCAAAACACACACTCAATCAAGAGAGTTCTGAGTTGAAAGTTTTAAATCCTGAGTGAGCATTTTAACTCAGGACATTCATTTGAGAGTAACCTACTGAATTCGTTAAGAAAAAGAAACTATTTCTATGTTCCATTCCCCGGTTTTATCCTTAGGGTTATACTCAGCAACGCCAGTTACTACCCTACCTTGAGCCGTTCTAGCCTAAGGCAAGCCGCGCTTTGCGCGTCTATGAACGTCTACAAGTCAGACTAACCGACGGCAGTTGCTTCAACTCTAAAAAACTAATGCACTAGCTTTTGGGTACTACTGTGGATTAGACATTCAGCAGTTGTTTAAAAAAAATGGATTTAGAGAAGCTAACCGAGCCTGCTGTTAGTTACTGATTCACAAGGTAGCTATAGAGAAAGTGTGCATTCTTAATTATGCTTTTTTTGTCTGGGATATAAATCCTAGAAGTTGCACTCTAATATCTTTGCTTTCGCCCCCTGAATACCAGGGTAGTGAACCAGCTAATTCAATGCAGCGCCAGAAAATTTCTCTTCACACTATTCTAACGCAACCTTACTAAAAATCAATTCCTATAAGCTGCCATGTCAGGACGAACTACTAGCAAGTTGCCCTACAGGGATTATACCCCTAAAATTAGCCGATTGCGGTGGATATGCAGGAGTTGAAATTCTACACTAGCCACTGTCTTTAGCATAAACAGGATTTGTTCGGGACGCAACAGCAAACCGTCCTGGCGATAGCTACCTAGATAACGGATCACGGATGACATAAATTCTGTTTTGCTATTGTGAGTTTCTACTAATTCCAGTTCAAACAAGCGATCGCGCAGATTTATTAATTGGCTCTTACCTGACTTAGTTGTTTGCTCGTACCAAAGTTCCTCTTTTGCTTTGATTGTATTAATCCAGTCTTGCCATTGTATAGATGTTGTTTCTTCAAGTGCTGCTACAGTAATTAAATACTCTGCGGACTCTAGCAGTTGGGTAGCGGCACTAGCTTTTAAATCTATCTGCTCCACATTATATATAGGTATGTCTGTGGGCATTTCACGAGCCAACTGTTCTCGGAAAGTACCAACCTCCACTGGCACTGTCAACTCAAAATCTGCAATTTCACCGCTGCTAGTAGCCCCTAGAGCCAAAGCAGTTGCTAAAGAAATTCGCGGCATTGGATGAAACCCACCTGTGAAAGCGATTGGTAAGCCTGCTCGCCGCACAATTCGGTCGAACAGACGGATTAAATCCAAGTGGCTCATCAAAGCCATATTACCCTGTTTTCCGAACCAAACTCGCAGCCTTTGGGCTTTAGTTGTGTTGGGGATAAACTCGCCAGCGAATTTTGGGATAACAGGTGATTCAATCACGATGTTATGCCCAAAGTCAGTGCCACAGACACCACAATGAGAACAACCTTCAAAAGAGCAGTCGGGTACAATTGCTGCTTCTAATGCACGTTGCAAGTCTTCTTGGAGCCACTTTTTATCAATCCCGGTATCAATATGATCCCAGGGTAGGCGAATATCAACGGAGTGGGGAGAGACGCGATTAATCGCGTCTCTATTGGGGAGAGATGCGATTAATCGCGTCTGTACAGGAGTTAGGAGTTGGGTATTTTCCGCATCTTCCGATCTCTTCTGCGCCTCTGTGTGAAACAAATTCCATTCGCCATTTTCTACTTGGCGGTATTTCCAATCTAAATCAGCTTGGGCGATCGCAGATCCCCAAGCACTAAAAGCTTGATCTAAATTTTCATACCAGGAATCCATACCAGCACCCAATTCCCAGGCACGGCGCACTACTTTACCTAAATTGCGATCACCTCGTCCCACAAAATCTTCCATTGCCGAAATGCGGACATCGGTAAAATTTACCTTTACTGCCTTTATCCAGCGGAATTCTTGCCGTAGCAAGTTTTGTTTACGCTTAAATTCAGCTGTAGAAACTGAGTGCCACTGAAATGGTGTATGTGGCTTGGGCGTAAAGTTAGAAATCGTTAGGTTAAAGTTTAGGGGTTTTCTGCCTTTGCCCCGACATTCTCGCTGTAGCCAGCTTACTGTTTCCGCAATGCCCAAAACATCAACATCCGTCTCACCCGGCAAGCCAATCATAAAATACAACTTGATTTTATCCCAGCCTTGCTCCCAAGCGGTTTTTACTCCCCGCAACAATTCTTCATTTGTCAAACCCTTATTTACGATGTCTCGCATCCGCTGAGTACCAGCTTCTGGAGCAAAAGTCAGTCCACTTTGGCGTGTTCCTCCCAGGATGTTGGCAATATTTTCATCAAATCTGTCTACCCGTTGGCTTGGTAGAGTCAAAGAAATGTTTTCATTTTTTAAGCGATTTTTGATTTCCATCCCCACTGCTGGCAGGGATAAATAATCAGAACAACTCAAAGATAGTAGGGAAAACTCATTGTAACCAGTTGCCCGCATACCTTGTTCAATTGCTTCTACAACCTTATCGGGTTCTACATCCCGTGCTGGTCGAGTCAGCATTCCTGGTTGACAAAAGCGACAGCCACGAGTGCAACCACGCCGAATCTCAATGGTCAAGCGGTCATGCACCGTTTCTACGTAGGGAACTAACCCAATAGAATATGCTGGTATGGGAGTTGCAACC
Source organism: Nostoc flagelliforme FACHB-838 (assembly GCF_014698065.1). Taxonomy (GTDB): domain Bacteria; phylum Cyanobacteriota; class Cyanobacteriia; order Cyanobacteriales; family Nostocaceae; genus Nostoc; species Nostoc flagelliforme_B. The sequence goes on from NZ_JACJSI010000002.1 coordinate 36,199, forward strand.
CGTCGCAAAATTCGTTTTGGCACGTCTGGGCGATGAGGATGAACTGAGCCATCCTCTGCCATGTCGTAAAACTGAGGCACATATACGCCTGGTATCTGTGCCAAATCTAGTAATAGATGTTCCCGACTCAATCCTGCTTGTTTGCCTTCTTCCAACACCAGAGCAATTTCTGGCAGCAGTTCTTCTCCATCTCCAAGGGCGAAAAAGTCAAAGAAGTCGGCATAAGGCTCAGGATTGGATGTTGCTGTTTGCCCACCAGCAAAAATCAACGGATATGAGGACTGGATATTGCTAAATTCTCCTTTATCCCCTTGCCCCTCTTTCCCTGTGCGCTCCTGCCTTTCTCGCCACGTCAAGGGAATTCCGGCCAAATCCAACATTTCGAGGATATTAGTTGCACCCAGTTCATAACTGAGGCTAAAGCCTAAAATGTCGAATTCTATCAGCGATCGCTTCGACTCTACCGCAAACAATGGCGTATTAGTTTCGCGTAGTTTGGCTGCTAGGTCTTGCCCTGGGAGGTAGGCGCGATCGCACGATTGACGCGGTTGGGCATTCAAGATGTTATAAAGGATAATGTGCCCTAAATTAGACGCACCGACTTCATACACTTCTGGGTAGGTTAAAACCCAATGTATTGCTGTCGTATCCCAAGGTTTGTGTACTGCTAATAGCTCGTTACCTAGGTAACGGGCCGGTTTTGAAATATCTGACGTTATTAATTTTTCAACTGCAACAACCACTGTGCTATCTTCTAGCTACCTTAATTACAGCTAACCAACCCCAACCTTAGCATTGAATTAGGTCTTCTAACAGGTTTATCGTTGCAACTTACAACTCCTTTACATAAAGTCCACTCATTGCCCGAATCTTTGTGCTTTTAGATCAAGTTATGTTTGGGCCAACTCAGCCTCACTATCTAATATTTCAAATACCCGATCGAGTTGCGTCAGTTCAAAAATAATTCTTATTGATGGAGCAACAGCACAAATTTGGAAACTCCGTCCTAAAGTAAGAGCCAGCTTGTGTGTAGATAACAATGCCATCAACCCCGCGCTATCTAACGATTCTACTGCTGCTAGGTCTACTACCAAGATGGAAACACCATTTTGTGCCAACACTGTGGTCATATCTCGTTCAAATTCCAAGGCGTTTGCAGCATTCAAAGACCCTTGGGGGCGAATAACTGCAATCTTGGGATAGTTAAGCACTGCTTGCATAGTTACATCCTGTTGAGAATTGTTGGAGCGTCAAGCTAAGGATTATTTGAACATAAACTCTATTTTGTAGCATCGACCATACGTCTTAGCTCTCTTTGCTGAATCTTTATTGCTTTAGTCTCTCTGTTTAAAGATTGTTATAATTCCAGCTTGAAATGTGTTTATGTATACTTTTTTTTTATCTCAGTTCAAAAACAATCAACTATAGACAGCCATAGAGCAGACAAATTATCAGTAACTATGCTGAGAAAACTTGCTTAGTCTATAAATAGAGCTAATTTAGCTAATTCTTAACAGCAAGTTAAATCTCTCACCTTAGCGTTGCTGATCGCATACGGCAAAGTCATAGCGAATTATCTAACTGACTAATTAAATTGTGATATATATCACTAGTAAGTTAGTGTTTGGATCACTCTTTATACTTAGGCTGATCTGGGATGATTAGTATCATATACGGTTGGGCTATTACTTATGAGAACTCAGTACGTTATTCGTAAATTGGTCGAAAAAGCTCTTGACATAAAAAAACTAACTCCTGAGATAGAGAATGAAATAAACTCAGAACTGACGGAACGGGGTTACATTTCTGATGTTGATTACGAAGCCCTAGAATTATTAATGGCAGAGATGGATGCTGGCCGAATCCAGTTGGTTCCTAGCCTGGGATATTAGAATAATTCGTAATTTGTAATTCGTAATGACGCTCGTGACGCTCGATGACTCGCTAACGCTGCGCTATCGCCCTTGGGTTTCCCTTTGAGAGATGACTCGTTAACGCTAGGCTATCCCCTTCGGCATCTCCCCAACTCTTGGAGAGGCTATGCGAAGGTAAAAGACTCGCTAACGTAATTGGTAACTAAGTTTAGTCAGGGGGCCTAGAAAAAATTCTGTTGTTGGTAATGCTGTCGGTATTAAATGCCCTAATCTCCAATCCCTCTTGATATGCTTGCCAAAGTTGGTGAATAAATTGATTGAGTTGCTGCTTTGCGGCTGAGTCAGGTTGAGTTTTTGGTTCTTTTGCTAAAACTTGGCTCAAGAAGGTAATTACTTCTGTGTCTAAAGTTGGTCGAAATAAATTGGCAGGCCAAAGCAGGTCAGACGCATCTCGCAAATCGGTAATTAGCGGCGATTCTTGAATGAAAGTAACCATTAATAAAGGACGCACCCAGCATAACTGGCGGGAAACTATAAATTCAATGACTTCTGCATACAGATTCCTGTCGCCATGCTCTAAAGACACAATTTGTCCTGGTTGAAGAAAATCTAGGCTAATGTCCATGATTATGCAGTTTGGGCAGGGGCAAAGATTATTTTGCAAGTTCCTTAATCTTAAAAATGAAAATGCGCTACGTTTAAGGAAAGCTTCTATAAGATTAAGGTAGCACTCTCACGGCAACGATGTCTAACACATGTGCCTCATAAGTAGCTACGCAAAACTAATACAACCAATTCCTCGCAGCAAAGGGTTTTTCTAGCATAGTATCTGAGCAGAAATACTATAGAATAGGTAAACAACTGTTGAGCGATCGCAAAACAGAAACTTTGTTGTAGTGAAGTAACGAGAAAAGAGCAAAGAGCCGTGTCAGTTGAAACTATTCAAAAGCCTTCCACAACCCGCAAGCTCGCGCCTCGGTATCGCGTTTTGCTCCATAACGATGACTACAACTCTATGGAGCATGTTGTACAGTCACTAATAGCGACTGTTCCAAGCCTTACCCAACCCCAAGCCGTAAGCATCATGATGGAAGCCCATACTAATGGGCTAGCTTTAGTCATTACTTGCGCCCTGGAACACGCTGAGTTTTATTGCGAAACATTGAAAAGTCACGGTTTAAGTAGCACGATTGAACCTGACGAATAGTCATTAGTCATTGGTCATTAGTTGAAGTATAGAGTATTGGCTGGTGACTTACATTGGTATGAAAGAAAACCTTGTCCGTTTAGTTGAACGCCCTGCCCCTATCAGGCTGGGCTGTTTTATTCTGAATTTATTGTTGCTATGGTTGCCATTAGCTACACCAATATACTTACTAGTACATGATTCAAACTTAGAAAGTATATTGACATTGGTATTCTTATATGCAGTATTTATTTTTCTCCTGAGACTATGGGGTAAATATGTCTACCAGCAGCCCCAAATTCTGCGGCATTATGGCTTAGAATTCACGCGGCAAAACGGTATGGATTTACTGCGTGGCTTGGCTATGGGAATAATTAATACTCTGATACTTTTTGGGTTACAAGGTATTTTGGGTTGGTTGGTGTGGCAGCAACCGAAAGTTTTTTTGCTAAAAGTAATTTTAGAGGGTTTACTTGTTGGCTTAGGTATTGGATTTGCTGAGGAATTGTTATTCCGAGGCTGGTTGCTAGATGAGTTACAACGAGATTACAATCCGCGTGTGGCAATGTGGACAGATGCAATTGCCTTTGCTGCATTACACTTTATTAAACCCTTGGAAGCAATTATTCATACACTGCCGCAATTTCCAGCTTTAGTACTGCTGGGGCTAACGCAAGTATGGGGAAAGCGTTGGCGGAGGGGACGCTTGGGTTTACCAATCGGTCTGCATGGTGGTTTTGTATGGGGCTACTACATTATTAATGTTGGAGAATTAGTGAAATATTCTGGTCAAGTTCCTGATTGGGTAACTGGTGTGAATAATAATCCCCTGCAAGGACTTATGGGAGTGTTGTTAATGAGTGTACTAGCTTTGTGGATACGAGGGCGAACTGAGCGATCGCGTCATATATGAAAATTAAATTATTAGTCGTATCAGCTATTTTTTTATGAGAAATCTAGTTACGATTTAGTAACTGTCATAGCCGAGGCATTTATTATTAAATTGTTTAGCTGTAGATAATCAATAATGTTTTTAAGTGGACAAACTTTTATCCAGATGAATAATTTAGGTTATGTGGGAACCAGACAATCAAACGCTATTAATGTTACTCATAATAATAATTACACCATGTTTATTGGGAGGAGTATTTGCTGGCATAGCTACTCTAATTATCACAAGAAAAGTTAATTTTTTTATTGAAACATTTAGATTATTAATTGGGGCTATAGGAGGGTATGAAGGTCTAGTAGTCTGGGGGATTTTTAATCTGAAAGACAAGAGTCCAAATAAAATACTTAAAGTAATTATTTATGCTCATCAAAATTTTACTGGATTCTTCATTCCGGGTATGCTAGGGGCAATAGGTGCAAGTATAGCGATATTTATGATGAGAAAGGTATTTCGCTGGCGGTCATAAATCTTGACTATAGGCTCCGACAAAATTGTGATTAGCCAACTGCTGAAGAGTCTTGGTTATAGTAGTTCTAACCCCATCGCTGACAGCTATGTTAAGTTTGGCTTTTCTGAAAATAATGCCATCCTTCAAATTGATCCAGATGGCTTAGGTATCGCACCTAGACCACATTTTTGACTGAGATAATTCCTTCACCACACCACTGGATCAGTAGCCATCTGTCAGAATCTTTATCCAGTGCTGGCTTGAGACGGAAATTAAAAACCTCTTGCCATACCTTTACACCATACTGGGATACAAAATCTGCTTCCAGTTCTTTGAACTGTTTCCATTGCCGATTTGCGATCGCGGTCAACATGGAAATAATTATGATAATTGAGACTTATGCGGTGAAGTATGTAATTCTGGGTAGTCCTCAAAAATACAAATAATCGGCATAGGTGGTTTTTTGGTGCAATCTTTACGCAAGCGTCTCAACTACAGTACCCACTACACACGCTTTATTCAAATTAACACCGCTCAAATTTGCACTTTCTAACTCTGCACAGAGTAAATTCGCTCCTGTCAAATTCGCCCCTGCCAAATTCGCCCCTCGCAAGTCAGCTTCTTCCAGGTTTGCTTCACTCAACAAAGCCCCTTGCAAATCGGCGCGACTCAAGTCTGTACCTTTGAGATTTGCCCCAGTCAGGTTTGCACCGCGCAAGTCAGCACCGCGCAAGTCTACGCCTTGCAAGTTCACATTCATTAAACTGGCACCACTCAAGAAAGCACCTACCAATGACACATCACTCAGTCTTGCTCCCATCAAGTTAGCACCACGCAAATTGCTACCCCGCAAGTCAGCGCCTGTTAAATCTGCTTGCATCAGGTTTGCTCCCATCAAGTTCGCCCGTAAGTCAGTTGCTTGGAGGTTGGCTCCCATCATATTTGCCCCCTCCAAATGCCCTCCTTCGAGTTTAGAACCAGCAAAATTAGTGCCAACAAGGGTAGCACCAGCAAGATTAATCCGGCTTAAATCCAGTCGGGAGAGTTCCTCGTCTTCTAAATTTGCCCCTGGAAGTTGTTTGAGTTTTCCTAATCTAATGGCTTCAATATTCATGTAAAGTAACTACCAATCTCTTCACTGATCTTGCTGTGGCTATCCCATTGGGAATCAAGTATCCAGATGCCGGCGCTGAATTTGGGTGTCATCAAGGGTAAGTCGAGTCCCTGTTGTAAACCCATAACTAACAAAGCTAGGGTATCTACAAGTTTAGGATCAAAGCGCGTAGATTGTTGCTGTCTGCACTCATCTAAAGCTTGAGTAAATATTTGTTCCCGGCTTTGATTTGACGATTTTCGCTGATTGAGTCGCCACTGAAAATCTGCCAATAATGCCAAAATTCTCGACTCTAAGGGAATTTCATCTCCAGCTAAACCTGCTGGTTCCCCTGTGCCATTCCACCACTCGCTTTGGTGAGTGATAATTTGGGCAACTGCTCGTAATCTTGGCATGGTTCGCAATACTTGCGCCCCTGGTACTAAGGGACAAGTTAATGGAGAACTCGGGGCATCTTCTTGGTAGCGTGTGGATATACCGCCTGTGAGTACGCTTTCTGCTTTTTGTAATGGATCTATGCGATGTAACAAAGCCGCTAGCCGCAACCTCTTAATCTGCCATGCGGGAAGATCCAAAAGCTGGGCGATCGCTTCAGCAAGAACTACTACTTCCGCAGCTGCCATTGTATTGTTGACATCTGCCATATCCATCAGTTGCGCCATTCGCAAAAAAGCTTGGATTTCGTTAGAAACCAAGTTGCGATCTAGCGTTTGTTTCTGAGGCGCTGTGGGGATGGATAAATTATCTTGCCCAGTCTGGAGGTAATCTACTACACGGGAGACAACTGCACCTAAATTTTGGGATCTATCTATTGACGGTACAATTTGCTGTTTATCGGCTGTGAGTTTTTCCGCCAGTTCTGGGTTGTATTTTTTGATGTGAGCGATCGCTATTTCTGCTGTCTCTTGGACTAACTCTGGTTCAAATGTCCACAACCCATAGAATTTTCGCTCTAAGTCTGATGTCGGTACTCCAGCGCTGCCATAATCAGCTTCCGATAATTCTTGACAAATTACCATTGCTGTGTATTTAGGCGATAAAATAATTAAGTGCCACTCCTGCGCCACTGGATCGACTGAATCTAATGCCACTAAGTCTACATTAGGTAAAAGACTTGTGGGATGTTCAGCAAAGCCAGATTCAGAAGCAGCCATGATAGCAATTTCGCGGCTGCGCTGGGCAATGTCTGCATATCGCCCGGCTTCTTGTAGATACCATTTACCTTGTTGAAAGGCTGAGATGACTAAGGGTGTACCGTCATCCGTTAAGATATGGTCTTCTAGAGCATGGCACAGGGCAACTAGGGTATTTTTGTAGTAAACACCGAATCGAATTGGCCTGGTTGTGTGACGATGGGCTGTTTCTAACCGTTGTAGGATTGAACCTTCTAACATGGGATTTGGTAAAAATAACCGCAGAGAGAGGCACTGAGTAAGAGAGAGGGAGACGATTCAGAATTCTGAATATCCCCACATCCTGGTGTTTCTAGGATACACCTGCTAACTGTTTTTCTTTCGTCTCTAATGGTGCTGTAAGTGCTGCTTCTAAGTCAGCACAACCCAGCTTTTCTTCTAAGATTTTCATGACTTCGCGTCCGAAGTCGTTGGGATTTTGTTGCCAAGCTTGCAAGCAAACTTCACCGAAGAATGAACCAAGGGGTTCAGGATTCCAGAGGAGTTTTTTGGCTGTCCACGGCATCAAACTCATTGGATCATACCCTGGTTTGAGGATACCTTCTTTGAAAGCGTATTCTTCTAAATGGGTATGGGGTTGTAATCCAATAAAAAAGATGGCAGGTTCGACTTTATCAGCACCAAAAATCCGTTCTAGTTCGCGGTGGTAAGCGATAGTTTGGCGGATAGTTTCGGGACGTTCGTCAATGACGTTAAAGGAGTAGTTAACGGAAACTAAATCGTTGAAACCAGCGGCTTTTAAGTCACGGCAGTTTTGCAAGACGTTTCGCAGGTTATACCCCATCCGCATTTTCCGCACGAGTTCTTGAGAACCACTGGTAATCCCGATTTCAAAGTAGTTCATCCCGGTTTTCGCCATCAAATCACACAATTCGGGTGTCAAATTGTCGGCTCTGATATATGCTGCCCAGTGGATATCTGTCATACCAGAATCGACGATTTTTTGCAAGAGTTCTACAGCATCGGCGATAAATTTTTTCGCGGGGATGAATTGGGCATCAGTAAACCAGAAGTTGCGAATGCCGCGATCGTATAATTGGCGCATCTCAGCAACTACTTCATCTGCTGGGTTGATGCGTACTTGTTTGCCTTCGACGACGGTATAGACGCAATAACAACAGTTGTGAGGACAACCACGCTTCGTTTGTACACCTATATAAAAGTCTTCTTCTTGCAGGTAAAAGTTAAATTCCGGCCAGATGCTTTCGATATAGTCGTAGTTACAAGCTGTTTTTTCTATTGGGGTGGGTTGTTCGTGAATCAGCCGTTTCCGTGGTTGAGCTTCTCCTGCAACATAACAGCGTTCATCTCGAAAATCTCTACCACTTAAAAGCTTTTCTAGCAGGGTTTCGCCTTCACCCACAGAAATAATTGTCCCTTTGGGTAAGCTTTTACCCAATTGTTCGTAAAATACGCTGACTGCACCACCACCTACAACTACACGAGCATCAGAATGATATTTTTGGGCACGTTTTAAGCCACGTTTGATTAAGCTTTGGTTCCGCCACAACTCTACATAGTAAGCAATGAAGATTCGCAAACCGCCCAATCCGCCGCGTAGTTTCAATAGAGGATTTTTGGCGTAGTAAAATTCAAAGGCGTTTTGTAGCGGGTTGCCACCACGCCCACCAACTGGAGCATAAATTTGAATATCCCGCCAAGAAAATACTAGTAGTGTCGGTTTAAATTCATCAATAGAGCGATCTAGAGCCGAACTGTAGTCTAAAGGTGGCACTGTTCCCAAATCAAAGATGCGCTGTTCAATATTAGGAAACTGCTTGTGAACATGATCGCTCAGGTAGACAACCCCAATAGGAAAGATGGGGTTACAAGGAAGGCGAACGTAAAGAATTCGATTTTCCATCATCTGTGTTTTGACTTCCATCTTGCCAATCTTTGGAGAAAGCGAGAAAAACATCCAGTTTTAAAGTGTGTGCTTGTTTTATTTGGTTTTATTTGATATCACAATTGTGCTTGACATTTTAGCCAATTGTTGGTAATGAGGAAACTAATGTTAGCAAGTGCGGGAAACGCTAAAATTGCTAGGCATAAAACATACATAAAATCTATAAATAGGCTTTATGAAGATATTTTTCATATAGCTTTACCATAACATTGACTTTATTCATTAAGCGATGATTCCATCTGATTGATCCTGGGATAGATAAAACAAAAAACTCACTTCCTGCCTAGGTGAAAAGCAAGGAGATCGTCGTCTTATCTGCCTTGAGAGAATTAAAGGTTTGATACAAGAAAAAAATATCAAAAAACTTTATTTGTGGTGTATAATTCCGAAGATTGCATAAATAGTTACAAAATTTTCATAACTAAAAATATATCTTAAGACAAAAATAATCTACAAATACTCAGTTGGTATTCGCAGTTACAGCAACTGGGGATCAGCGGGTGCTAGGCTTGGCTAGTGTAATGTAAAATTGTGGCGTAAAGCTCCTCAGCAGTTATGGCTCAAATATTAGATCCTCTACCACCTGAGCAATCGGGAAAAATTCTCTGCTGCTACATTAATGCCACCAGCAAAATACAGATAGCTCGCATCTCCGATATTCCCAACTGGTACTTTGAAAGGGTTGTTTTCCCTGGGCAACGTTTAGTGTTTGAAGCTCCGCGAGAAAGTCAAGTGGAGATTCATACAGGGATGATGGCAAGTGCAATTTTATCCGATAAGATTCCGTGCGATCGCCTAATGCTCGACGAACCCAACGCTTATGAGTTTGATACAGACTCATCAGATGAAAAAGACCCTATTAATACCACACCTATGGTGCAGCAAATTAATACAAAAATCGGAGATACTACAAAACCCTTACAAATCGTTGGTTGAGCATCGGTTGATTAAAAAAAAATTTACTAAATTTAAGGGTTGCTAATTCAGCAGCCTTTTTTGTTTATTATTGATTGGGCATTGGGCATTGGTCAATAATCAATAGTTCTGCTCCCCCTGCTCCCTCATCTTCCCCATCTCGTTTACAATCAATCTTATGAATCTGCCTTCATTTCTTTGGTTGTGGAAAATAGCCGCCTGGTCAATGGGGTTATCCCTGCTGGCATATCTGATGTTAGCAGTGACCGGCGTTTGGATGTTTCGGGCGAGAACTTCGCAGCAATTTCCTTTTATCACTCCATTTGTGGGCGGAAATAAAGGGGTGCGATCGCTCCACTACACAATGGGCATCAGCATGGTAAGTTTAGTGCTACTACTGCTAGCGATCGGCATTGTTGGCACTTTAGGGCACTTTGGTTCTTTAGGTCACTCGTCACACCTAATCGCTGGATTGATAGTGGTAGCACTAGTTTTACTGTCTGCTTTCAGTGCCACGCAAATTAGTGTCAGACGACCTTGGGCTAGACCCTTACACATCGGCGTAAATATTATTCTGTTTATAGGATTTGCCTGGGTATCCCTTACTGGTTGGATTGTAGTGCAAAAGTATTTACCATAACTACCACACGCCAGCTATCGGAGACATAGCCTATCCTACAATGAAGAAAAACATTGTAATCGAGCCGTGACAGCAAACTCAGCCAATATCTCAGCTTCTGTTTTTCGTCTATCTCCTTTGATTCGCATAACGCTGCTGAGTCTATACATCGCACTCACAGTTCCATTACCCTTTTTATCGCAGGTAACAGCTGCACCCGTACCCCCAGAGTTGTTGTGCATAGGAATTACCGCAGGCTTAGTTGCCTTGTATGCAGTATTAACTGAACAAGTAATTGTAGATGACCAAGGAATTCAGGTTACTTACCCCGCCTGGGTGCCTCGCTTTTTTCGTAAAGGTTGGTTTTTACCTTGGTCAGAAGTCAAAGAGTTAAAACCCCGCACCACCGGTCAGGGAGGGCTAGTTTATTATTTCCTCAGCCAGGATGGGAAAGCTTATTTGCTACCGATGCGTGTAGTTGGATTTGCTCGTTTCCTGCAAATTGTCCAAGCAAAGACGGGCATTGATACCACAGATGTTCGCCCATTAGCACAGCCGTGGATGTACCTGATTTTATTAGTATTCACACTGCTGTTACTATTGGTCGATGGCTGGGCGATCGCTACAGCCTTAACTACTGCACAATTAACTTAAAATTGGGTATTGCTTATTTCTCCCCAGTCCCCACTCCCCTTGAATACAGCAAAAGCCATACTTAGGCTAGAGCAAGTTAATCTGTTTACAAAGCTGAAAACCCAGCTTCCCGGCAATCAGCAGGGATATCCCATATTGCAGGATATTTCCTTAGAGATATTCCACGAACGCATTGCCATTGTCGGGCCAATAGGCGCAGGGAAAACTTCGTTATTACGCCTTCTCAACCGCCTAATTGAACCTACCAGTGGCAAAATCTATCTAGAAAATCAAGAATATCGCCAAGTTCCTGTCATCCAGCTACGCCAGATGCTTGTACTTGTATTGCAAGAGTCAAAGCTGTTAGGGATGACAGTTGGGCAAGCCTTGGCTTATCCTTTAGTTTTGCGTGGTTTGCCTGAACAGACAATTCAACAACGAGTCAATCACTGGAGAGACCAACTAAAAATTCCCAGTGAATGGTTGGGGCGAACAGAGGTACAACTTTCTGCTGGACAACGACAACTAGTAGCGATCGCTCGTGCCTTAGTCATGCAGCCTAAAATATTATTATTAGACGAGCCAACCTCTGCCCTAGATGCTGGTACTGCTTCTCATTTAATCCAAGTCTTAACCCAGTTGAGTCAAACTCATCAAACTACGATTTTGATGGTAAATCACCAGCTGGAACTAGCCCAGATGTTTTGCACTCGCTTATTACATCTACAACAAGGTCATTTATTCGCAAATCAAAGAGTCTCAGAGATAGACTGGGTTGAATTACGAAAAAGCCTGATTCAAGCAGAAGCTCAAGACGATTTTGGATTTTAAGTTTTGCATGAGTCAAAAGAGAGGAATCAGGAGTCGTTTTCTTACTCCCCTATGCCCCATGCCCCATTCACACACTACTACTAAGCGTTGAACGTTGATTATTAAATCTCTCTCTAGCTAACTTTGTTGTTTGTGACTGTGAAATATTGGTATTCAAAATTTCCATGTTAAAACGGTATCCAACATTGCGGATAGTTTGAATCAAATTCGGTTGCCGAGGATCGAGTTCAACCTTTTTCCGCAGCGATAAAACATGAGTATCAATGGTACGAGGGTTATCGATAGCGTCAGGCCAAGCACGACGCAGCAATTCCGACCTACTCAGAGGTACTCCTCCAGCTTGTGCTAAAACGTACAGCAAACTGAATTCCTGGGGCGTTAAGTCAATGAACTCCCCTTGGAAACGGACGCGGCGCTGAACTAAATCGATTTGCAAAGTGCCATAATCCAAATAAGCTGGTGCAGTAGGTGTACGCTTCCGGCGAATCAGTGCCTCTACCCGTGCCAAAAACTCTTGCATTCCAAAGGGTTTGCTCAGATAATCATCTGCACCCGCCTTTAAACCTGCAACAATATCAGCTTCACTATTACGGGCAGATAGCATTAAGATTAGAGGCTGCTGCTGACGATGCAACCAACGACAAAACTCGATGCCATCACCATCAGGCAGGTCTGCATCTAAAATAACCAGTGTTGGTTGATGGCTTAAAAATACTTCCCTTGCTTGATAAATGCTGGCAGCTTGATGCACACGGTATTCCAGTTGTTGCAAGTGCCAACCCAACAACGACCTCAGATGGGGATTCCCCTCAATGATTTCTATACAAACCGAACCCACGGTGGCAAGACCCCTTAGCGTCGATGACTTTCAAAGTAACAAGCCCATCTCTAAGGTTTTGTAGCCTTTGTTACTTCAAGCGCAATCAACTTTACATTTCCTAATAAAAAGAGTGGCAATATCTTTAATTTATGCCTTGCCAATAAGCGATTAGAAATATTATTAAATTTTTATTAAATTTTTCGTAAGAGTTGTTAGACTTATCAAAAGTTCTTTTAGCTTAACATTTTGCTTTAGATGGGTGTAATGTGGCAAATATCTATAACCCAACCAGCTAACTACTACTACAGCAGGTTTTCAACCTGATGGTGAAAGGGGATTTTTTTCGTCAAATTAGTGCCCCCATCCAGGTACACAACATTAATACAATTGGGCTGTTGATCGTGAAAATTAGAAAAATAACCCAGCAGCTAACTAAAATCGATGTTTTCTGGAATAGGATTAAAGTATCCTGTAGCTGCTATAAGGGTAATACCCAAAGTAGATGTATTGACTTTGAATTAATGTCAAAGTGAAACTACACTTCACTTTTGAGCGTGAATCATTTACAATTCTCATTCCAAAGAGATTAATACAGCAGTTATGCTCCAAGACACACAAACCATCCGCTATTACCAAAGACTCACCGACGCCTTCGTCGAGTTATGGAATCGCGGTTATCGCACGGATGACATGCGGATGTATTTGGATGGATATCTAGCCGCACTAAGACATGGCAACATTCTTGAACCTATTCTGATTCATCGCTTAGAGGAGGAAGCCAGCCGCTACTTGTACGATGGATCAAACTTTGCAGTGCCGCAACCACAGCCGCAACCCGATTACTATTAAGTAGCATTTACCTGGTCATTGATAGTAACCGTTAATTACCGCAGGTAATTATAGCATATTATCTGTCTTGGTCAACAGGTTTCCGTGGTGTGAGATTTTGGAGATATTGTATTGATTAAACGCATCCCCTCAGCCCTATATTGGTCTTGCCAATGCGACTGAGGGGATTGTTGGCTAGGTAGAAAATCAAGCCCAACATAGAGTATTTTTGTCAGAAACCTATTAAAAAACCCTTGAAAGGGAAGAGAAGTGTCTCTCCTTTCAAGGATATTAAAAACGGCATATTACCTTGATTGCGAAGCGCAAATTCAGCAGTATACCCTTTAGTTTGGGTAAAGAAAAATTAAGAAGCTAATGCTACTTCTACCTTTTCCTGCAATTCACCTTTTTGGTACAGTTCAATTAAAATGTCAGAACCGCCAAGGAATTCACCATTAATATACACTTGGGGAATTGTTGGCCAGCTAGAGTATTCTTTAATACCTTGACGGATTTCCGGGTCTGAGAGAACGTCAACCGTCTCAAAAGGAACTCCCAAGGTATTGAGAATCTGCACAACATTGTTGGAGAAACCGCATTGGGGCATTAACTTGTTTCCCTTCATGAAAACTAAAATCTTGTTCTCTTGTAGCAAGCTATCAATTTTGTCTTTGAGTTCTGGTGTCATGGTATTTGTGTTTCCTATGTTGGATTCAACAGTGAGGAGTGAGGAGTCAAAATTCATAACTCCTAACTCTTATTTACGAAGCTGCTGTTGCTTGCCAAGCTTCGGGAGTGTAGGTTTTCACCGCCAAGGCATGAATCGCTTCAGTTGACATAGCTTGACCCAACGCACCATAAACTAACTGGTGCTGTTGCACTAGTCCTTTACCTGCAAAGTGCGATGAAACTACTGTCACCTGATAGTGATCGCCGCCACCAGTCAAGTCCTGCACCTGAATCTGTGCGTCTGGCAGTTCCGCCTTGATCATTTCCTCAACCTGCTGCGGACTAATCATCGCAATTCCTGAAAAAACTTACTTTTCTATTATTAACAGATATAGAGCAAATGCCTGTGCCAACTTCAGGTTTTGGCAAGGCTGTAGATAAACGTGCCTCTGAGGTGTTCTTTTTGAGAACGCTCAGGTTTTGGCTACGGCAGATAGCTCTATCCTAGCACTGGGGAGTTTCCAGGCGACTGGTTAGGGAGATGGGAGAGATAGGGAACAAGAGGCAACAAAAATTTAATTTATTTTTTTGGGGATGAGGAGGATGAACTACCACCTTCTCTAGGATAGGGAGAATCTACAAAACCCAACTCAAACAACTGTTTATAGGCTTTCTTGCCTAAATCTCGCGTTGGGTTTTGACTCTTAATTATTTGAATTAACAATGGTACAGCTAATTCTGGCTGATTTTGTGCCCGATGTACCAATGCTAGCTGAAAGGTGGCTTCATCTCGCTTTTGGGCTGTTAATAGAGCTTTTTGACGCTGAGAATCAGAAACTCTATTGTCAATTCCCGAAAAGCTAGAATTTAACTCTTGATAAAAATTAGATAGCTGATTATAAACCTGACGTGCTTCTTGCAGCTTCTTAGCAGCTAAGGGGTAGTTTTGAGTAGAAACGGCTTGTTCTGCATCTTTCACGAGGCGATCGCCGCCATCAATGCTCAAAAGGCTGTTACTTTGGGTTACGGGGCGGAGGTTATTGGGAGCGTTGGGGTCAATGGGTTGTGGGCTAGTAGTGCCTGGTAACTGTGATACCTGAGCATTCACAGGTGATAGCAGGCTGAGGACTGCTATAACTGATAAAACAGTACGGTGCGTCAAGGTAACAGCGGCAGCAGTGTTCATGGGATCAATTAGTGCGACAACTATATAAAAGAGTTATGGAAACTTCGGGTATCTTAACTCTGTTTTGGTCTTGGACAAAGCAAAGTTACATCCTAAGTATCTCTGATTTAGAGTGAACTACCCAACACCCATCTGAGTACAGATAGGGTGTGGGCTTCCGGTTTCATCGACAAATGCCTTTGCGCCTTGCGGTTTCTTGGTCTTACTTCGCCTAGACTCGGCAAGAACGGGGTTCCCTCCGTCTATAGATAATATCCGAATGCCTTCTGTTCTCATGTTCTGGCTGGCGTTCTTGTTCCTATTGTGATGATATTTACACTTCCGGCAATCCCACTCTCTGATATCTAGCGGCAACTCATCAACAACATGACCACAACACGAACAAGTTTTTGAACTGGGGAAAAATCTATCTATTTCAACAAGCTGACCCAACGAGTCCTTCAACTTGTAATCAAGGAAATTGATGAACATCCCCCAGCCTACGTCGGATATACTTTTAGACAGCTTCCGGTTCCGTACCATTCCCTTGATGTGAAGGTTTTCCACAACAATAATTTGACTTTCATTAACCAACTTTCTACTGAGTTTATGCAGAAAATCTTGGCGGGAATTTGATACTCGTTCGTGAACCTTCGCTACTAGTTTTTTGTGTTTGTGTCTTGATTTACTCCCTTTAACTTTACGGGCAAATTTTTTCTGTTTCCGGGCTAGATTTCTCTTGTGACGTTTCAGGTGTTTAGCGTTGGAATACTTAGTAAATTCCTCTCCATCATGGACAATTGCAAAGTCCTTTAACCCCAGGTCAATACCGAGTATTTTATCTCCACCCAATTGATGATCACTGCATTCACTTTCAACCAATATTGACGCAAAGTACTTGTCAGTGACAGTTTTGCTGATAGTGACAGTTTTAATTATTCCCAAAACTTGTCTGTGAAATACTGCCTTCACTTCACCAATTTTAGGAATCTTTAATTTATCACCTACAACGGTAACGCTTTGCGGATACTGAATAGATTGTTTATTAAATTTTGACTTAAACTTGGGAAACTTAGCCCGTCCTTCAAAAAAGTTTTTGTAAGCTTTGTCTAAATTAATAGCTACGCACTGCAAAACTGACGAATAGCAATCTTGCTTTAACCAAGGGTACTCCACTTTTAATTGAGGTAGTAAACCCTTGTATACACTCATCTTTAATGTTTTTCCAGAATATACGTAGTGTTGAACGCAAGCATTAAGTGCATAGTTCCAATACCACCTTGCACAACCAAACGATCTGGATAATGCTGTTTGCTGTTCGGGTGTTGGGTATAGCCTGACCTTAACTGCTCTCAACACTTTTAATCACCTCAGGCGTTTGATCATATCAAGAATTAGTAATTTCTGCAAATGCGTGATTAGTAACTTTTGTTTCTTGATGGCTTAATTGTTGCAGTGCCTTTGCTAAATCAGTTGTGATACTTTTGGCATCTTGTTTTATACAACCATTCATGTAATCGCTGACTTTGATTGGGGAACCAATTTCAATACTTACATCTGTACCCCAATTGGGATAAGGTTGGCTGTAATTAATACCTATGGGTATGATTTTAACTCCCAGCCCGGAATGACTAGATTCCGCACTCAAAGCAAGACGAGCAATTCCTGGCTTCAGCTGGTGAACTTGCCCGTCACGAAAAATATTACCTTCTGGAAAAATAACCAGGGTTTTTTCCTGCTGAAGTAGCTCAACTCCATGTCGCAGCGTGCGGATTGACGGATGCTTAGAATTTACCGGAAATCCTCCCAAACGTCGGACAAACCAACCTTGCAAACCTTGGCATTCGTCAATAGTCACCATAAACCGCAGATCTTGTTCTCTCCGATAATCAGCAGTAGCGTAGGGTACCAGCAAAGCATCCCAACGCGCCCTATGGGTAGGCGCGAGAATCACAGGCCCAGTTGTGGGGATATTTTTTTGTCCGGTTATTCTAATTTCTCCAAAGAATAATGGTAATAGGCAGTGACGCCCTAATAAATATGCCAGAGGGCTTAACCAAGGAGAAACCCTTGAGGTAGTGGCAGCCACCTCAGAATTTGCTGGGGTGTGCTGGCAGGTATCGGATGAAGAGTAAAATTCCATCATGACGGATGCAGCTGATTGACGGGTAAAAATTTAACAAAGCCTGATTAGTTACACCGTAGATTCTCTTGCGTGACTTATGTCGTAGTAGATGGACAGTTTTACCTCTGTCCGTTAGTTTACCTTACGCCGCCTAGTGGCAAACCAAGTCTGTAATTGCTGACGACAAGCTGACTCCAGAATGCCTCCGATTACCTGTAAGCGGTGATTAGAAGCAGCACTATCGGGTATGTTAATAACAGTACGAATTGCGCCAGTTTTTGTATCGTCTACTCCATATACAATTAGTCCTAGACGCGCTTGCACAATAGCACCTGCACACATCGGGCAAGGTTCGAGAGTTACATAGAGGGTGCATTCATTAAGATGCCAGTTTTGTAAAGTTGTTGTAGCTGTCTTGAGAGCGAGAATTTCCGCATGAGCTGTAGGGTCTTTGTCGCGCTCTTTTCTATTTTCTCCTTGTGCTAGCAATTTGCCTGTTGAATCAATGATAACAGCACCTACAGGGACTTCACCTGTATCACCTGCTGCTTTTGCTAATTCTAAGGCAGAATTCATCCATTGTTGATGTATAAGATATTCTGTGTATTTAGTTAGCATATTCTTATCAATACAAAAACTTTAAAGTTCTACTCGTCTTCGGACAAGCGATCTCCATCCTACAAAAAATAAAAAGTATATAGCCCACAGGCTTCTCAGCCTGGGGCTAAATAATTCAAAATTCTTAAATTTAGCAAGCCAACCGTTGGAGATTAATTTTCTAAATAGCGACTTGGGCTAAAAGAGAATCGAGTTGATTTTGTGTGTCTAGTTGATAGAGATCATCACAGCCGCCAACGTGCTGGTCATTGATAAAAATTTGCGGTACAGTACGGTGTCCGTTAGCGCGTTCTGCCATTTTAGCTCTGGCTGCTTCATCGCCGTCAATTTTATATTCGGTAAAATTTACACCTTTCCACCACAGCAGCATTTTGGCACGAATGCAGTAAGGACAAGTTTGCCATGTGTAAAGCTCAACATTGGCTTTGACTCGCTCTGGATGGCGATTTAAAAGGGGATTCAGAAAGTCCAGCATATTTTATTAAGCAAGGTTTTAACTATGTCTCTAGCCTAGAACATTGCTTACCGCATTGGGGCTGGAACCCACTTTTGAAAACCCTCTAAATGATTCCAGTAAGCTAAATATCCAGTGAATGCCCAAATTAGAGCGGCGACTATCAGCACAGCTACACCAATTAGCCGCCAAGTGCGGTTAGTTTTCCAATAGAGAGTTGGCGCTGCAAAAACACCTCCTAAGCCAGTTAAAATAAAGCCGATTCCCGACAAAAGCGGTTGGCGGGTCAAATTCAAGTTGATGATGCGGATACCCACTACGATCGCAACTACACCAGCAAAGAAGCCGTAAATTGCTATTGTCAATAAATCCCAACCTTGAGCAAGTGCGATCGCAGCCGCAATAAACAAGATGCCAAATAGGATACTTGTTTCACCAAAGGCAATGTTAAAGCTACCAGTAACGGGCCAGGTGAAACTCATGTGTAACCCAGTCGTAAGTGCGATCGCACCCGTAATTCCAAAACCAGGAATCCACTGTCTTTGATTAGAACTATCTATACCCCGATACACATAGTCAGCCAGTAGAAATAGCCCAGCTACCATATTGATCAACATGAGTGTGATGTAGTCGATAAACATGATTAACCTCTTAATTTGACAAGCTATTTACTCTGCGCTTTGTTTTTCAGCTTTTAGTGAATTCACTAGTTTTTTTTCTTTATTATTTTATACCTAAAGATCAACACTGAAGAAAAGCAATGTTCTCGATATACACTGCTACGTATTTATGTCAGTTCTTAACTTAGTGACTTTTAAATACGCTTTATACTGGAGTAGTTAGGAGTAAAAAATGAGGATGTGTTAACTGGCACTTTTGTAACCAGTTAGCAGTAAAACTTAACTTTCTCCCACGTGTATCCGCCCTTTGGTAGACTTGAAGACTGAAATAGCCAGATAAAGCGGCGGAAATTCAAGCAGTTGAGAGGGCAGACTCTGTGGAAAATACACTTGGGTTAGAGATTATTGAAGTAGTAGAGCAAGCCGCGATCGCATCCGCAAAGTGGATGGGTAAAGGCGAAAAAAACATCGCTGACCAAGTAGCTGTGGAAGCTATGCGGGAGCGGATGAATAAAATCTATATGCGTGGTCGCATTGTGATTGGAGAAGGCGAACGCGATGATGCGCCTATGTTATACATCGGGGAAGAAGTTGGTATTTGTACTCAACCAAATGCCGAAGCTCTCTGTAACCCTGATGAACTAGTTGAAATTGATATCGCCGTTGACCCCTGTGAAGGTACTAACTTGGTAGCTTATGGACAACCTGGTTCGATGGCTGTCTTGGCAATTTCTGAAAAGGGTGGATTATTTGCTGCTCCTGACTTTTACATGAAGAAGTTAGCAGCACCTCCCGCAGCTAAAGGCAAGGTAGACATCAACAAGTCAGCAACAGAAAACCTGAAGATTCTCTCTGAGTGTCTAGAGCGCTCTATTGAAGAACTCGTAATCGTGGTCATGAAGCGCGAACGCCACAACGATTTAATTAAAGAAATCCGTGAGGCTGGAGCGAGAGTCGCCCTAATTTCAGACGGTGATGTGGGTGCAGCTATAAGCTGCGGTTTTGCTGGAACTAATATCCACGCGCTGATGGGTATCGGTGCGGCTCCTGAAGGTGTAATCTCAGCAGCAGCAATGCGTGCTTTAGGTGGACACTTCCAAGGTCAACTGATTTACGATCCAGCAGTAGTCAAAACAGGTCTGATTGGAGAAAGCAGAGAAGCCAACATCGATCGCTTAAAGTCTATGAATATCAATGACCCCGATAAGGTCTATGATGCTCATGAATTGGCATCTGGTAAAACTGTTCTGTTCGCTGCTTGCGGCATTACCAGTGGTAATCTGATGAATGGTGTACGTTTCTTCAACGGCGGAGCAAGAACTCAAAGCTTGGTAATTTCCAACCAGTCGAAAACGGCTCGATTTGTTGATACAATTCACATGTTTGGTGAACCCAAGACTCTCCAACTGAACTAATTTTTAGGGAATGGGGAATGCTAAAAGTAGGGGCGAAGCATTTGGAAATAAATCTTTCTATAAAATGGGAAATAATTACGAAAATGCTTTACCCTTACATGTAGTTAATAGTTAGTAGTTAGTGATTAATAGTTGTTTGTTGCTGGGAATAACTACCAACCAATAAACAAAAATTCCCCATTCCCTATTCTCACTCAATGCCCTATTATCAACTACCAACTAGTAACTACGATTTAGCAAATGAATATAGCAGTGGTGGGGTTAAGCCATAAAACAGCCCCAGTAGAAGTCCGGGAAAAACTGAGCATTCCAGAACCACAAATTGAAAGTGCGATCGCTCAACTGGTCAGCTATCCTCATATTGATGAAGTTGCAATTCTTAGCACTTGTAACCGCCTAGAAATTTATATTGTTACCAGTGAAGCAGACCAAGGTATTCGAGAAATAACTCAGTTTCTTGCGGAATATAGTAAATTGCCCGTGCTTTCTCTGAGACAACACTTATTTATGCTGCTACATGATGATGCAGTGATGCATATTATGCGGGTAGCAGGTGGTTTAGATAGTCTAGTACTCGGAGAAGGCCAAATTCTGGCTCAGGTGAAAACTACTCACAAACTGGGGCAGCAATATAACGGTATAAAAACCATTTTGAATCGATTATTTAAACAAGCGCTAACAGCTGGTAAGCGGGTTCGCACTGAAACTAGTATTGGTACTGGCGCTGTCTCTATCAGTTCGGCAGCTGTAGAGTTAGCACAAATAAAAGTCGCAAATTTAGCTGCTTGCCGAGTGGTAATTCTGGGCGCTGGTAAAATGTCGCGGCTATTAGTGCAACACCTACTTTCTAAAGGTGCTGTGGAAATTAGTATTGTAAATCGCTCTCGTGAACGTGCCCAAGAATTGGCGAAGCAGTTCCCTGGGCAACCTATCCAGATTCATCCGTTATCAGAAATGATGGCAGTGATTGCCGATAGTGATTTGGTGTTTACAAGTACTTCGGCAACAGAGCCAATACTTGACCGTGCCAAATTAGAAATGGTTTTAGAAGTTCAGCGCTCTTTGATGTTATTTGATATTTCTGTGCCGCGTAATGTTCATGCGGATGTAAATGAATTGGAAAATGTGCAGGCGTTTAATGTGGATGATTTGAAGGCTGTAGTGGCGCAAAACTACGAAAGCCGTCGGAAGATTGCACAAGAAGCCGAGCGACTTTTAGAGGAAGAAGTAGAAGCTTTTGATATTTGGTGGCGCAGTTTAGAAACTGTTACCACTATTAGCTGTCTGCGAAATAAAGTCGAAACCATCCGTGAACAAGAATTAGAAAAAGCTTTGTCGAGATTGGGTTCGGAATTCGCTGAAAAACATCAAGAAGTGATTGAAGCATTAACACGGGGAATTGTCAATAAAATTTTACATGACCCGATGGTACAGTTGCGATCGCAGCAAGATGTTGAAGCTAGACGGCGCTGTATGCAAACTCTGCAAATGCTGTTCAACCTGGATGCAGAGGAACAATTTAGTTAAATCTAACAACAAAATCCCTGGCTTCTGTAAGAAGTTGGGGATTTGAGCTTTTCGATTAGATATACTTCTAATTAGATAGATGTCTAATTAGAAGTTAGTCATGCAACCAGAGCAATTTAACATCTTACTCCGCTTTTTCAAGGCATTAGCGGATGATAGCCGATTAAAAATTGTAGGTATCCTAGCGAATCAGGAGTGCAGCGTCGAAGAATTGGCGGCGCTACTGCAACTCAAGGAACCGACGGTATCTCATCATTTAGCGAAACTTAAAGAGCTAAATTTGCTGACAATGCGTCCTGAAGGTAATAGCCGTCTGTACCAGTTGGATAGCGAGGCTTTGCAAAGCATCAGTAAGGAAATTTTTACACCTGAGAAGATAGCATCCTTGATTGAGGATGTGGACACTGAGGCTTGGGAAAGCAAAGTGTTGAAAAACTATTTCGAGGGTGGATACCTTAAAGAAATCCCCGCTAGTCGTAAAAAGCGTCTAGTAATTCTCAAGTGGTTAGCAAACCAGTTTGATATAGGAGTTAACTACCCTGAACGCCTGGTAAATGACATTCTTAAACGCTACCATCCTGACTGCGCCACACTGCGACGGGAGTTCATTGCTTGCCAGTTAATGCAGCGAGAAAATGGGGTTTATTGGCGTACAACATAAATTATGAAAGTTATGTATTAAATTTCAGTGACAAGGAGATGATGGATGTTAGTGGATGAATGCCTTGCTTGCAGAGTACTGGCTGGAAAAGTACAAGCACCTGGTGGGGTTATTTATGAAGATGATTACTGGGTTGTAGAACATTCTTTGAATCCTGTTCTGTTACCAGGATATTTAATTATCAAACTCAAACGTCATTGTGAACATTTAGCGCAACTTACACCAGAAGAAGCGAGTGCATTAGGGGGAATTATCCAAAACACCTGTTCAGCACTTTCACAAATAGTTAAACCCGCTAAGATTCATGTTTGTTCGTGGGGGGAACAAGTCAAGCACATCCACTTTCATATTATTCCTCGTTCATCAACTATGCCTATAGGAAATCTTAAACTGTTAATTTATCTACGAATAAAAAACTTACTCAATAAACTAGGTTTAAGCAAGTGGGTAAGTGATGCCGAAGCAGCAGAAATTAGCCAACAAGTTAAACAAATACTTTTACAGATTTAAACATAGATGAATATGATCTATGGCAAATTAATATAGCAGAATTCAGGAGCCAGAATGGACTACACCCTGCGACGCTAACAGAAGTAAAACAGTCTCTATGCCTGGCTTTGAGACTTAGGTTATGTACCTCACAAACTTGAAAGTCGCTGTATCAGCAAAAATTTTAGCCACGCAATAACCGCACAATCATAGGTCGTATTTTTATGCAGTTAGAAACACAAAAATTTTATTACACACCTGAAGAGTATTTAGAAATTGAAGAAAAGGCAGAATATAAAAGTGAATACCGTGATGGTGAAATTGTACCGATGACGGGTGGCACTACAAATCATAATAAAATTGCTTTGAATTTAGCTGCATCCTTAAAAATTGCTTTAAGGCGTAAAAATTATGATGTTTATATTGGTGATGTGCGTTTATGGATACCCCGTTATCAGCAGCATACATATCCCGATGTGATGGTGATTGAGGGACAACCTATTTATACAGGAACCAGCACAACAACGGTTATGAACCCGATGTTAATTGCTGAAGTTTTATCTAAATCGACTAAAAATTATGACCAAGGCGATAAGTTTCTTTATTATCGCTCTATTCCAGAATTCAAAGAATATATTTTAATTGACCAATATCAGTATCATGTGATGCAGTATGTAAAAACTGCCGAAAGTCAATGGTCATTTACTGAACTTGAACACGAATCTGCAATTTTATCACTGCAAACGGTTGATTTTCAAATTGAATTGCGCGACCTTTATGAGCAAGTAAATTTTGCAGAAAATAACGAAGATTAAAAAATAAAGCTCCGATTCACCCCGGATACTGGTTTATCCAACAAAATTAGCTTGAAATTGTTTAACAAGTAGCTACCAAAATCCTTCACTAAATTTGTGTTTCTTCCTCGGTAAAGATAGGAGGCCACAATTCAGTAACAGGCAATTCCCAACCTGGAAAAAGTTCTGGTATAGTTAAAATCTCGCCATTTTCTAAAACCGTTGGTTCGCCTATAGAGCGATAAATTGTAACTGTCTCTTCATCAGGATCAATTAAAATCCCGACAACTGCTCCTAGTTCTATAAATTTCAGAATTTTAGCTGCTATAAGTTTAATTTTATCGCTCTGAGATTTAATTTCTACCACCAAGTCAGGGACAAGTTCTCCAAAGTAACGAGGACTTTGGAGAAGTCGGGAAGCACGAACAAAGGAAACATCGGGTGCTTTGAGGTTTGTATCTGGCATGATGAAACCGCCAGCAGAATCAAATACTCTTCCCCAGCGACGAGGATTTATCCAAGCAAAGAGAAAGGCGATGAGACGACTACTGATTTCGCTAGATACAATATCTGACAGCCCTATAATTGAAATTTTCCCATTTTCGAGTTCCATCTGGTAATCTAAACCTGCTTCAGTAAAAGCGGTTTGAACTTGCTCTAAATCTCTGACTGTCATCATTGACATAAAAAGCTTTTTCCACTCATATATGCAACTCGATTTTAACAAGAGACAAATTTCCGAAGATTTGACACTGTGTGCGGCTTTCTCTCAAACCTAAGCCTACAACCGTTTCCTAGCAGCAAATCAGAGTAAGAATAAAAGCCTCTCTCCCTGTGTGGGAGAGCTTTGGAAAAGAAAGCTAATCGTACTCTATTTCCCCAAATAAGCTTCTAGAACTTTGGGATTAGTTTGAATTTCTGCGGGTGAACCGTCAGCCAAATTCTGCCCTTCGGCGAGTACCCAAACACGATCGCACAAGGACATAATCACATCCATATTGTGTTCGATAATCAAAAAGGTCATCCCATCTTCACGGTTCCAAGTGATAATGCGATCGCAAATATCATCAATCAATTTTGGATTCACCCCAGCAGCTGGTTCATCCAACAAAATTAACTTGGGATTAGTCATTAGCGCCCGTCCCATTTCTAGCAGCTTACGTTGTCCACCAGACAAGCAACCAGCATAATCGTGTGCTTTTTTTGCCAAGCCCACTGATTCTAATAGAAACATTGCTCGCTCTTGCAGTTGCTTTTCTTCCTTAGCCACGATGTGCGGTTGCAACTGCACTTGCCAAAAGTTCTCACCCGTTTGTTTTTGCGCCGCCAGCAGCATATTTTCTAACACAGATAACCGCGAGAGAGTTCGTGCAACCTGAAAGGTGCGGATTACTCCCTGCTGGGCAATTTGATATGGTTGCAAACTGTGAATCGGTTCGCCGTCAAAAATTACTCGTCCCTTATCTGGGCGGATGAAGTTTGAGAGTAAGTTAAATAAAGTGGTTTTACCAGCACCATTGGGGCCAATTAAGCCCGTGATGCTGCCTTTAGCAACTTCGATTCTCGCCTCATTAACTGCTTTGACACCACCAAAACTTTTAGAAAGTCCAGTGGCTACCAAAAGGGGAAGTGGCGATGGCTGGTTATTTACCAAGAGTAAGTTCCTCCTTTTTCCCTAAGATACCTTGAGGACGCCAAATCATCAGTACCATCAAAATTAGTCCGATTACCATGATCCGAAATGCACCCAAACGGGCTTCATCAAGGGTAACGATTCTAGGTAAAACTTCCCGCGTCAGCGCATCGTAAGCAAAGAAAATTACAGCACCTAATATTGTGCCAACGTTATTACCAGAACCGCCTAAAATCACCATAATCCAAGTGTCAAAGGTAATTTGGGGTTGAAAGTTATCAGGGTAAATAGCGCCCAGTTGCCAAGCAAAAAAAGCACCAGCGATACCCGCGATCGCACCCCCTAACATGAGAGATTGTAATTTATACCAAAAGACATTTTTCCCCAGCGCCTTGGGAATCTCTTCATCTTCACGGATGGCTTTAAGAATTCTACCCCAAGGCGATCGCACCAAAATTTCTAACCGCCAATATACAAGGGCTAAAACCAGCAGCAACACCAGCATTAAACCCGCTTTGGGATTGTAATTATACAGTCCGATCACCCCAGAAATATAAATCGCTGCTGCTAAAGCTGCTAACAAAATTCCCACACCCAAGCGGGATATAAATTCTTGTTTGCTAGTTGTTCTTTTACCTAAATCAGTAGTCCGAGATATTTGGGTGATACGAATCCATCGCCATAACGTAAAAAAAGCTACAGCAGTTAGTAGCGTTAACAATCCAATCATCACTAATCTGACAAACAAATTCGGCTCTGTAGATAGCGGTATGGGATAACTTTGTACACCAAATGCTCCAGAAATCCAAGTGTCACCCACAGGTAATTCCTGGTTATTTACTACCAAACGAATTAATTCCCCTGTACCAATAGTGACAATTGACAGATAATCTTCCCGCAAGCGTAGAGTTGCAAAACCAATTACCAAACCCAACAAGGCGGCGACAATTGCCCCAGCTACTGCCGATATCAGTAAAGGTACGCCCTTCAAGCTTAACAATACGGTTGTATATGCTCCCAGGGTCATGAAAGCAATATGACCAAAGTTAATTAACCCCGTAAAGCCCCACTGCAAATTGAGTCCCAGAGCGAATAGAGCGAAAAGTGCTGTAGAAATTGCTAAGAAAATGAGATAGTCAACCATATTTGGGGAATGGGGAATGGGAAATGGGAAATGGGAAATGGGGAATGGGGAATGGGGAATGGTTATTTACCGCCTACTCCATTACTTCTCGCTTTGTGCATTTTTCACTCGGAATCGGGTTTAGGGTAAAGGGTACTGGGTTTGGGTTAAAGGTTTTTTCTTTCCCTTTTTCCTTTTCCCTTTTCGCCAAAACCCGAGAAGTATTGCCCCCTACTTTCTAGTACAGATGCGATTAACGCGTCTCTCCCTAAGCGAATAAATTTTAGCGTAGCTTGAGCGGAGCTAATTTTTTGGGAATACTATTTATTGTTGGTGTTTGCTGGTGGGGAATAATTGACGTATGAATTTGCTGCGACTGAGAATGCATCACCTAATCGAGCAGTTAGGCGATGACGATTTGCAAGACATTTGGAACGTTCTTGAAGGTTTATATTATGACTTTTATATGCTCAAAGCGATACAACAAGTTAAGCGATCGCAGCAACCGTGGGATATCTTAACCCATGAAGAAGCGGTAAGACTGTTGATGTTTTTTTGATTCAGCAGCGCTTTCTTTTCTTGTGCCAGTGGCCCCTCAAGTTTTGGTTAAGGAACGCCTAGTGAGTCTGGAAATGCGCTATGCCAGGTCTTTTTTGCTAGACCTGAAGAATTTAGAACCTGCCGCCTACGAGCGGGTGCATGATTTTGTGTTTATTGAGTTAGCCCAAAAGTGGCAGTTAACCGATTTAAAAGAGCTACGACAGCTAGATAGTGAAGGCATTTTTCACCGCTTTACCCTCGATAATTATCTGATTGGTATAGAAATTAGAGGTGAAATTGTGAAATTTCTGCGTGTCATCCCTATGCCAGATGTTTAAAGTGAAGAGTCAACAGGACACTTAAAACTGTAAACTGTATAACGCTAGGCAGGGATCGCTATAACCTTCCATTAAACTGGTTTTTGAAAAACACTTTATTTGAGATTTCCCTATGGATGCTAGGGCACTTTGGCAACGATACCAAAACTGGTTATATTTCCACGAGGGATTGGGACTGTACTTAGACATAAGTCGAATACGGTTCGATGATGCCTTCGTGGATTCCTTGCGTCCGAAGTTTGACAAGGCGTTTGCGGATATGGCTCAACTGGAGAAGGGTGCGATCGCAAATCCTGACGAGAACCGCATGGTTGGACACTACTGGCTGCGAAATCCTGATTTAGCGCCAACTCCAGAACTTACACAAGAAATTGTCCAAACCCTAGAACAAATCGAAGCCTTTGCGGAAAAAGTCCAAACAGGTGCTATTCACCCTCCCGGAGCAAGCCGCTTCACGGATATTATCTCCATTGGCATTGGTGGTTCCGCCCTCGGCCCCCAATTCGTCGCTGAAGCTCTCGCTCCTGATTTCCCGCCCCTGAAACTTCACTTTATCGATAACAACGATCCAGCAGGTATTGATCGCGTTATCAATCATCTACGAGATAGCCTCGCCAGCACTTTGGTATTGGTGATCTCCAAATCTGGGGGAACACCGGAACCTCGTAACGGCATGATTGAAGTTAAAAAAGCTTACGCCGGAAACAATTTGGAATTTGCTCAATATGCGGTAGCAATTACCAGCGTTGATAGCAACCTTGATAAACTGGCCAAAGATGAAGGCTGGCTGGCCAGATTTCCCATGTATGACTGGGTAGGAGGACGCACCTCAGAAATGTCAGCTGTGGGGTTAGTACCAGCCGCATTGCAGGGCATTGATGTTCGTGCCATGCTAGATGGCGCAAAAGAGATGGATGACGCTACCCGCGTCCCAGATGTGAAAAATAACCCAGCAGCCTTACTTGCTTTATCTTGGTACTTTGCAGGTAACGCAAAGGGCGAAAAAGATATGGTTGTCCTACCTTATAAGGACAGCTTATTTTTATTCAGTCGCTATTTGCAACAACTGGTGATGGAATCCTTGGGTAAAGAAAAAGACTTAGACGGCAAGGTTGTTTATCAAGGCATCGCCGTTTATGGCAACAAAGGCTCAACAGATCAACACGCTTACGTCCAGCAATTACGCGAGGGTGTAGCCAATTTCTTTGCTACCTTCATCGAAGTGTTGGAAGATCGTCAGGGGCCATCTACTGAAATAGATCCGGGAGTTACATCAGGCGATTATCTTTCCGGTTTTCTTCAAGGAACCCGACAAGCGCTTTATGAAAATCACCGCGATTCGATCACAGTCACCATTCCCCAAGTTAATCCCCGAACTGTAGGGGCATTAATTGCTTTGTATGAACGTGCTGTTGGTTTATACGCTAGCTTAGTTAACGTCAACGCCTACCATCAGCCAGGGGTAGAAGCTGGCAAAAAAGCTGCTGCCTCTATTCTCGATTTGCAAACACGAGTAGTAGCAGTGTTGCAAAAAGAAAAAGCTCCCATTTCTCTTGACGAACTCGCCGAGAAAGCAGGCGCATCAGACCAAGTTGAGGCAATTTACAAGATTTTGCGTCATATCCATGCCAATCAGCGAGGTGTAGTTTTGCAAGGTGATCTTCAGAAACCCGGTAGTTTAAAGGTTTCTGCTAGCTGATAGCTCTAGTTTAAATATCACATTTTGTCCATAATTGTTGTATCAGCAACAATTTTTTTGTGAAGCATCCTAGATAGAAGATATATCTTCCCTCTAGGATGCTTTGTCGTAAGTTGCGTTAACTTGTTTTCAGCTTTTTTTGCGATCGCACTTGGCATTCAAGACAGTCGCTACTATTGTTCTTAACTGAATTGTATTGCTCTATAACCAATTTATTTGTTGCCAAGATTTGTAAAAAATGGTCTACCTTAATCGATTTTAGTTAAAAAGAGTTTGAGAATTGATTAGGGTCTAAATTAGCAGGAAATAATAAAATTTCCTTGCCTTCTAAATTTGCCTTTTGGTGGAGCAAAATTGCCTTTCCCAAAGAACAATATTTAATTGGAACCCATCTGTCGCTATAAAAGTAGACAGTTACTCGGCTCATTGCATACTCTTTCAACGGCAATGGAAGAGACCAGGACGAGTCCACAGTTTGAACCTTACCTATTGAGTCCATGCTTTGAACCTCAGCTAATAAGCATATATACTTTCACTCATTAGGATGATTTAAGGTAACTGTCATAAGTAATAAGAATCTGCCTTTAAATTGTATCTTTAGATAAAAGTTAGAATAATTAGAACTGACCAGGAGATACCAGGTAAGTAGGTCAACACGGATCATTTTTGGTTGCAAAATTACCAGTCTTACTGTTAAAGTCACTGAAAGCCGAATTATTGATCAACTTTTCATTTGTTAATGTGCAAAGGAAAGCTAGTAAATCATTTTTTCACTTACGAAATCCAAAGACTTGTTCACGAGTATCAAATATTCGTTAACGGAGTTCAAAATTATGAATTACCCAAAGCGGTGCAAGTGTTTACCTTAATCCTCCTACTGCCAAAAAAGTTTCCACGATTCGTCCCAATACTTCTTGGTTAAAGGGAAAAGGGAAAGAAAAAACCTTTAACCGAGAAGTCAATACATATAATTTAAAATCCTGCCAAACGATGTGAAGGTTTCAAACTCAGGGATGATGAGTAATTAGCAACTAAATTGACAAAATAACACTATAAAGAGTGATATTTAAGCGATAGATAGCGCTTGTAAAGGACTAAAGGGCATGATTAAATCTTGGATGGTGATTGGAGGGGTGGCTTTCTTGGTTGCTTTAGCAGCTAATGTAATTACGCCTAGCGATCGCCAATGGTTCAAGCGCTTACAACGACCGAGATGGCTAACTTTTGAAGGTGCGATTCCTATTATCTGGACTGTAATATTTATTTGCGGTGCTTGGTCGGCTTATATTGTCTGGGAAAAAGATCCAGGAAGCACCTCAACCTGGTTAATCATGGGTTTATACTTGCTTTTAGAAATTGTAACCATTGCCTATACACCTGTAATGTTTAAGCTTCGCAGCCTGAAAGTCGGTACAATTCTTGGTGCCACAGGTTTTATCATTTCTGCTTTATTGATACTTGCAGTCTTAAGTATTTCTGGTTGGGCAGCACTATTACTAGTTCCTTATTTACTGTGGAGTCCCATTGGTACTTATACCACTTGGCAGATGATCAGTCTCAATCCTCAAGATGCCTAAGATTCGCACCAGGGAATGATTAAACATATAGCCTAAATTGTCAAACTTGCAGTGTATGACTTGACAAAATACACAAGCGAGAGTGCATTATGATTCCATCTTGGATAATAATTGGGGCTGTAACTTTCTTTGTCGCCCTTGGTAGTTTCTTCATCACACCGCGTGATGTTAAATGGTTTGCAAATTTAAGTCGCCCGCGTTGGCTAGTTTTTGAGCCGTTGATTCCAATTATCTGGACTGTGATTTTTATTTGCGGTGCAGCTTCAGCTTATGTTGTCTGGGAAAAAAATCCTGGAAGCCCAATTACTTGGCTACTAATGGCTTTGTACCTCTTGGTGGAAATTATCACCGTTGCCTATATACCTACAATGTTGAGGTTTCGCAGCCTGAAAATTGGGGAAGTTCTTGGGCTAATCGGTTTGATTTCAGGCGTTGTCCTCGCAATCTGCGTTTTGCCGATTTCTCTAATGGCGGCGCTGTTACTCCTTCCTTATCTAGTCTGGACTCCTATTGGTACTTACACTACCGACGAGTTAAAAGAGTTGAATCCTCAAGATGCATAATGCATCTATACAAGCCGCCCATAACGTGCTGTCACAGGATTGGCTGGATTAGATTGATTATTCAGCCAAGCCCACATTTGATCGCCAATAGAAAAATGCCACCACTCTCTAGGATTGCGTTGAAAGCCGACTTTTAACATCACATCTTGCAATAGCTGACGGTGAGCATGATACTTTTGAGCTTCTGGGCGATCGCTATTGGCATAGTAATCAGGGTGCGATCGCTCTGACATTTCATCAATGGGCGAACCCATATTTACTATTTCCCCTGCATCATCTACTAGCGTCACATCCACCGCCGCACCTGTACTGTGAGGAGGAGGAGTTTTTTCATCCAAACTTGGTACAGCCCAAATTGCATAAACCGCTTCCCAAATCTCTTGGCGCTGGTTTGGGGATAATTCCACATCAGTTAATCCCCTATCCCGCACTGCTTGGGCGAAGCTGTAATCTACCATAAACTGCTGGACTGCTACTGGGCGATAAGCGTCAAAAATTTGGATACGCCAGTTTGGATGCAACAGTTGAAGATAATTTTGCGCTTGGATCAAATTTTCAATAACGCTTTGACGGAGATAATAAGGGGAGCGATCGCCATAAGTAGCACCTAATTTTTCATAAGGATGGGGAGATTCCACCGCAAACAATTCTAAAGGAATTGCCATTAGCGGTTCACCACACTCAAAAATCGGGATTTTATGATAGGGCCTCATCTAGTCAGCCACACAGGACTTACGGATTTTAATGCAAGCATAGCATTCTGCGTAACGAGTCTCTTCTTTCTCTGTGTCCTTGACGCCTCTGTGTGCAATACCAATTTTTCTGAATCCTGAACAGTAAACCAAGTCTATGGTGTACACACAAGAACTTTCGTTCAGAACACGAGAACTTTCGTTCAGAACACGAGGACTTTCGTTCAGAACAAGAGGACTTTCGTTCAGAACACGAGGACTTTCGTTCAGAACACGAGGACTTTCGTTCAGAACACAAGCCCATTCGTTCAGAACACAAGCCCATTCGTTCAGAACACAAGCCTTTTCGTCCAGAACACAAGTCCTTTCGTTCAGAACACAAGTTTTGTGTAGAAATCTCTACTTGCTCGCCGTTGGGTAATTTCATTGTGTATGAATATGCCCTAACAGATTTCAAATTTTATCATTAACGGTTAGTTTTATTTAAATGCTCAATCAAAACCAAACACCCTTATTAGATGCCTTAAAAGCCAATGCAGCAAGACTCCATGCACCTTTTTACACCCCAGGACATAAACAAGGTGAAGGAATTTTTCAACCCTTAGCTGATTTATTTGGTAAAGCCGTCTTTCGCGCTGATTTAACCGAATTAGCTGATTTAGATAATCTCTTTGCACCCCAAGGCGTTATTCAAGAAGCGCAACAACTAGCAGCAGCAGCTTTTGGCGCGTCGCAAACATGGTTCCTTGTCAATGGTTCTACCTGTGGGATTGAAGCAGCTATTCTCGCTACCTGTGGCACAGGCGATAAAATCATTCTGCCTCGCAATGTCCATTCATCTGCGATCGCTGGTTTAATTCTCTCCGGTGCAATACCAATTTTTCTCAATCCTGAATACGATCCAGTTTTAGATATTGCCCATAGCATCACGCCCAATTCTGTACAATCTGCACTGCAACAACATCCAGACGCTAAAGCAGTGTTGACAGTTTACCCAACATATTACGGCGTTTGCGGAGATTTGAGTGCGATCGCCAACATTACACATCAATACAATATCCCTTTACTTGTAGATGAGGCACACGGCGCTCACTTTACCTTTCATCCAGAATTACCCACTCCAGCCTTAGCAGCAGGTGCTGATTTAACTGTACAATCCATCCACAAAGTACTTGGTGCAATGACACAGGCATCAATGCTGCACATCCAAGGTAATCGGATAGATGGCGATCGCATCAGTAAAGCTTTGCAACTCGTACAATCTACCAGTCCTAGTTATTTACTTTTAGCTTCTTTAGATGCAGCGCGTCAGCAAATGGCACTCCACGGAAAAATGCTGATGTCTCGCACTTTGCAACTAGCTGATGAAGCTAAAACCAGAATCAGCCAAATTCCTGGCTTATCAGTCTTACAAATTTCTAGCCCCCCTTATCAAGGGGGGTTGGGGGGATCTCCTGGCTTTACGGCTTTAGACGAAACGCGATTAACTTTGACTGTTTCTAGTTTAGGTTTAACCGGATTTGAGGCAGATGAAATTCTGGATGAAAAATTCGCTGTTACTGCTGAATTTGCATCACTGCAACATCTCACCTTTATTATTAGTTTAGGCAACACCCCTGCCGATATTGAGCAACTAGTACAAAGTTTTACCGCTCTTGCCAAAGAATATCGCCGAACCAACTTAACTGTTAAAAGCGATCTTTGGCAGGATGTTTTCACTACACAGTGTCATGCTTTACATTTTTCTCCCCGTGAAGCCTTTTTTGCTGTCAGTGAAATACTACCTTTGATACAGACTAGTAAACGCATCTGTGCCGAAATCGTCTGTCCCTATCCCCCAGGAATTCCCTTGTTAATGCCGGGAGAAATCATCACCAAACCCGTTCTTGACTATCTGCAACAAATCCAGGCGATGGGGGGATTTATTAACGGTTGCAATGATACAAGCTTCAAAACTCTGAAAGTACTGAAAATTTAATTTTTGTCCTCCCAAGACTCTTCACCTTCTACAATAAAGATAGACTTTATTGAGATTTGTATAGTTGGGGATAAGCTGTCATGGCTCCCGCCGTTTTCATTCAAAATTTGCAAAAACGTTACGGTACAGTAGTTGCCGTCGAGGATGTTTCCTTTCAGGTAGAACCAGGAGAAATTTTTGGTTTACTTGGCCCCAACGGTGCTGGGAAAACTACTACCTTGCGTGCTTTATGTACACTTACCACACCGGATGCTGGCAAAATAGAAGTATCTGGCATCTCTGTGTTAGATAATCCGAGATTAGCAAGACAACGACTAGGCTACGTAGCTCAAGAAGTCGCTATAGATAAGGTGCTGACTGGAAGAGAACTGCTGCAACTGCAAGCCGCACTTTATCACCTCCCAGGCACAGTAGCCAAACAGCAAATTGAGACTGTATTAGATTTACTTGGTTTGCAAGAATACGCCAATAAAAAGACAGGAACCTATTCCGGCGGTTTACGCAAGCGCCTAGACTTGGCTGCTGGGTTACTCCATTCACCGGATGTTTTAGTCCTAGATGAGCCAACAGTAGGGCTTGACATAGAAACCCGATTTGTGGTTTGGGATTTCCTGAGAAAATTACGCGCCTCTGGGACAACGGTAGTAATTACCAGCCATTACTTAGAAGAGGTTGACGCTTTAGCCGATCGCGTAGCAATTATAGACCGCGGGGTTGTAATTGCAAATGGCACACCTTCGCAATTAAAAGATCAAGTAGGCGGCGATCGCATCACTTTGCGAATCCGCGAGTTTTCCCCCATTGAGGAAGCCGAAATTGCCAAAAACCTCTTGCAACCTTTGCCGTTTGTGCAAGAAGTGATCATCAACAGCGCTCAAGGTAATTCCCTCAATTTGGTGGTAACACCTCAGAACGATGTTTTGATTAACATACAGCAAGCACTGAACGCTGCTAGCTTGCCAATTTTTGGCATAGCCCAATCTCGTCCCAGCCTCGATGATGTTTACCTCGCCGCTACAGGACGCACACTGATGGATGCAGAACTGGCAGCCGTTGCCACTCGCGATCCCAAGGCTGAGAAAAAGCAGAATATGAGATAGGGGCAGGGAAAGCAGGGGAGGCAGAGGAGGTAGGGGAGGCAGGGGAAGAAGAACGAACTATTAACCAATCCCCAGCCCCCAATCTAAAATTCAAAATCCAAAATCTAAAATTGCTATGAGCGTTACTCCTAAATCTGATATCAATTGGCAGCCGTTAGCATCCCCACAAGCAGATGCTAATCCTGCACCTAACTTTTTCCGTGAATTGGTACAAGAGACGTTGGCCTTAACTCGTCGCTTGTTTATTCAGTTGCAACGGCGTCCCTCCACATTGGTTGCCGGAATTATTCAGCCGGTGATGTGGTTGGTGCTATTTGGTGCTTTATTTCAAAACGCACCCAAGGGATTGTTCGGCAGTACGACAAATTACGGTCAATTTTTGGCTGCTGGAGTAATTGTGTTTACAGCCTTTGCTGGGGCGCTGAATGCTGGTTTGCCTGTAATGTTTGACCGCGAGTTCGGCTTTTTGAATCGTTTGCTGGTAGCACCGTTAGCATCACGCTTTTCTATTGTCTTTGCTTCGGCAATCTTTATCATCAGCCAAAGTTTGTTGCAAGCAGCCGTGATTGTTGCAGCAGCAGCGTTTATTGGGGCTGGATTACCAGATGCAACGGGTTTATTTGCGATCGCTCTAATAGTCTTTCTCTTAGCTTTGGGTGTAACAGCAATCTCTCTCGGTTTAGCTTTTGCTCTACCCGGACACATTGAATTGATTGCAGTAATTTTCGTTACTAATCTACCATTATTGTTTGCAAGTACTGCTTTGGCACCTCTATCCTTTATGCCTCAATGGTTGCAGGTTGTGGCTACTCTAAATCCTCTTAGCTATGCAATCGAACCCATTCGCTATCTGTATCTCCATAGTAGTTGGGAACTAAGTAGCGTAGTCATGCAAGCTCCTTGGGGTGATGTTACCTTCGGGGGAGCGTTACTGGTATTGTTTGGCTTTGCCGTTGTCGCCTTACTGAGTATTCAGCCCCAACTGCGGCGAACTCTTGCCTAAAGAGATAAAATAGAGCAATTTTAGGGTCAAAATCTCATGAAAAAACCATTTTTACAAATTCCTAGACTCATTGTCGCTACCCTGGCAGGGATTAGCTTTGCTTCCTTGCTCATAGCTCAACCCAGTTCGGCTCAAGTCAGCAGCCCAGCTGATGCTTTTCCTAGTAACAGTACAACAGACCAAAATACCGATCCTTTTTCCCGTTCAAACTCAGACAACTTCAATATGTTTGACTTGATTCATCGGGCGAATTTCGGGTCTCTCAACTGGAATTCTGATCAACAAAACGAACAACTAAACTCAGCAGCAGATGCCTTTAGAGAAAATCAACGAAAATTAATAGAACGTCGTCAACAAGAGCAAGCAACCCCCGGTTTGCCATTAGTTATACCACAACCAGTTCCACCAGCATCAGTTACACCAGCATCTGGTAACTGAATTTTAATAAAGAACCCCAAGCCCTTTAGGGTTTGGGGTTGAAACTACGCTTTTAAAAAATCCTTAGTTATCAGGTAAAAAACTACAGCCCAAGTACAGCCAAAACATCGCTAGCATGAGTGGTGGTATTTACACTGCTGTCAACATGGGTAATTTTGCCGCTGGGGTCAATTACGTAGGTGACGCGCTTGGCATAACCACCGCCATCCACATCGAAAGCTTTGATGAGGGATTTGTCGCTGTCAGCCAATAGAGGAAAATTCAAATTATATTTTTGGGTGAATGCCTGATGGGAGACTTCATCATCAGCACTGACTCCCAAGATTACAATATCTTTACCTTGATATTGAGCCTGGGCATCCCGAAAACTACAGGCTTGCTTGGTGCAGCCTGGCGTGTCATCTTTGGGGTAAAAATACAAAACAACTGTCTTTCCCCTCAAATCAGATAACGAGACTGTGTTGCCGTTTGTATCTTTGGCGGTAAATGCAGGTGCATCCGTACCAACTGCTAGAGGCATAATTAACCTTTCCTGTTTCAGATTGTTGATGCACTTGAAATTTTACATTAATTTATAATGTTTAAATATAATTACTAAAAAATAGCATAACTATAATTTAGGTAACTAATTTTGCTTTAATGAGGTATCTGGTACAAGAAAAAATATATTAAATTAATCTTTATTAGAAGAAAAATTTCTCCCCATACACAATGCCTGCTGTTTATTCCCAAAACCCAAATATTTTTATCTATCCTCAAAGCACAGTAGAAAGAGCCGAGCGATCGCTAGTGTGTTCACCCTTTAATCTATCTTTATTTGAAGTCATGGGACACCAGAGTGTGTCATTAACTGCGATCGCCCTGGAAAATGGGCTCAAGCAGGGCTATACTAAGCGCCCTTTATCAGAATTAGCCTGTGATAACGCCTTGGGCTGGCTAATTCAAGTGGGTGTATTGCGGCGAGAAGTCGATGGACAGGGGATTACAGATAGTTTTCGCCTCACTCCCTTGGGTCGCCAGTTAGTGGAACAATACCAAGAAAAAAATTGGCGTACTCCTTCATGGCGCGATCGTTTATACGATGCTGTAACTCGTTGGTTGCGGATACCTTTTTAGAATAAAAAACCAAAGAGTTAGGATTAAGGAATCAAAGGGAACAATATATACGGAAAGATCACATCTATTCATGAAATCTTTACCATAACCATCTAACAGCAATTTGGATGGTTATTGTGAGCATGGGGTATAGAACATTGGGCACTTGTACTGAGCGACTTGTCTTGAGCGCAGTCGAGGAGAGTCGAAGTATTGGGCATTGAGGATGATGTATTAGTTCTTCTCCCTCAGCTCCCTCATTTTCTCAAGATCCTCCATCTCCCCCTGCTCCCCTCTTGTTTGCTCCTAAACATAAAATCTGTATCTTGAAAAACTAAGTGATAGCAACTATGAAATCAATTATGGTAGTGGGGACAACATCCCATGCAGGGAAATCACTTTTAACTACAGCTATTTGTCGTATTTTGTCGCGGCGTGGTTGGCGAGTGGCTCCCTTTAAAGGTCAAAATATGGCTTTAAATGCTTATGTCACTGCCAGTGGTGGAGAAATTGGCTATGCTCAAGCAGTGCAAGCTTGGGCGGCGGGAGTTGTGCCTTGGGTAGAAATGAACCCAATTTTACTTAAACCTCAAGGGGATATGACTTCCCAAGTAATTATTAAAGGCAGGTCTGTTGGTAAAGTAAGTGCCTCAGATTACTACGAGCAATATTTTGAACTGGGGTGGCGGACAATTGAAGAATCGCTACAGCATTTAGGAACTGAATTTGACATGGTGGTTTGTGAAGGTGCTGGTAGTCCAGCAGAGATTAACCTCAAGCACCGCGACTTAACTAATATGCGGGTGGCAAAACATTTAAATGCACCAACGATGTTAGTAGTTGACATTGACCGGGGTGGTGCTTTTGCCCATGTCGTGGGAACCTTAGAATTATTGGAACCAGAGGAACGCGCCTTAATTAAGGGTGTAGTAATTAATAAATTCCGAGGACAGCGATCGCTCCTAGATCCGGGGATAAAATGGTTAGAAGAACGCACAGGTATCCCTGTTGTCGGTGTTATACCTTACTTACAAGAAATGTTTCCAGCAGAAGATTCCCTTGACCTGCTAGAACGTCAATCATCGTCGAATAAAGCCAACGCTGACCTCAACATTGCCGTCATCCGCTTACCAAGAATTGCGAACTTCACCGACTTTGACCCACTCGAATCAGAAAGCACAGTTTCAGTTAAATATTTAAGCCCTAAGCAAGATTTAGGACATCCTGATGCCGTGATCATCCCAGGTACAAAGACCACAATTGCTGATTTGCTACTGCTGCAAAAAAGTGGTATGGCAGAAGCTATCCAAAACTATGCTGCTTCTGGCGGAACGGTTTTAGGTATCTGCGGCGGCTATCAAATGCTCGGTCAAATCATCGCTGACCCTGAAGGGATAGAGGGGCAAGCAGGCAGGTATCAGGGGTTAAATCTTTTACCAATCAGAACTGTAATTACCGGACAAAAAATTGCCCGCCAGCGCCAAGTTAGCTCAAATTATCCGCAACAGGGCTTGCCAGTTAATGGCTTTGAAATCCACCAAGGGCGATCACGCATCGAACAGCAAGGTATAGACCCTCAATCGTACCATGCCCTATTTGACGATATTAATTTAGGATTAGTAGATAGTTGCCAATCGGTGTGGGGAAGTTACCTCCACGGGCTTTTTGACAACGGCCCTTGGCGACGCGCTTGGTTAAATCGCCTCCGTCAACAGCGCGGTTTAAAATCTTTACCCACTGGTGTTGCTAACTATCGGGAACAGCGAGAGCAGATTTTAGACTCTCTAGCAACTGAAGTTGAAAGTCATTTAGACTTAACTCCCTTTTTGTCTTAAATTAAAGTGCATAAAAATCGCACATTTTTTCAATCAAAGTATCATTAGTCATTTGCAAATGACTAATGACTAATGACCAATGACCAATGACTAATAACTAATGATTGTTCGTGTCCACTTTTTACCAGATGATGTCACAGTAGATGCTGAAGTGGGAGAAGCCCTCTTAGATGTAGCAGACCGGGCTGGGGTATTTATTCCCACCGGTTGTCTCATGGGGTCTTGTCACGCTTGCACTGTCGAATTAGAGGATGGAGAGATCATCCGCGCTTGTATTACCGGAGTACCACCACGCGAGGAATTAACAATTAATTTGTTTAGCGATCCTACTTGGTAATGTCAGCGCTGTTATTGACAAGGACTAGTATAGTAAAACAAGTCAATGTACAAACAAAAATCTAATCAATGATTAGATTTTTTTAAATAGACAGTAAGGAATATTTGAACCATTGTTTCTTACTGTGGTGATCGCATTTTTTAATAAAATTAATGCCAAAGAAAATCCGGGAACTGAAGCAAATGCTTTCCCAAGTAGGTTTTACAGAAGTCCCAGGAAAAGGAAGTCATACTAACTGGGTGCATCCCCTTTATAGTGGAAAAATCACGATTTCAGGCAATGACGGAGCAGATGCTAAACGCTACCAAGAGAAAGAAGTGAAACAGGCAATTGAGGAAGTAGAAGGGAAAGAAAAAGATGAGTAAGCTTAAGTACCAAATGATTATTCAGTGGTCTGAAGAAGATAATTGCTTCTTAGTAGGATTCCCTGATTTTCCAGGACAACGCTGGCGGACTCACGGGGATACTTACGAGTTGGCGGTGGCAAATGGAATTGAGGCTTTAGAGTCTCTAATTATTGCTTACAAAGCTGTAGGTGATCCACTTCCACAACCCACAGTAAGTAGAGTGCGTTAACGCGATTGAGTCGATTGAGTCGGTGGTAACTAATGCTGAACAATTTGCGCGATCGCAACTTTTTGGTTTAACAGCAAGAAACTTTTACCCATTGTTTCCTACTGCCTGTTTTTGCTATCTATATCAATTAGCTTTAACATTCAGCGCATATTTTTTAAACCTTTCCAAATCAGCTTGAATCGTCGATTCAACTACCCGCCCCAAAAATAAGTTATCCATAATTTTGCCAATAATGCCAGGGATGGCATAGGAAATAGTCATTTTGACAATACTACTACCGTGGCGATCGTAAAAGCGAATCGCTCCCTGATTCGGCAAACCATCAACCGATTCCCATTGGATAATTTGGTTGGGAATAACTTTGAGAATTCGGGATTTCCAAGTAAATTCTAGACTGCCCGTCTTCAGTTTCCAAAGAGATATATCTGGATTCTCTGGCGGAATTTTTACCGAATCAATCCACTTCATCCACCGGGGCATTTGCTCTAAATCAGCCCAGAGGCTCCATACTAAATCTATGGGAGCCTCTACTTCTACCTGTACAGTATGCTCTAACCAATCTGACATTCTCTCTTCTTCCTTCTCTAGGAGATGCTTTGCGTAGCTTGCTTCTTTGCAGGAGTACGCATTCTTTGTGGCTTTTGCGGTTCCTTATCTCTTCAAACTCTCCAAAATCACTTTTGCCGCCCGCCGCCCAGAAATAGTCGCACCTTCCATGCTGTCGATATAATCTTGCTGTGTATAGCTCCCTGCAAGGAAGAAATTATCTACTGGTGTTTTCTGGTTGGGACGGTACGCATCCATCCCTGGGGCTTCTCGGTAGAGCGACTGAGCAAGTTTTACCACACTGTACCAAGTCATATTTAGCTCCCGCGACGAGGGAAACAGTTCATGGACTTGCTTGAGGACATGCTGTGCGATCGCTTCATTACTTTGGGCAATAAACGGATCTCCCGGTGTCAGCACAAGCTGTAACAACGACCCCTCTCCTGGGCGATAATAATCAGCAGGGCTAGTCAACGCCAAATCAGCAAAACACGAAAAGTCAGCATCGGCTGTGTAAAGTAAATTATCGATTCCCGCCGCGTGATTTAGCTGTTTACGTTGCTCTTCATCGTTCAGTTCTGTTACCCAACCATCGAAGCGTAACTGTACAGTTGCCACTGGCACTGCATCCAGTTTGTAAATATTGTCAAATTCTGACCACTTACGCCACTCCTGGGGTAGGATACGTTGAATTCCTGGAACATCACAGGCAAAAACGTAAGCATCAGCAGTGATAGTTTCTAATGTATCACCTTGGGCAACTACTATACCAGT
Source organism: Nostoc flagelliforme FACHB-838 (assembly GCF_014698065.1). Classification (GTDB taxonomy): domain Bacteria; phylum Cyanobacteriota; class Cyanobacteriia; order Cyanobacteriales; family Nostocaceae; genus Nostoc; species Nostoc flagelliforme_B. Next base: position 77,902 of record NZ_JACJSI010000002.1, read on the forward strand.
GACGCGGGTTTGTTCGTCTAACTCAGTAAACTGAATTTCTCGAACTTGTCGGCGTGTATAAACTTTAGTACCTCTAACTTCTAGATATTCCAGAATGGGCTTGTGTAAATATTCGGATGGAGAGCCTTCCAGCATTCGCAGAACTGAAGCTTCAGTTCTGACTGCAAATAGCTGGAATATCGTTAACATACAACGGGCAGAAATATTTTCGCAATCAATAAATCCCAATGCGTAAGCAATGGGGTTCCACAGGCGCTTGATGCTGCCATTACTCCCACCATGACTGCGGAACCAGTCGGCAAAGCTAACTTTATCTAAATTGCGGATGGTTTTCATCGCCCCGTTAAAGTCTACCAATCCGCGAACTATCGGGCTAGTACCCAGAGCGATCGCATTTTGCAGTTTATCCTGCAACGATAGTTGGGAAGTAGTGAAAAATGCCTTTAAGCCATTGAAAGGCGCACCTGTAATAAAACGAAAATCTAAACCACCAGTGCGCCCCCCTTTGTTAATGAAAGTGTGGGTATGTTCCTTGAGGCGTAAGTTTTCTAACACCCCCACTTTTTTCATCAAATCAAATAGTTGGTAGTAGCAGCCGAAAAATACATGCAACCCCATTTCTAGATGGTTGCCATCTCCATCAACCCAACTGCCAACTTTACCACCCACAAACGGACGAGACTCAAAAATCTCTACTTCACAACCAGCATCAGCTAGATCCACTGCGGTTGCTAGCCCAGCCAGTCCCGCACCTACGATTGCAACGCGCATTCCGTCGTTCCTTTTCAGTTTCTTTACAGATTGTAACTGGGTTAGTGTCGGAATTTGCTACTTAATATCAACTCCTTCAGCATATTAAGGTTGGGTAATGTCGATACTAAAACCTCTTTGATCGCTTCTTTTAGTCTCGACAAATGACCAGACGCGAGAAAAACGCGTCTGTATCAGCTAGACAAACTCTTGTCCATAGCGGCGACTCAAAAAAGTATCATAGCTATTTTTTTGGCAGCAAAGCAGTTATCTCGATAAGTCGTGAAATTAACTTCTTACTTATTTGCATCTTTACTGTCATCGGAGACAGGCAAACTTCTAATCAGTTCCCGAATCACGTCGGTTGCCGGTCTACCTGTTTGTTGGCAATATTTTTCTAGTTTTTCCGCTTCCTGTGTTGCGAGATTTACTGTTATACGTTTTACGGCCCATTTTTTATTTGTCATTATCATGCTATCTGCTGTATATTTAGATGGTCGAAAGAGTCAAAGTTAAAGAGTGAACCGATAAGGTTATCAGAGTTTGTCTCAGTAAACAAGTAATATCATTAATATTAAAAATGTTCGTTTTGTCAAAGTATTCATCATTTGCTAAAAAATCAAAAAACTACACTTTATTTGTTACTACTGTAAAAGTCGAAATAGCAGATACTTGCTTTTGAAGATAATAACCCTACTAACAGCATGAGTAAAGCCTGACAATTAAGTTTGATAAATGAATTTGAGATACCTACTGTTGGCTCAATAAAGATTTCCAAAGTTATTCTCTATTGAAAGCATTTGACCTTCTCTCTTAAACAAGTTGGCTAAACTAGCTTAGAGAGAGCATCTGGCACAAGACCAGAAAATAAAGCTTTAGAATCATTATCATGCTGAAACGCTTGCTTCCAGGCTGTTTTGAGCGGTGTATATGGATAGTGAATAGTCACTTAGAAAGTAGATAAACAAGCGATCGCTCTAGAACAAACCCCCATTTGCATCCATTATTGTAACCAAGAGGTTAAAAGCTAGTTGAACGATTATAAATTTTGCTTATCTTGATCAAGGTGATTGCTTTTTGTGCTAATAAAGTAGCCAAAAAAAAGGGGGAAAAACTCAGTCTACTTGGTATAAACAACGAAATCTTTGATAAAATTTAACAAGATTGTCTGTAATTTTACACAGGTAAATGAACTTATCATAGATATGATGTTATTTGACGGTTGACGAATAATAGTATTTCAATTTTGTTTCATGTTTTTACACTAACTTCTTGTAAATATGCAACAAAATTTTGCATATTTTGTATTCGCACCCTGTCGATATTGTCTGTTTTCTTAGCATTAGATTTTTCCCATTATTTATGTTTAGTTGTCTGGAAATTATAAATCATTCTTAGCCACTTGAGGTGCCAAAAATCGACAATAAACATTTTGCTATATCTAAATTAAAGATATAAACTGCTAATGAAGAAATTTTGATTTCAACAATTTAGTATTTATAAACTATGCCCATGAAATCGTTTTCATACTTCATTGTTTTCACTGATGTATTTATTATAGCTATGATTTACACACTTTAAATAATCTTCATTTAGACACTAAATAACCTAATTTACATACTTTATAAAAAAATTACAAAGAAACAGATGCACATTTGAACTTTTGCTTAATGATATTGTTATATAGCAAGATGCTAAACTAAAAAACTTGTTAAAAAAAAGATTCAGAAATCTAAGTGCCTCAACTAGGTTAGATTAAACTGAATTTTGTAGATAATTTTCTATAAGTTTTAGTTATTTATACCTATAAATATTAAAATAAAATTACTGAAAAACCATAAAAATACAGATACTTCATGAAATTGAGATGAAGTTAACCTCTAATGATTGGTCGCTTATTGGTATTAACATATATAAATGTGGATTAAAAATTGCTACGTCCTAATAGGTATGCGGATGAAGAGGGTTGAGCAAAGCCGCAGACGCTCCGCTTCCGGTTGATAGACTGCCTACAAGAGATGGGGCGGGCATATACAGAGGCGAAAATTCTGAGTAATTTTTCCTTCACTCAATGCTCATTGGTAAAGAGAAGAGGGGTAAAATCTTCCCATTTACCTTTGCATAATACAGTTTCAGTCAATATCTAAAATTAGATACACATCAACTTAATTTCTTATTCCCACAAGTTGAGATTGAGGATTGTGGCAATTCATGCAACTATTCAAAATTTAAGTTGGGGCATCAGTTGAAGAGTGCCAAGACCTAAATCTTTAGGTGGAAGCGATCGCGCTTCAAACAAAGCCATCATATCTTTTAACTGAGGATTGCCACGCGAGGCTCCCGTTAGCCCTTTAGCAATGATTAAGCCACAGTAGCCCTTAGTATTTTTACACCGTTGATTCCATTTTTTTCGGGCTTCTACATGAATAGGATCTGCATCTAGAAATTCACCAAATAGGAATAATTCGCCATTCTGAGTTTGTAATAAACCTAGGTCGTAGCGATCGCCGTCGAAGGGATCGGTACCAGGGTTAAAGCAAATTGCTCTCAGTCCGCCTGCTGTTTCAATTCTTTCAATTACAGTTTTAGCCTTGGGCCGGGAAGTTTGAATTAAAATCACTGGCAAACCGTCACCCACTTGCTTGATTTCACCAGCCTCATGGTAGCTGACTCCCTTTCGTAGGGACTCCAACATTTCCCAGGACACTACACCTAAGCTGAGAAAGGAATCCTCTGGTATCAAGTCATCTTGCAATGGTTGGAAATCAACATTGTCAATTTCCTGCTCATCGAGATCAAAGCTTGCCATTTCCTCTAATTCTGTGGCTAGCTGCGGCATGGTAGAGACTGTCACAGGCAGAGATTTAGTTGATTCTTCAGACTGCGGCAGAGAAATGCGATAGCGACGGCTAAGGCTAGGGAAGATATCTTCATGAAGTTGGCGACGGTGATCGCGAACAAAGCGGCTCAGACTTTCGATCGCCACCAACATTACCAGTGCTTCTTCGTCATATAAAACAGACCTTAGTCCTTCTAAGGGGTGGATATTACCGAAAGTGGGGTCAATTTCTGATAATGGCAGATCCGCCAAATCACCTTCTTCATCCTCATCTTCACTGCTTTCGTCAACACTCTCAAAAGTGAGAAACAGGCAATCTTGTTTAAGAAAGGCTTCTTCTAGATGCTCCGTTGATTCTTCATCTGTTAAAACTGCGGCGCGAAACTGTTTTAAAGACTCTTCTGAGCGATAAAACAAAATTCCATACTCCATTCCCAGCATTCCCATAACTGAAGCGTAGAGTGTGCCAACATCCCACTTATTAATCTCGATTGACAAAATTTGCTGTTCTTCCAAAAATTCCCAAGGTGCTGCTTGCCAAATCGCAAATGCTTTCTCTCGCAGGATTTGGGCATACTGTGGCGGTAAGTCGGGAGTTTGACTATCGAGGATGTCGGCAAATCCACGAAATAGTTCATCAATTAAAGGCAGTTCTGGTGCATAGTCAATGGCGATATCTAAATCTTGCAGTACTCCCCGCAGGTAAAATTGGATTTCGCGGTCTTTGACTACAATTCTTTGGGGTCTGGCAGGTCTTGCCGGACTTTGGGGATGCTCCATTGCTTGCATTAAGGTGCGAACGATTGCTTCTGGGCCGATCTCTGAAGCTACGACATCCATTCCTCGAACAATACCCTGGGAGTAATCTACCCAAAGAATGCATTCTCCCTTAGACTCTGAGTCTGAGTACTGGCTTGGTGATGACAACGGACGGCGATCGCCCTCCCATACAGAAGGAATTTGAGCTAATTTCTTCAACCGACGACTGGTAGAGCGATTAAAACTTGTCATAGAGATCAAAGAAAGCAATTTGGAAGTAAACTTTGGGGAATAGCTAGCCTCGGATTAAATCTAGCCTCGAATGAAAAATGAAATTTTTATGGCTGCACCTGAAGGGTGGTTGCTTCTCAGGTTGCCGCAAGGCTGGAACTTCAAGAATACCGAATGTATAAACACACAGAGTCTATCAATTCTAGAATAAAAATTTTTGGCTGCTTTTGACGGAGTGTTTACAATTTGGCATCTAGCGGCATCTAAGCCGCTAGAATGAATACAAAAACACAGAAGTTTTAAAAACTTCGATACTCATAGCGGCTAGAACAGTCGTTTAGCTTGTGAACTGGATGCCACCGACGCTTCCAGCTTTGTTCCAAAAAGAAAAAGTTAGCTATGGGTAGGATTTTAGATCGTCAACCCACAGGCATTAATCAGCCGATACAGGGTAACGCTTAGACTAAATTAAGGAGTTGAAAAAGCAGATGACACAAGCAATTCAGTCTCAACAACGCGGAATTCTGTTGAGCGAATCCGCATTGCACCAGGTAAAATCCCTCCGGGACAAGCAAGGCACCGACTTCTGCTTACGGGTAGGAGTACGTCAGGGTGGCTGTTCTGGGATGTCTTACATGATGGACTTTGAAGACACTAGCAAGATCACCCCTCAGGATGAAGTTTTTGACTATGATGGCTTCAAAATTGTCAGCGATCGCAAGAGCCTTTTATACCTCTACGGTTTAATGCTCGATTACAGTGATGCCATGATTGGCGGTGGTTTCCAATTCACTAACCCCAATGCTAACCAAACTTGTGGTTGCGGCAAGTCATTTGGGGTGTAATATTGTCATTTGTCATTTGTTCGTTGTCATTGGACTAAAGACAAATGACAAATGACCAACGACTAATGACTCATGATTAATTTACTATGACTCAAACAGTTGAATCCCTGTTTGATACAGGTTTAGAACGCTATAAAGCTGGAGAATCGGTAGAATCTTTAATCCCTGTGTTTAAAGAAGTGTGCGATCGCGCTCCTAAAACTAGTGCTGCTTGGGTTTGTTTAGCCTGGTTGTATCTACTCGATAACAAACCCAACTTAGCTTACAAAGCTGGACAGAAGGCAGTCAAGTTAAATCCACAAGATCCCCAGGCAAGAATAAATCTCGCCTTAGCAATGCTAGAAACAGGCCAAAAAGGTTTGCGGGAACACATTGACATTGCACAACAATTAATTTTTGTCAATGAAGAATGGAGTGATGAAATAAAAAATAGTATTGAAGACGGTTTAAGTAGAAAACCAGATTGGAAAAGTTTGACAAAAGTCAAAAATTGGTTATTTGAAGGGTAGAAGATGGGGGCTGTGGAGTAGGGACTAGGGACAAGGGGACAAGGGGACAAGGAAAAATTATTGAATGGTCTCTTTCTTCTCTACCTTGTTTTTTGTTAAGTTTTTCTTTCTCCCCCTGCCCCCAGCTAATAGCCCCCCTGCCTACACCGCGATAGGATATTTTTTTATTTGGAAGTCCCTAATACAAATTCCCCATTCCAATCATGAAAGATAAATTATTAAATTGGCTAAACATGGTTTTAGTCGCGGATGTTTTTTTGGTTTTCTTTGGCTTTGCTTGGCTAGCGATCGCAGCGATCGGTGATGCGGCAGGAGTAAACCTGGGTTTGGATTTGTGGCATAAACTGTGGCAACCCGTTTTTAATCCAGCGATCGGCATTCTCATGGGCGGTGCCATTCTCAGCGGTATTATCAGCTGGGTTTCCAGAAAATTTCTCTCTAGTCAATAGATTGGGTATGGGGGATTGGTTTAACCGCATCTTCCTAATCTCCCCACTCCCTTTTAATTAAGAATTTGTGTTAGCGCTGATTGCAAATTTGGGTATTTGTACTCAAAGCCTGTCTCCAGCGTGCGCTTGGGGATGACTTTCTGACCTTCTAAAACTACTATAGCCCCGTCTCCTAAAAGAGCTTCAATTGCAAAAGCAGGAACAGGCAACCAAGAAGGGCGATTCATGACTTGTCCCAGAGTTTGGCTTAAATCTGCCATTTTGACTGGGTTCGGGGCAGTGGCATTATATACATCTTCTATTTCCGGTTTAGTTAAAGCTTGCACAATTAAGCTAACTAAGTCGTCTACGTGAATCCATGAAAACCACTGATGCCCACTGCCAATAGGCCCACCAGCGAAGAGTTTAAAAGGCGGAATCATCTTACCTAAAACGCCACCATTACCTAAAACAATCCCAAAACGCAGAATTACCAACCGCACACCAGCATCTTGTACCTTTCTCGCTTCTGCTTCCCAGGCTTGGCAGACTTGGGCGAGAAAATCGTTACCAGATAGACTTGTTTCATCAAAGGTTGCCGTTTCACTGGTGCCGTAGTAGCCAATAGCCGAAGCGTTAATTAACACAGTTGGTTTGGGGTTAGCGTTGGTTATTGCTTCAACTATTTTTTGTGTACCTAGCTTCCGGCTATTGAGGATTTCTTGTTTGCGTTCTGGTGTCCAGCGTCCTTCACCAATGGGTTCTCCTGCCAGATTAACTACGCCATCACAACTAGCGATGACACTTTGCCAAGAACCAGAAGCATTTGGTGTATAGGAAACAATTTCTAGATTTGGGAAAGCCCCAGATGGAAAAACCTTTTGAGCAAGAGCAGTATTCCGAGTTAATACCACTATTTTATGACTTTCTCCGTGGAGTCGTTGTACCAAAAGATTACCGACAAATCCTGTTGCTCCAGTAATTGCGACTTTCATTTTCTACCTCAGCCAAACCTTTATTGTAAAGTTTTTGATCAAACTTTCAGCTTACGGCACTTTCCTTATGGATAGAACAGATGTAAATGCCTGATTTCAAAAACTTTGCTTTTTGAATGACTTTCCGTTTAGATACTTCGGTATTATAGGATGGACGGAGTGTTGCAAGGCGTGGGGCTATTATGGCTCGCTATACCTGTTCATTTATTGTTTCTGTTCCTAGTGAACATCTCCAGCCGTTACTTGTAGAACTTCTACAGGATTGTCAGTTGGATATTCAATACCACACGGCTGAGTACATTATTGGCCGTGAGGTTCCTGGCAATGTTGCTTTTCCTAAATTGGTGACAGTAGAAGTACTGATTGATAAATCAAAATCTACTGAAACGGAAACCCGGATGACTATTGTGATTAAAAATGAAGAATTACCGCTCTACCTAGATAATTACTGCCGACAAATGTTTGAATTAATCAAGCAGGCTATTGAAAGTAGCCGCCATTGGCATTTAATTGAAAGTCTTGCAGGATAGCTTTGGTGATTTAATTACACTCCCACGGCTTGAAGTTGTGGGAATGTCAGATTGTGATTGGTAGTTAAGATTCACTCTTCCATATCCTCTAAATCCTCGGCCATACCGGGGTTTATTAGTGTAATGTCGTATTCACTCGAATCCGTTTGTCCCAAACGCTGAGTGTTTCTTAAAAGGTAATAAATGGCACGTACTTGAGGGCCAAAAACGATCTCGTCTTCATTTCTGAGATCGTGGGCTGGTATCTTGCGTCCATTAATCATTAAACCATTGGAACTAGGCTTACCTTTAGCATCGCCATCTACAATTCGATAATAGTAGCTATGACTATTATGCTCTCGTGGCAATCTTACTAATGTGGCATGGCGGCGGGAGACAAACTGCGACATTAAACGGATATTACATTCGCGATCTCTACCGATAGAGTAGACGGGGTGCTCCAGAGAAAATTCTTTGCGACCTTGATCGTCTTCAATAATCAGTAGATGGTTTTCATTGGTTTCTGCTGCCATTGACAAATCGGTGAAACTGTGATTTTTTACTTAAAATTTTTTTAGTATCGTATCCTGCTATTTTCGCGCACCATAAGTTTGTGGTGGTGATCTAAATAAGCTTTAAAATTGCATAATACCTTGAAAGAGTAGAACATGGCCGTTCTACTCCAGTAGCTAGATAGCTTTGTCAAATGTCTGAAGAAGCTTTGTGGGCTACCTAAAACCTGACGGGGCGACTCAGTTTAACTTGAGATAGGAATAACCAAGATTTATGCTTGGAAATTTTAGGTGTAAAAAAGTATTCTACGAGTGATGAGCTAATCGCCGTAATAATATTGAGTTTGTGACGACGCTAACAGAGCTAAAAGCCATTAATGCAGCAGCACCAGATGGGTTAAGGACAAAACCCAGGCTAGGGAACAAAACGCCTGCTGCTAAAGGTATCCCAACTGTATTATATGCAAAAGCCCAGAATAAATTTTGGCGGATTTTGTTGAAAGTAGCGCGACTAAGCTGAATAGATTCGACGACATCGTTTAAGCGATCGCGCATTAAGACAATTTCAGCAGTTTCCATTGCCACATCTGTCCCGGAGTGTAAAGCAATTCCCACATCTGCCTGGGATAAAGCTGGAGCATCGTTGATTCCATCTCCTACCATTGCGACTACTGAGTGGGGAGTTACTTTTGTCCCTTCTAACTGGAGAGACTGTATTGCAGCCGCTTTTTTGGCTGGGGGAACACCTGCTATGACATCAGCACTATCTAATCCTAGTTGTTTGGCTATGGCATTAGCTGCTTCTTGACGATCGCCACTGAGCAGCATTACCCGTAAGCCCATCTGACGTAACTTGTCTACGGTGGATTGAGCATCTGGTCTGAGGGTATCAGAAACAGCAATTAACCCGGCTAAAGTTCCCCCAACTGCTACGCAAACGACTGTTTTACCATCTGTTGCCAAATCCTGTGCTACCTGTTGTGCAGTTTCGTTAATAGCAATGCCGTGCCAACTCAACCAGTCCCAGTTACCCAACAATACAACTTTGCCCTCTACGACAGCAGACACTCCTAGTCCTGGTTCGGTGTGAAAGTCCACAGCCTCTGGAATAGATAACTGTTGCTGCTCTGCTTCTTGCTGAATCGCTTTTGCTAGGGGGTGGTGAGTACCGCTTTCTACGGCTGCTGCTAGTTGGATGAGGGAGTAGGGAGTAGGGAGTGGGGAGTGGGGTTCCTTACTCCCCATTTCCTCAATTAACAGACAATCTGTAACGATGGGATTACCTGTGGTCAAAGTGCCGGTTTTATCAAAGACTATGGTGTTTAACTGGTGTACTTTTTCTAAAACGTCGCCGCCTTTGATTAACAGACCCCGTTCTGCGCCCATAGCAGTCCCGACAAGAATGGCTGTTGGTGTGGCAAGCCCTAAAGCACAGGGACAGGCGACTACCATAACTGCGATCGCTAGTTTTAAACTAATTAATAAAGGGGAGTGGGGAGTTTCATGTGTAGCATGGCTCATCATTTCCATCCCACCAGACATGCTGACATCAGCCCAGATGTGAGTACCGAAAAAGTACCAAAAGACAAATGTTAATACAGATGCTGTCAGCACCCCGTAGGTAAAGTAACCAGCTACTGTATCTGCTAATTTCTGTACTGGGGCTTTTCGAGTTTGGGCGGCTTCTACTAGGGCGACAATTCGAGCTAAAGTTGTATCACTTCCAGTACGGGTTGTTTGAATAGCGATCGCTCCTGACTGGTTTAGCGTCCCTCCTGTCACCATATCGCCTGGTTGCTTGATTACTGGCACGGCTTCCCCAGTCAACATGGATTCATCCACCGTTGTTTTACCAACCACCACTTCACCATCGACAGGAATTTTATCACCTGGCAGTACTTGTACCCATTCACCAACACGTACCTGTTCAGCGGGAATCTCTACGCTAGAAGATCCCATTCCTCCTTTCTCTGGTTTGGCAATCAATCGTGCTACCTGTGGCTGGAGTGCTAGTAATTTCCTAAATGCGGCAGCAGCACGACCTCTAGCTTGTTGCTCTAATGTCCTTCCTAAGAGAATAAAGCCCAGCATCATTACTGGTTCGTCAAAGAAGCACTCCCAACCCATTTTGGGAAAGAGCAGCGCTACTAAACTAGCAACGTAGGCTGTCAGCGTTCCTAATCCCACCAGGGTGTTCATGTTAGGCGCATTTCGCCGCCAGCCCAGCCAGCCATCTACTATAATCGGGCGGCCGGGAATTAATAGGGCTACTGTCGCCAATCCACAGTGAAACCAGATGTTATTTAGCACTGGTAGCACTGAGCTACCAAGATTACCAAAATGTCCACTTCCCGACAATAATAGTAAGATCGCAGCGATCGCTAACTGCCTAACAGAAGAGCGCATTTCTTGGCGTTGTCGTTCTGCTGGGTCTGGTAAGGTAGATATCTCGCCTGCTACTGTACCATTAGGTTTTCGGGATTGAGTCGGGAATCCAACGGCTGTTAATCTCTGTGCTAGTGCATCTGCATCTACCGCACCAGTTTCTGACTCTACAACCGCTACCTCTGTGGCCAGGTTCACACAGGCACTCTTAACTCCTGGATGTTGGGTTAGCTGTCGCTCTACTGCATTCACACACCCCGCACACTTCATACCCCCAACATCGAGAATAATTTTCTCTAGGATTGGGTCAAATTCTGGGGCTAGCTTAGTTTTTGGGACAAGTTGCATGGCAAGTGTTTAGATTCGCTACAGAAATTCAACGCCTGAGTAAAAGCGTCTCTAATTTGAGCGTAGGCGAAATATGGAACTACGACTGTATGTCAACCCTATTAAATTTCTTAATTTTTCGTATCTCGCTAAGGGTCAATGACGGCTCCAGCGTAAATAAGTCACATAAATAATAGCTACTACTTGCATCGGCATGATCGCAATCAGGCTTTTTAAGAAATAGTTGATTTCCAAATGAGACATAACGCTGAAATACCCTATGCCCAACAAGAAAAATATTACCCAGTTAAGCTGTTTAGGTTTGAAAATGAGCATATCAATAAATCAGAAGTCAGAATACAGAATTCTCTACCCATAAAGGGATAGAAGTTTAAGCGAGAATATTTAATACTAGTTTTGCCCACTAGGGGCGAAAGCGCGTAGTAGGATAAAGTACGGTTTTATACCATTTTTTCCAAATAAGGCAACAAATATAAATCAGGAAAGTTTTGCTGCATTTAAGTTTCTTAATTGCGAATTGCGAATTGGTATTAACCAATATTCAGACGCTCTCACCAGACGCGCAAGGGACACGGACTCGTTGGCGCAGCCTAAGAAGAGAAGAGGCTACGCTATCACCCACTCGTACAGGATTCATACTGAATTCTGACTTGTGAGTTGTGAATTCTTCTTATAAAAAGAAATATAATCTGTCTCCAGCATGAACTGGCTTCTTACACTAGAACCAGCCCTGCTTATTCACAAAGTAGGTATTTACAAATTCTTCAGGGGGCTTATTCAAGTAAATCATGCCTTCAATTAAGCCTACAAGTAGCATAATTAACAAGGCAATACCGTAGGTAAAAGAACCTCCGACTACAGAAATCACCAACATGATAAAGCCTTCTGGAGCGTATCCTAGAATAAATTTATGAACCCCAAATCCTCCAAGGATAATGGCACAGTAACCAGCTAGAAGTTGTTTGGTAGGGTGACTGGGGTTGAGATTTGACATAGTGCTACTCCTTGATAAGTAAGGTATAAAAATAAAGTTTTTATTGTAATCAAAGCAAATACATTTACTTGCTTAATACATATATTTTTAATTTTTTAAGTACAAGTAAGCCCCAAGATAAGTAGCCAAAATCAGCGTACTTCTATTCCAGAGGGTACGTTAAAATGTCTTCCAGCTATGCCGGAAAATCTGGCGCTCCTTAATAACCTTTGGTAGATTTGACGATCGCAAACCCTAGTGTGGCAATTTTGCAGATTTTTAAGTAAGACATTTCTCTTGAGAGAAATGAACCTCAAGAATAAGCGAAAACTGCTACACCACTTTTTACAAGTCCATCAGTATTATTTCCGGATTTTTTTGCATAAGCGTAGCCTGTCGTAGACATCCCTTCCACGAGGCATGAAACGCCATCGCACCAATGAGGAGATATAACTAGTTAATTGTTCTTACTTATGCAGATAAAATCAGATATTCATTCTTTTGGCAACAGTAATTTAATGGTGCTAATTACTACCTAAGACAAATAGACTTAATAATGTACCACTATTCCAGAGGCTGTGAAGGAGCATGGGAGCAAGGAGGTTGCGCGATCGCGTGTAAACTACTCCTAAGACAATCCCCAATGCAGTCAGGGGAAGAATTTCTGACAAGCTGAGGTGAGCGATCGCAAACAACAAACTACTAATCAGAATCGCTCCCCACACGGGTAAGTAGCGAGTCAGAGAGGGTAACAAAAAGCCGCGAAACAGAATCTCTTCAAAAAATGGAGCTGCGATCGCAGCTGTGGAGAAAAATATGCCAAGTGCTATACCGTCTTGGCTTTCCAGCGCTAGTTGCAACAGGGGGTTACTACCACCCTGTCCTTGCCATAGCTGTTGATTAATCAAAGATACCACCACAACTATAGGTAAAGCCGCGCAATAGCCTCCCAGTCCCCACAAAAACCACTTATCTTGAAAATGGAAGCGAAACCAAAATTCTGGTAATGGAAAAAAGCGCTTGAGAGAAAAATACAGGACTAACAGCGCACCCGATGCTACCAGTAAGTAACTCACTAGAACATAAAAAGCCTGAAGTCGCACATCACCCACAGGACGAGGAATGGGGAGCAGCGATAGCAATATAGGGACAAAAATTTGCCCCATGAAGAAAAAGCCGACGATAAAAACCTGTAAAATCGTTTCACCATCCCAAGGTGTTGACCAAGGGACATCAGCATTTTGAGCTAGTAACGAGGTTTTTCCTTTTAACAAGCGTTGAGCAAATAAGAAAATCAGCAGTATTAGACCAATTAAAGCTGCCAAGGTGGGGATAGTGCCAATAACTGCTAATTTGATCACCGCTTGAGCAGCAGATTCTTGTTGTGCAGCTTTAACTGCTGATAAAGCGTCTTGTCGTTGCTGGAGTTGGTATAGCTGAACCAAAGCAGTAGAGCGAAACCAACCTTCTAAATTCTTCTGAATCCGTTCTTGAGAATTTTGGAGCAGACGGGGAGGATTGCTCCACAGTCCACTCAATACATCTGCGGTTTCTCCAAACTCTGGATTGATATCTGAGCGTTGTTGTAATTCGCTCCAAGTTTTGAGGGCTGTATCCGTTTTTCCTTGCTGTGCTTGTAAAATTCCCAGGCGCAAGTCTAATTCCGCCTGTAATTTTTGGAGTTGCTTGAGGGATTGCTGTAATTGTTGCTGTCCCTGTTTAGAAGTTTTAGTAGTGGGAGGAACATCCGGTAAAGGTTTCGGAGGTATGGGAGTTATTTCAGTTTGAGAGTGTAACTGTGTAAGTTTATTGTTAACTTTGTCTAAATTAGCTGCAACTGATTGACGCGCCTCTTGATACTGCTTTGTGGCGCCCTCCAGGGGTTGCTCACCAAGTATCGCTTCCTGAACCGCCTGGAGATTGTCATCGCTGCTGTCTTCTGATTGCCAAGCTTGGGCTTGTAGAGCAATATTGGTTTGGTATAGTTCTAGGCGACTTTGGAACTGAGGTTCTTGCCAACTACTGAATAAAGCCGAAACTGCCAACAGAACTGCTATCGGCGTCAGTATAAAAATTAAAACTAATCGCTTGAGTGTCATCTATCCCTCTTTTACTAGCCAATGGAGAGCGCGTCCCCCTTGGGAATTATCGCAATAAAAAGTCAGAGGTGGATAGATATCATCAATATTATAAGTTTGCAATATGTGTTGTGGGAAGAAAAGGTGATGCCGATTATGGCATTAGAAGTTGTTTCTCACAGACGGCGTGGAGAATATACCAGCAAAAAGAAACTTTATACTGAGATGGAGATTTTGTATTATGTTGTCTACAATCCCCAACGTCGGAGAAAACCACCTTTAGAAGTTTATCGCTTTATAAATGGTGAATATGTATTGCAGCCAGGAAATCTCGTTTGGTTATCAGAGATAGGTTTAGCAATTGGTTATGAACGGGGGACTTATCAGGGAATTACGCGGGATTAGTTGTATTGGTATGACAAACAAGGAGTCAGATATTTAACACCAGAAGAACGAGCTACAGCAGCCGAAGAACGCGCTACCACTGCTGAACAACGCGCTAAAAGACTGGCAGAAGAATTGCGAAGGTTGGGGATAGATCCAGATTCCTTGAGTTGATTTTGTGGGGTGCGATCGCTTTTATTAACTAATAGTTCATTGAGATAAACCTAGTCTTTGCTTCACGGATTGCCATGTTGAACCTTGATTTTTATGGCAATGCATCTCCAAGCGTCTATCTAATTCTTGTTTTTGCTCATCATTGAGAGGAAGTTTATCCGGTGTGGTAAGAATGCTGTCCCATAAGTCCTCGGCAAGCTGTATACGTTCAGATACACTTAGTTCGGAAATATTGACTTTTAATATGGGGTGCATAGTTGTTATTAATGTACTTGCTCAATATAATCTTATTTTAGATTATAAATTACTTGTCTTATTACCAATAAAGTAAAGCATCAATTTTATCTGATTCGGGAAATGTTCTAGAACACTGATTCAGTATTCCGAGTTATGACGAAAAAGCCCGGTTTGTTTGGGTTGCCACAAGGAAAAGTTGGTTTTAAAAGGCGTAAAAATTGGATGTCTCAGTCTCGTTTTTTATTACTGAATCGGTGTTCTAGCAGCTAGTCCCTGTTTGCTCAAAGCTATCCTAGCTTGCTTATAGGAATCTTTTTTGCGTAGCATTAGCATTTGCACAATCAATTTTATATGTTATGACAGATTTGATTGAGTTGTCAGACATAAAATGTATCCTTGTTTTTTATTTAGTTTTTATTTGCTTGGAAATACTACGTCTGCCACCTCAATTTTTCTATAAATTTTGACTAAGAGAGCAGATTGATGAAAATTACTCCCAATAAAATTTTATATATAAATCTTGGGCCAGGTAACAAATGGCGTAAAGATTGCATTTATACAGATAATACTATTCGTTTAGGACACATAGAAGTATCTCATCAACTTTGTCTTGAGTGTAAGTCAAAGAATCAATGGAGTGAAGCTGACCAAGAATTAAATAAATATTTTGATAATAAAAAAATCACACGTCGTCGTAAGGAAATTAGCAATTTCTATTCATCTGATGAAAATACTTTATGGATAACTCATTTTGAAGACAAATTGTGGTGGTGTTTTGCAAATACTAATATAACTCAACGAATAGATAATACAAAAGAGCGTGCTGTTATAGGCAAATGGAATTGTAATAATATTTTAGGTGAGCCTTTAGAATTAAAATATTTTAATAAAAAGCTTCAAAAACCTAATTGCAATCAAACTATTTGTTGCAAAAAAGAAGATGAAATTAAAGAAATTTTAGAAAAAATTAATACAATAGAGTATCAACAAATCAAAAATAATATTTTTGAGCATGAGCCACATTTAGAGAATGAAAGGGAGGAAGTTATTATACAAAGAATAAAAAGGGATCAAGAGATAATATTAAACATTAAAAATAAATACAATAATTGCTGCCAATTTGAAAATTGTGGATTTACATTTTCAAAAAACAATGGAGGTTTTTATTCGGAAGGACATCATTTAATTCCTTTATCTCAAGAAGGTTCGCAAAACGAAAATAATGTTGTTATTTTATGCCCCAATCATCATAGAATGCTACATTATGCCCAAGTAGAACCAATTAAAGATAAAGAGAACAATAAACGTCTTGTAAAAATTAATGGGAAGGATTATTTCATAATTTATAAATAACTATCTTATTTTCTCCTTGACCCAAGCGCGAAAAGATTTGAGCAAAGCAATTTCACCTATACATTTACTCTGCTCAATAAATCTGCTTATCTCACTCACTGAAACTATAGGAAAGGCAATACTAAACTTACACTCGACATATTGCCCTTCTATCAACTGATAAAACTTTAAATTTTGCCCATCATATCTCCAAAGTTCAGTTACACCCAACGCTGAATAAATCCCCAATTTGTTAACTGAACTACTGGTAATGTCAATCTCAATTGCTAAGTCAGGCGGCGGGTCATTTTCTAAATCTAAAGTTTGCTTACCCCTAATAGCTAGTTCATTCTGGATATAGTAGCAAGTATCTGGTTCTATTCCCCGCTTTAATATTTTCCGCTTCAATGTTGTTGAACCAGCACTTCTCACTTCAATTCCTAATTCTTCAGCTAAAGCAATAATAAAATTACCAAAATTACTTTTGGAGTTTTCATGTTCAAAAAGTGGAGTCATGATTTCTAAAACACCGCAGTCATAAGCAAACCGAGAGCCTCTATCTTCACCTGTATCTTTCAACAAGGCTTCAAAGGTTTCCCAGCTAATGTTATGTAGCACTGTTCTTTGTTCACCAACCTTTGACTTGACAAGCATATTAAAATAATTCGTAATTCGTAATTTGTAATTCGTAATTAATTCATAATTTTAAGCTATCTTCCCCTGCACCCAGGCGCGAAAGGATTGCACCAAATTAATTTCATCCATAGTTTTACTTTGCTGGATAAATCTATTCATATCACTAACAGAAATTAAAGGGAAAGCGATACTCGACTGAATTTCAATATATTTGCTTGCTACTAGTTGATAAAATTTTAAAACTTCACCGTCATATCTCCATAATTCTGCTACACCTAAAGCCGCATAAATATTAAGCTTATTAACAGAGCTGCTAGTAATATCAATTTCAACTGCTAAATCCGGTGCTGGGTCTATTTTTAAATCTAATTCTTGCTTACCTCTAATTGCTGGCTCATTTTGAATATAATAGCAAGTATCGGGTTCTATTCCCTTTGTTATTGTTTTACGTTTTAATGTTGTAGAACCAGCACTTCTAATTTTAGTTTTTAATTCCACTGCTAAAGCGAATATCAATCGGTCAAACTGAATTTTAGGATTTTCGTGTTCAAAAAGTGGAGTCATGATTTCTAAAACACCGCAGTCGTAAGCAAACCTTGAGCCTCTGTCCTCACCTGTATCTCTCAGCAAGGCTTCAAAGGTTTCCCAGCTAACGTTGTGTAGGACTGTTCTTTGTTCCGCAGGCGTTGACTTGACAAGCATATTAAAATAATTCGTAATTCGTAATTCGTAATTCGTAATTAAGATTTGTAACTGGGATTTAGACCCTTGCCACAAAACTTAAGGAATCCCTAGAATTAGTTAAAATACTTATTCTGTCAGGATGTTAGATAAAATCCCGATAATTTTACCTATATCATTAATATAATACTCGCTCAAGTCAATTTCCATCACTTGTCCCATGAGCTTCAAAAATTTCCAGGTAGTTCCAGTGGTGACAGTTCCATAAATTGCCTGAATGTTATTACCCTCACGTTCATTAAACAATTTAGCTGCTAACATCTCTGCTACACACTGACCTAATCCTGCATTGATATTTTCTTTCTTAGCTTCTACAATTGTGACGACTGGTGCGTTCAGAATTAGTAACTCTGGTGAACGGCTAATAATAAAATCGCAATTTCCATTTAAACCTTGTGCCGAATCAACTGTAAAATCGATACCAGAAAATAAACTTATTTGATTATTTAAATATTTCCTTACAGCAATTAAAATAGGCGCAATAATCATCTCTGAACGTGATTTTTCAGTATTACTAGCAAGAGCTAAAGGTACATTTTCCCGCAATACTTCTGCAAGTAATGGTGGGCACTCTACTTCATGTACAGATGCAAATATATCAGTTTTATCAGAAATAGTTAAGCCAAAGGTTTTTCTAACTCTATCTAAAGTAAAGTCACTGTATGACACTTTAGTTGCTCCTGTAAATACATTCCACATAATTAAATTGTGCCAACTATTAGCAAGATATGTTGCTGATATTTGGCACAATCACTATCTGAATATTTTGTAACTTTAAGCAAGGAAACCTGCAAAAAAGTCGAGAGTTTCTTTCAGTGCTTTGATGAAAATATCAATTTCCTCGCGGGTGTTATAGAAAGATAGACTTGCTCGTGCGGTTGCAGCAAGACCTAAATAACGGTGTAATGGTTGTGTGCAGTGGTGTCCAGAACGGATAGCAACACCTTCTTGATCTAATAATGTAGATAAGTCGTTAGCGTGAACTTCCCCGGCGGTGAATGACGCAAGAGCAGCTCTACCTTCACCTTTTACATTTGGTTTGGGGCCGTAAATTCTAATTTGGGGAATTTGCTCTAATTGTTGGAACAAATAAGCGGTTAATTCTGCTTCGTAGGCGTGGATTTTATCCATGCCGATACTGCTAAGATAATCGATCGCAGCACCAAGTGCGATCGCTTCCCCAATTGCAGGTGTCCCAGCTTCAAATTTATGCGGTAATTCTGCATAAGTGGAATGGTCTAAATACACCTCTGCAATCATCTCACCACCACCAAAAAAGGGTGGCATTGATTCTAACAATTCTAACTTGCCATATAGAAATCCTATCCCAGTTGGAGCGCACATTTTATGACCGGAAGCTACCAACCAATCACAATCTATTTTCTGTACATCCACAGGCAAATGGGGAACACTTTGGCAAGCGTCAACTAAAAATTTAGCACCGTATTTGTGAGCGATCGCACCAATTTCTTCAACTGGATTAATGCAACCCAAAGCATTAGAAATATGCACCACCGACACTAACTTTGTTTTTTCAGAAATCAGCTTTTTAAACTGTTCCAAATCAAAAGTTTCTTCTGGTGTTAATTCTACAAATTTAAGTACTGCACCCGTTTTTTGCGCCACCAATTGCCAAGGCACAATATTACTGTGGTGTTCCATCACCGACAGAATAATTTCATCCCCAGGCTGCAAATTATTCATTCCCCAGCTATAAGCTATTAGGTTAATCGCCTCACTTGCGTTGCGGGTGTAGACAATTTCTTGACGCGATGCAGCATTAATGAATTTGGCAACTTTATCTCTAGCACCTTCATAAGCATCAGTAGCTTTAGCACTCAGAGAATGGGCACCTCGATGCACGTTAGCATTATATTGCTCGTAATAATCCCGTAGGGTATTTAATACGAATAAAGGCTTTTGCGATGTCGCGGCATTATCGAGATAAACCAAGGGTTTCTCATTGACTTCCTGATGCAAGATCGGGAAGTCAGCGCGAACTTTATCAGCAAGGGTTTTGGTAGGAGTAAAAGTCATTGGTAGATTAGTTATTACTCATTAGTCAGGGACTTGAGATTATTCACTGTGTTTAAAAGGATTTCTCGCAGAGAGGGAATCGGTATTTGGTTGATAACTTCAGCAGCGAAGGCGTTAATTAACAACTTCCGAGCATCGTTTTCATCAATTCCCCGACTTTGCAGATAGAATATTTCGTCATCTTCTAATTGGCTAACAGTAGCACCGTGAGCGCATTTGACATTATCGGCAGTAATTTCCAATTGGGGTTTGGTATCAACTCTGGCTTTCGACGATAGCAGCAAATTGCGATTCAACTGGGATGCATTTGTTAACTGCGCTGGTTTGGGTACAAAAACTTTACCATTGAACACCGCATGAGCGCGATCGCCTACAATACATTTATGCAATTGGTCACTTGTACCGTGGGGATAGTTGAGTGCGATCGCACTGTGAGTATCAGACAATTGCTTACCAGAAATTATCGTCAACCCATTGAGAGTAGTTTGTGTCTGCTCGCCAGTTTGCAAAATCTCCAAATTGTGCCGCGACAACTTTGCACCTAAAGTTATGGCATGACAAGTATATCGACTATCACGAGCTTGGGTTACAGCAGTTTTACCTATATGAAAATCGGCCAGATACTCGCATTGAATGCGAGTGTGATTTACCTGAGCATTCTCTCCCAGCCAAATTTCCGTTACTGCGTTAGTAAAGCCAACAAATTCTGGTGTGGTATTCTCTACAAAATTGCCTACAAGACCTGAAGGAGTTGTATACTCTTCAACTAAAATAAGACTGCTTCCAGCCTCAGCTACTACCAAACAACGCGGTAAAGAAAAAATTGAAGGTTCAGCCACAGTTACGAACTGTAAATGAATTGGCGTTTCCACTTCTACATTTTTGGAAACCCACACTACCGCTACATCATTTATGCCAGCAGTATTGAGCGCGGTAAATACTTCTTGCGCTCCTTCTGTTTGAGCTAAATACTGTTTTAAATGCTCACGATTATCCGCAGACAAGCTAGCTAAATTACTCACCTTAACGCCAGGTGGTAAGTTGGCAATTGCAGATAAAGTAGGTGCAAATTTGCCATTAACAAACACTAAACGACTTTTTAGTGCTTCTGGCAGCGATAAAGGTGTACCCTCTGCATTTGATATCTCGCCTGGCTGAAAATTAAATTGAATTTGCCGCAGAGACGACAAATCAGTAAATCGCCATTCTTCCTCGCGGGTAGTCGGGATAATCGAGTGGCGTACCCAATTAGCAGCACTTTGGCGTAATTCCTGTAGCCACCCTTCTGTTTTTGTTGCCGTTACTTGATTTAACAATCCCGTTAGATAATCATCTCTATCTAACATCGATATCAAACTGACTGCATTTGAATTAGGTATTGGGCTAGGAAATACTTGAATATTCATTACACACCCACCTCAGCAGCTGCAAATTCTTCTAGCACCCAGTCATAACCGCGAGACTCTAATTGCAGCGCCAGTTCTTTACCACCACTCGTAATAATCTGCCCTTGTGCCATCACATGGACAAAATCTGGCACAATATAATCGAGTAATCGTTGGTAGTGGGTAATCAAAATTGTAGAATTTTCTGGAGTTGCCAGTTGATTTACCCCATTCGCCACAATTCTGAGCGCGTCAATATCTAAACCCGAGTCAGTTTCATCCAAAATTCCTAACTTTGGTTCCAGCAACGCCATTTGCAGAATTTCATTCCGCTTTTTTTCACCACCAGAAAACCCTTCATTCAAACTCCGACTGAGAAAACTGGGATTCATCTTCACCACATCCAGCTTTTCCTCAATCAAATCGTCAAAATCAAAAGCGTCTATTTCTTCTAAACCTTGCGCCTTCCGACGAGAATTGTATGCCACCCGCAAGAAATCCAAATTGCTCACACCCGGAATTTCTAACGGATACTGAAACGCCAAAAATACACCACTTCTGGCGCGTTCCTCCGGCTCCAACTCCAACAAATTTTGCCCTTGAAAAATCACCTCACCGCCAGTCACCTCATACGCCGGATGCCCAGCCAACACCTTAGAAAAAGTACTCTTACCAGAACCATTCGGCCCCATAATCGCATGAATTTCACCCGATCGCACCTCAAGATTCACACCTTTCAAAATCGGTGTCCCATCAACATTAGCCGTCAGATTCCGTACTGACAGCACAACTTCACTATTTTCAATAATCATCTTCTCTCCCTTCTCTTTCTCTGCGCTCTCTGCGCCTCTGCGGTTCGTCATTCTTCCAAAAGATAAACACAGAACGCCGATGTCTCTGTGTTTATCCTTGCTTCCATTTATCCGACACTGCCTTCCAACTTCAAACTCAACAACTTATCAGCTTCCACAGCAAACTCCATCGGTAGCTGATTGAAAACATCCTTACAGAAGCCGCTAATCATCATTGAAATAGCATCTTCTGAAGAAATACCCCGTTGAGCAAAGTAGAATAACTGATCTTCCCCAATCTTAGAAGTAGAAGCTTCATGCTCCACCTTTGCACCGTTATTTTGCACCTGAATATAAGGGAAAGTGTTGGCATGGGCATTATCCCCAATCAGCATTGAGTCACACTGAGAATAATTTCTCGCCCCTTTCGCTGTTGGATTGACTTTCACCAAACCCCGGTAGCTATTACTAGAATTACCTGCGGAGATTCCTTTAGAAATAATTGTACTGCGGGTATTCTTACCTACGTGAATCATTTTACTACCTGTATCAGCTTGCTGCTGATGATTTGTCAGCGCCACCGAGTAAAACTCACCCACAGAGTTATCACCCACCAACACACAGCTAGGATATTTCCAAGTAATTGCTGAACCTGTTTCTACTTGAGTCCAGGAAATCTTGGAATTTACGCCCTGACACAAACCGCGCTTGGTGACAAAATTGTAAATACCGCCTTTCCCGTTGGCATCACCAGCGTACCAGTTTTGCACAGTGGAGTATTTAATTTCGGCGTTGTCGAGGGCGACAAGTTCCACAACTGCGGCGTGCAATTGGTTGCTGTCATACATCGGTGCGGTGCAACCTTCGAGGTAAGAGACATAACTACCTTCTTCGGCGACAATCAAAGTCCGCTCAAATTGTCCCGTGTCACCAGAGTTGATGCGGAAGTAGGTAGACAGCTCCATTGGGCATTTTACGCCTTTAGGAATATAGACAAAAGAACCATCGCTAAATACAGCAGCGTTCAAGGCGGCAAAATAATTGTCAGCGATGGGAACAACGCTACCCAAATATTTTTTAATTAGTTCTGGGTGTTCTTGCAACGCTTCCGAAAACGAACAGAAAATAACGCCATCTTCCGCTAGCTTTTCTTTAAATGTAGTGGCGACAGAAACGCTATCAAAAATTGCATCAACGGCGACATTTGCCAGCCGCTTCTGTTCAGATAGAGAAATGCCTAACTTCTCAAAAGTTTCTAAAAGGGTTGGATCAACTTCATCCAAGCTGTTTAGTTTTTCTTTCTTACGTTTCGGCGCTGAATAGTAAATGATATCCTGATAATTTATTGGCGGATACTTGACATTCGTCCAAGTTGGTTCCGTCATTTTTTGCCACTGGCGATAAGCTCTGAGGCGAAAGTCCAGCATGAACTGCGGCTCGTTCTTCTTAGAGGAGATCAAGCGGATAACGTCCTCGTCTAGTCCACGCGGAATAGTGTCGGCCTCAATGTCCGTGACAAAGCCGTACTTGTAGGGTTGGTTGACTAAGGTTTTGACAGTGGCACTCATCAGTAATAATCTCTCGTGTTCGGAACTTGAATCTCTCTATAAGGATGGGAGACGGGGTTTCTTTAGCCGATTCCCATCTACCGTTACGGAATGGTTACACGGCTGCTAGAATAGTGGTGGAGAGTAAAACAACAGCTATGTTGTTTAATCTATCTTCATTTTACGCTAAATTAACAACAACAATGTTGTCAAAGTCAAATTTTGAAAGAAATTAATTTTTGGGGCGTTCGCTGAACGTCTCGCACTACATGAAGATGGCGACTACCCACCAGTCCTCAACCAAGCAAGATATCCTAGAATATCTGCACAAACACGAAAAAGCAACGGCTTTGGAGCTAGCTGAAGTTTTAGACGTTACCCCCCAAGCGATTCGTCGCCATCTCAAAGATTTGGAGACGGAGGAGCTAGTTTTGTATTCGACATCAGTGCAGGCGGCGGGAATGGGGCGGCCGCAGCACCTTTATGAATTGAGTCGTCAAGGACGCGATCGCTTGCATCGAACAATGAGCGATCGCTTTGGTGATGCAAGCGGAAATTTTGCGGTTTCGTTGCTAGACACCTTAGCCGAAACGGTAGGACACGACCAATTTAAATCGATTTTAGAGAAACAGTGGCAGCGCAAAGCCAAAGAATACCGCAATCGCGTGGGTAACGGTTCACTGCGAGAACGTGTAGCCAACTTAGTAGAGTTGAGAAAAGCGGAAGGCTTCATGGCAGAGTGTCACCCTGTTCATGTGAATGACTCATTTGAGAGCGATCGCTTTATCTTAATGGAGCATAACTGCGCCATTTCCAACGTTGCCGAGTCTTTCCCGAGCATCTGTGGTCACGAATTAGAAATGTTTGCAGCCGTCTTACCCGATTGTACCGTAGAACGCACCCACTGGATTATTGATGGCGAACATCGTTGTGGCTATTTGGTACAAATTCGTCATTAGTCCTTAGTCTTTTTTTTAATAACTAATGCTCCATACCTAATACCTAATAATTAACTAAATTTGAGATAGCATTTCATTTATGGATGTACCACCACAGCAACCATCAACCCAATTTTTAACCCTGGAAGAGTCAGCAAAAGTAGACGCGGCTTTGTTGTCTTCCCCAGAAAAGTTTTTAACAAGATTGACAATTTCATCACTGAAGGTTTTGAAACATATCGCTCAAGAATACAGTGTTGCTATTGAAGATTTGACAGCACAGCAAGTAATTGCTTGGTTTGAAAAAGATGGCAAAATCCGACGTGAACAGGGCATTGAAGCTGCATATCTAAAGTGGTGATTTAAAGATATGGTAGGAAAATTTTTTCAATAAATATAGGGTGGGCAAAGCTTACCCTATTATTTTAAAAATAAAATAAATAGGAATCTTATAGGAGTATTTTGGCTTTAACTAGTTAATAGATTATGCTTTTCTGTAATATATTGCCAATAATGTTACTGTTCCACAGGCAATAAAGCTAATTAAACTACCATACATCAAGATTTTATCTTTGTAATAATAACCATAAAGAACACTGTTAAATTGAATAATATTAAAGCCAGCAAAAGTTATTAAAGAGATATTTTGAGCACTTTTAGTTTTGACGATTCTGATAGCTTGGGGGACAAATAAACTAGCGTTAAATACAAAACCTAGGCCGAATAAAAAAGTAACTATTTCTCTCATATTTTTTATTCAGTTCTACTCAACCACTAAAAACATTTAACCTGGGATTATAATAGTTGTTTGAAGCAACTAAAAGGATATTTAGAAAGTCGCTCCAAAAGGATTAAGAATATACCTTTGCATGGAGGAACTGACGCAGTATTTATTAAAAAACAGAAAGCACCTTTTGAAAAGTGCTTTAGAAATTGATTAGATTTAATTTGTCAAACAATTATTTAAGCATTGTAATTGTTAGCCCGAGGACTACGAGCTCCAGTTGCGGCTCCAATCATTGAGGCTATTAAACCTAACAAAGAACCAAACACAAACCACCATAATCCCGAACGTAAATTAGCTGCCGCATCACGAGCTTGTTGGGCACTGACGTTTGCTTGTGGTACATTAACACCACCCTGCTGCTGTACCTGGTTTATGACTTCCCCAGCGTTAGAAGCAGCAACACCAAAAGCACCAGATACTCCACTTGCTAACAGCCATGAGCTAACTGCTAAAGTCGTTGCCCAAAGAATTGCGCCGTTAAGAAGAGCTGTATTGCGGTTCATCGGCCCACAAGCACGGGCTGCCACCCAACCACCAGTAAACAGAGAAATTAGTAAAGCGATAGTTGACCAAAGCCCCGCATTACCCGCAGCGTTAGGCGCAATTGTTCTTGGTGCACCTGAACTTTCAACCGCGCCTGCCGCAAAAGCACCAATTATAGCGCTCAAAATTAATTGAGTAGCTAAAGCAACCAACAAACCAGAAATAATCGGCCCCCAGCGAACAAGATCATGATATTCACTTACTCGACCTGATACCACAGGGTCAGTAGGAATAACGTCATTCCCTGTGCGATTTACGTATGACATAGCTTATCTTCTCCAGTGCTGTTTCAGCAAAGTTTATCTCAGGTATATTCATGTTTATGCTTAAGATTAAATAACTAAATCATTTGTTTTTATATCTATCAATAGAAAGAGTTAATAGGTATATCTTTAGTGAGAAAAAGTAGATTTCTTTAAAAAGTTTTAATAAAATTTAGTATTTATTAATCTATGAAGAATTATTTATAAAAAAAAATTCAATATTAAAATTTTTAAATAAAAACACAACTAATTCTAATAAACCAAATTTAATTACCTAAGCAATTAGACTTAAGACACAACTTTATAAAGATAGTCAAAATTAACGCATTCTCACAGCAGTGCCTGTGGCAGTAATCAGCAAAAGAACTCCTGACTGGTCAACATTGATTGTGCCAGTATCAATTTCAATCCCGATTACAGCATTTGCTCCTAAACGTTGTGCCCGTTGCTCTAATTCTTCTAACGCCTTGCGTTGACCTTGCTCAAATAGACGCTCATAGCTACCAGTGCGTCCACCGATAATATCTCGAATACCAGCCAAAAAATCCCGCAAGAAGTTGCTGCCGTAGACTACTTCTGCTGTCACAATACCTAAATATGACTCAATGACTGCTCCTTGAATTACATCAGTGGTAGTTATAATCATAAATTAACCTCTTAGATAGGATATAGATTGATATTTATTATTTAAATTTTTATCAAAATACTTGAAAATTTGTAACTTTTCTTACAAAATGCAGTTTTGATAAATATCATATAACACAATTTTAGATTATGCTTTAAGCTTTATTATTATCCTCAACAGAAGCCGTGACCTAAAGGAACATTTTACTAATTAAATTTATCTTACCGTGTAATGACCAAAAAAGAGTATGAACGCCGAGATGATGATTTCTCAAAAGGTAATGTCAAAGACTAAAAATGTGAAAACAATTGGATACATAGTCAGCAAACTATTAAATTAAATAAAAAATAGGAATGAATGCCAAACTCTATATGCTTGGTCTGTCAACGTTTAGAGGTTGTTTTAAAAGTGTTTGGCTGTGCTTTTAAGTACTTCTAGATCCCCCCTAACCCCCCTTAAAAAGGGGGGGACAGGAATCAAAGTCCCCCTTTTTAAGGGAGATTTAGGGGGATCTGAACTTTTGATACCAATAAGGGGACTTTTAAAACATCCTCTTAGGGTGAAGTCAAATGTATGTTGAAGTTTTCTGAGTAGTACGTATAACTACTGATTAAAAAGTGTAATTTTGGGGTTGTACTAATTGATATATCGGTTAATTTCATCTGAGCCTTGATAGCTGATACTTCATTATTCAGTAAAAACTCTGTAATGCCGTGTTGATTGTAAAAGAAAGGTAGATGAACTATTCACATCTTAATTAATACGAATAAATACAGTTTTCAAAAGTCCATATTTTTGTTTTAATGTACAAGAAAAAAAGTTCTCTAAAATTTCAGGAAATTTACTGTGTACAAGCCAACATCATTCGTGTTTAGTGTGGTGTTACTAGGATGTTTTGCCTTCACCATACCTTCAGTGGCTCAAGCTGAGGTATTAGTGGCGCAAGCCAAAAACCCTCAGTTAAAGCAATTGCTAGAGGAAGGTCGGAGGTTAGTAGATACGGGCGATTATGGTGGTGCGATCGCAGTTTATCAGCAAGCAGGTAGGCTAGATCCGAAGAATGCTAAAATCCATTCAGGTATTGGCTACTTATACGCACAACAGGGAAATTACCAGGCAGCATTAACAGCTTATCGTCGGGCGATCGCTATTAACCCTAACAACAGTGATTTTTATTACGCCGTGGGTTACATCAAAGCGAATTTGGGCGACACACGTGGGGCAAAGGAAGGCTACCGTCGTGCCATACAGCTGAACCGTAACAACGTTAATGCCTATTTAGGATTGGCTGTAACGCAATCGCGTATGGGAGACTATACTGCTGCTACCTGGGCATACCAACAAGCAATTGACTTGGATAAGAACAACGCCCAGACTTATGAGTTGATGGGTTCGATGTATAAACAGCGACGACAAGCCAAACAAGCGAACAGCTTGCTTCAGAAAGCCCGTGATTTGTACAAGCGGCGCAATGACTCAGATGGCGTAGAAAGGGTAGAAGCCATGCTGCGACAGTTAGGAGGATGAAATTAATCTAACTGGCGTCCCGTTAATTCCACAAAAATATCTTCCAGATTAGAGGGACGCACCATCATTCCGGTTTTATCGGGCTGTTCATTCAAGTAGGTATTTGCTGCTTCCAAAGATGGGAAAAACAGATATTCCCAACTACGAGCGCCGTCACTTCCCACATCAGACACACCTAATTGTTTCATCACCAAACCTTCACCGTGAGCAGAACGCAGCTGTTGTAAAGTTCCCAAAGAAATCAGCTTTCCGCTATCCATAATACCAATGCGTCCCGGCTTGGTAGAGCCAAAGGCATCGCACAAAAATTCGACCTCATCCATATAATGGGTTGTCAGTAGCATCGTCATCCCTTGTTTATTCAAATCTCGAATAATTTCCCAGAGACGTCGCCTGGTTTGGGGGTCTAGTCCTACCGTTGGTTCATCCAAAAACAAAATTTGCGGTTGATGCAATAAAGCTCTCGCAATCTGCAACCGTCGTTTCATACCCCCAGACAGGGTTTTTACCAAATCATCACGTTTTTCTGATAGCTCAACATACTCTAGCCATTGATTAATCAGTCTTTGTCGCTGCGGGTTGCTAATGTGATGTAGTCTCCCGTGCAGTTCCATATTTTCCCAGACGGTTAAATCGTTATCCACACTGACTTGCTGCAAGACTACACCAATACTCTGTTTTGCCAACGTTCGTTGGCGCATCACATCATATCCACCTACCTCTATCCGTCCTTGAGATGGTTTCGTGAGTGTAGTTAGCATCCGAATTGTGGTTGATTTACCCGCACCGTTTGGGCCAAGTAGAGCAAATATTTCCCCCGCTTCAATGTTGAATGACAGGTCATTAACTACAGGTACATTGTTATAAAACTTGTAGACCTTTTCTAGAAAGACAGCAGCAGTCACGTCGCTTCGCTCCGAATTAAAAATTAAAAATTAAAAACTAACAAACTCATAAATAAATTTAGTTACTCTGTATCCTTTCCTGTTTCGGTCATGGAGAAATTTACTTGCACTGGTTACTAATCAACACTAACATTATGGTTACAAAAAATTAAATACATTTTATTAACCCTTAGATAACTCAACCTTTACTTATTGTCATTACAGGGTATGGTAAAAATTTATCCTGTAATACTTTAGTTGAAGCTTGCTATTATTTAGTATGGAATCTGATAACCCATCGAAGCTAAACCGTCGCCAGTTTTTGCTACGTTCAACTATCACAGCAGGTGGAATTATTTCCACAAATTTTATATCCAAATCACAAGTTTTTGCCCAAGCACCTGCAATTATCACTTCTGAAAAAATGCGTCCTGCTATACCTTATGGTGTAGCTAGTGGAGATATATCTAACGATAGCATTGTCATTTGGAGTAAGAGCGATCGCCCGGCAAAAATGATCGTAGAATATTCTACCAGTGAATCTTTTCGTAATGTGCAGCGAGTTGTGGGACCTAATGCTTTAAAAAATAGCGACTTTACAGCACGGCTTTATTTGGAGAATCTACCACCAGACCAAAAATTATTTTATCGGGTGATTTTTCAAGATTTAGATTATCAAGGCACTTACAGCGCCGCTTCTCATGGTAGTTTCCGAACTCCCCCCAAATCTGGACGAGATATATTCTTTGTTTGGGGTGGCGATACCGCCGGTCAAGGATGGGGTATTAATCCTGATTTTGGTGGAATGAAAATTTACGAAACTATGCGCCAACTTAATCCCGATTTCTTTATTCATTCTGGCGATAATATTTATGCTGATGGCCCCATTCAACCAGAAGTCAGCCTAGACGACGGCACTATTTGGAAAAACATTACCACACCAGAAAAATCAAAAGTAGCAGAAACTCTCACAGAATTTCGTGGCAACTACATATACAATTTGCTGGATGAAAACATCAAGCGTTTCAACGCTGAAGTTCCCATTTTGGCACAGTGGGACGACCATGAAACCACTAATAATTGGTATCCTGGTGAATTTCTTTTAAGCGATGATCGTTATACAGTCAAAGATGTTAACTTGCTAGCCGAAAGAGCAAGACAAGCATTTTTAGAATATTTACCTATTGGATATCCAAACAATAATCCAGACAAAGCGAAAATTTATCGCACCTTTAAGCATGGGCCATTATTAGACATTTTCATGCTTGATGAGCGCACCTACCGGGGGCCAAATACCCCCAATAATCAACCAGTACCAAGTAAAGAAACAGATTTTTTGAGTAGAAAACAATTGCAATGGTTGAAAAGACAATTGTTGTCATCAAAAGCAACATGGAAAGTGATTGCTAGTGATATGCCTTTGGGGTTGATAGTTCGAGACGGTAGCACCGATTTTGAAGCTTGGGCGAATGGAGATGGCCCGGCTTTAGGAAGAGAACTAGAACTTGCCGATTTATTACGATTTATCAAAAACAAAAATATCCAAAATGTTGTTTGGTTAACGGCTGATGTGCATTATGCAGCAGCCCATTATTACGACCCCGCCAAAGCGCAGTTTACCGACTTCAAGCCTTTTTGGGAGTTTGTCGCCGGGCCTCTTAACTCAGGTACATTTGGGCCAAATCAATTAGAAAATACCTTTGGGCCACAATTAGTATTTCAAAGCCTTCCCCCAGGTACAAAAGCAAATCGACCCCCAAGTGAAGGTTTGCAATTCTTTGGAGGAGTTAAAATTAATGCTCATACAAAGGTGATGAGTGTAACATTGCGTAACTTGGCAGGCGAAATTATCTACAGTTTAGATTTACCGCCAGAAGCATAAATCTAGACAGTAAAAATAGGGGCGCACAGCTGTACGCCCCTACTACTGGAAGTGCCTAATAACTTTTTGCTAATACCGAATTCGCGGATCTACATAAGCATTTAAAATATCAATCAAAATGCTGGCACTGACAACGATCGCACCAAAAAATACTAGCACTCCTTGGACTGTGGGATAATCGCGATCAGCGATCGCTTGATACAGTCGATTCGCTAACCCAGGCCAAGAAAATGTCACCTCTGTCAAAATCGCCCCACCCAACAGAGACGCAAAAGTTAATCCCAACACTGTAATTACTGGAATTAGGGCATTTTTTAAAGCATGGGAGGCTAAAATCTTATTTTCACCAACACCTCTAGCTCTCGCGGCTTCTACATAATCTGCTTGCAGGGTTTGCTTTAAATTCACTCGCACAATTCGCTCAAAAATCCCACTAAGCAAGATTCCCAAAGTGAGACTTGGTAGGGCAAGATGGTGCAAAGATGTGAAAAACTGGGTGAAGTTTCCACCGAGTAGGCTATCAATTGTATACAATCCAGTTACAAGAGTAGGAGCCGGCAGATTGGGCGGAAAGCGGTTGGAATTAGGAAACCAACCCAGTTGCACTGAGAAAATCAACTGCAAAAGCATTCCCGCCCAAAACATAGGAAGTGCGTAGGTGATGATCCCAAATAAGCGCCCACCGACATCAAAATATGTCCCAGGGCGGGAAGCCGAAAGAGTCCCAACGGCGATGCCGACGATGAGAGCAACGGCCATGCTACATACTGCTAACTCCACCGTTGCCGGGAAATATTGCCCAATTATGTCCCAAACATTCTGTCCGCGACTCATTAAAGAGGTTCCCAAGTCAAAACGCAGTATGCTTCCCAAATAATTGAGGTACTGTAGCCACAGGGGAAGGTTTAGACCAAGTTGTTTTCGCAATTCTTCTTTAGCAGCTTCTGGCGCACGTCCACCGAGAATTGCATCTGCCGGATCTCCTGGTGTTGCTCTTAGTAAGAGAAATACAATGGTGATGATAGTTAATAGCTGAAGTGGCGCAAGAAGCAACCGAGAAACAATGTAATATTGTAAAGCTTTAGAACGAGACATAAGTAATTAAAAATTAAAAATTAAAAATGCAGTTTTTGAAAGCATCTTGTCTAGTAACTGGATACGAAACATATTTACTTAAAACCCAAAAGTAAAAAGTAAAAATCTAGACTATACCCCTTTCCAGGTGACTATTAAAATCTCTTTATTCTCTCTGTGTTCTCTGTGTCTCTGCGGTTCAAAAGTAATTAAATTAACCTTATTAGGCGCAGAGAACACAAAAGTAAGAGGTTAAAGAGTAATTTATTGTCCCCTTGACTTTTTAACTACTTTTTAAGTGTCTGGTAAACCAGAATTTGGGTAGGGTTAAGTTGTACACTGCCAACACCATTTCGGGCAAACACATAATCTTTGCTTTGCCATAAGGGAACGTAAGGAACATCAGTAGTTACTTGCGTTTGAATTTCTGCAAAAATTTTCTGACGCGCTTCGGGGTTTAGTTCTTTGCGTTGCTGATCAATCAGTTTATTCATGGCTTCGCTATAGTAAAACGAACCCTGAGTTTGACTGGCTCCATCTTCGCATCCTTTAGCAACTGAACCTTTATCACAAGTTAAAAACGGCTGGACATAATTATCTGGGTCTAAAAAATCTGGATACCAATCAAGTAAAGCTCCTGGATATAAACCTTTGGAAATATCTTTAAAAAAGGCTGGCCCTTCCGCTTGGGTGACTTCAAATTGTAGTATTCCATCCATTTTGACATCCACAAGGGATTTGAGCGTCTGTGCTGCCAAACTACGAGTAGGTGAACTAGAAGGATACCAAATTTGTACTTTTGCCGGATTCTCTTTAGAAAAACCAGCAGTAGCTAACAATTTTTTAGCTTGATCAAAGTTAGCATCACCATATTTTTCTTTAAATAATGGCACAGAAACTTTAAACGTCGTTGGAATCATGCTATAAAGCGGATCTGCTTGACCAAGTAACGCCCGCTCATTTAACAGGGGACGGTCAATTATTGAGGCGATCGCTTGTCTGACCTCTAATCTATCTAAAGGCTTTTGATTCCGGTTTAATACCAGATAACTTACTACGCTACCTTCAGCAGCGATCGCTTGCCAATCACCTTTTTTACCACCTTCTTCCAAGCTCCGATTTTGATCTGGCTGTAGCGATAAATAAGCTACATCAATTGCGCCTGTACGGAAAGCATTAAACAAATTAACCGGACTAGTTTGAATTTGGAGGTTAACACCCTTATTAGCGGGTTTTTCTCCCCAGTATTTATCAAACACATCAAATCGGATGGAATCAGTACCATATTGTCCTAATTTGTAAGGGCCAGTCCCCACAAAAGTATTCGGCTTAAATTTACCAGCACCGAGTTCGTAAGCTTTTGGTGAAACTGCACACACCCCAGGAAATGCCAGCAGTGAGGGAAACGCTGCAAAGGGTTTTTTCAGCTTGATGGTTAACTCATACTCGCCTGTAGGTTTTACAGAATCTACTACATCAGCCAGTAAGAATGAGGGTTTTCCTTTATTTTGAATAAAGCGGTTGATGGTAAATGCCATTGCTTGGGAATTGAAGGGAGTCCCATCGTGAAAAACTACTCCCTGACGTAAGGGGATGGTATAAGTTAAGCCATCTTGACTGACTTTGGGTAATGCCGTCGCTAGCTGGGGCTTAATTTCGGTGCTTCCTGATTCGTAGTTGTAGAGGCGATCGCTCATATTAAACACCAAACCCAAGGATGCTAACTCATAAGCATCAGCCGGATCAAGGGTTCTGGGCTTTGCTGTCGTACCGATAGTAATACGACCATCACCTGTAGGGCTATTTACAGAACCGGATGGCGGCGTAGTTGACTGCGGACGAGGAGCGCAACTAACAACTAAAAATAAACATAGACAGAACAAAGATAGGAATTGTCTAATCCGACCCCACCGTTTCACGGACAAGGAAAACCAGGTCATGGCAATAATATTATTTTTGATGTCAGAGGTCAGCAATTTTACTACATTTGTGACACTTATGCTGAATCTTCATAATTATGCTGGTTCTCAGTTCTCCTGAGAAAGTATATATGTATAAAAAACAAAGTTTGTCCAGATAAATAAAAGAAAATTTATCCTACATTTAATTTAGACATCTGGTGAAAAAGAAATTTCGCATCTCTCCAAGAAAACTCTTGCACAAATGGGACAAACGCAAAAACCCTCCCAAACTCTCATTCCTCCGTCTCCTCTGCGTCCTCTGTGGTTCGTTTTCCATTACCTATTGTTTAGTACTGAAAAATTTTATTTAATTAAGATTTTCAACATGGACTAAATTTGTCGTAAATTCATAGTTAATAGGTCTTAGCTTTGGCCTTAGCCCAAGTAATATACATTAAGACTTTGCCTATTGCTGCTTGGGTACAGATATCGATGAGAGCGATTTATCGTAAAACTTGGCTGGATTGTCAAAAAGAAGAGCATTTATACATCAGCGACTAAAGCGATCGCGATATCGTTAACAGCAGATTGAAAGTCTAACTAGTGAGACTAAGACCGTGAAGTATTTCTTTCTATCTGAGGGATGGGCAGTTGCGAGAGTCTGGGCATCTGATGGACTCTGGCAAATAACTGCATGGCGACGCCAACCAGATATTCAGCGAATGAATATTTGTTTAGTCGAACAAAACGAATTGCTATGGCTTTATCGAGTTGAAGAAGCCGTTTTAACCGTGGAAGTAAAGCCAACAACACCAGTAATTGCCAGTCAGACCATCGGTCAAGTAGTACTCAAGCGTCTAATGAGCGCTGAACAGGTAATCGAACGCCTGGGTACGGCTGAGACAAAGTGTCAACTGCAAAATATCCAGTTGGTAGTTCAGTAGATAGTAGGAGGGAGTAGGAGTAGGCTAAGTAACATAACAATATAATTATTTATAATTATTATTTTCCTCTCCGCTTCCTCCTCCTCCCCAATCCTTAGTACCCAATCCTCAGTCCCCAGTACCCTCGTAAAGAAAAGATAAGCAAATTTAATCTGTGAAGGGGATTGGTAGCAAAAAAACTTAGATATGCTACGCGATCGCATCAATTTACACGCTTGCAAACAATTCCATCAATAGTTACACTTTTTAAAACATTCTCATTTTTGCTTGGCGATGGCTACCCTACAAGGTAAACCTCCCGAAGCGAGTAAGCATTGACAAAGCACCAACGCTGTCTGAATTTATCTAAGACTAAGCTGTGGTACAACTTTGGCTTTGGCAATAACAAAAAACAAGAGAGAGTTTTCTGAGCGGCGGTTTTCGTCTCTCAGGATCTCAGTAAGAAAATTGCTTTGTAAACTAACTCATCGAGGAGGAGCGTAGTCGATGGGACTACCCTGGTACCGAGTACATACAGTCGTTCTGAATGATCCAGGGCGGCTGATTTCTGTACACCTGATGCACACAGCCTTAGTAGCAGGCTGGGCTGGTTCGATGGCACTCTACGAACTAGCTGTTTTTGACCCTAGCGATCCAGTTCTCAACCCGATGTGGCGTCAAGGAATGTTCGTCCTGCCGTTCATGTCACGTTTGGGCGTTACCCAATCTTGGGGCGGTTGGAACGTTACTGGTGGCCCAGCAACTGATCCTGGATTTTGGTCATTTGAAGGTGTTGCTGCCGCTCACATTGTTCTTTCCGGTTTGCTGTTCTTAGCTGCCGTATGGCACTGGGTTTACTGGGATTTGGAACTTTTTAGAGATCCCCGCACTGGTGAACCTGCCTTAGACTTGCCAAAAATGTTTGGCATTCACCTGTTCTTATCAGGTCTACTTTGTTTTGGATTTGGTGCTTTTCACCTCACCGGGCTATTTGGGCCGGGGGTATGGGTTTCTGACCCTTATGGAATCACCGGTACCGTCCAGGCAGTAGCACCAGAATGGGGCCCAGATGGTTTTAACCCATATAACCCTGGTGGCATTGCGGCTCACCACATAGCCGCTGGTGTTGTTGGTATTATTGCAGGCTTATTCCACCTGACAGTTAGACCCCCCGAACGGCTCTATAAAGCCCTGCGGATGGGGAACATTGAAACAGTACTCTCTAGCAGTATTGCAGCAGTCTTCTTTGCTGCTTTCGTCGTTGCTGGTACTATGTGGTACGGTAACGCCGCCACTCCCATCGAATTGTTTGGCCCTACCCGTTACCAATGGGATCAAGGCTACTTCAGTCAAGAAATTCAGCGCCGCGTCCAAACAAGCGTTGCTGAAGGTGCAACCCTTGAGCAAGCTTGGTCGCAAATTCCCGAAAAACTGGCATTCTATGATTACGTCGGCAATAGCCCCGCTAAAGGCGGTCTATTCCGTACAGGGCCAATGGTGAAAGGTGATGGTATTGCCCAGTCTTGGCAAGGTCACGCCGTATTCAAAGATTCTGAAGGACGGGAATTGACCGTGCGTCGTCTCCCCAACTTCTTTGAAACCTTCCCAGTGATCTTGACCGATGCAGATGGAATTGTCCGCGCTGACATTCCTTTCCGTCGGGCAGAATCTAAGTATAGCTTCGAGCAATCTGGTGTCACCGTTAGTTTCTACGGTGGTGATCTCAATGGTAAGACCTTTACAGAACCAGCTGATGTGAAGAAGTATGCCCGTAAAGCTCAAGGCGGTGAAATCTTTGAATTTGACCGAGAAACCTTGAACTCTGATGGTGTATTCCGCACCAGTCCTAGAGGTTGGTTTACCTTTGGACACGCCGTATTTGCTCTGCTGTTCTTCTTTGGTCATCTCTGGCATGGTTCTCGGACAATTTACCGAGACGTATTTGCTGGTGTTGATGCGGATCTAGAAGAACAAGTTGAGTGGGGTCTATTCCAAAAAGTGGGTGACAAGTCAACCCGCCGGAAGGAAGCCCTTTAAAGGAAAAGGAACTGGGGACTGGGGATGGGAAAAACTTTTTCCAATCCCTAATAACCAGTACCTAATCCCTCATTACTAGCTGGATAAAGAGGAAATCGTAATATGGAAAGCGTTGCGTACATCTTGATTTTTACTCTGTGTATAGGTACTCTCTTTTTTGCGATCGCATTTCGTGAACCCCCTCGTTTTGAGAAACCAAAAGATAAGTAGATCCTATTCCCAGACCCTTAAGCGGATTTAATTTAATATCCGTTGCCACACCCTTAGTAGCAACGGATATTATCGTGTTTACCCTTTGTTGGTTTTAATTACTAAGTAAACAACCAATCATCTTTAGATTGTGATATAATTTCCAATCTTGGGAGTAGATATGTGTTAATACTAGCTTTTCTGCGCTAGGATGAAAAGGATATTAAGTGTAAGCTGCTATAAAAGCGCTTACATAAGGGATAACGCTTACCGCACAACCTTTACGGAGACTAGAACCAGGAACAAATCAGCATGGTCAATCAGAATTTAACCGCTACAGAAATTGGATTTACTCACGAAGATTTCGCTGCTCTACTTGACAAATACGATTATCATTTTAGCCCTGGCGATGTTGTGCCAGGAACAGTTTTCAGTATAGAGCCGCGCGGCGCTCTGATTGACATTGGTGCTAAAACCGCAGCATATATTCCTATACAAGAAATGTCTATTAACCGGGTGGATAGCCCGGAAGAAGTCTTACAGTCAAATGAAACGCGGGAATTTTTCATCCTCACCGATGAAAATGAAGATGGTCAATTAACTCTTTCCATTCGCCGCATTGAATATATGCGGGCTTGGGAGCGCGTGCGACAACTGCAAGCAGAAGATGCTACAGTACGTTCTGGCGTATTTGCAACCAATCGCGGCGGAGCATTAGTACGAATTGAGGGATTACGTGGCTTTATCCCAGGTTCTCATATCAGCACCCGCAAACCCAAAGAAGAATTGGTAGGCGAAGATTTGCCATTGAAATTCCTAGAGGTGGATGAAGAACGCAACCGCTTAGTTTTATCTCACCGTCGGGCGCTAGTTGAGCGCAAGATGAACCGCCTAGAAGTCGGCGAAGTAGTGATTGGTACAGTTCGTGGTATCAAGCCCTACGGTGCTTTCATCGACATTGGTGGCGTAAGTGGTCTACTGCATATTTCTGAGATTTCTCACGAGCATATTGATACACCTCATAGTGTGTTCAATGTCAATGATGAAGTGAAAGTTATGATCATTGACTTGGATGCAGAAAGGGGTCGGATTTCCCTATCTACCAAGCAGCTAGAACCTGAACCCGGCGACATGATTAAAAACCGGGATTTGGTCTACGATAAGGCGGAAGAAATGGCTGCTAAATATCGTGAACAGCTACTAGCCAAGCAGCAAGGTGCTACTGCTGCAACAGCTGCATCTCTAGAAGTTTCAGAAGAAGAGATTCCACCAGCAGTGGAACTTGACGAAGAAATTCCGCCAGCAGCGGAACTTAATGAAGAGATTTCACCAGCAGCGGAACTTGAAGAAATTCCCGCAGCTACAGAAACTGAAGAAGAAATTCCCGTAGCAGCAGAACTTGAAGAAATTCCCGCAGCTACGGAAACTGAAGAGGAAATTCCAGTAGCTGTTGAAGAATAATAGATTTTTTATAGTTTTACTTATTTTTAAGTAAGAGTATTAAATGATTGTATAAAGAGGGTTTTCCCCTCTTTTTTTATGTGCAGAATCGTTAAAAGTGGAGAGTTAGGATTTAAGAGTTAGGAATAATAAGTGGGGTGAAATATTGTGGTAACTATTAAATGTAGAAACATGACTTTTGATAATATCCAGGCAATTTTGTTTGACAAAAATGGTACTCTGGAAGATTCAGAAACGTATTTGCGATCGCTAGCACAAAAAGCAGCAAGATTAATAGATGCTCAAATTCCTGGAACAGGAGAACCTTTATTGATGGCATTTGGCATCAATGCTAATCTTTTAGATCCCGCGGGTTTAATATCAGTAGCAAGCCGTCGGGAAACTGAAGTTGCGGCTGCGGCATATATTGCTGAAAGTGGGAAAGGATGGTTTGAGTGCTTAAAAATAGCCCGTCAAGCTTTGGATGAAGCGGAAAAATACATTGGACAAACCCCTTCACCATTGTTTATGGGTAGCCTAGACTTATTGAAATACCTACGGAAAGGTGGATTAAAACTTGGCATCCTCTCCGCTGCAACAACTGAAAAAGTACGTAATTTTGTCGCCAATCACCAATTAAATGATTATATCCAATTAGAAATGGGAGTGGATGAGGGGCCAGGTAAACCAGATCCAGTGCTATTTTTGCAAGCTTGCCAAGCCTTGGGAGTTGAACCAGGCGCTACATTGATGGTGGGAGATGCAGTGGGTGATATGCAAATGGCACGTAATGCTAAAGCCGCAGGTTGTATTGGTATCACTTGGGTGGGTAAGCCAGATAATGTTCGAGGTGCGGATGTGGTGATTAATCAACTTGATGAAATCCAGATTTTGGAGGATTAATTTATAGCGCTTACCAGTATTTTTAGCTAATCGGAATGATTAAATCTTAGCTATAAGTTCCTACTCTCTCACTTGTTACCGCAACAGGTTCTGACTTGATATCATTTATCTTATTAAATTCTCCAGCCCGCCAGCTATCTGTTATATCCTTGATAAAACTGGCAATAGGGATCGCAATTAACAAACCCAGCACTCCTCCTAACTTTGCCCCCAGCAGTAAAGAAATAACAACCCATACAGGATTTAAGCCGGTCAAATTGCCGAGAATTCGCGGTGCAACAATATTAGAATTAACTTGGTCGATGGCAACAGCTACACCTAAAACTTCCACCCCTAGCCAAAAATTTTGTAGCGCGACCAACAAACTTACTATGGCGATACCTACTCCTGTACCAAAGGGAAAAAGTGAAAACAAGCCAATACCAATACCAAAAAGTAAAGCTAGGGGAACTTGCAGTGCCAAAAACACCAGTGTAATTGTCACACCTAACACAGCCCCCAATGTTGCTTGACCAATGAAGTAATTGTGGAAATCCTCCCGCAGTAATTCCCGCATTTTTGGCCCAATGTTATTGGGAAACCACTGAAAAATTCCGTCCCAAAGACGT
Source organism: Nostoc flagelliforme FACHB-838 (assembly GCF_014698065.1). GTDB lineage: Bacteria > Cyanobacteriota > Cyanobacteriia > Cyanobacteriales > Nostocaceae > Nostoc > Nostoc flagelliforme_B. The sequence continues at coordinate 117,851 of NZ_JACJSI010000002.1, forward strand.
TCGCCGTTCAATGTTAGGTAGATAGTTAGCACTACCGCCAGTAGAACATTGAGGACAATACCAATTGTATCGACAGCAAAACCAAGAATTCTACCAGTAAAGGACTGAAGTTGGTTAGATAATCGTTCTAGAAGTTGGGTAAATAAACCACTTAAATTAATGGGAAGTTGTTGTTGACTTAAGGCCCAATCTTGAAAAGTTTGCAGCTGCTGAGTGCCAGAATCTATCCAACTGGGCAAAATATTAGCCAGTTCAACAAGCTGTTGGATAATCAAGGGAACCAACGTGATGCCTAAAGCTCCTAAAACCACCGCAGTCAAAAGCAACACTCCCCCGATCGCGAGGTTGCGTTTTACCCCTTGTTCTTGAAGAAACTGGATTGGATAGTTCAATACAAAAGCCAGCAATATAGCGGCGGCAATAATGCTAACTAAAGGTTGAAAATATTGTACAACCTGGATCAGTAGCCAGCCGTTGAGAATGGCAATGGGAAATGCCAATCCTATAGTTAACCATCGCGGTAGTTTGTTTGTTGATTGCATTAGTGATAACCCCATAAGAGTTTGTTCTAACTTTATTTTGGCTTCTTGGGATGTGGGAAGTGTGGGGATGAGGGAGTAGGAGAAGAAGAATTAATAATCAATGTCTAATGACAAATGACAAATGACTAATGACAAATGAGTAATCCCCAAATTATGTTGGATTTTTCTCAATAAAATCCAACATAATTTTCTGATGCATTGCCCCCAAGGGTCGAATTTCGCCAGCGTTTTGTGAATAACAGTTACCTTGGCGAATATTTTCTAGGGTGAATAACCCCATATCCCAGCCCTCATTTAGAACCAGTTGATTTAATTCCACCAAGAGTGGTGCATGAAAGACATGACGTACAACTCTTTCGTCACGATAACAGCCAAATTCAACAAAGGACGGTAGACTATAGCCGATTTCTTCTAAAATTTCTCGTTTTACCGCGATATCCGGTGTTTCCCCAGGTTCGATGTGACCGCCAAACAGCGCCCAGTAACCAGGGTAGAGAATACCGGGGATGTTGTCGCGCAGTTGCATGAGAAAGTTGTTTTTTTGGTAGAGAATTGCGATCGCTACATGCACCTGTTCATTGTTCATATCTTTATTGCTGATTACTCTTCTTCTAAATAGACTTCCCCCAATTCTTTGCCAGCTAAGGGAATACTTCGGTAGCGAACTTTACCCTTAATTACCACTTGTGAACCCTCACCCAGATTCTTTTGATTGGTGACAACCCAAATTTTGCCAGTTGAATCACTTATTTCATAAGCCCACTGTTTGATCATGGGAGCTTGCTTTTCTACCTGACCTTGGATGTAAACTATAGCCTGATTGTCTTGTTTTGGTTTAATTTTTCCAATCGGGGTGACATTTGTACCAATTTGTAAGCCATTTTTACTTAAGTTAGGCGATGTCAAGTTACCACAACTACAAAGCCCCCCTACCAGGAAAAAAGCTAACCCTAGGCGGTAAGGAATAATACTGTGCCTATACAAGAACGAAAGGTACAATTTTTTCGTTTGTCGCATGAAAGTCACCTATTTATTTTGGGCATTGGGTATTGGGGTTAGGGGAGAGGTGACAGCTTATAGGGAATAATCTGTTGTACTCTGTACCCTGTAACCTATTCCCTCCTTTACTCACCACTCCCCAATTCTTTATTCATCAGATGATGACGTTGATCTGAGAAAATAAACATTATGGATTTACTGTGAGAGAAACGCTACGACATCAAACAGCAACACAATAATAGTCGAAAGTCAATATTTAAGAATCAATATTTTTACTTTGGACTTTCGAGAAAAGACGAATATAGCTGGGAATTTTCATGGAAACAAAAACTGCCAAACTCCTTGATGGTAAAGCTTTAGCTGCAAAAATTCAGCAAGAACTTTCTGTTGCCATTACACAAATACAACCAAAAATTGGACGACCCCCTGGTTTAGCAGTGTTGATGGTTGGTGATAACCCAGCGTCAGCAGCTTATGTACGCAATAAAGAAAAAGCTTGTGCTAAAGTTGGTATTGCTTCTTTTGGCAAACATTTTCCCGCCCAAACAACCCTTGGCGAGTTAGAAGAGGTAATTGCTGCACTCAACCACGATGAAAGGGTGGATGGTATTCTTGTGCAGTTGCCCTTACCTAACCACTTAGATGCTGTAACTCTGCTACATCAAATTGATCCCGATAAAGATGCTGATGGACTGCACCCAGTGAACTTGGGGCGATTAGTACGGGGAGAAACAGGTTTACGTAGCTGCACCCCGGCTGGTGTGATGCGGCTTTTGCAAGAATATAAGATTTCTTTACAGGGAAAACAGGCAGTAGTCGTGGGACGCAGTATTTTGGTAGGTAAACCGATGGCGTTGATGCTACTAGAAGCTGATGCCACAGTTACGATCGCTCACTCGCGATCGCATGATCTTAAAACCATCACCCAAAATGCTGATATTCTAATTGCAGCAGTAGGCCGTCCCGGACTGATCTCTGCTGATATGGTGAAACCGGGCGCTGTTGTGGTAGATGTGGGAATGAATCGCGTCACCGATGCTAGTGGCAACAGTCGCTTAATTGGCGATGTCAATTTTGAATCAACTGCTGCTGTAGCAGGATTTATCACCCCCGTTCCTGGTGGTGTTGGTCCTATGACTGTCGCCATACTATTGCAAAATACATTTGCTAGCTATTCTAGGGCAGCAAGAGAACAAAGAGAGTGATGAGTTAAAAGTGATGAGTTAAAAGTTAAGAGTTATTAATTCCTAACTCCTAACTCCTAATTCCTAACTTTTAACTCCTAACTCTTCATTTTTTCAGCGCCACAGCACCTTAAAATTGTGACGTATGAGACGAAAATCGCAAAATGTTAGGATTTAAAGCATGGTAGCAACTGATAACGTTCAAAAGACACCACCAGAGGAAGCCACGTTTAACTTAGCAGCCTATCTAAAAGAGCGACAAAAGCTTTGTGATACTGCCTTGGATCAGGCTATCCCGATCATTTATCCAGAAAAGATTTATGAGGCGATGCGCTACTCGTTATTAGCTGGAGGCAAGCGTGTACGTCCTATTCTTTGCCTTGCTACCTGTGAAATGATGGGTGGAACTATTGAGATGGCCATGCCAACGGCTTGTGCGGTGGAGATGATCCATACAATGTCGTTGATTCATGACGACCTCCCAGCGATGGATAATGACGATTACCGTCGTGGAAAGCTGACGAATCATAAAGTCTATGGCGAAGATGTGGCGATTTTAGCTGGCGATGGCTTATTAGCTCTCGCTTTTGAGTTTGTTGCCATTGAAACCCCCCAAAACGTTCCTAGAGAGCTAGTCTTGCAGGTAATTGCCCGTCTTGGTCGGGCGCTGGGGGCAGGTGGCTTGGTCGGCGGTCAAGTTGTCGATTTAGAGTCAGAAGGTAAACCAGATATTTCCCTAGAAACCCTAAATTTCATTCATAAACACAAAACAGCCGCTCTTTTGGAAGCTTGCGTAGTTTGTGGCGGGATCATAGCTGGGGCATCACCTGAAGATGTGCAACGACTGACCCGTTATGCTCAAAATATTGGGCTAGCATTCCAAATTATCGATGATATTTTAGATGTCACTTCTACCCAAGAGCAATTAGGTAAAACTGCTGGCAAAGACCAAAAGGCGCAGAAAGTGACCTATCCTAGCCTTTGGGGGCTTGAAGAATCGCGCTCAAAAGCCCAAGAGCTAGTTAAAGCAGCTTGTGTAGAATTAGAACCATTTGGAGACAAAGCCAAACAACTCCAAGCGATCGCTCATTTTATTACCAGCCGCAAGAACTAGTAATGCTTTAGGGAATTCGTAATTTCTATAGCGTAAGCGTTTAATTGGTTTTGAATGGGTGGTTTATTGATGCCATGCTGTACTACACCTGCTAGCAGAATTCAAAACTCGAAAAGCTGATCAAGTAAGTTTTTGGATGATTTTGAATAATGGGTCTGTTTCCACCGTGATGTACTAAGTTAATTTTGAATTTTAGGTTGAATCTAAATGTTTCCTCAACCAACAACTGCTGCTAATATTTACTAACCTAACCAAAATACCATGCAGGACATAGGCAACATTTTAGACAACCGGGTGCTGCTGGTTGCTCTGGTAGCTTGTTTAATTGCTCAAGCATTAAAGCTCGTAGTCGAGATCGTCAAAAATCGCAAACTGAATGTGCGTGTTTTGGTGACAACCGGAGGTATGCCCAGTGCCCATTCGGCTCTGGTTACAGCTCTAGCCGCAGGTGTAGGGCAAACACTGGGTTGGGCATCTCCTGATTTTGCCGTTGCGATCGTTTTTGCCATCATCGTCATGTATGATGCAGCCGGAGTTCGCCAAGCGGCCGGTAAGCAAGCTCGTATCCTCAATCAAATGATTGATGAATTATTTCATGAAAAACCAGACTTTAGCCAAGACCGTCTGAAAGAATTACTCGGACATACACCAGTTCAGGTAATCGCTGGGTCGGCTTTGGGCATAACCATCTATTGGTTAGCTAGGTCTGCTTATTAGTCAATAGTCTACAGCCCAGAGTTTATTAACTAATGACCAATGACTAATGACTAATGACTACAACCGCACACTTGAGCGCAGCAAAATCACCTTACGACTATCTACTATGCTGGCAATGAAACCGCCATTGTTTAGCTTTTGCAATGTATTGTATGCTTCACTTTGGTTAGTTGTATAAACTGCCAGCAAGTAAGGGCGTTGTCCATAAGAAACAAAACCGACGTTACCTCCTACTGCTTGCTGCACACTATTTACTAGTTCTGGACGGTTGTAATAATCTACCAGCACTGCATAACCCTCTCCTAAAGCTTGAGGATTATAGCTGACTGTTGGCTGAGGTGGCTGTGCCTGCCGCTGTGGTTGTGGCTGTGGCTGTGCCTGCCGCTGTGGTTGTGGCTGTACATCTGGTGTTGTTGGTCGAGTGGTAATTATGGCAGACAAGCCAACAATATTGCTGACATATCTCGCCCAACGATTAGCATCGTCGATTTTGTTAAAGCCCCCTACTCGCGTCACAGTTTCGTTGAGATATTTGCAGGTGATGGTTTTAAGTTCAGGTGGTAAGGCACTACGCAACTGCTTTTGATTATTTGTTGTGGGGCTGACTACTAATAAAAGATACTCACCCGCATTTGGTGGTTGACAAGAGGGAATGGCTTGTTGGGCAAAGACAGAGCTTATGCCACCAATCAACCCTGCCATCGCTAATCCTAAAACACTTGGTAAAGTCGGAAATCTATGCACAAAAGTTAGATTATGTAAATCAAGGTGTCTTAGAAGATTTTATAAGAAAAAAGATAAAAACCTAGTTAGTTCAGTATGGCAATAAAAAGAGTGTCAAAAAATATATTTTGCTACTCAAAAATAAAATTAGAAAGTGGGGAATAGAGAAGGGAATAGGTTACAGGTTAGAGGGTACAGATTATTCCCTATAACCTGTCACCTCTAACCTAATCCCAATGCCCAATGCCCCATGCCCCATCCCTAAGATACGGTAGCTAACGATGCCAAAGCATCTGGTATTGCTTCAGAAGGAGCCTGGAATTCTCCTGTAATGACGTACTCTAAACGCAGTTTTAACCAAGTAATAAATTGAGGATTAGTAGAAATAATCGCCACTGCTGGTTGAGGACATTTTTCCTTTAGCTCTTTAAACTGCGGTGTTTCCAAGAAAGCTGGTTGTTCAACCAACCAAAAATCTATTTGTTTTTCTTGTTCGTGGTAATGACGGGTACGTTCTTTAATAACTTCGTGTATCGGTTCTTCTTCGAGAAGAAAACGTTTACTAGCCAAAACGTAATAGTATGTTTGCATTTTCATCCTTTGGTTGCTATGTGAATAATTTAAGGGCACAGTCCTGCACTCTGTACCCTTACAAGCTAAATTTTGTGGGATTTCTTGAACCAAGAACTGAACGGACAAGCACTTTTTTGGTTTTCAGCATTGGTTTGTTTGCCACCAGATGTTAGCTTTTCCAAAAACAGATTATTGTCAAAGTAGTGTTCTAAGGAAATAACTTTCAAGTCATCGGTAACTTTTGCAATGCTCATGCCGATAATTTCTACTGTCTCTCCAGTAGGTGCATGGCCTTTATATTGTCCGTTAAAATGTCCCCAATGCCGCCATTTGAATGTGACATTTGGTGGGCCTGAGAAAACTTCCAGTACTTCCCAAGGAAATCCTTGAGGAAATGTTGTGTGGAAGACTTTTGCGGATGATTCAAAGCTTTCTTCTGAAGCCTTGTAATGTTCTGAATCAGCCATAAATAAATTGTAAGTACCTTGGGCTGATAAATCTGCTGCGGTATACTCTACTCCGCCATTGGTACTCACCCGAAAGTTTTCATTAACAATAGATAACCACTGTTGAGGGTTAGCTTTGAAGGATACCTCCATCTCGAAGGTTCGCACTAAGTTTTGCACGATCGCTTCTAGTGTACCTTCAAGGTGATTGTAGATACTTTCTTTAGCGAGGTTCTCTTTGGAACGGGAATAATCAGGCGGTGTCTGATAACGCCACTCGACATCAGTGCTTTCAGCTATCACTCGATCTCGATCCTGTACCCAAAGCGGCAGGTTGTTAGATTGTGTTGCGCTCATAGAAGTTTTTGCTGAAGATTTGATCCCAATTTCTAGATTTCGCAGTGACAACCCTCTGTGGGGGATTGGGAACTGGGGCAGATGAGGGAAAAACCAATACCCTATGCCCCATTCCCTCTTATAGCTTGTTTCATCTCTCGGACTGCCCTTTCTATACCTACTAATGCTGCCCGGCTGATGATGGTATGACCAATATTCAGTTCTTCCATGCCTGGAAGCACAGCCACCGGATAGACGTTCCAGTAGGTGAGTCCATGACCAGCGTTGACTCGTAATCCAGCTTGAATCGCTTGTTCACACCCTTTAGCTAATATGGCTAATTCTCGCTGGCGATTTGCTTCATCCTTAGCCTCAGCGTATTGTCCGGTGTGCAATTCAATAAACTGCGCTTGCACCTTGACAGATGCTTCGATTTGTGCGGCTTCTGCGTCGATAAATAAACTAACTGGAATATTAGCGCTTTGCAATTTATCGACTATCTCACTTATTCTAGCAATTTGCCCGACAATATCTAATCCGCCTTCTGTTGTGACTTCTTGGCGCTTTTCGGGGACTAAGGTCACGTAATCTGGTTTGATATCAAGAGCGATCGCTAGCATTTCGTCTGTAGCGGCCATTTCTAAATTAAGGTGCGATCGCACTGTTTGCCGCAATATCTGCACATCCCTGTCCTGGATATGCCGCCGATCTTCGCGCAGATGCACTGTAATTCCATCTGCACCGCCTAATTCTGCCAGCACCGCCGCAGCTACGGGGTCTGGTTCCACCGTCCGCCGTGCTTGCCGGATAGTGGCGATGTGGTCAATGTTAACGCCAAGTGTAGCCACCCCAAATTTCTCCCAAATCCACAGTCCTCAGAACTTGATTTTACCGGAAATACCGGGAGTTTTGCTGGAGAAGCTAAAGACAGATTACACACGTAAAATAGTTTTACTCAGCACTCTTGATTTTTCTTGTTGTGAAGAATAATTTATGATAAAAATCTAAGGCTTTCTGAGAAAGGCGATCGCTCATGACTACTGAGACAAATCCAGCAGCCATTGTGGACTGGGAACCCCCCATGCCTCCTACAGATTTAATTTTTGATGATAGTGAACCCTTAGAATCAAATCGCCACCGTATTGCCATGAATGTGTTGATTCGGTCATTGCGTTAATAGATGAAAAGACAAGTTATTATCTATCCAGGAGAAGATGGTTATTGGGTAGCTGAATGCCCTAGCTTACCTGCTTGTATCAGCCAAGGAAAAACGAAAAAAGGAGCTATTGGCAATATTAAGAAAGCTACTGAATTATATATTGAAGTATTAAAAGAAGAAGGTCGTCCTATTCCAGAAGATAACTTGGAAACAGTTTTAGTCGATGTATGAGCAAGTTGCCAATAATTTCTGGTCAAAGATGTATTAAAGCTTTAGGGAAGGCTAGTTTTTATCTTTGACGACAACGTGGAAGCCACATTATTTTACGTCGAGATGAACCATTTGCTGAAATAGTAGTTCCAAATCATCAAGAATTAGACAAAGTAACTTTACGGGCAATTATTAGACAGGTTGGGTTAAGTGTTGATGAGTTTATCGAGTTGTTATAAATTAAAAACTGGTGCGATCGCTATTTTGAAATATCAGAATTAGTTAGTGCGTAGTTTACCGCCGTAGGCATCGCTATTAAGTAAAGCTGCAAAATTAAAGTTTAATTAGCACAAAATTTCTGATATTTCTTAAAATCTTACCTTTTTTTTGCCAATAATTCACTATGTAGCTGCGACGATTAGAGCGAGTGTTGTTTCGACCGATAAAGCATTGTGCTGTGTTTTGTTGACCGAGTACTAAAGTATCTTTTGCATCTGCTTCATTATCCAAAATCGCCATTCGAGAGCGACCATCAGTCAACAACCAACCACTATCTCCTTCATTTACAATCTTGAGATTAGCTGGATTATAGGATAAGCAGTCTGGTTGCTGGATTGTAGTATTAATACCTGAATTTCCTGTCCAATAATTCACTATGTAGCTGCGACGATTGGGGCGAGTGTTGTTACGACCTAAAAAGCAGTGTGCTGTATGTCGTTGAGCTAGTGCTAGAGCGTTCTTTGCATCTGCTTCATTATCCAAGATCAGCATTCGAGAGCGACCATCGGTTAACAACCAACCACTAACACCTTCATTCACAATCTGAAGGTTAGTTGGGTTATAAGGTAAGCAGTCTTGTTGCTGAATAACTGGTGTGGGTGGTTTGGGTTCGGTTGTCTCAGTTTGGGTTGGTTTGGGTTCAGTTGTCTCAGTTTGGGTTGGCTTGGGTTCGGTTGTCTTAGTTTGGGTTGGTTTGGGTTCAGTTGTCTTAGTTTGGGTTGGTTTGGGTTCAGTTGTCTTAGTTTGGGTTGGCTTGGGTTCAGTTGTCTTAGTTTGAGTTGATTCTGGCTTTATTGTTGTTTGACTTCCATCGTCTTGAGAATTTAAAGTTGTCAGCAAAGGCTGAGTTTCTTGATAACCAATACTCCATTTCCATGAAGCAAAACCAGCAAAGAGAAGAATCCCTGTAACAATAGTTGCGATCGCCCACTTGGAATTGCGAATATAACTTTGATTAGACACAAATTTTTTAACTTCTTTGGGCGCAACACGGACTAAAATTGGCTCTAAATCTTGATTTCTCAGTCCTAAAGCTTCTTGAAAAGATTTCAACTCGTTACGAGTTTCGTCACTCAGAGGATATTTCTTTTTAATCTCCGCAATTAATACTTGCTCGTATCGCCGCAATCTTTTTTGGTATTCTTCGTAGGGTTTGAGAACCTCAGTTTCAATAATGGTTGCTTCTTCTGGTAACAATCCTAAACTTTGCCTTTTCAAGTCTAAGGTATTGCGTCCAATAGCAGAAATTACACCACGACTGGCAAAAAGCTCAACTTCTTTGCGATATCTCAATTTAGGATCGCCAATAGGTGCTTTAGCAAGACGAATTTTGAAACCTTCCTTAACTGCATAGATTTCTGGTTGCATGGCGGGAGCCGCTTCTCTAACTTTCTTTTTGGCGTACTCATGCAGCTCATCTATGGAAATCACACCATCATTATCTTGATCTGCTGCTCCTGTTTCAATACCTTCGACGACATAACGAGTATAAATTGAGAGATTGTCTCCCTCTTGTTGGAAAGAATATTGTGTAGAAGTAGAAGAGGTGAGAATAACTCGCCCTTCACCTCCCAATTGAGTATGAATATCTACAGAACCGTCATCTTTAGCTGATAAGCCTTCTGCAAATGCGCCACTAAAACAACAGTCGAGAATTACGACTTGTCGCTTACTGCGGCTATCACTCATAATGTTATGAATAAAATTAGCTGGAACTGCTGTCGCCTTGACGAGCCGCCCCTGAGAATTTTTGCGAGTGAGGCGAGTTGCTAAGTAAAGTTTGCCACTTTCATCTTTAATACCGTGACCTGAAAAGTAAAGCAATATGAGGTCTTCTTTGCGGCGATCGCTAAACAAAGTCTCGATCGCTTCCTGCATTTTTTGAGGATCGGGATTCTCCAGTTTTTGGATATCTGCTTCAGCAAATGCGCCCATTTCTGGATGCTGCAAAACTTTAGCGATCGCTTCCATATCTCTGACTGAGGCTGGTAATGGGTTAAGACCAGGCTCGTAATCACTGACTCCTATTAGGAGAGCTACCTTTGTCATCTCCTTATCCTATCTTTTGTTATAAAACTTCTCAGCCTACGGCTACAAACTTTTGCGCGGCTTCCAGCGCTGCTGCTAATTCTTGCTGGCTGCTGGCTTTAATTTTCAGCTTTTTACCGTTGGCTTCAACTTCCAATTCAACGGTTTTATTACCCAAGCGATCGCCCACAAATCCCAATACTTTCTTAAAATTGGCCATACTCACCTCAGCTTGCAACACCCCTAACAGGAAACCTCCTAACGCCTTTGATCCTTTGGGTGTTTCTGTAACTGCTACAAGTTCAGCACTTTCCACATCTAAGTCTTTAATTTCTCGCACCAGATTCCGTGTTTCACGTTCTTGCTCTTCTGCATCTAAGTTTGGATTACCAAGAGCGATCGTGAATTTAATGTTAGATTGTTCGGTCATTTTTATCCTTTTAAGTTTTCAAATAGCTAAGAGTCAATATGTATTTCCGTGATTCCCTTGTTGACACCATATTTGATAGATTAATTTCCCTAAAACTCTGGATTTACTTTACAAAACTTTACAAAATACCAATAAATATTTAGTAGAAGCAGGGGCGATCGCTCCTTTCTAACTCGGATTTTTTAGTATAAAATAGCAACGTAAACTGCTAAAAACACTTATAAAACTGACTGCTACAACATTAAAAAAGCCACTAATATCACAAAGGTGAAGAAAAAGTGTTAATTAGTGGCATGGTCTACAATCGCATAGCGTCTAGTTTCCAATACTTTGGATAGCCTACACTGACCTTGACAGTACAGTGTAGGTAGTTGACTTCATGTCAAATTAACTAAAACAAGTCTAAATCTGTCACAGCACCAATACTGCTAGAAGATACCAATTTGGCATATTTCGCCAACACGCCTTTAGTGTAGCGCGGAGCCGGAGGTTGCCAATTGGCACGACGCCGAGCCAATTCTTCTTCGGACACATTCAACTGCAATAAACGAGCAGGTGCATTAATAGTAATACTATCGCCTTCTTCTACAAGGGCGATCGCACCACCAACTGCTGCTTCTGGTGCAACATGACCGACCACCATGCCGTAAGTACCGCCAGAAAAGCGCCCGTCGGTAATTAACCCTACAGCATCACCCAAACCAGCACCAATAATTGCTGAGGTGGGAGCCAACATTTCCCGCATCCCTGGGCCGCCTTTAGGCCCTTCGTAGCGGATAACTAGAATATCACCAGCTTGAATCTTACCCGCCAAAATTGCATCTAAAGAAGCTTCTTCCGATTCAAAGACCCGTGCGGGCCCGGTAATTACTGGTTTTTTCACGCCGGTAATTTTGGCGACAGCCCCTTCCGTTGCTAAATTACCTCTGAGGATGGCTAAATGTCCTTGGGGATACATCGGGTTATTCCAAGGGCGAATCACATCTTGATTAGAAGATGGTTCTTCTGGGATGTCTGCTAATATCTCTGCAATTGTTTGACCGCTGATGGTGAGGCTATCACCATGCAATAAATCATGCACAAGTAACATCTTCATTACTTGGGGAATGCCACCAGCTTTGTGCAAATCTGTAGCTACATATTTACCGCTTGGTTTTAAATCACACAAAACGGGAACACGACCGCGGATAGTTTCAAAGTCGTCCAGGGTTAATTCTACATTAGCGGCACGGGCGATCGCTAAGAAATGCAATACCGCATTGGTCGAACCACCCACCGCCATAATCACAGAAATAGCATTCTCTATAGATTTACGGGTGATAATTTGGCGGGGCAAGATTTGTTTGCGAATCGCTTCGACTAACGCATAAGCCGATTTTTCGGTACTGTCGGCTTTTTCGGCATCTTCGGCTGCCATTGTTGAGGAATAAGGCAAACTCATCCCCAGTGCTTCAAATGCTGAAGACATGGTGTTAGCTGTGAACATTCCCCCACAGGAACCAGCCCCAGGACAAGCCCGACTTTCAACTTCTAATAATTCTTTTTCGTCAATTTTTCCAGCACTGTATTGACCAACAGCTTCAAAAGAACTGACAACAGTTAAATCGCGTCCGTTATAGTGACCGGGTTTAATTGTGCCACCGTAGACAAAGATAGCAGGGATATTCATCCGGGCGATCGCCAGCATTGCCCCTGGCATATTTTTATCACAACCGCCAATTGCTAGCACACCATCCATACTTTGTCCAGTACAGGCGGTTTCAATGGAATCAGCAATGACTTCCCGCGACACTAGGGAATATTTCATCCCTTCAGTTCCCATCGAAATCCCATCACTAATGGTAATTGTGCCAAACATCTGCGGCATCGCCCCAGCAGCTTTAATACCAACTTCTGCCCTTTGCGCCAGTTGATTTATCCCCATATTACAGGGAGTGATCGTGCTGTAGCCGTTGGCAATACCCACAATAGCTTTATTGAAATCTTCATCTTTAAAACCAACTGCACGCAGCATAGCTCGATTAGGCGATCGCTGCACTCCTTGCGTGACAATTTGGCTTCTCAAATTCTCTGACATCTTTTTTCCTTCCGTGCCATCATCGCAACTGTTGCGATTGTATTATCTGATTTTCTCATGCCTAGGCGGTGCGATCGAACATAAGTAATTCTCTATTGTTTCACGGTGTCTTTTGGTTAGCCCCAACTATAGTAAATGTTTGTTCATCTGAGCGTTGGATAAAATAGGGATGATTATTATGTGTTAGGCATCTAGAGTGCCAGAAATACTGGGGATAGCACTGCGAATTTAAATGTGAAAAAAAGCTATTGCCATAAGCCGATGTTCCGACTTTCCGTACTCATCCCCCACTAATTGATTCAGGTGCAAAGCTGGAGACAACTTTGCACCTGAATCAATTCTTGTTCAACATTAGACCTGCCTTCAAAATAGCGACTAGGGACTAAGTACTGAAAAAGAGATATTTTCATTCTCTTCTGCCTTGTGCCTTTTGCCTCCTGCCTTATTTTCAAGGTAGATAATATTAAATTAAAGGATAATGTCGCTTGCGACTAGTTGTGGTGCTCCTACAAGCCGAATCTCAAAATCAGCTGACAGATCCCCGCCAGTGTTAGCTTGGAGAATATCTCCTGAATAACGGATTTGACCGGGTGCGGTGAATGCCCTACTTCCAATGAAAGTGAAAGCTTGGTTGCCCCCGATATTGGAGTTGGCATCAATGGTAAATAGATCAATTCGATCACCTGGCAAGCTACCGTTTCCATTAAAGTCAGTGATGACATCGCGTGACGAACCACGTTGACTCTCAGAAATCAAGTTGTACTCGAAAATATCCCTACCTGATCCTCCAGTGAGACGATCAGTCCCACTACCGCTAGTCAGGATATCATCCCCATCACCACCAGTCAGGATATCGTTGCCAGTATCGCCAAAGAGCCTATCATTGCCACTGCCGCCATCAAGAGAATCGTTGCCTCCGCCAGCGTTAAGAGTATCGTTGCCAGTACCGCCAAAGAGCCTATCATTGCCATTAGCAGCATTAAGGATACTGTTGCCACTACCACCGATAAGTGTACTGTTGCCGCTACCACGAACGGTAACGATATCGGTATTACCATTACTGCTACTGCTACTGCTACTGCTGCTACTGCTGCTACCTCTGCCACTGCTGCTACTAAAACTAGAAATAGAATTAGGACCAGAACTAGAACTGAAACTAGAACTAGAACTAGAACTAGAACCAGAACTAGAACTAGAACTAGAAGTTATTGATGAAGTTGCCATTAATCGTTTCTCCTAAACTTAGAGGGAAAAAAATTACATCTTTACTGCTTTATTATAAAACGGGATTGCTGATTAATAGTATAAATTTGGTTTACCTCAAAGTTGCAAAACAAACAGTTTCATACATTGAATTTTGGAGTTTCATACTTTCATTCAGTAACGTCGATAAAACAAGGTGAAAATATCACAATGAAGAAATAACTGAAGTAAACCTGATTGCAATAGGTCTTTGCTTTTAAGCCTAAAGACTTGAGAATATTTGAGGATAAATAGATGTATTTGATGATATTTAGATTAAAATTTTACCAAAACTCATTTTCTATCCTTGTTCCTTATATTTTCCCAGGTTCCGGTTGGAAAATGCTAAGAAATAAGTAAAATTTATACTATGTAGTTGCATAGGGTTGAGAAATTGTGACTGTATTCAGAATAACAAGACTATAGTATTACCTTTCAGCATATTTTTCTCTTATTAAGAAATAATAATTAGTTTTCTTTTTATCCTCTCGTCAGAACAAAATTTGAAACCTTTGTTCATATATAGTTGATTTTAGTTTTTGGCTTATCAAATTCTTTGATATCTTTTTGACTTCCCTGGCATTATCACAACTGTTGCGATTGTATTAGCTGATTTTCTCATCCCTACGTGGCGCGATCAAGTATGAACCAGCATTGGTAATTTTCTATAGTTCAACGTCTAGCTATTACCATCATAAAAACACCCCTTTTAGAGGAGGGGTGCAAAAATCTAGCTTTAGTGGAGTGGGGTTGTAACGAGAATTAAGAGTGATTCATCTAACTTGATATTAGATCCCTACTATTTCGATTATTATTGATTAAACTATAATGTCGCTTGCGACTAGTCCTGGTGCTCCTACCAGCTGAATCTCCAACTCAGGGGAAAAATCGAAATTGGTGTTAGCTTGAAGAATACCTCCCGAATATCGGATTTGACCAACTGCGGAGAATGCAGCAGTCCCAATGAAAGTGAAGGCTTGATCGTTGGCTAAAAATGGGTTGGCATCAATGGTAGATAGATCAATTTGATCACCTGCTAAGTTACCGTTTCCAAGGAAGTCAGTGATAACATCCCTTGATGCCCCAGGTTGACTCTCAAAAACTGAGTTGAAATCGAAAATATCGTTACCCAATCCTCCAGTGAGGCGATCAGTCCCATTACCACCGTTAATGGTATCGTTACCATTTCCACCCGATAATTGGTTATTTTGGTCGTCGCCCACAATACTGTCATTTGCATTTGTGCCGATGACATCATCAAAGTCAACTACTGTAAATGGCAATCTTCCCAAAACAGGAACGTTATTGGCAACTAAACTTCGGGTTTCCAAGTTAACGGTGATAAATACCCCAGCCAAAGACTGGGATGCATCTATAGTGTTGTTGTCAACATCAGAATTAGCAATAATGTTTTCTACTCTAAAGAGCGTGTCTTGCCCCAATCCCCCAGCTTTTCTAACGGTTCCAACACCTGACAAGGTAATCCTTTGAGATACAGCTCTATAGTTTATAGTATCAAAGCCTTCTCCACCATCAATACTGTCGTTACCCTCACTGCCTATGAAGGTATCGCTGCCATCAGCACCCCCAATGAGGGTATCGTTACCAGCACCCCCATCAAGGATATCGCTACTATTACCCCCATCAAGGATATCGTTACCACTACCACCGTTCAGGACATCCCTGTCAGCACCGCCATTAAGCACATCATTGTCAGCACCTCCATCGAGAACATCGCTGCCAGCACCCCCATTGAGGATATCGCTACCAGTACCCCCATTAAGGATATCGCTGCTGGCATTACCGTTCAGGATATCGTTGCCGCCATTGCCGTTCAGGATATCGTTATCAGCACCCCCATTTAGGGCAGGGCGCAAGATAGATGGGCTACCGTTGATGGTATTGTTGTCATTAAAATTACTACCGTTAATGGTTGCCATAATCAGCTTCTCTTTAAATTAGAGGTTAAAAAAATTGCCTCGTTCCTCCTTATAAGGAAACGAGGTGGAAAAATGAACATACAGATGAATTAAACCTGATTAAAGCAGGTCTTTACCATCAAGCCTGAAAATTTGAGAAGCACAGAATACAACATTAATTTTGACATCAGAATACTGCCAACATTAATGTTGTATTCATTGTTCTTATAGGTTATATTTTTGCTACTTTCACTACTAAGGTAGTAAAAAAATGAGTAAGTTTGCTCATGCTGTAATTATACGCCTTTTAAAAGGTTTTTACTGTGTTCTGCATAACAAATATCGAAGCGTTTTCCATTACCTGTGCGTAAGTCCTATTTTAATTAAAAAAAAAGTGGCATTCATTTGTAGAAACTGAATACCACTCTGTATTTCTGAAAAATTCTTGATGACGGAGATATTTTAACGAGGTAGAGGTATCCCCAAAACGGCCACTGCTCCAGCGATCGCACTGGCTGCAAGAGAAGTAATCGCTGTCCCAAATAACCACCAAGCAGCATTGGCTACGGTTTTTTTGGTTTCTTGAGCTTGTTTTTTAGTTTGCTCTTGGATTGCTTTCAGGCGTTTTTGTGTTTCTTTCTGGATGCGTTCGGCTCGGTACAATACGCCATCCCGCGCCGCTTCTATTTGGTCAATAATGCGGTTAGCATCCGCCTCAGAAATATCCTGACGAGAACTTATGACTGCAATTAAGGTGTCACGATCAAATTGACTGAGGCGATCGCGCAAGGCTTCAAATCCGGCTTGCGGATCGTCAAACACTTTCGCAAAGTCTTGCTTAATCCCTTCATAGTTGAGTTCGGAACGATCCAGAGAGTTGAGATAGTTGCGAATTTTGGCAAAGACTCCATCCAGCACTGATTGCACTCTCTGCTGGATCTGCTGGAATTGTTCAACAATGGAACCACGAACAGAATCAATTTGATCCACAATCCGATTCGCTTCTTCTTCCGAAATATCCTCGCGTTGGGATAACAGCGATACAATTGTCGAACGGTCAAATTTCGAGGCGCGATCGCTTAAACTCCCAATTCCAGCGCGGGGAGAAGACAGCAGCAATTGTAAATCGCGTTTGATTCCTTCGGGATTAAGTTCTTCTTTGTTAGTGTTACGCAGATATTCTTCGAGATTGGCTTCAAAATCTAAAGCTTGTTGAGCAGTACGTTTGGCTAAACGTCGTGGCGCTCTCACAATATCATTAATCGCATCTTGTACCTGATCAATAATCTGATTAACCTGCTCTTGGCTCAAGTCTCCGCGTTGACTGACGAGTTTAACTAAGGTTTCTCGATCAACATTGGATAAGCGATCGCGCAGTGCTAAGGCTCCAGCTTTGGGATCATCGAGTAATTTTTCTAAATCGGCTCTGATCCCTTCTGGATCGAGTTCTTCCAAATTAGTGTTGCGGAGATATTCGGTGATCGCTTTTGTCGTTTTTTCGTACTGTTCTCTCGCCTGTTGCGGTACTTGCAAAATACTATCTCGGACTGCTTCAAGCTGATCGAGAGTTTGGTTGATCTGTTCTTCGCTCAAATCTTGACGCTGATTGAGCAATTGTACCAATGTATCGCGGTCAAATTGCGATAGGCGCGATCGCAAAAGACTAATTCCAGCTTGCGGATCGTCTAGTAAAACTCTAAACTCACGTTTGATAGCTTCGGGATTGAGTTCGTCTTTGTTAGTATTCCGTAGATATTCTTCAACCCTTTGGCGCAGTTCATCAGCTCTGGCTTTTGCTTGTTCTTGCAATTCTCTAGCACGATTTAACAGATTATCGCGGTTACGTTCGAGTTGACTAACAATATTATTAGCTTCCTCTTCACTAATATCTTGACGCTGACTAAGCAATTGTACAAAAGTATCGCGGTCAAATTGCCCAAAGCGACTAGTCAAATCTTCAAACCCAGCTTGCGGATCTTCCACTAAGTTGGCAAAATCCCGTTCAATACCTTCAGGATTGAGTTCTTCTTTCCCCGTCGAACGAAGATAATCTTCGATCCGGCTGCGGAAATCCTGCCCTTTTTCTCGCGTTTGAGCCTGTTTTACAGTTTCTAAAACTTCCAGGCGATCGCTTTCCATTTGGCCGGCAATTTCTTTCACCCTGGCTTCGCTGATATCACCGCGCTGCTTCAACAAGTTGGTGAAATATTCTTGATTGATTTCTTCCAACTCCCGTCTTACGGTTGCCGGATCGGCATTCACATCATAGATGACTTCTTTAAATTCATCTACTAGGGTAATTCGGTTAAAGTGCCAAGGGAACGAATTCAATATGTAGTCTTCTACATCTGCCTTAATCGTGTTTCCAAGTGATATTGGTAATTTTGCAGAGACTTGTTCAGCTGCTTGCTCTCTATACTTATTGAATTGTTCTGTGATTTGATCAACATCGACATCTTGAACTTTTTCTTTCAGCTTTTGCAACTGAGATGTAATTTTGTTCACATCGATATTAGAAAGATTGACCCGATCCAGAACTGCTGGTGCAGCGGCACTCAAACCATATCGAATAGCTTGGTTAATTATACCATTGCCATTACCGCCTCCCACTGTAACCAGTTGTTGAAGCCGTTCACCCAATTGCTCAGAATTCAATTCTTCAGGTGTAGCAGACTTCAGTAAATTGATTACTTGCTCAGTGGGATTTTTGCGATTCAAAGCTTGTTGCCAAGCAGCTTCAAATTGGTCAGCAATGCTATTAATATCTTCTTCAGATAAATCTGCACGACTGCTGATTAAGTCAACAAATGTTTGGCGATTAATGTTTTGCAATAAATCGCTATTAGCAACAGACTGCAAATCTGTATCTTTAAGAAGTTGGTCAAATTGATTTCGAATTTCTTTGATATCCAGTTTTGGTAATTGCAGAGAACCTAAAGAACTTTGGAGCGTATTTCTAATACCTTCAGAATCAAAACCTGAAGTTAATTCCCGCCGGACTGCGGCTGTAATATCTTCGGCGGTGGAAACTAACTGTTTTTTTGCAGCATTAGCACCGATGCCAGCAGTTGCTGTGCCCATCAGAGCTTGAAAACCAGAAGTCACAGTATTAGAGATAGAACCAATTAAAGAACCTACCGCCGATGAACCTAACCAAATTACTAGTGCAAAATAGGTAGACCAGATGACTACACCTATAATTGATCCTAAAAATGCACTTTCTATTAAGCTAAGTTTTACCGCTAAAAAACAAGCAATAAATAATGCAATGCTAGCGGTTATTAACGCCCAAGCACCAACTTTAGCTTGAACATTACGAATTGTTTTACCCAAACCTTCTGACTCATCATCAGAATCTGAATCAATTTCCCAAGATGAAATTCCTACAGCGACTGAAAAGTTTGTGAGTAACAATTGAAAAGCAAATGCCATTGAAACCCCAGCCAGCAAAGCTACCAAGAATTTAGGCCCAGAAAAAAGAACTGATGCTTCTTCAGGAGTTAGTACTTCTTGAGCTATTATCGGCGCTAATCCAAAAGGCAGGCAATTCCATCCCAAAATAGTTAAAACACCTTGAAACATAGGATTTTCTCACTTGCACTGATGAAACAAATACCCATTTAAAAAATGGCTTAATTATTAGTTTAATCAGCCGTTATATCAGATGACACTTTCTTAGGTAGTAGGTTCATTTGCCAAAAGTAATATTTTGACAAAACCTGGTTATTTTTTTCAGAAAAAATATTGTTTTCTTCCAATTTGGATGAGTTCGTATAGAAGAAAATAGGCTTAAATATCTTGTCTTTAAGGTGTATTTCTTACAACTATTTTATAGAAATGAATATTTGTATTTATTACCCATATTCACATAAAAAAATATTTTTATTAAACGAAAAATTATATAAAGGCATTACGTAAAAAAAACGAGCAAGAGTAAATGATATAAATAAAAAATCTTTCTTATACTAAACTATCAAAAATATTGACAAACAAACTAATTAGGATTTAAAATTTTGTAAAGCAAACTAGCATTTTAGAATATTCATTAAGATAAAATCACCTATTCCTCATGATAGAGACAAAAATTCTTCCAAGCGATTGATGGAAACTAAAAATAAATGTGTATTAATAAAGTTATTACAAGCTATAAAGTTGCGAATAGTTGATTTTGGCTGAGGAGAGAAAGTAATGGTTGTAGGTATACAGAAACGTGGTGTAGGTGTATTTTCTAATCGTCGAAATGTTGAAAATGCACTACACGAATTGAAAAGTGTCGGATTTGACATGAACAGAGTTTCTGTCATTACCCAGGATGGAGACAGAGATGATATAGCTGGGGCTGATGTGCGCGATCGCGTTGGCGATAAATCTGACGAAGGCGCTAAAGTTGGAGCAGCTACAGGCGGTGCTTTAGGCGGATTAACTGGCTTGTTAGTTGGTCTTGGCACTTTGGCAATTCCTGGAATCGGGCCAATTATGCTCGCTGGAGCCGCAGCAACTACCATAGCTACAACTCTTGCTGGTGCTGGTATTGGTGCAGTAGCTGGTAGTTTGCTTGGTGCATTAGTTGGGTTAGGAATTCCCGAAGAACGAGCCAGAGTTTACGACGAACGCGTCAGACGAGGACATTATTTAGTTATCCTTGATGGCACAGATGCAGAAATTCTCAGAGCAGAAACAATTTTAAATCGTCAGGGTGTAGAAGAGTTTGGAATTTACGATAACCCAAATCCTACACATACAGCCACAGATACAACCACTGGTTATGTAGCTCCGGCTAGTAATGCGGCTTATAGTGGTGTTGCTAAACGCGCGATTGGGGTATTTTCTCATCGCCGAGATGCAGAAGTAGCAATTACAGATTTACGAGATGCGGGTTTTTCCTTAAGTAAAGTCTCCATCATTGCCAAAGATGCAAAGGGTCATGGGATCGCTGGTGTAGATGTAGACAAAAACGTTGGTAGTGGAAATAAAGCAGACGATGGTGCAAAAGCTGGAGCAGCTACAGGCGGAGTCGTCGGCGGTTTGACTGGTTTGTTAGTTGGTCTGGGGACTTTAGCAATTCCTGGAGTTGGGCCGGTGCTTGCAGGTGGCGCAGTAGCAACAGCTTTAGCGACAACCTTAGCTGGTGGTGCGATCGGTGCAGCGGCTGGGGGTATTGTTGGCGCACTTGTTGGTTTAGGAATTCCTGAAGAGAGAGCTAGAGTATATGGCGATCGCTTTGAAAGAGGCGACTACTTAGTAATTATTGATGGTACAGAAGCTGAAATCCATCAAGCTGAAGCGATTCTTAAACGTCGCGGTATTGAAGAATTTGCTATCTATAATTCCACTGAGATTAATGAACATCGCCCTGGCTTAGACCGAGCAACGCATAACGATACAGCAGTTGTAAATAGCGATCGCACCAATTATTCAACTGGCCTTCATGGAGACGATCCTGCTGTAGTCATTGTTGATCGTCGTGATGAAACACTTTAACCCAAGGTAGTTGTCACTGACATCAATTCTGCGAAATTATAGGAGCAAGTAGATAAAAACTTTGCTCCTCGCTTCAGAAACTTGCTCCTCACTTATGCCGTGAATATCAACAAACTCCACAAGTTTCCCTTTCCGATTCAGAATTAAACATATGCAAAAGCTAACTCCTTTCTTAATTAGTTGTCTCTTTGTTTTTGGTGTCGCCGCTTGTCAAGATACTGCCAAAACAACTGTAAGTGCGCCTGCTCCTGAAGAAGCTCCACAAGTTCCATCGACACAAACAACACAAGCTGCTAAAGAAGACGCGCAAAGTGAAGTTCGCAGAAGGCAACTTAATGCTGATATTCGCGCCCGCGAAGAGCGAAATAATCTCACTGGCGGCGATACAAACAGAGCCGCCAGTGACTTAGCAAGTCAAGTTCGCTCTAAGTTAGAGGCTAATATACCGAATGGTCAATTAACAGTTGATGCAGCAGATGATGGGACTGTAACTGTAGCAGGAACCGTAAACAATCAAGACCAGTTGGCTAAGATTGAACCTTTATCTAAGGAAATTAAAGGTGTCACAAATGTAGTTGTTAAAGCCGTTGTTGCTCCTCCACAAAGCTGAGGTAGCTAACAAAAAATTTAAATGAGTAGGTAGGCATAAATAAGTTGCGATGTCCCTACTCGCACTTAGTGGTCAGCTATACTCAATAGTGACCATTAATAATTTATAACTGAACGACTGACGACCTGAATAATTATATTTATTGACGATCAGTCAGTTATACAAACTCTTACATTGGTCAAAAATAAAAACTATGGAAACCGAACAACAGCAACGTGAATCCATCAATGCTTCCTTATCACAAGATATGCTAGCAATTGAAGGTGCTGATACTCAAAACTTGCCAAAGTTACCACCAGCATCTGAACCTGAATCTCAATGGCAGCAAATTAGCAGGCAAGTTTCTCAATTTTTGGAGCAACTGCCTAGATACTTAGGTAGCTTTTTTCAGGACTACAAGCAACCTCTAATAACTGTTGCTTTAATTCTGACGGCGATTATTACAGCCAAAGTAGTACTAGCATTACTTGATGCAATCAATGATATTCCCCTACTTTCGCCACTCTTTGAGCTAGTCGGAATTAGTTACGCCAGTTGGTTTATTTTCCGTTATTTGCTGAAAGCTTCTACTCGGCAAGAATTAGCTGATGAAATTGAATTTCTGAAAAACCAGTTTTTAGGCGAATAAATTACTAACTTATCTGAGACAGGATTCAGGAGTCATAATTCAGCATAAATTCTGTATGAATAGACTCTTTTTAAACCCCAACTAAACCTCTGCTTTAGTTGTTTTTAAGAGTATTACAAAAATACTGGAACTGCTAAAGCTACGCCCGTAAGGGCACGGCTTGCAATATAATCTTGTACCACATCTGAATGGGAACCGCTATAATAGCAAAATTCAGTCGAAAAGGACTAATAATACTATCATTAGTTCTTTTAAAATAAATTAAAAAGAAACCGCCCAGAAGTTTATTTTCGGGCGGTTTTTTAATTTTTACAAGAGGTCTAATGCCCCTTGATATCAGCGTCAATTTCAGCCTAAATCTTTGTTCTACATAATGCAATACGGTTAAGTTAGACCTAAAAACTTTAGGCTGCGTAGGTTAGGTTAAAGAAGGAAACCAACATTTTCGGGCATTTGTTGGGTTTTACTTCCCTACGGACGTTACGCGAACGTTTAACCCAAGTGTATTGCTACATAATGAACCTAAATTACAACCATTTAACATAAATTAATATGATTTTCTAGGATACATCAAAAGATAGATAACATAACATTATATTTTAATTTAAATCACTTCTAAAGATAGTAGATTCAAGATGAAAAAAAGCGTAGTCTAGTTTTTGAAGTTATTTAATACATTCTTTAACGAGGACATAAATTATGGCTAATGAAGCAGTTAATCAAGGTATAGATTCATCTGATCGGGCTGAAGTAGATACTTATGATCGTGGTATTATCCCAGCAGAAACAGCCGCTCGGATGGAAAGAGAAGGAACTACCTACAAAACACTCCCCACAGAAGAAAGGGAGGCAGATGCACCTACAGATGACCAAACTGATCCAGATAGTATACGCACTACTGACGGCTATACCGTAGACAAAGAAGGTTTGTTGAACAACTATGCAGTTGAACCAGAAATGTACTACGAAGAACCGGGTGATGCACGTAAAAAAGCAGCAGAAGATAAAGCAAATCGTGTTGAAGAACTTGGAGAAATTAATCAAGACGAAGAAGGCAAGTTGACAGAAAAGGGTGACAGCCGGGGCAGAGGGCCAGGAATAATTTAATTCACAATTATGCTTTTTCTGGATAAAATTAGACGTAATAAAACGGAATAGGTGGTTGTAGAGACGCAATGATTGCGTCTCTATTTATATGGGCAAATAAAGTGCAAGCTGACATAGAATTGTATGAGAATTTTTTAGCTTGGGCTGTGTTTTAACTTAGTGCCATTCAAGACAAGGGGATAAGGAGAATAATCCATGCCCAATGCCCATTCGTTAAATGATCAGCGGCTCAAGTTCCCGATTATGCCATTGCCGTTGATGCCATTCGGCAACCAAAGGACGGACAATAAACTTAGGCTGTCCATCGCCTTTAACGTCAATGCGTAAACCCGAATAAGGTCGTCGCTTCTGAAAACCTTGACCATTGCGACCAATGAAGAGATGCGATCGCGCCACTAATCTATCCTCTTCCATCAAATCTGCTCCCTCAATCCGCTGGCGGCGCAAACTAAAGCCGCTACCACCACAAACAAGCCAGTGGATATGAGAATCAGCGTGTCCTGTATCCATTGTCTCCAGGTGTTCTAAGCAGTGCGCGTGACCGTTTAATACCAAATCCACTAAAGAACGCCCCTGAGTTAAGGAACCTAGCTCTTTCGCTACCGCATCCAGCACACCACGCAGGCGATCGCGAATAATCAGAGTTTGTGCTTGTTGCCACTTTGTCGCCTCAGTTACATAAGGTGGATGATGGAAATAAATTATCCTTCCCCGAACTTCAGAATTATTCCAAGATTCAATTAATCTTTGTTTGAGCCACTTTAGTTGTTCAATGTCAGTCAGTGTTGTTTTATCAGCAGCTAGTTGTTTATCGATATCAACAATAATTTCTTCAATTTGTGACAGCTTGGCGTGGAAGTCGTCTAATTGGTCGGCTTCGCTGGGGTTTTCGGGTCGAAGTTTGGCTGAGGTTTCAATAATTTGCTGCTTTTCCTGTTCGTAATCTTCACGACGTTTTTCTAGAATTCTGCGATCGGCATCACCTTCTTTTGTTTTAGGCAACGGTGGTGGATCGTTAAATGTATTAGAATCTAAGGCAAAGAAATCAATACCGCCATAGCGAAAAGTATAATAGCGATTGGGAAGACGGGTAAAATGCCCAGGTTGATACGAAAGACAACGACCTGTATCTGTCTTAGCTGTGTAGTGTTTATCTAAGTGGCTGGCTAACTCTCCCGGAAGCTGAAACGCCTTTAGATAGTCCATAAATGCCCGTGCGTAGGCTTCACCGGTTCCTGAGCCATGCAAACCCACATCTAAGTCTAACCGCGATCGCAACAGGCGACGAATGGGTAATGTTGTTAGAGATGCCAAGCTCAATAAAATTGGCAAGTTATAGTAATCGTGATTTCCCGGTACAGGTAAAATGGGCAGCTTAAAAACCATCTGGTCATAAGCAATCTGCTTGGCATCCTCTCCACCCAAGATAAACTCTTGATAGGGCTGGATAAAGTTTTGCTGGTAGTATTCCCTCGAACCCACTAAATAGATCACATCTCCGGTGTGCAGCATAAAACTGCATTCATTGTGATAAGGAAGCATGAGTTCAGCTACCTGTCGCTGAGGATTGTGACCCCGGTGCTTGCCGGAACCACTATCACCGACAACTAAAAATGAGAACTCAGAATTGTCTGTTTGACCATCCTCTAACACCAGCCGGGTTTGATCGATGTTCCGTTCCACAATTAACGGATCTTGCCACCGTACCCGCTGATTCATTTTACGAATTTTGTTAGCGATCGCTGGATCAGATACGAGTTTCAATATAACTTACTCCTGAATCTTTAATTGAAGGTGAGCAGAAGAAAGAGGTTACAACAAGTGTTTACCCCATGCTCAATGCCCTCATTCTGTCGCTGTGTCTTTCATCTCAATAGTTAGATTAGGAAGTCCCTCTAGTTTTTCTGTAGGTTCAACTTCTTCTACTAATGGCACAAAAATTCGTAAGCCTGCTGGCACACACTTAATTTCTACTGGTGTTGTGCCCACTATTTCACCATCTAGAACAACCTTTTGTGGTGGCTCAGTTGTAATTTTAAATTGTTTGGCTCGCAGAAAGCCAATATCATTCCGTTCTGCGGCGTTACCTGTAGAAGCTGTTTGAAATAGATGAAATGTAGCTGCGATCGCTCCTGCCCTGTTAGCTGGAGCTACAATTGTTAAATCTAGTAACCCATCATCATAAATCAGGCCTGCTGGCCCCTGAGCCAAAACTGAAGTTGCAGGCGCGGCATTTGCTACCGTTACCGCACAGGCGCTAGTTTTAATTATCCTGTCTTCAGTTTCAATTTCAACATCAAAATTTTTTAAGCTTCTTAGTTGCTGAATTCCCGCGAAAACGTAGGCCATCATTCCAAAACGATTCTTGGCTTCCCGGTCTGCCAATTCTACAGTTTCAGCTTCAAAGCCAATACCTGCCAAAAGAACCATAGGGTGATCGTTGCAATAAGCTACGTCTACATCGCGGGTTGATCCCTGCAAAATTGTCTCACACGCACCTGCGATCGTGTCAGGAATTCCTAAAGCTGTGGCAAAAGCATTTGCTGTGCCTCGAGAAATAATGCCAAAGGAAATATTACTACCTATTACAGCTGTCGCCGCCGCTGAGAGTGTACCATCTCCCCCAGAAGCAATGATTGCATCTACCCCTCGCTCTACTGCTTGATATGCTAGTTGATCGGCATCGATTTCTTCAGTTGTGACATAAATATCTAGGTCAATACCTGGCTCTAATATTGCCCTAATTTGTGCCAGTTCTATATCGGGGTCGCCCTGACCCGCAACAGGATTGAAGATGAGACAGGCGGAACGATTCATAAGGCATTACAACTAAGCTTGGATTATTAATGAAGATACCAAATTATTCTTAGCATTCCTGTAAATTTTCGGCTTCCCTTTTGGGGCTGAGTTTTTTGGATATATTGACCAATTTTAGTAGGATCTGCGATCGCATCTTTATTTCATCTGGATAAGTCAATAAGTTCTTTAACTATCCGCTTAAGTGTCTTATCTGCCCTTGCTTTTTAGCTGAAATACTAAGACTATGAATGCAATTTGTTTGATATTCAGTCTCAAGCGATCGCACATCAAATTAATAGACCTACCCTAAAAATAGAGAATAGAAATTTTATTGCTCCTTGTTAAATTTTTGGAAGCTAAAAAATTTAATTATTACGTTCCATTTTTGAAAAAAATATTAACTAGGACTTACGCATTGACAAGAAATACCAAATATACCTAAAGGTTAAAAATCATATCTTTTGTAAGGACACAGCATTGCTGTGCCCCTACAGCATGGTCTATTTACGATCAAAGGATAATTAAGAAAAGCCTGAAATAATTTATCTTTAGTTAATTCACATCACGATACATTTGTACAGTGCGTAAGTCCTATGAACATATTTTAGATTTTGGATTCGATCCAAAATCTAAAATATCTAAAATATATTATGCGGCTTGCGGCTCAACCAGATTTTTTATTCCCTGAACCACAGTTGCGGATTCAATTTTGTCACCCGCCTTCAGTTTATCCAAAACTTCTTTACCTTCGGTAAGATAGCCAAAAACGGCATAACGACCATCCAGTAGGTTGCGTCCCGCGGGGGTGAGTTCCGGTTCAAACAAAAAGAAGAAAAATTGTGATGAACCACTATTTACTTCACTTTCGCGACGAGCCATCACTACTGCACCAAAGGCAGAGAAAGGCAGAACTGGCATATCTACGTAACGACCAGCTTCTTCTAGAGTAATGCCATAAGTAGGTGCTTTATCGCCTTGAACTAAGATTTCTAAAGGAATAGCGCGATATTTGCCCGTTGTTGGGTCAATAAAACCTACGTCTTTCCCAGCAGGATCTCCAGTTTGGAGAAAGTAAGATTCTTCAGAACGGGTAAATTCTAAACCATTATAAAAACCCCTTTGTACCAAATCTACAAAATTACCAGCAGTTACAGGGGCACTGTAACCGTCTACAACAACGGTCAAATCACCTTTGTTGGTTTTGAATTCTACTGTGGCACGACCTTTAAGTTGTGGCAGATTACTGTACTCAGTAGGCACTTCAAAGGGGAATTGTGTCACCATTGACTCTTCTAGCTCAGTAATGAGATCCAGAAGTTTGCCTCTCTCTTGCAGAATTTGTTCTTTATCCTTGCTCTTCGCCAATTCTTGCAATTTATTCACCCCAGATTTTAACTCGCTAATCCAAGCTTCGGCTTGGGGTTGGCGTTCTGCGGGAACGCTTGTTAAGATTTGGGAAGGTTTATCGAGAATACGGGATGCTTGGCTAATGTCTTTGGAAATAGCACCCCAACGCCGATTTGCCCGCAGTTGGGCAGAGATGTCCTCTAAACTGCCTTGTAGTTGCCGCACAGGTTTGTTGTCTATCGGGAGTGCATACCGCAACAAAGCCTTGCCGTCGGTAATTGCATTGCCCGCTGGCAGTGCGGCGCTACTGGAGGGAGTCCACCCAGCTGTAGTTATGCCTAAAAATATTGTTACCAGCAGTATTGCCATTAGGCTGTTCTTCAGCCAGGATTTTAATAAGTTAAGCATGGGATAACTCAAATGCAGCAGTGAATTGTTGACTGGACGTAACCCATAAACAATCTTCCCACGTTAGGTGATGAGTGGAGCAGAGGTCTAGGGCAGAGTAAAATGACTAATGACAATAACAACTAACTAATGACAAATGCCCAATGACGACCCTAGAAGGGTACAATAAATGCCGATTGTCTTCCAAAATTTGAAAGTTTCATGATCTCCAGTAACGACTTTCGACCCGGTGTTTCAATTGTATTGGATGGGTCTGTATGGCGAGTGCTTGAATTCCTGCACGTCAAACCAGGCAAAGGTTCTGCCTTTGTACGAACTAAGCTAAAAAATGTCCAGAGTGGGAGCGTGATGGAAAAAACGTTCCGAGCCGGGGAAACAGTACCGCAAGCCACTCTCGAAAAAAGTACGATGCAACATACCTATAAAGAGGGCGATGAGTTCGTCTTTATGGATATGGAAACCTATGAAGAAGGCAGATTAACCCGCGCACAAATTGGCGATCGCGTCAAATATCTCAAGGAAGGTATGGAAGCCGAGGTTATCCGATGGGGCGACCAAGTGCTGGGAGTAGAATTGCCTAAGTCTGTGGTTTTGGAAATTGTCCAAACAGATCCAGGTTTAAAAGGTGACACTGCCACCGGTGGCTCAAAACCAGCAACCCTGGAAACTGGTGCAATTGTGATGGTTCCTTTGTTTATTTCCCAAGGAGAACGCATCAAAGTTGATACTCAGGAAGATAAGTATATCAGCAGGGAATAACTTTCATCTCTATGGAGATGCAAGTCCCGATTTAAATCCCTACATAGGGATTAATCCCCTGCCACACTTAAGATACTAATTTACGGATAGGTCGAGGTAATAAAAACTGTGCCATTGGACTTTAATGAAATCCGCCAACTACTGGCAACTATCGCACAAACAGATATTGCAGAAGTCACGCTCAAAAGCAATGATTTTGAGCTAACAGTCCGTAAGGCTGTAAGCGTCAGCAATCAGATGTTGTCGGTAGGTCAAGCGACCTTCGGTGGTGTGGTAGGTTCTGGTTCGACATCGGGTTCATCTGGGGCAAGCCAGGTGAACACAAGTCAGCTAACAGAGGTGTCCACATCTCGCGTGTTTGAGAATACTGGAACTAACACACAATTGCAGTTGCCAGTAAATCCTCCCTCAACCATTGATCAAAGATTAGTAGAAGTGCCTTCCCCAATGGTAGGAACCTTTTATCGCGCTCCTGCGCCAGGAGAAGCGGCATTTGTGGAAGTTGGCGATCGCGTCCGCAAGGGTCAAACAGTCTGTATCATTGAGGCCATGAAGCTGATGAATGAAATCGAAGCCGAAGTCTCTGGACAGGTGATGGAAATTCTTCTCCAAAATGGTGACGCTGTAGAATATGGTCAACCTTTGATGCGAATTAACCCTGATTAAGTATTAATGTATATATGAAGTGAGTCATTGTTAAAACTTTCAGTCCTTGCGGGTCAATCCTGATGAAACAAACGTTGCCTTTACCACCAGAAGTGGTGCAACAAGTAGCTGAATACTTCAGCCTGTTAAGTGAGCCAATGCGCCTGCGGCTGCTACACTTATTACGGGATGAAGAAAAATGCGTGCAAGAGTTGGTAGAGGCAACACAGACTTCTCAGGCAAATGTGTCAAAACACCTGAAGGTAATGTGGCAAGCAGGTATCCTTAGCCGCCGCAGTGAAGGAACTTGCGCCTATTACCGGGTGGAAGATCAAATGATTTTTGAGTTGTGTAATCGGGTTTGCGATCGCCTCGCCACAAGGCTAGAGCAGCAAGCCCGTAATTTTCGTGTATTAAATAGCAAACGTTAGGTCTTTTGTCATTTGTCATTTGTCAGTTGTTATTTGTGAAAAACTAATGACCAATGATTATTTGTCATTTGTCAGTTGTCATTTGTGAAAAACTAATGACCAATGACTAATGACCAATGACTAAAGGGGATAATTTTTCTGAAACTGTTCACGAGTTAGGGGTTGTTGTAACTCTACACCTTCACCACCTAAGACATCCAACGGTTTGCCGTTTACATCAATGTAAACCTTAGCTTTAGGGTTTAAAGTTGTCGCAGTGTAAACAACTTGTCCCACGCGGCCCATCATTGAAGTACTACCACCACCGCTGGTAAAATCTTCAGATAAATTAACGTGAACCTCGTCATTTTCCGCTTTCAGCCCCAACAGTTTGGTTCCTTTGGGGATGGTTGTAGAATCTGTCCCTTCTGTTGGGCCTGCTAACAAGCTTTGGAAAGCTGCTTCTAAAGGCTGGTTGGGTCGTATAGAAGCGACTCTAACAGGTTGGGGGACTAAAGTAACATTTTTGTCTGTTGATCTTAGCCAATAAACGTTAGGGGTTTGCTCATTAGCTGGTTGCCTAGTTGATGGCTGTGATGGCTGTTCGATGCGCCCAGAGGGGTTTGAGGGTATGGGAGTATTGCTCGACTGTGAAGTAAACCAAGCTAAACCGCCACCCACCGTTACAACCGCTACTGACACGGCTGCAATCACGCCTGAAGAAATACGATTAGATCCTTGTTGGCCTTTCATGTTCAAAACTTTCCTAACTGAGGGCTGATATGGTAGTTATGTGAGGAGCAGCCTGGTTAAAGACGATACTTATAAGTGAAGAGTTTCCTATAACCGGGAGGAGACTTGATGGCTCAAAATACAACATTAGTCCCGTGACTCCCTAATTCAATTCTAGAATTTTTACTTCTAATCCGTCACCTGCCAAATTATGTAAATCTCATTCTTTCTAAAGATGATCGAAAATTAAATTTACAAAGCAGAGGAGGCGGAGTAGTTCTCATAAAAGACACTCCGCGAAACTCTGCGCTTCCCTTTGCGCCCCTCTGCGTTTAATCTTTACCCTCTATATGCTTCCGTAATCCATTGTTTGAGTGTAGTTGTAACTTCCTCAATGACGATTTCTTGAGATTTACGAGTAACTCTTTCTACAACTTCAACTTTGCCATTAGCGATCGCGCGTCCCGTTACAATTCTATAAGGTATGCCAATCAAGTCAGCATCTTTAAATTTCACTCCCGCCCGTTCATCGCGGTCATCTAGTAGGGTTTCAATTCCCGCTTGATTGAGTTCTGTATAAAGTTTTTGGGCGATTTCGATTTGTTGAGCATCCTTTATGTTAGGAATTGTGACGATCGCGTGGTAGGGTGCGATCGCAACTGGCCAAATAATCCCATCTTTATCGTAAGATTGCTCTACAGCAGCTTGCGCTAATCGTGACACGCCTACGCCAAAACAACCCATCAATAGCGGCTTTTCTTCACCCTGTTCATTGGTATAAGTTGCTCCCATCGCTTGGGAATATTTAGTACCTAATTGAAAAATGTGACCTGCTTCAATTCCACGGGCGCTGAATAGAGTTTGTTCTGGGTTATGGATGGCGCGATCGCCTGGTCTTGCCTTCCGTATATCTACTATTTGCCTTGGTGCTGCAAATTGCTCACCCCAATTAGCACCAACTACGTGATAGCCAGCTTCATTCGCGCCTGTAACAAAGTTTTTTAAATCAACGGCTGTTTGATCCACTAAGCGCAAAAACTTGGGGTGAATCTGTTTATTTCCAGTAATATACTCATCTGCAATATCTGGCGCAATGTAGCCTAAAGGTAGAGATTTAGCTGTCCATGCTTGCTGGGCTTCTACATTTGGTACATTTAAACTAATAATAGTTTTAGCACCATATTCAGAAGCTAATTTAGTCAATTCATTTTGCAATTTGACCTCATTAACTTCCTGATCGCCTCGGATGCTCACCAGAACTAGCACCGTTATACCATTATCATAAACTGTCTGATAAAGGACATTTTTCACTAATTGAGTCGGAGAACAGCTGAGAAGCTGACAGACCTTTTCAATCGTCTCTGTTCCAGGTGTATCGCGTTTCTCGTAGGTTGTAAACCGTGAGGTTTCGGCATCAATTGGTAAAGAAACAGCCTTTTCTACGTTAGCGGCGTATTTACCATCCTCAGTGTAGAGAACTTCATCTTCACCAGCTTCTGCCAAAACCATAAATTCTGTGGAACCAGAACCGCCAATTGCACCAGAATCAGCTTCTACTGCCCGAAAAGCTAAACCAGAACGCCGCAGAATATTACTGTACGCTTTATACATATCCTGGTAAGTTTCTTTGAGGCTGGCTTCATCGGTATGGAAGGAATAGGCATCCTTCATGATAAACTCCCGTCCGCGCATTAAACCAAAGCGGGGACGAATTTCATCGCGGAATTTGGTTTGAATTTGGTAGAGATTTAGTGGTAGCTGGCGATAAGAGCGAATCATATCACGAGCGATCGCTGTGACTACTTCTTCATGAGTTGGGCCTAATCCTAATTGTTGCTCACGGCGGTCAATTAGGGAAAACATGATCCCCTCAGCTTTGGTATAAGTGTCCCAGCGTTCCGATTCTTTCCATAAATCAGCAGGTTGTAATTGTGGCAAAAGACACTCTTGTGCGCCTGTAGCGTTCATTTCTTCCCGCACAATTTGGGAAACTTTTTGCAATACCCGCCACATCAAAGGCAAATAAGCATAAAGACCACTACCGATGCGACGAATGTAGCCTGCACGGAGTAATAATTTATGACTAGGAATCTCAGCATCAGCCGGATCATCCCGGAGTGTAACGAATAACATTTGTGACAGTCGCATCGTTTATAGCCTTTCTTTGATCACTAATTTCTATGTCAACTAAAGTATGAAGTATTAAGGATGAAGTACAAAGTACACAGCGTTATTTATTTTTCATTTTTACTTATAGCCTTCCGCCTTTTTTGATCGCAACTTTAGGAGAAAACTACCTTGGCAGATGTAATTTATCAAGCACAGCCACCCTTGGAATTTATTCCTCCGGTGTTTAACCCCTTAGTTTTACGAGTTGTCCATCTGCTGCTACCCAGTTGGATAAACTGGCAAACACCTATTACGCAAATTGAAGCAGACAACGTAGAGGTGCTGGTGGATCTCTATCGCCAGTTTCAGGAGGGTAAGATCCGTTTTATGCTGGCATTTCGCCATCCTAAAACAGACGATCCGTTTTGTTTAACCTACTTGCTGTCTCAACTCGTGCCAAAGGTAGCACGATCGCAAGGTACAGCGCTACAACTTCCGATTCACGCTCATTTTATCTATGATCGCGGCATTCCTCTATGGGCAGGTTCCTACGTCGGCTGGATTGCTTCTCGTTTAGGCGGGACTCCGATTCAGCGAGGTAAGGCTGACTGGACGGGGTTACGTTCGGCGCGTGACTTGTTCGCCAATGGGAAATTTCCGATGGCTGCTGCGCCAGAGGGTGCTACCAATGGTTTATCAGAGAATATTAGCCCCCTGGAACCTGGTATTGCCCAATTAGGCTTTTGGTGTGCTGAAGATTTGCACAAAGCTGGACGCGACCAACAGGTTCTTATTGTACCAGTTGGGATTAAATATAGTTACGTTGATGCTCCTTGGGATGCGATCGCTAATCTTTTAAGTGAAATGGAAGTGGCTAGTGGTTTACCTGTGAATGCACCAGAACAGGCTTCTATAGAGTCGCTTTATCCCCGGTTGTTAACCTTGGCAGAACATTTACTTTCGTTAATGGAAAAATTTTACACGCGCTTTTATCATCTAAAACTGCCAGATATTAAAACAGTAGTAGGAGAAATTGAAGATAGAAATGAAGCGTTAGCAGTTCGTTTGCAAGCTTTATTGAATGCGGCGCTACTAATATCAGAACAATATTTTGATTTGCAGTCAAAAGGTACTTTAAGTGACCGATGTCGGCGGGTAGAACAAGCTGGATGGAATTATATATTTAGAGAAGATTTTAAGGATGTAAAAGGAATATCTGCTGTAGAGAAAGCTTTAGGCGATCGCGTTGCAGAAGAAGCGAATGCACGGATGTGGCACATGCGGTTAGTAGAAAGTTTTGTGGCTGTTTCTGGTAATTATATTCGTGAAAATCCCACAGTAGAAAGGTTTGCTGAGACAACTTTAATTTTATGGCAAATGATTGCTAAAATAAAAGGCGATAAAGGTGTACAGCGTCCACAATTGGGTAAGCAAAAAGTAAAAATTACTGTGGGTGAACCTATATCTATTTCTGAGCATTACCCAGCGTATAAGGAAAATCGCTTAGGTGCTAGACAAGCGGTTGCTCATGTAACTAATGATTTACAACACGCGTTAGAAAGTTTGATTTAAAAAGTAATATGAGTAAGGATTATGAACAATATTACAATATCTAATCTTGATAATAACATCAAATATCGCCTACAAAAACGAGCAGAAAAACATGGTCGTTCCCTCGAAGAAGAAGCCAAAGAAATTCTTTGTATGGCTCTAATACAAAATCACGAACAGCCCTTAAACTTAGCTAATATGATTGAGCAGCGTTTTGCGAATTTGGGAGACTTTGAATTACCAGAAATTTCTAAAGAACCTATTAACCTGGAAACACCTGAGATAAATTAACAATTAAATCAGGGAAACAGGGCAGATTAACTGATTCATTTGGTAGATAAATTAACTTGCGGCGATAACCAAATTGAACTTGCAAAGTTTGATAAGGTTCGCTGTAGCACTCAAGATAATTATCTACTAAATTAAATATCCAATAATCAGAGATACCTGCTTCTGCATAAATAGGTAGCTTTTCTTCTTGGTCATATTTTAAGGATGAATCGGCAATCTCAATTAATAGTAAAATATCAGATGGGCTGGGATGATTCGCTAAATAGTCATCATCTCTATTTTTTGCAATTACTCTATCGGGTTCAGGCTCACTGTTGTTCGACAAAGTAATTGGTTGTTGTCCTCGCAAGGTTGCGCGATCGCCTACTAGTTTATATAATTCTCGTTCTAGGCGTGTTTCACAAACAGAGTGCGGTGTACCTTTTGCTGCCATCTGGATTATTTCACCCTTAATTAGCTCAACTCGGTCATTCTCCTCAAAGAAGCCGAGTTCAGCTAGACGGTGATATTCAGCTATAGTAAAGCGTTTAGCAGTGGTAAGGCTCATAACAACTACGAGAATGCAGAGTTACTTTTATCTTAATATAGTTGTAACCAAAAAATAAGGGTAAAATTTTTACCCCTAGAAACTTGCGTATTATTTTAAGAATAGCTAGAGAAGATTATTACTCTGTTAAGTGACTTTCTAGCAAAGTTGCGATCGCTTCTGGATGAATATTCTTGTATTTCTTTTTACCAAGGTGTAAAACACAGTTGGGAGCGCTGCCACAGCATTTTTGGCAACTTGTATGTTCAATGGTAACTTTGTCTAACAAACCGCGATCGCACAAAGTTTTTTCTAATTCTGATAATAACCCTTTACCACCACGTTTCAGGCAACCGCCCTTTTGACATACCATAATCCTCGCTTTGGGTTGAGGTGGTAAATCTTGTTTTGGACACGCATCAATTGGTGTCACCCGATAGGCTTTAATTTTAATTTTACTTGTGCGCGAGTCTATTTTACTATGACCACAAACGCGAATTTTCTGACCAGGAACTAAGGATGAACTTAGTAACCGACGCAACTCTTTAGGCAGTTTGATTTCCACATCTCCAGATGGAACCGCCAATTGTAAGTATTTATATTTTCCTGGTTCACCACCAACAAAACCTAGTAACTGTCCCTCAAGGTTCAATTCTGATAACGTCAAATACTTGTTACCCATGATTGATAAAAATTTAGGAGTGGGGAGTTAAAGCGAAGAGTTAGGAGTGAGGAGTTAGGAGTTAAAATTTATAACCCATAACTCTCAACTCTTAACTGTTTTTAAGCTAGGCGTTTAGCTTCTACTGTTTGAGGTAAATTTGCTGTGTCTGGCAAATCACGAAATTCCAATTCCCAACCATTTGCTAGGGTGAGAATTTTGCCATCACTTCCATTAGTTTGTTTAACGACTTCTTCTTCAAGGTCTTTTTTAGCAACGTAAACTACTAAAGTGCCGGCATCATTCATCCGTAGCATTACTTTCATGAGATTCCTCAACCGATTCTAGTTCTTTTTTCTTGCAGCCGACGACAAACCCTGTTTCTAAGAAATGCACAGCATATATATAGGAAGTCTGCAAATATGTGCCTATACTTGCTATGTAACCGATATCTCCCTTGTTTACCAAAACTTGGCCGACTTCCTTACCGGGAAAGGTACCATCGTTTTTTAGAAGTTTACGAACTCTGACTTTTTCACCGATTTCAAAAGCAGGTGGCAAGTTTAGTTCTAATTCATCGCGTTGCATGAGAGTACCTCTGTTCTCTGACCAAATTCAACAATTCTTCTGTCGTCAAACTGCGTTTTTTCTGTACCGATTGATGGCGTACTGCATCTAAAACAGATTGGGTTTCTTGAGAGTTCAAGAAAATTCCATGCTGTTCTAGCAAGTTAGCAACTAAATGCCGTCCAGAATGTTTACCTACTACTAAACGTCGTTCCCAACCCACTTCTTCAGGTGCAAATGGTTCGTAGGTGATGGGATTTTGCAATACCCCGTGAGCATGGATGCCAGATTCGTGAGCAAAGGTGTTTTCGCCAACGATCGCTTTCCAAGGTGGTACATCTGCTCCTGATGCGGCTGCAACTAGTTGAGACAGTTCCAGCAAACTGGGTGTGTCAATGCCCAAATCAACGCCGTAGATGCGTTTGATTGCCATGACAACTTCTTCTAATGCTGCATTTCCTGCCCGTTCACCCAATCCGTTGACTGTGGTATTCACTGATGACGCTCCGGCTTTGATACCCGCAAGAGCGTTGGCAGTTGCCAGACCAAAATCATTATGCGTGTGGATTTCTAAGGGAATCGTTAACGCTGAAACAAGCCTTTGGACTTTGGTGTAAGTGGTGAAGGGGTCGAGAACTCCTACGGTGTCGCAGAAACGGAAGCGGGATGCACCCCATTCTTGGGCATAAAGCGCTACATCTAAGAGGAAGTTTTCATCAGCCCGAGAAGAATCTTCTCCGCCGACTGCTACCCAAAGACCTTGATCGAGAGCAAAGTGGATTGAGTCTTTGAGTTTTTGTAAACTTACTCGCCACTGACCATGAAATTTAGTGGCAATTTGGATACCAGAGACGGGAATAGCAATATGCACTCGGTTCAGACCGCAGGCGATGGAAGCCTTGATATCTGAGATGACAGCGCGGTTCCAGCCCAAGAGTTTTGCTTGTAAACCCAAGTCAGAAATTGCGGCGATCGCACGGGTTTCTTCGTCGCCCATTGCCGGTATACCCACTTCTAATTCCGGTATACCAATAGCATCGAGAAACTTAGCGATCGCAACTTTTTCTTTTAGGGTAAAAGCAACACCTGCCGCTTGTTCGCCATCACGTAATGTAGTGTCATTAATTATGATTTGATTCATTGCAAATATCCCTCTCTTGGAAGTATTCTTAATATCCTTTCTCTCTACAACCCCTAGTGATGGTAAATGCTAAAAATATGACAATTCATAATGCAGGATATATGATCCTTAATTATTGCTCGATTATTAGCATCACATCTGTATGGCAGGGAACTAAAACAATGTATAATTTACTAATCGTTTTTACCGATGTCAGTTGAAATCTCTTCGAGTAGCAATGAACTAATATAACTATTAGCAAATCCCGAACAAAGTAATACACAGAAGCCAGCAATTAAGGATGCAATCATCTTCGTAACCTCATCTTTTCTAGTGTATTTGGGTGTTATTTAGGCAGGTAATGGTACTCAAAGCTAAAAGGTATAAATCAGTTAACTTTGGTCTGCTAGCCAATCAAAAATCTTTCCTAACTGCTCCAAGTCAACGAAACCATATTGCCAGAGGAGCATCGGTAGTGGGCCATTTTCTAATTCACGGTGTCGCAGAGCTACAGCAATATCAGCATTTGAAAGTTCAAGTTCATTGTGCAAAAAATTGAGTAGTTTTATATCTCTGTTCCGAGTCGCCATAATTGATTGAACTTTCAATTTATTAATTTGGGAAAAAGTTAAAAATTAGAAATTCCAATTTATATTTAGGAATTTCGCCTTTTTAATTGTTGCTATATGTCAGGGTAATTTCAGAATTAGTAGATCTAGCGAAATCTAAACACCGCCTAATCCATCTCAGTCTGCAACAAATTCTCCTAGCGGACAGTAGCTTCAACTTCTAAACCTATTCGAGCTTTGTGCATCTATGAACAAAAAGGATGAAGTCCAGTACTTGCGTCATGAATTCAAGATTAATCGTGCCTAAATTAGGTCTTTTTGAAATAATCATGACTCATCACTGTAATGCCAGCAACGCTCTAGCCATTCTAATAATTCGTAACGAGAAGCAAGAAGTTGCATAACTGTACTACGAATTAGAATTACTTCCAGCAAATTGTTCACTTGCACCCGTAAAGAACCATCAGGGGGACAAGAGCAATTAATTTTTAACTCTTGCAAACGGTGATAGATTCGCCAGCGATCGCTCAAAGGAATCTGCAAAACTTGATCGCCTAAAGTGTGATTTGTCATTTGTCCGTTGTCCTTTGTCATTTGTATGTTGTCCTTTGTCCTTTATCCTTTGTCATTTGCAAATGACCAATGACCAATGACTAATGACTCTTAACGCCTAAAGTTTGCAGTTGTTTTTCGAGTTCTTCAATGCGCGAGAGCAAAGAACGAATCACGGTTGCTTCCACATCGGGTAGCTTTCCATGTTCTAAAGGAGAAAGGCTGGCGCTATCGTTGCGAGAAATAATTCGACCGGGGATTCCCACAACTGTGCGATCGCTAGGGACATTCTGCAAGACAACGGAACCTGCGCCAATACGGACGCGATCGCCAATTTGCAGATTACCTAAAACTTTCGCACCCGCCCCAATCACTGCATTTTTGCCGACTGTGGGATGACGCTTACCAGTTTCTTTACCAGTTCCGCCAAGGGTAACGCCCTGATAAATCAATGTATAGTCGCCCACGATCGCAGTTTCGCCAATGACTACACCCATTCCGTGGTCGATAAACACGCCCTCACCAATCTCTGCACCTGGGTGAATTTCAATTCCTGTCAAAAATCGCCCCAAATGAGAAATTAAACGGGGGATAAAACTGACTCCTCGACAATGTAGCCAGTGAGCAAGACGATGCAAACATAGCGCGTGTAATCCAGGGTAGCAAAACACTACTTCTAGCCAATTACGTGCTGCGGGATCGCGCTCAAAAATAATGCGAAAATCACTCAATAATGGCTGAAAAAAAACGCCAGAGAGAAGATTTTTCAGCATGGATGTACGGGCATAATCCTGCGTTTTGGTAGTTTGGCGTAGGCGAAGCTCGTCGGAGACATCGCTAATACTGTCTAAAGACTGTTGCATCGGTAATGTCTATCTGGTAAAAGAGTCATCTGCTATTTTTATGCTTATATCAGGTGACTTCCAACTCGATAGAAAACCCAATGCTGATTGGATTTATTGGATTGATTGAGGTTGTACTCAAACGCCGAAACCCCGACTCCAGATAAACTTAAAATTTGTCTTGGGGTAGGGGCGCTAGTATTTAATGATAGGGGTACTAGTATTTTTGGGGCAGGGGTTAAGAATTTCTGTTCATGCTACAAGAAACTTTACCCGTAAGCATTTGCTAAGATTTTATCAAGATATTTTGCAATATATTAAGCTGTACTCAGATGCACTCAAATATGAGTTTGATAAGGCTACAAATCAATATTCTGTATATCCTATTACTATTAGTATCTTATTATTTGGATAGGCGAAAGACAGGTTTCTTTATTTTCTTTTAGGATTTGCTGTCTGTATGTATGTATACGTTTCAAAATATAGTTATCGCTCATCGCAACTGTTTTCTTATTATATAGATGTGTGGGAATAGCGATTGTAAAATCTTAGAACAGCAGAATAGGTAAATATTCTCATAGCGCCCCTACTCAGGCAACCTGTAAAGGTGGATTCATCCGGTTCAAATACTCGACGACGGAGATAAAAGGTGGATTCATCCGGTTCAAATACTCGACAACGGAGATAAAAGGTGGATTCATCTAGTTCAAATACTCGTCAACGGAGATAAAAGGTGGATTCATCCAGTTCAAATACTCGTCAACGGAGATAAAAGGTGGATTCATCCAGTTCAAATACTCGTCAACGGAGATAAAAGGTGGATTCATCCAGTTCAAATACTCGTTGACGGAGATAAAAGGTGGATGAACAAAATAGGGGCGTACATTTGTACACCCCTACAGTGAATTTATTTATAGTGCTTCTGTGTTGAGTCCAATAAAGACCTAACCCCCAACCCCTTCCCTACAAGGGGAGGGGAGTAAGATTCAAAGCCTCTCTCCTTTTAGGAGAGAGTTTTGGAGAGAGGTCAAAGTGTATTGCATACAAGCGAGAAGCACTATATCACAAAGATTTGTAAAAAAATATGAGACTCGCTGATGAGTATTAATTTCTCAAGAGACGGGAGTTTTTGCAGATTTACCTTTACCAATAGCTTTAAAACGTTCGCCCAACTGTTCAGCGACAGTTTTTAAGCCCGGAGTCTTTTTTGATGCAGTCTTCACGTAATCATAAACAGTCAAACTGCTAGTCATAGCTTCACTACCGACAGCCATTAGGGTATCATCTACCTGTTCGGTGAGTTGCTGCATTGAGGTTAGAAGTTCGGTAAGCGCAGCAGCTAATTGATAATCTTGAACCAGTTCCTCAACGTCAAAAGTGGCTGGAAGAATTTCGCGGTTAGACTGAGCAGCAGTAATGCTATTGTTCACAAAGGCTAGGCTTTTATCGCCCATTTTTACCAACTTACGCCGTTCTTCATTGCTGAGAGTAATCAGAAAGGGCATCTTTTTTTGGACTGTCTGTAGCGCGGCTTTAATTTCTTGGATATCTTGTGGCGAAAGGGTGGCGGCAATATTTTGATAGGACATTATATATTTACCTTGAGAGTTCTAATGGTGAAGTAGCAATGGTTGCTAAGTATAGAATTCCCATTGGTGGATGCGATCGCACATCATAACCTATTTATTTATCTGTTTTAACGCTGATGCTGAGGGATACTGACCAGATGCAATCAAAGCTTGTCGTTCTATAATCCTTTCATCGCCATTAAAATCTAGGATGCGTGCAGTTACTTCACCGATATCTGTTTGATGGTAAATCACAGCCTCATCTAGTCGAAAATGATCGCCCCAAAAGTCTCTGCGTGGGTTAAAAAACCGCACAAGTTCGCCAGTTTGCCAATTAATTGAGCCTAAATCCGTACCTTTTTGCAGGTTACAGAAGATACAGGTATAACAGAGATTATCTGCTGTTGTAGCGCCGCCGTGTTTGATGTCGATTATGTGGTCAACTTGAAAGCCTAAGCCGTCTACTTCTGGATATAAACAATACTCGCATATATGGGCGGCGCGATCGCTAACTAAACGCCGCAATTCTGCATTAATATATGGACGAGACACTTTGAATACTTACTCCGCGCTGATGTACTGAGTAGCTCTTGCTTTTGTTAGTAGCATAATATGCTCTAGCGTGAGGAAATGATCTAACTCTCGCTGGTCACTTCCTGTAAGCCCTTCAGTTTTTGCGCGATAAACGAGATCCTCTAAACGGTCTTTGGCTGCATCCGAGAGTTTGAAATCGATAACACTTTGGGGAGTGGTTCCAGCAGCAATAAACTCTATAATTTCATCGTAGACTTTGGCTGTATTTACAGATGTAGTCATGAGATTACCTATTTTTATTTAATTTTACTGATTTACAACGTTACTTTTAATGACTTTACTTGTGTTTTTGGCTCTGGTAGAGGTTCGCCGTTTGCCAAAGATGATTCAATCAGTATTTCTA
Organism: Nostoc flagelliforme FACHB-838; assembly: GCF_014698065.1. Taxonomy (GTDB): domain Bacteria; phylum Cyanobacteriota; class Cyanobacteriia; order Cyanobacteriales; family Nostocaceae; genus Nostoc; species Nostoc flagelliforme_B. Next base: position 160,048 of record NZ_JACJSI010000002.1, read on the forward strand.
AAACTTCTTGAGCATTTTTCAAAGCTTCTTCGTAAGTCTTTCCGTGAGTGCAAGGCTGCATTATCTGCGTAAACTCCGGTAGCAAAACCACATAACATTGGTCTTTTTCTGACCATTGAATAATAATTGTATATTTCATATAGCAATTCTATTTGATTAGTGAAAATCACAAGACTCAGATCCCCGACTTCTCTAAGAAGTCGGGGATCTCATTGTTATCCAGCTTTTTACCTGACCTTCAGCAATATCTTTTTTACCTCTTTCAAAGGATTCAATAAATCCAGGGATATCAAGCAATTCTTGGGTAGCCTCTTCACTCTCCTTATCTGCTAGATATGCTAAAAAGTCAGCAACTAGTTGTAAGCGTTCTGAAGATAATCTATCTAGATATTGGTTGATTTGCTGACGAACTTCTGTGTTATTCATATTTTCACTACTCTTTTACTTCTCTAATTGTGCCAACTTCTTCTGAGCAAATTCCCGCACTTGCTCATCTGGGTCATTCTCTGCGCGATCGCGCAACAGTGGTAAAGTCTGGTCATGCTGAGGAAATTGCTTGATAATTATCTCTAGTGCAATGCGCCGAGGGTTGAGGTTAAACAGGAGATCATGGCTATCCTTAAAGGGGTCATTAACAGCGCAGTGGTGGTAGATGTCAAATAAATCAGCGTCATCTTTGAAGTTCTTGGCTAATTCTTGGACTGCTGTACGTCGCACATCGTTGTCATCATCCTGGGTAGCGCGTTCTTTGAGGATGGATTTGGTTTCGGGGTCATCTTTGAAGTTCTTCGCTAATTCTTGGACTGCTGCACGTCGCACATCCCAGTTATCATCCTTGGTAGCGCGTTCTTTGAGCCAGGTTTTGGTTTCGGGGTCATCTTTGAAGTTCTTGGCTAATTCTTCGACTGCTGCACCTCGCACATCCCAGTTATCATCCTTAGTAGCGCGTTCTTTGAGGATGGATTTGGTTTCGGGGTCATCTTTGAAGTTCTTGGCTAATTCTTCGACTGCTGCACGTCGCACATAGTTGTCATTATCCTTAGTAGCGCGTTCTTTGAGGATGGATTTGGTTTCGGGGTCATCTTTGAAGTTCTTCGCTAATTCTTGGACTGCTGCACGTCGCACATCCCAGTTATCATCCTTAGTAGCGCGTTCTTTGAGGATGGATTTGGTTTCGGGGTCATCTTTGAAGTTCTTGGCTAATTCTTCGACTGCTGCATCTCGCACATCGTAGTTATCATCCTTGGTAGCTCTTGATTTCGATTAAGAATTGCCATCATCGTCAACAGCAGAGGATTTCCCGCCAATTCTGCAATAGATTTGGAAGCTTCAATTCCTCTTTGTAGCCGTTCCCGTTTTCTCACTTTATCTACTGCATCGGTAAAAGTTAACTCATGCCAACGGTAGATAAAATCCTGAATTTGTTCTGAGTCTAAATCTTGTAATATAAAGTGGCGAAACTCAGCATTAAGCAATCGTTGCGGTTTATAGCCAATAATCCGAGAAGTGACAATTACCTGCACATCAGGATAGTCATTAGTAAAGCGATGAATATCAGTAATTACATCCTCTCGCTTACCAGGGTCAAATACCTCATCCAAACCATCAAACATCACTAAGACATTACCAGCTTTTAATTGTTTATCTAGTTCAAGCTGATTGAGATGATGAACAGCACCACTACATTGATGGAAAAATTCTAGAAAATTATTGCACTCTTTATCTTCCCGTCCCCGCATATAAGTGCGTAATTCAATTAGCAACGGAATTGGTAATAATATAACATTATTCAGTGGAGACTCTGCCCAATTCAAAGCCAGAAATTGCAACAATGTAGACTTACCTGAACCAGGATCGCCCAAAATCACAATGTATTTATAATCTTGCTTTTTATTGACAACATCTAAAACTGAACGGATCGGTTGTTCAAAATAAACCCGTTTGTGGCGTTCTAAATCTTCTAATTCCACTTCTGCTTCTACTTGGTCACTTTCTCGCAGCCGTCTAAGATGTTCTTTAGGCAGTTCGTGAACTTGTGGTAATACTTGATGAGCTTCCCGGACATTTTGAGCAGTAAAAATCCGCCATAATTTCAGTTCGTTATAGGCATAGCCGCTAGTATCTAAGCTATCTAACTTAAGATTGCCATAGCGTTCACGAATTCCTTCTTGATATTTAACTAAATTAAACTCTGGAACAACACCAGCAATTTCTTTGGTATTTATTTCAATATCAGATAATTTTTGTAATTCTAGGATGTGGTATAAATCTTTTGAATCTAAAAGAAGTTCTTGCACTTGTGTTAAATACTGTTCTGTAATTGATTGCCACTTAAACTTAAATGGCAGAGGTTTTAATTGCAGCCTGTTCCAACTATCTTCTAGAGTTTTAGCGTCTAGAGATTCACAATTAATATCAAAAGCTTTACCAAGAATTTCTATAACCGGCTTATCGCTGATAAATTTTTGGATGTCTGTGGTGTACTCTTTAATCTCAGTTTCAGCAAGTTTGCAACGAGCTTTTAACTGCTGCTGCATGAGTTGCAAAAATTCCTTTAAGGCTTTCCCCGCAGCAATTTCTATGTCTTCCTTCTTAAGCTTCTGGAAAATCTTGCCAGGGATGCCTTTTAATAAATCTTTAGCCCAATCTTTAGCAGCATCCTTAGCTAAGTCTTCCAAAATGGGTTTAAAAATAAACCCGGCGGCCTGAGTTACACCCCAAATAGTTAACCACTCCAGCATAATATTCGCTTCTGTTGAGATTTTGATTACGAGTATATCCACTAGCTGGAGTAATGTTTCCAGATTTCAGAGTTATTGCAGAAACACATTCTCTGGTTACGCCAGAATAATTGCCGCGATCGCATACTGGGACGCCTCATCATAAAACCGTTCTACCTCTAAACTCAAAAACCCATCTGGTACAATCGGTGCTTTATTTATTCTTCTCTTTGAGCGATCGCATGGCTGCGCCGAGGTAATTTTCCCCACAGCACGCCCAGTTTCGCTATCACCATGAGCCGCCGCTAGTTCTTGTAAGGGATATGTGCGATCAATCACTGCACGAATTTTACCCGCTTCAATCAATTCTTTCAGATAAAGCAAATCTTGAGTGATACAGTGTTGGGTTTGAGGACTCTTTTGGTTTGAGAGAGCGATCGCTCTGCTTTTCTTAAGTAACTCTCGGTTGACCCATTTTTCGATAAGTTATATCATGTCCGTTTAATTACTTATTAAACCCGGAGAACCTCAAAGAGCCAAAGCTATGCATTGTCTTCCCTCTAATTGCTAAGACGTTGGGAATGGCGTTCAACGATCGAGAAAAGGCAAGTAATTGTACGGATGCGGTATAAGAAAAAATGAGAATGCATAAAGATATTTTAAGTATTTAAAAAAACTAGCACCCCTGAGTTAACTTGATGCAAACTCTCGGTAAAATCGGCTAGTCGAGAGTTGTGTGTCAGATAAATCACTATCACGCTAGAGGGAAGTTCAAAATGGTTGCATTTACTTTAAAACCAACACAGATACTTAGAAGCATACTATCCGCATCGCTACTTAGTCTGATGTCATTAGAGGTTCTTACCACCGCTGCGTTCGGCAAGCCGCCCGCTGCGTCTGTTGAAACTAAGCTGAAAGTGCCTAGTACAATGACCTCTTGGCCCTTTAACACTAACCGTTACTTGAAAGTGCCGCCCAATTTTTCCGCCTCTGTTTATGCTCGCATTGAGAAAGCCCGCTTTATGGCAGTTGCTCCCAATGGGGATCTTCTCGTATCACAGCCGAGTAAGGGTAAAGTGTTAATTGTCCGACCAAATGGCACTAAAGACCCAATTATTTCGGACTTCGTGACGGGTTTACGCAAACCACATGACATTGTGTTTCATAAGATTGGTAACACCACATACATTTATATCTCTGAGACTCATCAAATTAACCGCTTCATCTACAACTCTGGAGATATAGTCGCGCAAAATCGCCAAATCGTTGTAACTGGTTTACCAGACAGCAGCACATCAGAACTCAAAGGCTCTTATGGTCACGAACTGAAAAATATCGCACTTGATGCCAACCACAAACTGTATGTGTCCATCGCCTCTACATGCAATGCCTGCAAAGAAGATACTGTCAGTAACCCAAAGCGTGGTGCGATTTACGTCTATAACGCTGATGGAACCAATCAGCGGCTTTTTGCCCAAGGTTTACGTAATGCCGAAGGATTAGCATTCGTACCAGGTACGAATGACTTTTGGGTAGTCGTTAATAATCGAGACCAGATTGCCTATCCCTTCAACGATAGTACTGGCAATTACGGTAAAATTATTCCCTCTTACGTTGACGATCACCCACCAGAGGAGTTCACGAAAGTCCGAGATGGTGGTAACTACGGTTGGCCATTCTGCAACCCCAATCCAGACACGCCAAATGGCCTCAACAACATGCCATTTGATCGAGATTATCAGTACAATGCTGATGGAAATGTTAATTGCAATGCAATGGACAGGATTAGCAAGGGTATTCAAGCCCATTCCGCTCCCTTGGGATTAACATTCTTACAAAATACCAACTTTCCCAGCCTCTACTCAAGTGGAGTAGTGACGGCGTTGCATGGTTCATGGAATCGACGGAAGAAAACAGGCTACAAAATAGCTTACTTTCCCTGGAACAGTACGACAAAAACCCCAGGGGATGAGATGGATTTAGTCAATGGTTGGCTAATTCCAGGAACGCAAGATGTCTGGGGGCGACCTGTGGATATGGTAGTCGATCAGCAAGGTAATTTGTTGATTTCTGATGACTACAGCGGCACTATCTACAAGCTCTCCTACACGCCTTCACAACAGGTTAAGGTATACAAAGACCCAAATTTGACTGGAGTTTCCCAGTCTTTTCCTGCAACTCCAGGAGTATACAAAGCTAATCAAGGTGGCTTAAATGTTGTAGGGAATGATGCTATTAGCTCATTAAGTGTACCACCGGGTACGGTAGTACGTGTCTGCCAAAATGAAACTGGTGGTCTATGCCGTGAGTATAGCGCTGGTGATTATAAATCTGTTGGAGCTGACTTAGATAACGTAATATCTTTTATAGAAGTCAAGTAGTACCAGTCACCGGATTTTAAATTTTGGATTTTGGTGAAGCAGAGCGGTCTTGGGGGTTTCCCCCATGAGCGACTGCTGAACCCGAAGGGCTTAAATAGTTTAAAATCCAAAATTTAAACGAGTCCCAAAGCAAGCGAATTTAAACGCGAGAACAATTTTATTATCTAAAATCAAAAATTGAGTCACCTGTGCTACTTTTAGCTTATTGAGGAAGTCAGGAGGGAGAGGGCAGTTTAAGAGAGGGTAATTTTTACCACAGCACGTCCAGTTTCGCTATAACCATAAGTCATAAGACCGATGAATCCAGTTCAAAGGCTCACCGACAGAGTTCTGAGTAAAAATATACCTAGCGAAGTATTGTCAAAAACTAGTATCTTTAAGTAAAGTTCACTCAAAGGGATTTCCAAATAAAAAAATATTCAACAATTACATCTTGTAGGATAAGGTCTTATCTGCCTTCGGCTAAAGGCGGGTAAGACCTCACCCCACAAGATGGAATAATTTATTTATTGAAAATTCCTAACTCTCTCTCAAAAAAATCGAACAAACAGCCGAGAGTTGGGTGTAATATAAATCACTAGCACGCTAAAAGGAAGTTTATAATGAGTGTGTTTTTCCTAAATCCAACACAGATGCTCAGACGCTTACTACCCGCATCGCTAGTTACTTTGATCGCCTCAGTTACTAGTCTGATATCATTAGAAGTTTTTCCTAACGCAGCTTTCGGTCAACCTCCAGACGCGTCTGTTGAAACCCAGCTGAAAGTGCCTTATTCGATGAGCTATACGCCTTTTAATATTAGCCGTTACTTAAAAGTGCCGCCCAATTTTTCCGCCTCTGTTTATGCTCGCATTGAGAAAGCCCGCTTTATGGCAGTTGCTCCCAATGGGGATCTTCTCGTATCACAGCCGAGTAAGGGTAAAGTGTTAATTGTCCGACCAAATGGCACTAAAGACCCAATTATTTCGGACTTCGTGACGGGTTTACGCAAACCACATGACATTGTGTTTCATAAGATTGGTAACACTACATACATTTATATCGCTGAGAGTCATCAAATTAACCGCTTCATCTACAACTCTGGAGATATAGTCGCGCAAAATCGCCAAATCGTTGTAACTGGTTTACCAGACAGCAGCACATCAGAACTCAAAGGCTCTTATGGTCACGAACTAAAAAATATCGCACTTGATGCCAATCACAACCTGTACGTGTCCATTGCCTCTGCATGCAATGCCTGCAAAGAAGATACTGTCAGTAACCCAAAGCGTGGTGCGATTTACATCTACAACGCTGATGGAACCAATCAGCGACTTTTTGCTGAAGGCTTACGTAATGCCGAAGGATTAGCATTTGTACCTGGTACGAATGATCTTTGGGTAGTCGTTAATAATCGAGACCAAATCGCCTATCCCTTCAATGATGGCAGTGGCAATTACGGTAAGATTATTCCCTCTTACGTTGACGACCACCCGCCAGAGGAGTTCACGAAAGTCCGAGATGGTGGTAACTACGGTTGGCCATTCTGCAACCCCAATCCAGACACGCCAAATGGCCTCAACAATATGCCGTTTGACCGCGACTATGAATTTAATGCTGATGGAAGTGTTAATTGCGATGCGATGGACAGGATCACCAAGGGTATTCAAGCCCATTCCGCTCCCTTGGGATTAACATTCTTACAAAATACCAACTTTCCCAGCCTCTACTCAAGTGGAGTAGTGACGGCGTTGCATGGTTCATGGAATCGACAAAAGAAAACAGGCTACAAAATTTCTTACTTTCCCTGGAACAGTACGACAAATACCCCAGGGGACGAGATTGATTTAGTCAATGGTTGGCTAATTCCAGGAACGGAAGAAGTCTGGGGGCGACCTGTGGATATGGTAGTCGATCAGCAAGGTAATTTGTTGATTTCTGATGATTACAGCGGCACTATCTACAAGCTCTCCTACACGCCTTCAGCACAGGTTAAGGTATACAAAGACCCAAATTTGACTGGAGTTTCCCAGTCTTTTCCTGCAACTCTAGGGGTATACGAAGCAATCAAAGGTAATTTAAGTGTTGTAGGGAATGACGCTATTAGCTCATTAAGTGTACCACCGGGTACGGTAGTACTTGTTTGCCAACATGAAACTGGTGGTCTATGCCGTGAGTATAGCGCTGGTGATCATAATTACGTTGGAGCTGACTTGGATAACATAATATCGTTTATAGAGGTCAGACCCTCTTCTACACCCTCACAAGAGGTTAGGGTTTACAAAGACCCAAATTTGACTGGAGTTTCCCAGTCTTTTCCTGCAACTCCAGGAGTATACGAAGCAATCAAAGGTAACTTAAATATTGTAGGGAATGATGCTATTAGCTCATTAAGTGTACCACCGGGTACGGTAGTACGTGTTTGCCAAAATGAAACTGGTGGTCTATGCCGTGAGTACAGCGCTGGTAATCATAATTACGTTGGAAATGACTTAGATAACATAATATCGTTTATAGAGGTCAGACCCTCTTCTACACCCTCACAACAGGTTAGGGTCTACAAAGACCCAAATTTAACTGGAGTTTCCCAGTCTTTTCCTGCAACTCCAGGAGTATACGAAGCAATCAAAGGTAATTTAAGTGTTGTAGGGAATGACGCTATTAGCTCATTAAGTGTACCACCGGGTACAGTAGTACGTGTTTGCCAAAATGAAACTGGTGGTCTATGCCGTGAGTATAGCGCTGGTGATTATAATTACGTTGGAGCTGACTTGGATAACATAATATCGTTTATAGAGGTCAAATAATACCAAATTTGCAAAGAAAATTTGGGATGCTCTTGTGTTCTAGTTAAATCAATTACTTACCTTATAAGCCATCTGTGCTGCTTTTTTAGTCCGTTGACTGTTAACGCTGATGAATCAGTATATGCAAGTCTGCCTTTTAGACATATGGTAAAAATGGTGTAGAGACGTAGTAGCACTACGTCTCTACAAGGGTTTTAAATAATTTATATTTAATTTCTGGAGATGTATTTTGAACTAAACTATCACTCCAGAGATAACGAAACTTTGAGAAACAGCATCTCGGCTGACTTGCAGAGCTTTAGTTACAATCAATTGCTAATTGCGATCGCAATTTTCCCCACAGCACGCTCACTTTCGCTATAACTATGAGCCGCTGCTAATTCTTGTAAGGGATATGTGCGATCAATTACAGCACGAATTTTACCCGCTTCAATCAATTCTTTGAGATAAACCAAATCTTGAGTGTTGGGTTTTTCTAGAATAAATTTCGCTTTTTGACCAGGAAGGAACGCTGTTAAGACACCCTCGAAAAAAACTTCGGGGCTAGGTAGTGTGGTGATATAAATTCCATTGGGTTTGAGGACTCTTTTGCTTTGAGAGAGCGATCGCTTACCCACTGCATCAAAGATAATGTCATACTGCGCTATATCTTCGGTGAAATCTTGCTGCGTATAATCAATCACGCGGTCTGCTCCTAGAGATTTCACAAAATCCAAATTTTTGGTACTGCTAACTCCTGTCACTATTGCCCCTAAAGCTTTAGCAATTTGCACCCCGAAAATCCCTACACCACCAGCAGCCCCATTAATCAACACAGCTTGTCCTGTTTGAATATTTCCCTGATCTCGCAACGCTTGCAGAGCCGTGAGCGCTGCTAAAGGCACAGCCGCAGTTTCTTCATAAGACAGATTGCTTGGTTTGAGCGCCGCCAAGTTTTCTGGGATAGCTGCAAATTCGGCGTAACCTCCTCCAGGGAAGCTAGTACTGCCATAAATAGCATCTCCAGGTTTAAAGCGCGTGACACCAGAGCCAACTGCTACCACATCTCCCGCCACATCAAATCCCAGAATCTTCGGAAATTTGCTGCCGCTAATCAAGCTCAACATCCCTTGGCGAATTTTCCAATCAACGGGATTAACGCTACTAGCACGAACTTTCACAAGTAACTGCGTTGGCTCAATTTTCGGCTGCTCTACGTCTTCGTACTGCAACACTTCAGCCGCGCCATACCGACGGATAACCACTGCTTTCATCGCATTTCTCCTGGTTGCTACCCTGTTTTGCTGAATCACACAGCCTGTTTTTCCTAATAAATCTAGTGTAGCGATGTCTACGACGGGCTACGCTTACGTATGGTATTTAACAAAGATGGTGCACAATCAGAGATTCCCTAAAATACAAATATCAGTCTAAAACTACACCTATATGCCACTTAGAGACCTTTATCACAACAATGTTAAAAATGCTTTGATTAAAGACAAATAGACAATTACTCATGACCCACTGACTCTAAAGTTTGGTAAAAAAGATTTGTATGTTGATTTAGGTGCTAAACAGTTGTTGGCGGCTGAAAAAGCAGAATCCAAAATTGCAGTTGAGATTAAAAGTTTTACCGGGAGATCGGATGTTGATGATTTAGAAAAAGCATTGGGTCAGTATATTTTATATCAAGATATATTGATTGAATTGGAGCCGGAACGAATACTATATCTTGCAGTCCCTAACAGTATTTTTGATGATTTATTTGAAGAACCTATCGGCAAACTTTTACTGAGAAATCATCGTTTAAAGCTGATTACTTTTGATCCAAAACAGGAGGTTATTAAACAATGGATTATACCAAGTTAGACCACTATCGCCAGGTGATTGAAACTATCCTCACTGAATATGCCTCACTACCCTATTCTTATGCCAATATTCAATCAGAAGTAGTGTTTGATCGAAGCCGCGATCGCTATTTGTGGATGGATCTAGGTTGGGATGGCGATCGCCGCATTCACGGCTGTCTGGTTCATATTGACCTGATTGATAGCAAAATCTGGATTCAACGGGATGGCACGGAAGAAGGCATTGCCGCCGATTTAGAACGGGCTGGAATTCCTAAAGAACACATCGTCCTTGGCTTTCGTCCACCGGAGTTAAGACCCTACACAGGCTATGCAGTTGCTTGAGAAGCGTAGGCGCAGCCCGTCGTAGACATCGCTTTTTAAAAGATAATAAAGAACATTCTATTTATTCTTCAGTGGTAAATACAACACCTTCATACAGCAGTTCAATCGGACATTTAAATTCAATGCTCGATAGAGTGATGATATCTCCAGCCGTGTAGGGATAGTAAAGCCACATCCTACCCTCACCCCGACAGTAACGCTCAACGGAGATTTTTTCCGAGTCAATCAAGATATATTCTTGCAAACTGGGGATTGTCAGATAATAAGTAAATTTTTCACCCCGATCTTTAGCGCTTGTACCTGGCGAAAGAACTTCGGCAATCAGCTTGGGATGTTGAATAAAGTTGCGGGCATTGAGGTCTTGAGGGTCGCAACTGACAATAACATCAGGATAATAGTAGCGGCTCTGGGCAGTGAGTTGCATTTTCACATCTGACACATTCACTCGACAACCCCTGGAACGCAAATGGGGATATAAAGGTCTGTAGAGATTGAGTGCAATGTCGTTATGGGGAATTGTACCGCCTGTCATGGCAAATACTTCGCCATTGGCATATTCGTAGCGAACGTCTTGCTGAGGTTCCCATTCGAGATATTCCTCAATGGTCATTTTTGGCGGCTGTTGGGGGATGGCTATCATAACTAAGATTTTTTCACGCTTGGTTTGATTGTAGCTAAATGACATTCTGACTTTTCACGATATCGGTAAAACCTCTCTTTTTCTAGGAGAGAGACTTTGAATTTTCCCCCTTAGAGTGTCGGGAAGTGGGTTAAGGGGTGAGGTTTTTTGCTAAGGTTTGTAATGAGCAATTCAGAAAATTAATTGCGATCGCTCAATCATGTTAAATTATAGTTTGTTGTTTCTCTTAAACACAAAATCTGAGAGTTTGTTACCCATCTCCTCATTGTGGGAATGAAAAAAAAGAACTGAAAAGTTAAGTTTTTGAAAATTATGTGCAGCAATACATCTATTCCCACTAGCTTATATAGCTTGCCAGACAAGGTTTCAAGGCATAATTGAACATCATTGTCAAAGGAAAATTAAAAGAATATGAAGTGCATTTTTACCCTCAAAAAAATGATATGTTAGATACAGAATTCAATTTCGCGCGTTTATGGAGTAGAACAAGATAGATTACTTCAGTTTTTCACCCTCAAACCCTTGGTATTTCTTGCTTTTAACGCAAATTGAGGGCAATGTGAGTACACATTTAAATAACCAAAATCCAGTTGGAAGTAGATTAAATTCTTTGCTGGGATTAGGTTGTGGCTGAGTACAAAGAAATCCTGAACCCCTATCTATAAACACTAGAACCCCAACCAAAAAAGACTAGAACCCCTACCCGAAAAAAACTTTTTTAATTCTTGTAACGCTTGAAGAATTAGGGTTTTTAGTATTTGAGTACAAACGTAATAAATCCAATAAATTCTATCCTAGAGAGACGCACCGTTCGGCTAGGAGACGGCTGGTATAAATCTTATATCGCCAATCACCTAACGCTCTGAAACAAAACAAAGCGGAAAGTGAGTGGAGGGATGACATAGCACCAAGCCTGAAGTGAAGAGAAGTCGCGGCTGTAAGCACAAATTCTACCCAAGAACAGAACCTTGACACACCAGCCGAACATCACATATCTATCGCCTGCCTTACTTGAAAACAAGTCGCCCGAACCCAAGGGTTTGCAGGCAGTGTGAAAGACGCGACTTCAATTCCTAGGCATAGAGAGTGGCAACAGCATCTCCCACAGTGGCAGCCAAGTCCACCGACCTTTTTGCGAAACTCAATGACATCACCGTCTACACGACTCCTCAACTCCAACGCTACGGAATCGACAACCCAAGCAAAATCCGGTGGTTGCGGCTGCGACAGCACCACCAGCGCCACCGTGGAAAGGGACGAAAAGCTCCAAGAACGCATTGCTAAACATCCCTGCTACAGCGAAGACGCTCATCACCACTACGCCCGGATGCACGTTGCAGTTGCTCCCGCTTGCAACATTCAATGCAACTATTGCAACCGCAAATATGATTGTGCTAACGAAAGCCGTCCTGGAGTAGTTAGCGAATTGCTAACACCAGAACAAGCAGCACACAAAGCTTTAGTCATTGGCGGCAAGATTCCGCAAATGACAGTTGTAGGAATTGCCGGCCCTGGCGACCCTCTAGCGAACCCAGAAAAGACCTTCCGCACATTTGAGTTGATTGCAGAGCAAGCACCAGACATCAAGCTGTGTTTATCAACCAATGGTTTAATGCTGCCCGACTACATCGATCGCATTAAACAATTAAATATAGATCACGTTACGATCACCATTAACATGGTAGATCCAGAGATCGGTGCTAAGATTTATCCTTGGGTTCACTACAGACGCAAGCGTTATAGAGGTCTTGAAGGTGCGAAAATCCTCCACGAAAGACAGATGGAAGGATTGCAAGCCCTCAAAGATGCTGACATCTTGTGCAAAGTTAACTCAGTGATGATTCCCGGAATTAATGACCATCACTTAGTTGAAGTGAATCGAGTCATTCGTGAGAAAGGTGCATTCTTGCACAACATTATGCCATTGATTTCTGCACCAGAACATGGCACACATTTCGGTTTAATCGGTCAACGTGGCCCCACACCCAAAGAACTCAAAGAAGTTCAAGACAATTGCTCCGGTAACATGAAAATGATGCGCCACTGTCGCCAGTGCCGCGCCGATGCAGTAGGATTACTGGGAGAAGACCGCAGCCAGGAGTTTTCCAAAGAGAAATTCTTGGAAATGACTCCAGAATATGACATGGAGCAACGCGCTACGGTTCACGAAGGGATTGAGAAGTTTAAAGAAGAACTTAAAGTAGCCAAAGATAAAGCGCTAGCTGGTAAGAAAATTGCCAACAGTCCCAAAATCCTAGTTGCAGTAGCAACCAAAGGCGGCGGATTGGTTAACCAACACTTCGGTCATGCGAAAGAATTCCAAATTTACGAAGTGGGTGGAAACGAAGTTCGCTTTGTCAGCCATCGCAAAATTGACCAATACTGCCAAGGTGGATACGGCGAAGAAGCTTCTTTTGAGCATATTATGAAAGCGATCGCAGATTGCAAAGCAGTTTTAGTCTCCAAGATTGGTAACTGTCCTCAAGAAAAATTGCAAGAAGCTGGAATCAAGACTGTTGAAGCTTACGACGTAATTGAAAAGGTTGCTTTGGAGTTCTACGAGCAATACGTTAAAGAATTAGGGAATAACTAATAGGGCATGGGGCATGGGGCATAGGGCATGGGATAAGTATTATCCTCAATGCCCTCCCCTAAACCCAAATCTCAATGCCCAATGCCCACTGCCCCATTCCCAAAAAAGGAGAATAAATCATGGCTTACAAAATTCTTACTAGCCAGTGTATTTCCTGCAATCTCTGTCTAACGGTATGTCCCACAAATGCAGTTAAAGTGGTTGACGGACAGCACTGGATTGACCCTGAACTTTGTACAAACTGTATTGGTAGCATTTATACCGTGCCTCAGTGTAAAGCTGGTTGTCCCACATGCGACGGTTGCGTTAAGCAGCCTAGCGATTATTGGGAAGGCTGGTTTGCGGATTACAACCGCGTAGTTGCTAAATTAACAAATAAACAAGATTACTGGGAACGTTGGTTTAATTGTTATTCCCAGAAATACTCGGAACAGTTGCAAAAGCGTCAATCCCAAATAATTCGTAATTCGTAATTGAAGACAACAATGCAAAATAACTGCATCTATCTTGATAATAATGCTACCACTAAGGTAGACCCAGAAGTTATAGAGGTAATGCTACCTTACCTCACAGATTATTACGGCAATCCCTCCAGTATGCATACCTTTGGTGGGCAAGTCGGTAAAGCAGTGAGAACAGCAAGAGAACAACTTGCAGCCATCCTGGGAGCCGATGAGTCAGAAATTGTCTACACAAGTTGTGGTACTGAAGGAGATAACGCGGCGATTCGAGCCGCACTGTTGGCACAACCAGAAAAGCGACATATTGTCACCACTCAAGTTGAACATCCAGCAGTACTTAATGTCTGCAAACAATTAGAAACCCAAGGTTATAGTGTTACCTATCTATCAGTAAATCATCAAGGGCAGTTGGATCTAGATGAACTAGAAGCTTCCTTGACCGGTAACACCGCCTTGGTGACAATTATGTATGCTAATAATGAAACCGGAACGGTTTTCCCAATTGAGCAAATTGGGTTGCGCGTAAAAGAGTATGGAGCTATCTTCCATGTAGATGCAGTGCAAGCAGTGGGAAAAATCCCGTTGAATATGAAGACTAGCACTGTGGATATGTTGACCCTGTCTGGTCACAAGCTGCACGGCCCTAAAGGAATTGGTGCTTTGTATATCCGGCGCGGAGTTCGGTTCCGTCCCTTCATGATTGGGGGACACCAAGAACGTGGACGTAGGGCGGGAACAGAGAATGTTCCAGCAATTATCGCCTTGGGCAAAGCTGCGGAACTAGAACTGTTACAGTTAGAAGAAGCGACCGCAAGAGAAAGAAGGCTGCGCGATCGCCTTGAACAAACCTTACTCGCTACAATTCCCGATTGTGTAGTCAATGGTGACGTTACGCAGAGATTGCCAAACACCACAAATATCGGCTTCAAGTATATTGAAGGTGAAGCAATTCTACTGTTATTAAACAAATACGGTATCTGTGCATCATCCGGTTCTGCTTGCACCTCCGGTTCTCTGGAACCCTCCCACGTCCTGCGGGCAATGGGCTTACCCTACACAACTTTACACGGTTCAATTCGCTTCAGTCTTTGTCGCTACACCACAGAAGCAGAAATCGATAAAGTGATAGAAGTAATGCCCAGTATTGTGGAGCGTTTACGTGCCCTCTCACCCTTTAAAAATGATAATGCAGGTTGGCTGCAAGGACAAGAACAAGCACTAGCGCATCGTTAATTAGGGAATAGAGAGTAGGGAATAAAGAATTTACTACTCTCCACTCCCCACTCAGCACTCACCACTCAGCACTCGGAACTTAATATGTGGGACTACACCGATAAAGTATTAGAACTGTTTTACGATCCCAAGAATCAGGGAGAAATTGAAGAAACTGGCGAAGTTGGAGTTAAGGTTGCAACGGGAGAAATCGGTAGCATTGCTTGCGGTGATGCTCTGAGATTGCATCTGAAAGTGGAAGTAGAATCTGATAAGATTCTAGATGCTCGTTTTCAAACCTTTGGTTGTACTAGTGCGATCGCATCTTCTAGTGCATTAACCGAAATGGTTAAAGGTTTAACCTTAGATGAAGCTTTGAAAGTGTCCAACAAAGACATTGCAGATTACCTGGGTGGTTTGCCAGAAGCAAAGATGCATTGCTCTGTTATGGGACAAGAAGCGCTAGAAGCCGCTATCTATAATTATCGTGGCATTCCTCTAGCTTCCCATGATGATGACGATGAAGGCGCGTTAATTTGCAGTTGCTTTGGTATTAGCGAGTCTAAAATTCGTCGCGTGATTCTAGAAAATCATCTCACGGATGCCGAGCAAGTAACAAATTATGTAAAAGCTGGTGGCGGATGCGGTTCCTGTCTGGCTAATATCGATGATATTATTAGATCAGTTCAACAGGAATACGCCTCACCTGCTCTCAACAATTACGGCGTACAAGTTGCCACAGAAATTGTTAATTCAAAGCAACTAGCGCTAACAAACGTGCAAAAGATTGCTCTAATTCAAAAGGTTCTCGATGAAGAAGTCAGACCCGTACTCATTGCAGACGGGGGAGATGTAGAACTCTATGATGTAGAAGGCGATCGCGTTAAAGTTGTACTGCAAGGTGCTTGCGGTTCCTGTTCTAGTAGTACAGCAACTCTGAAAATTGCGATCGAAGCCAGATTACAAGATCGTGTCAGCAAGAGCCTTGTAGTCGAAGCAGTTTAGGAATTGCTGTAGGACTTAACGTAATCTACAAATACGCTCTAATATGCATTCAGCCAGGAACAGAAAGTGGGATTTGAACCATATAATTGTCTCCACATCAATGCTTCAATCCTACCGACAACCGATAGCTTTATTAGCTATCACGGCTAACAGCATATAGGCTTCATACATTAAGCGCCTACTTGCAAATTTCATCATCCAACTCGCTTCAAAGGAACAGGATATGAGCACATTGTACGACAATATTGGTGGACAACCAGCTATTGAACAAGTAGTAGATGAACTCCACAAACGCATTGCCACAGACAGCCTCCTCAGTCCCATTTTTGCTGGTACAGACATGGCGAAGCAACGTAATCACCTAGTTGCTTTCTTAGCTCAAATATTTGAGGGGCCAAAGCAATACGGCGGTCGTCCAATGGACAAAACCCACGCAGGATTGAATCTACAGCAACCACACTTCGATGCGATCGCCAAGCATCTCGGTGAAGCAATGGCTGTGCGTGGAGTGTCAGCAGAAGACACCAAAGCTGCACTAGATCGCGTCACAAATATGAAGGGCGCTATTTTGAACAAGTAATAGGACTTATGCATTGATTGTTGACAAATAACAACATCAAGTCCTATTGAATCTTGCAAGCTGAAACACATTATGACGTATTTGTAAATCGCGTAATTTTCTTTGTTCTTTGTCAAAACAAATGACAAAGGACAAAGGACAAAAACAAAAAGAAAAAAATTTTAACGAGGAAGATCGATGTACTTACTGTCAATAATTTTGGCTGTGGAGCGATCGCCCCCAGCAGGCATTTATGCCAACGCTACCAACGATGCTCTACACGCGCTCACTACTGTCGCTCAACTGGCGTGAACGCAACTGACAAACGCACAGACCCACCAACCAACCAATTGCAGGGAAACAAGAACCATGACAGACGAAAACATTAGACAGATAGCTTTCTACGGTAAGGGCGGTATCGGTAAATCTACCACCTCCCAAAACACCTTAGCAGCTATGGCAGAAATGGGTCAACGCATCCTCATCGTCGGTTGCGACCCTAAAGCTGACTCCACCCGTTTGATGCTGCACAGCAAAGCTCAAACAACCGTTCTTCACCTCGCCGCAGAACGTGGTGCAGTAGAAGATATCGAACTCGAAGAAGTAATGCTAACCGGTTTCCGTAACGTTCGTTGCGTAGAATCTGGTGGTCCAGAACCCGGTGTAGGTTGCGCCGGTCGTGGTATCATCACCGCCATCAACTTCTTAGAAGAAAACGGTGCTTACCAAGACCTAGACTTCGTATCTTACGACGTATTAGGTGACGTTGTGTGCGGTGGTTTCGCAATGCCTATCCGTGAAGGTAAAGCACAAGAAATCTACATCGTGACATCAGGTGAAATGATGGCGATGTATGCTGCTAACAACATTGCTCGTGGTGTTCTTAAGTATGCTCACACTGGTGGCGTGCGTTTGGGTGGTTTGATTTGTAACAGCCGTAATACAGACCGGGAAATCGAATTGATCGAAACCTTGGCAAAACGGTTGAACACCCAAATGATTCACTTCGTACCCCGTGACAACATTGTTCAACACGCAGAATTGCGCCGGATGACTGTTAACGAGTACGCACCAGAAAGCAACCAAGCTAACGAATACCGGACATTGGCTACCAAGATCATCAACAACACAAACCTGGCTATTCCTACACCCATCGAAATGGAAGAACTAGAAGAATTGTTGATTGAATTCGGTATCCTCGAAAGCGACGAAAATACCGCCAAGTTGGTTGGTAAGACTGCTACTGAAGCTCCTGTAGCATAAGTCGCCACTAATAAATAACGCTTTAGCACAAGGAAAAAGGAAGAGCTTCATATCTTTCCTTTTACCTCTCCCTCGCATCTCCCCCCTAACCTTAGAGGGGACTCCTAGTCCCCCTATGCCCCGATCCTTACGAGTCACAGAGGCTAAATATGACACCTCCAGAAAATCAAAACATCATCGAAGAAAGAAAAGAACTAATTAAAGAAGTTCTAGACGCTTACCCCGATAAAGCTAAGAAAAAACGGGAAAAGCACTTAAGTGTATACGAAGAAGGTAAGTCCGATTGCGGCGTTAAGTCTAACATCAAATCCCTTCCTGGTGTAATGACCGCTCGTGGTTGTGCTTACGCCGGTTCTAAAGGTGTGGTTTGGGGTCCTATTAAGGACATGATCCACATCAGCCACGGGCCTGTAGGTTGCGGTTACTGGTCTTGGTCTGGTCGTCGTAACTACTACATCGGCACCACAGGTATTGATACCTTTGGTACCATGCACTTCACCTCTGACTTCCAAGAAAGAGATATCGTGTTCGGTGGTGACAAGAAACTTGTCAAGCTAATCCAAGAACTAGATGTACTTTTCCCACTCAACCGTGGTGTTTCCATTCAATCTGAATGCCCCATCGGTCTAATTGGGGATGACATCGAAGCTGTTGCTCGGAAGACATCGAAAGAAATCGGCAAGCCAGTTGTACCTGTGCGTTGCGAAGGTTTCCGGGGTGTTTCCCAATCTTTGGGACACCACATTGCTAACGACATGGTTCGTGACTGGGTGTTCACCAGAGCAGACCAAGCTAAGAAAGACGGTACACTTCAGTTTGAAGGTACTCCTTATGATGTAGCCATCATTGGTGACTACAACATCGGTGGAGATGCTTGGGCTAGCCGCATCCTGTTAGAAGAAATCGGCTTGCGCGTAGTCGCTCAGTGGTCAGGTGATGGTACCATCAACGAAATGTTGATGACCCCCAATGTGAAGATGAACCTCATCCACTGTTACCGGTCGATGAACTACATCAGCCGTCACATGGAAGAAGCTTATGGTATACCCTGGTTGGAATACAACTTCTTCGGCCCCACTAAGATTGCTGAATCTTTACGGGAAATCGCTTCTAAGTTTGACGAAACAATCCAAGCAAACGCTGAGAAAGTTATCGCCAAATATCAACCCACAATGGATGCGGTAATTGCTAAGTACCGCCCCCGCTTGGATGGTAAGACTGTAGCTATCATGGTTGGTGGTCTACGTCCTCGCCACGTTGTCCCAGCTTTCCAAGACTTGGGCATGAAGATGATTGGTACAGGTTATGAGTTCGCTCATAATGACGATTACAAACGTACCACTCACTACATCGAAAACGGCACCATCGTTTATGACGACGTTACCGCTTACGAATTCGAGGAATTTATCAAAGCGCTGAAGCCTGACCTAGTAGCTTCTGGTGTGAAAGAGAAGTACGTCTTCCAAAAGATGGGTCTTCCTTTCCGTCAAATGCACTCTTGGGATTACTCCGAACCTAGCGATCGCACTTCAACATCATATAATGCAAGGTTTTTTAGCGACGGTAGAAAAAAGAGCCTATTTCTAGCCTAAATGCAAGTTGCAGGGTTATTTAGGAACAATCTGTTTTGATGCTTTAGATAGTATAACTCTTATGGAATCTGGTTTTTAGATTTTGCTTACATTTTGCTTTAAGAAAAACTGTAAAACAAAAGACTATTTTAAATGACGATTTTTTAGATTAAATGGTGCGATCGCCTCGACTCTACGCAAAACAATTCTTTGGGTTATTTGAGATAATGGTGCGTTGTTACAAAAGCGATGCGATCACTCTCAATGTTCTGTTATGTGTCTGACGCTTGGACAAATAGTGTTTTTGCAGTTTTTCCACAGCTATTTACAAATATACCATCAAAGGTGCCTCCAACAACACCTCCTACTAGAGGCAGCATTTTCATAATATTGATTACGCCTTTTTCACCAGCTTTAGTGATTAGTCGGAATCCAATCTTTTTATTGATTTCAATCAGAACCTTACCAGGTATCTGCCTGATTAGATTTTGACACACCTTTGTGCTAATCGTGATGCCTGCGGTTTTTAGAATTTCCTCGCCTGCTTCACCAATTAAACATAAAAGAACCATTGTTCTCACTTGTTCAGAGCGGATATCATATCCTCGAAGGTGAGCTATTGCGGCGGCTGTGTTTGCTCCAAGGGCATAGGATGCAGCTAAACCCACTGGAATGGTAATAGGCATTGCTGCAATACCACCTAACCCAGTGATAAAACCCGTGCCAGCAGCATACGTAGTTCTCCATGCAATAACTGAATTAATAGCATCTTCAATACTAGCCGCTTTGCTCAAGTGGTCTGCTGCAACATCCTCCGCAGGTGGCAGAACCCCTAACCCGTTAATCCCAGCATCAGCTATCCACTCAAGAGTTGCTTTTATGGGATTATTGTTATTATCGCTTGCGTTAGCTGAAACCATAGAATTTAATTTTTGTAAATTATTTCATCTTTTCTATCCCAAATTTCTGTAATAAGACCACCGCAATACCTCTATATCACTGTAAATTTACAAATAAGGTTTCATGCTCCATTGCATCAAAAAGATAATGTTAAAAACACTACTGTCACTGACAGATAAAGACACATAGCTAGTTATTAATCAAAAATTAACCGTTTAATTACTTAATTTGAGGTAATTATCCATTATTTTTGTATCTGATAAGCTTTCTCTACCACTATAATTGGCTAATGAGTTTAACTGCTAAACCTTCTGCTGAAGATAGTGTGTTTATGAGAGTCTTAACATCGTCTGAGCAAAAGGAGCTACTGAAGGTGTTAGTCTTACTTGATACTAAAAAGTACAACCTAATTTTTTTATAGCTCCAGAATAAAAAATATGACTTTTTACTAAAAACTGTCACGGATAAATTATCACTAACCTCACCACGCAAGACAAAATCTTCTGAAAATTCTCCTGTATATGTCTCTTTTTCCAGAAGCTCCATTTTGTTGTGCGCCTTGCTAAGGGTATCTATCAGTTTATGAACCTTAGAGCTAGATACAATAGCTACTCCAGGATTGTATCTTCCATCAGGGCCTGGAACAAAAAAACGAATATACCACTTACTCTTCTGTGCAGCATCACGATAAGCAACTAATGATGCTCTAATATTTGATAATTCGAGAGCTTGCTCAAGTTGTCTAGGATTCATTATGGCAGATTCAATACAGTTATAGACAGGGTTCCCAAATTGAACCTTAAACATATCCCTTTAAGTCTGTACGCCATATATGTAAGCTTGACCCCAACTCAACAACACGCTACTGCATATTTAGAGATTCTCTGTGAGATGCATAAGAAAGAAATAGTCTGTTGTCGTGATAGCCCTCACTCGACAATAAACTAGGCGATCCGATCGCATTAAACCGTCCAATCCTCAATTAACAATCCGGTTATCTTGCTGAAATGCCGATGATTGCGCGTTAGTAAAACTAATTTACGAGATACTGCGATCGCAGTAAAAGAAGTAGAGTGTTGTTGCGATCGCTTTGACTCGACAATAAACTAGGCGATCCGATCGCATTAAACCGTCCAATCCTCAATTAACAATCCGGGTACTTTGCCCAAATCCCGATGATTGCGTGTTAATAAAACTAATTTACGAGATAGTGCGATCGCCGATAGCGTAGCGTTAGCGACGCAGGAGCGTCATAGCCCGTCGTAGACATCGCAATAACATTCCCTATCATTTCCCGCAAATAATGCAAACTTAACTGATCGCTTCTATGCTTCGGCTTCAATACCTTGTTGTGTTGGGGATTCTAGAACTTTTGTCTGCTGCTCTTTGTACTGTATAAGGTGGGGATATTCTTTCTGAAGTTGAATATAGTAATTCACCAACTTCTGGGGGTTGTGTCCATTCTCTAGAGATATAATATGGCGAATTTTACGTATTTGGCTAATTGCCTCATCATTCTTCGTCATTTTGCGCTCCTATCAACTCTAACGGCGTAACTAGCGTTGGAACGTATAACCCCAGCATAACCTTCAGCCGTCGAATATGCCCAAACTTATTGGCATTTGCCAAGTGACGACAATTCCAAGTTAAGAGAAAATCACATTTATGATACGAAGCTAGGGCAAGATGTAGTGCATCTCCAAGTGGATCTTTGGGCATCAGTTGTTGCTGAATATACACTTCAACGATTTCAGCAACCACAGATTCAATCGGGACAAATAACAAGCCACTAATCAGTTTTATTGCCTCGCTCTTTCCAGGAAAGTTACCTCGATTGAGTTCATCCAGCACTGCAAGACTAGTTACAAGCACATAGTTGTCACTTGCATGGCTCCATCATTCCCGTGTCCAGTCCCGCCGCGCCACCATATCAGGTTCAGTACGTGCCTCGTAATAAAAACTGGGAATGGAGGTTTCAATGTAAACTTTTGGTTTCATTGTGGTAAGAAGTGACATAAATAAATGGCTTGACTATCTTTCGTTAATGACTAATATTGCAATATTATCGTGCTTAATTTAACACCTAAGCAATGTCTACGACTGGCCGTTCGGCATCGCCTTCACTCGGCAATAAACTAGGCGATGTCTACGACGGGCTGCGCCTACGCATTAAACTGTTACTACCTCAATTAACAATCTGTGTACTTTGTTGAAATCTCAATGATTGCGTGTTAATAAAACTAATTTACGAGATAGTGCGATCGCAGTAAAAGAAGTAGAGTGTTGTAGCGATCGCTTTCACTCAACAACACATCATTGTATATTCATACTGGGTGAAGTTAAGCGATCGCCTCTAACTCAGGAATATACTCAGTTTCGTAGTTTTCAATTAAAACACCAATAACTTCCATTAAAGACGCGAGTGGATGCGTCTCGTCTTCACCAACTTGATCGATGAGACAATCAAGGATTTCAACCAAGCGTTCATATTCCTCTTCTGTGTGAGGAACAAAGACGTTTTCGGCAATAGATGACCAAGCAATAATCGTTTGATCTAGGTTTAAGCTTTGCATTATTCCTTTCACTTTCCTTCATCATATTCTGAATGCGTTAACACAGCCCGAATGTAGACCTTTTGGCGGTTGTAATGAATTGCAGCAATGAGTCGAACTTTGTTACCACCAATATTAAACACTGTCAATTTACCAACTTGATCTACGGAGGGAAACATTTCACGAAGTTCTACAAATGAGGTAAACTCATTTCCCTTGATCAATCGATACCACTGAGCCAAGGCGTTATTTGTATCTGGATAAAGTTTAGCAAATTCATTCAGCCGTTTACGAGTAATAACGTGCATTTAAAAAACCCTTGATGTCTTAATAATTCTGTCATCCATATAACTCACCTCCCAGTGCTAATCTTAAATGAATTATCTGTGACATCGCAGTAAAAGAAGTAGACTGTTGTGGCGATCGCCCTCACTCGGCAATAAACTAGGCGATGTCTACGACGGGCTGCGCCTACGCATTAAACTGTTACTACCTCTATTAACAATCCGGGTACTTTGCCTAAATCCCGATGCTTGCGTGTTAATAAAACTACTTTACAAGATAGTGCGATCGCCGAATAACCAAGCGTAGACATCGCAGTAAAAGAAGTAGAATGTTGTTGCGATGTCTGCGACGGGCTTCGCCTACGCTATTATTCGACAAGATTATTGAGGTGCAATTAGCAAAAGCGAGATGAAGTTTATCAAACCTAAATATGCTTAAGGTACGCAAGAGCCGTTATATTTCATGAGAATTGATAAACTATTAGATACGAAACTGGAGATCAAAGACTCATGCTTAAAGACTCCCCAATTATTAGCGCATCTCCTGAAATTATGGGCGGTACTATAGTTTTTGCTGGAACTAGGGTTCCCGTGCAGACGCTTCTGGATTATCTCAAGGCAGGCGAATCCATAAACGACTTTTTGGATGGATTTCCGACTGTTACCAAAGAGCAAGTTATCGCCTTGCTTGAGGAGGCTGGAAAGCAGTTTGCTAGCATGGTGGCATAGCATGAAACTCTTGTTGGATGAGTGTATTGACCGCAAACTAGCGAGGGAATTTGTTGGCTATGAGGTCAAAACTGTTCCTCAAATGGGATGAGCAGGAGTAAAGAATGGTCAACTTCTTGCCCTTGCAGAAGCTGACTTTGATATTTTTATCACTGTTGATCGCAACTTGTCATTTCAACAAAATTTACCACATTTCAATATTGCGGTAATTGTTTTACAAGCACAATCTAACCGTTTGATAGATATGAAACCTCTAGTACCCAAGGTTTTAGCTACTTTAGCCACGGCAGTTAAAGGACAAGCCATAGTAGTCAGTTTGTAAAAATAAATCTTAGTAGTTCTGACCTTCAACTTCGGAATGCCTTCAGTTTCGCAGTTTTCAATTAAAACAGCAATAAATTCCATTAGCAATGTCTGCGATGGGCTACGCCTACGCCCTTACTTGCTTCTTTACCAGACGCTACGCAAACGGTAGGTGGTGTTTGAAGTTGCTTTTTGCTCAAAATTCGGATTCTCCACAGGAGTCGGTGTCTATGCAACACCCATAGATAAAATTGCACATACCCTTTCGACTTCTCCCTATATTCAATCATTAGCGAGAAGTTGCAACACAATAGTGATGTTGCTTAATATACTTGAGGGACAAAGAACTGCTCATTGCGGGGAGCGCGAACATAATCCTCAGCCACAGGTCTAGACGGAAGTTCTAAGGGAGGAGGTGTCATATCTTCGTAAGGAACTTTGCTCAACAAATGATGAATGCAGTTGAGCCGCGCCCGTCTTTTATCATCTGCTTCAATGGTAAACCAGGGGGCTTCTGGAATATTTGTGTAAGCAAACATGGTATCTTTTGCTTTGGAGAATTCTACCCAGCGATCGCGTGATTCCAAATCCATTGGGCTGAGTTTCCAGCGCCTTGCTGGATCGTGACTACGAGAGAGAAAGCGTTTTTCTTGTTCTTCATCGCTGACGGAAAACCAGTACTTGATTAAAACAATGCCCGATCGCACTAACATTCGTTCAAATTCCGGGCAAGATTGCATGAATTCTTGATATTCTGCTTCAGTGCAAAAACCCATCACCCGTTCAACTCCGGCTCGGTTGTACCAACTGCGATCAAAGAGAACGATTTCGCCTGCTGTCGGAAGATGTTGCACATAGCGCTGAAAATACCACTGAGTTTTCTCACGATCAGATGGTGTTCCTAGAGCAACTACACGACAGCCACGAGGATTAAGTGGATCGGCAATGCGTTTGATTACTCCTCCTTTGCCGGCAGCATCGCGCCCTTCAAATATGACGACAACCCGATAGCCAGTGTGCTTAATCCAGTATTGCATTTTGACTAGCTCAATCTGGAGTTGCTTTAGTTCAGTTTTAAAAGTCTTTTTGGGAATTTTCTTAGCAAAAGCTTCTGTGCTACCATCAAAAATCCGTTTTGATTTTTTAAATTTTTTCTTGTCTTTTGGCTTTACTAGGCTCTCTATTAAGCCTGTAGCGGGTTGAGCTAGATCATTATTTTGCTGGGTTTCAACTTCATCAATTGACATTGTAGTGACTCCATGCCATTGATTCGGCATAATTAAATTTATCTATAAAGTATATATTTTAATGCAGACTAAGTGTAAATATACGCCTTTGCAAGTTGCGATCGCTAGAATTCAGGTTAGCAAAAGCTCAAAATTTTTCTTGCTGGAGTAAGTTTGTCTATAACATTGAATCTCTTGTAGCTTGTTATACGATTTTACATCCTCTTCTGATAGGGGAATGCTCGTTCCGTCAGCGCATTTTCATAAAGAATTGATATGAGTGGCACTATCTCGATTTCCGAGTTTTACCTACTCCTTTTAGCCCAGCCAAACTTAAAATGAATAGTGCTTTCATTGATATTCGCTAGGAAATTTGAGCAATGATTTTTGGACTTCAGTCTGGGAAAGCCAGACCAGTCATCGGGTCACGAATATATAATCCTAGCGTGAGACTACGGATAGCTTCATCCCAAACGGGTATTAATTGTTGTGCTTGATCTACCCAATAATCGAATGTAATCAAGCACTGAATATTCGATCCCAAAGCAATGCAAGTCCGCGAAAAAGCTTCCCGTGGTTCTTCTTGAGTGTCAATGAACTTCATCTCTGTCCAGACAATTTTAGCGGTTTGGCGCTTGACGGTAATAATTTCTCCCTTAGCAATGATGTTGCGGCTGTCGTTTTCCAGAACTTTCTTCAAGGTAGATTTTAGCGGAAACTTGCTCCAATCATTGGGTGGCAGAGGATTAAAAGATACTTCCAGACAACAATCATCGTTAGGGGGTTTTTTATCGAGAAACTTGAAGGATTTTTCTTGTGGCTCAAAAACCCAATTCTGGGGAACATTGAGACGGACAGCCCCGCGATTGGCGACAAATATTTTGTAGCCTGATGGAGATTCCCAGCGATGGTCAGGCTTTAGTTCAAGCGTTTCTTTAATCCACTGGAGATTGCTTTTTTTACGCTTTGCCATAGTGTTTTTGTAGTCTCTGTTAAAGAGGACATCACAGAATAGTCCATCGTAGACATTGCCCTCTGTGTTAATGTTATCAAATTGCTAGGATTTTGAATAACTATTATATTAAAGAAATAAAATTTTAGGGATTTTATATTAAGGAATCCAAGGTAACTGTGGTGTTGTGATTAAAGTTTCAGCTTTTAGCATTAAAATCTTAGCAGCAGTATTCATGATTATGGATCATGTGTGCTATTTGCTAATGCCAGATTTGGTAATCTTGCACTTATTAGGGCGATTGAGCTTTCCACTGTTTGCATGGCTTTTGGTTGAGGGCGAAAAACACACCCAAAATGTATACCGCTATGGGAGGAGACTATTAATTACAGCAATTATATCCCAACCATTTTATAGTGTTGTTTTTCAGAGATTGTCACTTAATATTCTCTTCATGCTTTTGCTTGGACTTGTGATGTTGCGCTTAGTAAAGCGTTACCCGCAATTATGGCAGCAATTAATAATTATTGGATTATGTGCAGCAGTTGCCGAGAGCCTGCGCGTTGAATATGGAGCGTATGGGATTGGAGTAATTTTCTTGATGTCCCTAACAGATAAACTCAAGCCTATAGTATGGTTGCTCTATTGGTGCAGCTTTCACTTTTTTATTTTAGTAATCCTATCTGTGTTTAATATCTCTCAAAGTTGGGCAATTTTTGCAGGATTCATTGTTTTTCAATTCAATGGTCGACAGGGTTCACGGGCTAAATGGTTTTATATGTTCTACCCGGCTCATTTAATAATTTTAGGTATGATCAATTATTTAATACAGTCTAGGTAAGATTGAAGATTTGATAAGCGTGACTGTCGGATCATAGTTCAAGCCAAAGTCGGCAGCAAAAAGATTGAACCAGAGGCATTCCTTAAGCCTGCAACACATACAGTAATTAAAAAAACTAATTTAAGCAATTGCAAAATTTTATTTTATTACCGAAAAATTCAAAAATCAGATATATTTATCTACATAGATAGATGCTATAGAGATAAATATCTTACTTTAGAAAGATACCTTTTTCAAAAACTACTTTTGTTTGACCAGAAATTGAAAAACAAATAGTAGATATACATTTCATCCAATGATATTCATCAGATAAATCTTATAAATCTTAGTCTTTTGTTAACGTTTACCAGTTATGATGCCAGAGTAGTGAATGATAATGATTCACATTTGGATATCTAGGGATAATTGTGTCATCCAGAAAATATACCCTAGATTTATCCTGCAAGCTGCAAAATGTAGCCGAAAGCAACTACTGAATAGGTAAATCTTTAAGGTAATAACCATGAGTTATACTATCGAGTCTGCACGCAATATTTTCTCTAACACTCAAGTGGCAGACGCTGTTCCAGCCACTACAGCAATGTTTGCTGAACTCAATATTGACGATCAATTAGCATTTCTTTGGTATGCCTACGCTGAACTAGGTCGTACAATTACTCCAGCTGCTCCCGGAAAAGCTAATCTCCAATTAATGGAAGGTATATTCAACGACATTAAGCAGATGTCTCATGAACAACAAACGCAGTTAATGAGAGATTTAGCGAGTAATGCTGACACTCCCATCAGCCGTTCTTATGCATACTTTGGTGTCAACGCCAAATTGGGATTCTGGTGGCAGTTAGGCGAGTGGATGAAACAGGGTATAGTCGCTCCTATGCCAGCTGGCTATCAAATGTCACCTCAAGTTAAAGCAGTGCTAGAAGCTGTTCAAAGAATCGATCAGAGTCAGCAAATTACTGTACTACGCAATACTGTAGTAAATATGGGGTTCGATCCGTCTCTGGCTGATAACAAACAGGCAGAAATCATAAACTTTAAGTTCCCGCGTGCATCCCTAAGTCCCCAATTTACTATTGAGGGAGTTACAGACGCAACAGTGCTGAAATACATTGAAGCTATGAATGCAGATAATTTTGAAGCTGCTGTTGCTTTATTTGCTAATAACGGTGCGCTGCAACCACCTTTCCAAAAACCAATTGTTGGCCGAGAAGCAATCACTGCCTACTTAAGAGATGAGGGACAAGGGTTAGTGATGAAGCCAACCAAAGGCGTTTCGGAAACTATCGAAGATGGTTATACACAGCATAAAATTACTGGTACGGTCGAAACTCCTTGGTTTGGAGGTAATGTTGGGATGAACATTGCTTGGCGATTTTTACTCGATCCTCAAGGTCAAATTTACTTCGTGGCTATTGATTTACTTGCTTCTCCCAAAGAACTGCTAAACTTAACTCGCAAGTAAAATTTCTTTGCTTTCTTAAATTGTGCTTCTCTAAGATGATGTTTTAAAAGGGTTTTTTGCTCTCATAGTTAGGAAAGCATTACATCTTAGTACATAGCTAAAACCTTAATTTAGGCTTGTACCTTAACCCACGCAGAACTGCGAAATTATAACTTTCGGGGCTTTTAAAACATCTTCTAAGCGTCATAACGATCATCAAATAAAATTTCAATCCATGCTCGGTTCACCTAAAACCGAGCTTTAGTCATGTTTTAGCAATTTCTAACAGTTGTTTGGATTGCTCCCTTTAGGCACTATGTTTTGCGATCGCACTGCCATCACGATAATTATAACTAGTCATTACAGCCCAGAAATATAGATAAAGTCAAATTTAGTAAGTAAAAGCAGCATTTACTTATTCAAACCCCAGTTTGCTTTCTCATTTTGGTGTTTTTCGTAAGCAAAAGCTGCTTTTGCTTTCTCATTTTGGTGTTTTCCGCAAGCAAGATGAGCTTTTACTTTCTCAAACTCCAGTTTGCTTTCTCATTTTGGTGTTTTCCGCAAGCAAAAGCAGCTTTTACTTACTCAAACCCCAGTTTGCTTTCTCATTTAAGTAGTTCGCGCAATCTGTTGTAGTTATCCCTATGTAACAAAAGCTATTCTCTACTACAATCAAATTAAGTGCGATCGCACCGAATAATTTGCATAAGATATACTTTTATAGTGACTTTATCCGTTCTATGCCACCCCATATTTCAAAAAGCCGTTTAGTTTCAGCTTCTATGTCTGAAGTTATTCTTGGCTGTCCATTCCCAGAACCTGTGAAAACAACATAAACGATGTCTTTGGGAATTCCTCGCCTGACTCTTGAACGCACCAATGGATCGTTACCAAGAGCCTGAGACAGAGCTATTGAACCCTCCCCTATCTGGTTTTTAGGGCCAATGTCAGCATAAATTGCAAAAGCAAGTTTTTCGTTATTACTGTTGTAAACAACTGCAAAATCTCCTAATTTAACGCCTGTAACCTTTTTAAAATCATTATTTCCCGGAAGAACAATATATGGGATCTTGGTTGAATCAACATATCTGCGTGGATCTTGTTGAACAAATCCAGAATCGGATAATGCAGTTGTAGAAATATAGTATCCAGGATATGGATCGGTACTGCCTTGAATAAACGGATTACCATCTTTATTTACAACTATTGCCCACCAGTTACCTGGACTCCCAGCATTTGCCAAAAAATCAATTCCTGTATCTGCTGGGTGATAAGCATTAGGCGCACCATCAGCATTAATACTCATACCTGCTTCATAAAAAAAGCCAGATTCTCTATCTGCCTGTTGAATAGGAACTCCACCAATTTTAACTAATTTCAGCAGAAGTCCCACATCTCACTTTTAGGAGTGTGGGGATGCCAGTCGCCTGCGACGGGAAACCCGTCTACAGCGCTGGCTCATGAATGCGCGTGAGTTGACGACAGTTCTCCGACCAATGCTTTATAGCGAGTGAGGAGAACATGGAGGAAACGAGCAAATTCTTACGTTGATTCTGTGGGTGATTCTTGTGCTTCAATATATTTTCTGAGTGTAGAGACTGTAACACCACCACAACTAGCAACAAAATAAGAACCACTCCAAAATACGTCTTTCCAGTAAAAACTTTCTAGATGTTCTACAAACTCTTGGCGGAGTTTTCTAGATGATACAGACTTCAAATTATTTACTAATTTACTCAATTCAACATCTGGGTGGTACTGGAAGAGTAGGTGTACGTGGTCATCTTCACCATTAAATTCTACCAGTTTACAATCCCACTTTTCTAGTAATTCTTGCATTACAATATTTAGCCTAGCCAGCATTTCTAAGGTGAAGGCTTTGCGCCGATATTTAGTCACCAATACTAAATGCACTTTTAGATCGCTAACAGACCTTCCCTTGGAAACAAAATCATTTTTCATATTATGTCTAAATCAGTGTATACTAAAACACTGATTTAGACGAGAAAGTGAAAACATCTTATCAGTACCGATTAAAACCCACGAAAGAGCAAGCCGAAAAAATTGACAACACATTAGATATGCTGCGCTGCCAGTATAATTATCAGCTTGCTCAGAGGTTTGATTGGTATGAGCAAAACAGATGCCCTATAGATAGATGCTCACTTGTTGTTTGCCATATGCCAGATTTAAAAGATAAGCCCAATCGCTTTAGTCAACAGGCAACGCTAACCCAACTAAAAAAGGACAGACCTTGGTACAAAAGCATTCATTCTCAAGTACTGCAAGAAGTTCCTAAAAAAGTTGAATTGGCTTTTGACAGATGGCTCAAAGGTGATAATGCTGGCAAGCGTAGCGGTAAACCTAGATTCAAAGGTGTATGTCAGTATAAAACCTTTACCTACCCACAATTCAAAAAGGAGCATTTTCAAAACGATAAAATAACATTGTCAAAAATCGGCGTTATAAAAGTAATTGTTCATCGTCCAATACCGGACGGGTTTGATATCAAGACTTTATCTATAACTAAAAAAGCAGATGGCTATTACGCAACCCTAAGCCTTGATGATAAAACAGTTCCCACAATTAAACCTGATTTTAAACCTGACAATATTGTTGGTATTGATATAGGTTTAATTGATTTCTATGTTGCGTCGGATGGTTCTAGAGTTGCCGCACCGAAACATTTACGCAAAGCTGAACGTAGATTAAAATCAGCACAGCGTAAAGTATCTAGGCGTAAAAAAGGTTCTAACCGTCGTAGAAAAGCTATTCAAAAATTGGGTAAACAGCACAAAAAAGTTGCCGATACTCGAAAAGATTTCCATTTTAAAACTGCTAACCACTTACTCAAAAAGTATGATGTTATTGCAGTCGAAAAACTAAATATCAAAGGACTAGCTAAAACACGATTGGCTAAAAGTATAAACGACGCTGGTTGGGGTCAATTTATTTCGATACTAACAGTCAAAGCCGAAAACGCTTATTTGCGTGCGATTCGTTCAGTCGAAACCTGAATAGGGGGGATGACTGGCAATAGTTGAGTAACCCACTATGGGTAGAGTTCGCACTTTAATCCTCAACTAATGACAACTCACTATCCATGTAGGTGAGGAAATCTAGCCGAGCATTAGCCTAGACAGCTAGAGGATTAATGGAAAAGATT
>NZ_JACJSI010000020.1 GCF_014698065.1 Nostoc flagelliforme FACHB-838
GCGGATACTTCTGGATATAATCAAAAACCATAACTAATACAGAAAAATGGTAGACACTTACTTAAACGTTTTACCATTTTTCTTTTCCTAAGTTAATATTTCGGACAAGTCTAATAGATTCGTCAAAAGCTTGTGTGATATTTAATTTGGTATTTGGTTACAAAATGCTTTTTTTGGGTAAAAGGTAGGAAATCCTACCTTTTTTATTTTTTAAATTAATGTGAGTTCAATAAACCTCTCCCTGCCTTGAACTAAAGTTCAAGTCTTTCCCTCTCTGAATCGGAGAGGGACGGTTTTACGTAGTAAAACCAGGGAGAGGTTTCTTTGACATCGCCGCAGATGATTAGAAAGTTATTAAAACTTCCAGTTTAAAGCGAGTAAAATGTAAGTACGTGATATACTACGTCTCTCACTTACCCTGGTTTTATGGCACTGCCAATTGTTGCAATTATCGGACGCCCAAATGTGGGCAAATCCACCCTGGTTAATCGACTCGCCGGGGAACAAACGGCGATTGTCCATGATGAACCGGGAGTGACACGCGATCGCACTTATCTACCAGCTTTCTGGAATGGTCGTGAATTTTTGGTGGTAGACACTGGTGGTTTAGTTTTTAATGATGATACCGAATTTTTACCACTGATTCGCCAACAGGCAATGACAGCTCTTGCAGAAGCGTGTGGCGCTATCTTTGTCGTAGATGGTCAAACAGGCCCCACATCGGCAGATTTAGAAATCGCCGAATGGATGCGCCAACAACCCGTACCTGTGCTACTAGCTGTAAATAAATGTGAATCCCCAGACCAAGGCTTAATGCAAGCTGCCGAATTTTGGGAATTGGGATTGGGCGAACCTTACCCTATCTCCGCGATTCATGGAAGTGGCACAGGAGAGTTACTTGACGAGTTAGTTAACCACATCCCTGCAATTGAAGACATTCCAGAAACGAATGAAATCAAAGTAGCAATTGTGGGCCGCCCGAATGTCGGTAAATCGAGCTTACTAAATTCTTTTGTCGGGGAAGAAAGAGCAATTGTCAGCCCCATTTCTGGTACTACCCGCGATGCTATTGATACCGTCATTGAACGGGAAGGACAAACCTACCGTTTGATTGATACCGCCGGTATTCGCAAAAAGAAACACATCGAATACGGCACCGAATTCTTTAGTATTAACCGTGCTTTTAAAGCGATTCGCCGCGCTGATGTGGTTTTATTAGTAATAGATGCTGTTGATGGAGTCACTGAGCAAGACCAAAAATTAGCTGGGCGGATTATCGAAGAAGGTCGAGCTTGCATCATCGTCGTTAATAAGTGGGATGCCGTCGAAAAAGACTCTTACACAATCTACGACTACGAAAAAACTCTGCAATCACGGTTACATTTTACCGAATGGGCAGAAACAATTTTTGTGAGTGCCTTGTCAGGACAACGGGTAGAAAAGATTCTCGAATTGGTGAAAACTGCGGCTGAATCACACAAACGCCGTGTTAGTACATCAGTAATTAACGAAGTCTTAACAGATGCTGTTAGTTGGCATTCACCCCCAGCATCTCGTGGTGGGCGTCAGGGCAAGATTTATTATGGTACACAAGTAAGTAGCCAACCACCAACGATCGCACTATTTGTCAATGATTCCAAACGCTTCAACGACAACTACCGCCGCTACATTGAACGGCAATTTCGGCAACAGCTAGGATTTAAAGGCACGCCAATTATTTTACTGTGGCGGAGCAAAAAAGTCCGTGATGCCGAAAGTGGTAATGTTAATAGAGCAACTCGCGTCAAAATAAGTTAGGAGACGCGATGAATTGTACAAGAGAGATGTGATTAATGGTCTCTCTACAGGAGTTATGAGTTAAAGTCAAGACTTCAGACTCCAAACTCCTCATTCCTAACTCCTAATTTTAAAATGGATTTATTGCGATCGCTGCCACTTGGACTTTATTTAGAACAACCTCAAACTTGGCTGCATAAAATCGATCCGCGAGTTAAGTTCGCCTGGTTAATGAGCTTTTTAACCAGCTATGTTTTAGCTAACAACTTTTGGCGGGTGCTGCTGGTGGTAGTATTGATTCTTGCAACCTTAATTGCAAGAATTCCCCGACGAGTATGGCAGCAGCAAATGGGTTGGCTCTTAATGTTATCGTTTTTTATCTTAGCGATCGCAGCCATAAGTCCTGATGCAATGGGTATAAGTTATCAACCACGCCTGCCAGCTAATGAACAAATATTAACCCAGCCACCAAACTCAAATAATGTTGTTCAAGAGCAAGTAAGTAATAAGAAATACAGCTATGTGGTATTTCACAAAGGCCCAGTCAAAGTAACTCGCCGCTCCTTGGATTTGGCAGTACGCCTGAGTACGATTATATTTACCGTAATTTACAGCACCAACCTATATCTGCTAACAACTGCACCAGAAGAAATTACATCTGGTATAGAAAGTTTAATGCAACCGCTGCGACGCTTTAAGTTACCTGTCACAGAAATTGCTTTAACTTTAACCTTGTCCTTGCGCTTTATTCCCCTAGTTTTAGAAGAAGTGCAAAATTTATTTCGCTCCGTCATGACAAGGGCAATTAATTGGAAAAAGCTGGGATTGAAAGGAGGATTTAAGGTTTGGATGACAGTCGCAGAGAGACTTTTAGAAAATCTGCTTTTACGAGCCGATCAAATGGCAAATGCAATGATGGTGCGGGGTTTTACCAGTCCTAATGAGCATCGAGTGCAGTGGCACGACTTACGATTAAAAGGGCGTGACTGGCTTGCGATCGCAACTTTAATTTTATTCTGGGGAATACGGCTAGCTATAGGAACTCAGGTATAGCTGTTAGCTTATAAATAAGCCTACTCACTTGGGTTCAGTATAACGATAATTTCTGCTAACCTAATTCCCAAAGGTTTCCAGTGGGGATTGCTGGAGGAAAAAGTAGCATCTCCAGACACTGATTGGTAGTCATTAGGGAACTTTTCAGAAGCATTGGGAGCCGTGTCTACTCGTAAAATGAGTTTGCCTTGATAGTGGGATAATTTGCTACTATCTAACAAAATCGTGCCGCCGTAATCCCATGCCAATCCATAGAGTTTAAAATCTCCTAATTTCTTACGTAATTCGCTCAAAGGAGTTCCAACACCGATACCTTCGCGGGTTTTCCAAGCTGAACCCAGGTTACGCACCTCTAAAGGTTTAGTACGAGTATTATCACTCCAAACTACCAAGAGCGTAGATGCGGAGCAGCTTGTCGTTAGACATCGCCCCTGATTTAGATTTACCTGAGTAGCTGCAAAACTACCCATTCCTTCAGCACCAGAGATAGTTTTATCAACGAGATGAGATGCACCAAACAGTTTAATTAAATCTTGCTTGGTAGTTGTGCGTGTTATCGGGCCAACTCTTTGCCCAGGAACAATTAAAGGATCTTCTAAGGATTGCAATTTAGCAACAGTAATTGGATGATTGATTTTCTGGGGTAGTGCAAAAGCTGGGTTGGCTGAATAGTTTAGCAGTAAAGCTAAAGTAGCTGTAGCAATACCTTTCATTGATAAATTCATAGGCTCTATTTTAGGTAGCAGCTTATGAGTGAAAAGTGTAAAATAAACCACGCCTTACTCTTCAATAATTACTACAATTTCCCAATTACAGAATCCCGATTTTCCAAAAATTTTATTTCATCGCTCTAGTTGCGTTTAAAATTGCCAGCATTGCGACTCCGACATCAGCAAATACAGCTTCCCACATTGTCGCTATACCAAAAATACCCAATCCAATAAAGACACCTTTAATTGCTAAAGCAAATCCAATATTTTGCCAAACAATTTTGCGGTTTTTTTTGGCGATTTGTATTGCTTCTGCAACTTTTGATGGTGCACCTGTCATGATTACGATATCGGCAGTTTCTATTGCTGCATCTGAGCCTAAGCCGCCCATTGCTATGCCAACATCCGCTCTAGCAATCACTGGCGCATCATTAATGCCATCCCCTATGAAGGCAACTTTGCCATACTTACCTGCGGTGCTGAGTAACTTCTCAATGGCATTAACTTTTTCTTCTGGTAATAACTCTGCCTCGTAAACATCTATGCCTAGCTGTTGAGCAATACGCGATGCGATCGCTTGATTATCTCCTGTCAACATGACTGTTCTTTCTACACCCATTCTCTTGAGTGCTGGAATAGCCTCTCTAGCATCTTCTTTCAGTTCATCAGCAATGACAATATATCCGGCATAAATCTCATCTACTGCTAGATGAATAACTGTTCCTTCTAACTGGCAATTATCATGAGCAATTTTCTCTTTATGTAATAAGCGATCGCTTCCCGCTATCACTACCCTATTTTCAACCTTGGCTCTAATTCCATAACCTGCTATTTCTTCATAATCTTTTATCTCAAACTCATCGATTTTTCCACTATAAGCTTTGCAGATAGATTGCGCGATGGGATGATTTGAGTGTGATTCTTGTTCATTCCAACCATTTAATGGTACTATTTTTACTACTTTAAATACACCTTTAGTTAAGGTTCCCGTTTTATCAAAAACAACAGTATTAACTGCATTCAAAGTATCTAAAAAAGTAGAACCTTTAACCAAAATCCCTCGTCTAGCTGCACCTCCTACGCCTCCAAAGTAACCTAACGGGATACTATAACGAGTCCGCATGGACAGGATATAACTAGTAAAATTAGGGCACGATAAAGCCATTCTGAAGAAGTTGCACCCGAAATAAATAAAGGAGGTAATATGGCAACGGCTAAAGATGTAAAAACTACTATTGGCGTATAATATCGCGCAAATTTAGTAATAAACTTTTCTGTTTCTGCTTTTTTACTTTTGGCATTTTGCACCAAATCTAAAATCTTGGCAATGGAAGATTCATCAAAGAGTTTTGTCACTCTAATACTGATCACACCCCTTTTATTGATCATCCCAGCCAAAACTGTTTCTCCCAGCCTCACCGTTCGCGGTACAGATTCTCCAGTTAATGCAGATGTATCAACTTGCGAATTACCATCTATAATTTCACCATCTAAGGGAATTTTTTCTCCAGGTTTGACAATAATAATATCCCCAATATTTACTGTTTCTGGCGATACTTTTTTTAGTTCTCCTGCTGTTTGAAGGTTGGCATAATCTGGGCGGACTTCCAATAATGCTTTGATGGAATTACGAGAACGACTGACGGCAATATCCTGAAACAATTCACCAATTTTATAAAATAGCATTACTCCGACAGCTTCGGGTAATTTATGAATTGCGATCACGCCTAGTGCCCCTACCTATTTGTCGTGTTGGGGCAATTGATAAACATTGGTGTCAAATTAACGGACTTCTAACAAAGAAATTACCCAATCTTGTGAGGTGGGCATCTTGCCCGCCTTTAGTTAAGCTAATCGTCATTTAAATTGCACCATTTTTATGGTGATAAAAGCTGCAAACCCTCTCCCCTGCTCCCTGCTCCCTGCCCCCCTGCGATCGATCTCAATGTGCAAATTAAATGCTTAACAGCTTACTGGGCAGGTGAGACACCCACCTCACAAGAAGTAGTTAAGTGTTTTTTATCTGGAAGTCCTTTATTCAACTACCTCATTCACAGGGAATCTATCAATCAACTGCATCGCGCGATAGGCATTACGCTGGAAAGAGTCTGGTAAATGGGGAACATGAGGGATTTGCGATAATAAATCCAACGTCCGGCGTAAAATTCTCACCACATCGCCTTCATCCAAGGTGGTGTTCTCGCAGAGTTCTACCCATTCCATTCCCAGCGCCCATTGTTCCACTATGGCAATTAACTCAAATTCCAACCATATCGGCAGGGCTACGTTATACCGCCGTTGTACTTGGAACATTTGGCGGCGAATTCCCTGCAATTTTTTCAAGGCTTCTGCCACTTCACTACTAAGCTCAAAGTTAACCTTGCTATCTGGACGAGGCGTTTCCATTACCAAAGCGGCTGCTGCAGCTGCTAAATGATGCGGATCTAAGTTGCCTAATTCGCCACTAGCGAATACTAAACCTAGCCACAATTCATTCTCACCTCGAATGGCGGCAGCAATTCGCCCTAATACTGTAGGCACTAAGTTATCTAAACCGTCAAAGTGTTGCAGAATTGCAATTAAATTCAGAAACTCTTCCCAATGGCGTTGTGACTGTTGCTCCACTTGCCCTTGCAACTGTTCGAGTTCGGCTTCTAGTTCGACATAACGGGCGCGACGCTTAAAAAGCGTTGCTGCATTGCCTGATTGATGTAGGGGATGAGCTTCTAATTGTTCTTGGACGGCAGTAGTGCGACTGAGTTGTTCTGCGACTTCTGGTGCTAGATGCAATGATTCTATCGGATCAGGAATACGCACTGCGATCGCAAAGCTTTCTTCGTTACCACGGCGCGACTGTCCTGGCTTCAAGGGCATATCTGGTGGTGGGAGTAAATCAGGTGGTACTTCAATTCGCGGTAGTTCGGCATACAAATCGACTACATCCCCTGTGGTTGCGACATACCAGCGGTTATCGTGCCCTAAGCATACCAAGTAAGGAGCTTGACCAGAACCAGGCGATTTTCCTACTAACACTGCGGTTACGGGTGAAGACACTGTGATATTTTTGCCCTTGAGACTCAATAGAGTTCCTGACACTGCAAAGCCCAACATCATCACCAATTCTTCTTGGCGATCTTCCTGTGCTTGCTCTTGCAAGGTTTTTAATATCTGGCGTTCAACTTTCAGGCGTTGCCGCAATTTTTCATAAAGAGCCAGTTCATTTTCATCAACTGCGGCAATTTGCTCATGAAGTTGAGCTAACTGTGTTTGCAGTTCCGCTATCTCATCGTATTCTGGTCGTAAATGCAAGGTAGCCATGTACTGCCCAAAACTGCGCTCTATTAGCTCCCTAGTTTGCTCTAGGGTGTGGGTTTGCAGTAAGTTGAGTACCATGCCGTAACTGGGCGTAAATTGGCTTACAAGGGGGTCTGGCTTGGATGTTCCCAAATACGCCGCTTCTTTGGCTCCTTCAAAAGGAGTTTGGACTGTCACTACATGACCTTGTTTATCCATCCCCCGCCGGCCTGCTCGTCCCGCCATTTGCAAGAATTCGGAAGCGTTCAATAGGCGGTGTCCGGTATCGGTACGCTTTGAAAGGGTAGAGATTACCGTTGTCCGGGCGGGCATATTAATTCCCGCAGCTAATGTTTCGGTGGCAAATACTACTTTAATTAGACCCTGCTGAAATAGTTCTTCTACCAGTGCTTTCCAAGCAGGCAAAATCCCAGCATGGTGAGCAGCAATTCCTCGGTACAAGGGTGCAATTTGTCCAGAACGCCCTGCTTCGGGATTACGGGCTAAAAAGTCATCAATCTGTTCGCGTAAAATTTGGGACTCTTCACTATTTACCAGCCATAAATCACCCACTTCCGCCACTGCTTTATCACATCCCCGGCGGCTGAAGATAAAGTAAATTGCTGGGAGCATATCCCGTTGCTCTAACTGGCTGAGGGTAAAAATTATGCCAGGAGCTTCCGGCCTACCATTTCTGCCTCTGTCCCTTTCTCCCCCTTTCCCCTTTTTCTTCTGAAGGCGGGGGTTGATTTTGGTTTTACTATCATTTAGTAGGGGAAATAACCCTTTGGGATTACAAAAGTGAAATTCCAAGGGGACTGGGCGAAAATCGGAGTAAATCAGGTCTGTTGGCCCATGAACGCGATTTAGCCAATCGGTTAGTTGATCGCTATTGGCAACCGTTGCTGAGAGGGCTGCCAGTTGCACTTCACGGGGACAATAGATGATTGATTCTTCCCAAACAGTACCGCGCTGGCGATCGTTCATGTAGTGGCACTCATCAAGTATCACTGCTTCAACGTTTACCAATGAGATACCAATTTGCCCAATGGGTGTGCCATAGAGCATATTTCGGAAAATTTCTGTAGTCATCACCAAAATCGGTGCATCCCTGTTAATGGAAGCATCTCCAGTTAACAGTCCGACTTGATCAAACCCGAATTTTTCTCGAAAGTCACGTAATTTTTGATTCGACAGCGCCTTTAAGGGAGTCGTGTAGAATACACGTTTTCCTCGCGCCAAGGCACGATAAATGGCGTATTCCCCGACTAATGTTTTGCCCGAACCTGTGGGCGCACATACGACTACGGAGCGCCCGGCGTTTAGGGACGCGATCGCTTCTTTTTGAAATTGATCCAGATCAAAGGGAAATATAGTCCCTAAGTCAAGTTCTGGAGACGGTGCAGGATAATTCACTCAATCACATTTGCAACCAGATTGTTTACTATACTAACGAGTCTTTTGTCAACTTCGTTAATAGTCATTAGTCATTAGTTTTTCACAGAGGATAAAGGACAAATGACAAAGGACTCTTAATTATTTTCCCAGCTCTTGCGATCGCTCTGTGGCAGCTTTGACTGCTTCAATTAAAGCGGAACGAAATCCTGCTTTTTCTAGCTTGGCAATCCCCGCAATGGTTGTACCGCCGGGGCTGGTAACACGATCTTTGAGTTCTGCTGGGTGCATTTTGGTTTCATGTAACAGTTTCGCTGTTCCTAGTACGGTTTGCAAAGCTAGTTGATTAGCAATTGCTCTAGGTAAACCTGCGGATACTCCACCATCTGCTAGTGCTTCTACCAAGAGTGCCACGTAAGCCGGGCCGCTACCAGATAGCCCTGTGACTGCATCCATCAGCCCTTCTGAGACTTCCACGACTTCACCCACAGCAGAAAAAATCTGCTGTGCTATTTGGTGATGCTTGGGACTAGTATATGCACCTGAACAAATCGCGGTAACTCCTGCTCCCACTGTTGCTGGGGTATTGGGCATTGCTCTAATCACTGGCAATTGCCCAAATGCAGCTTCTAGCTGACTTAAAGGCACACCCGCCAATATGGAAATTATCAGGGGTGAATGTTCTCTATTAAGAATATCAATATTTGCTAATTCTTGAGCGATCGCACTAAATACCTGCGGTTTCACTGCCAAAAATAGAACTTCTTTTGCTTCCGTGAAAACCTGGCTATTATCTGTTGTCACAGCAACACCATATTGCTGTTTTAAAAAATCTAGGCGTGAAGATAGCGGTTCGCTAACTATGACTTCTGATGATTGATAAATTCCACGCGCGATAAGGCGGGATAAGAGTGCTTCTCCCATTACCCCACCACCAATTAAGCCAAATTTTATAGTCATTAGTCATTAGTCATTAGTCATTGGTCATTAATCATTAGTCGTTTGTCATTTGTCACCATGAACAAAACCCAGGACAAATGACAAAGGACAAAGGACAAAGGACTAAATACTAATTTAACTTTATTGTGCCATCCGGTTAGTTTCGTTACCCCAGGTTTGATTTGGAGTACCTGTAGGACGAGAGGGGCGTGCTGGCGGTTGTGGTACTTCATGAAGAACACCACCTTGGGTGCTAACTTGGACACAGCTTGGTGTAAACAAAAAGATGCTCTCACCGATGCGTTCTTGATGTCCATCTAGTGCGTAAGTACCACCTGCAACAAAATCTACTGCTCGTTGAGCTTGGTCGGGATCCATGATTGTCAGATTTAATACCACTGACTTCCGTTCTCGTAGTGCTTGAATTGCCTGGGGCATTTCTTCAAAGGTGCGTGGTTCGAGTACTAAAACTTCTGAAATTCCGTTAATTGCTCCTGGCATACCAATCACATTCCCCATTGGCTTTTGACCTGCTGTCATATCATCTCCCATTGTAGGCACTGGTTCCCGCCAACGTCGATTTTGAGCGGCTGTACTTTCTTGTGGCGCTGGTTGGGGATTTTCTTGCTGATACAGATTCTGGTAATTATTATCTGTTTCTGGTTCTTCTTCGTAATACTCGTATTCCACTTGCTCATTTAGACCCACAAAGTCTCTGAGTTTGGAAAATATATTGTTCATTGTGTGTGTACTCTCCTGCTGCGAATAGCCTGTATTGACTTGGCTTAGGATTGATTGAACTAGGAGCGATGCCTACGGCGGTAAACTACGCTACATCCGTGGATACTTCAGCAACTGTATTGCTATTTGTAGCCTATACTACGGGTTTTGGCGATGAACCGACACTTATTGGAAAGGTCTGTGCATCGCCTAAACATAATAATGAGTCAAGATTATATCCTAAGGTTTATCCGAAGGAAACTTCTTTATACCCCATTTTGCCTTAGCGATTGCTCTTGTCAATACTATATCCTTTGTTTCGGATTGCACCAGTCTGTTACAAATTTCTTGTCATCAATCCTTCGCTTCTATTAATACTGACCTGCAAGGCTGATATTATTCGGCTAAGAGCGATCGCCAAACAATATTGTTCCTAATCGTACCATCGTCGCACCTGCTTGCACTGCTAGTTCGTAGTCGCCTGACATACCCATAGATAGGTGTTGCATTTTAATGTGCGACCAGTTTTGCTCCTGGATTTCTTTGGCCAGCTCACGATTGAGATTAAACACACTGAGAATTTCGGAATCATTTAATCCTGAAGGCGGAATTGTCATCAAACCTTGAATTTGTAAACTTTTGTATTGATTGAGTGTGGGTAAATCAGCCAAAAGCTCTGGCACACTCCAACCAGACTTGTTGGCATCGGGGAGAATTTTCACTTGCAGGCAAACGTGAGGACTCACTCCTAGCTGTTGCGCTAATTGGTCTAAGCGCTGTGCCAGCTTTAAATTATCCACGGAGTGAATCCAAGGGAATTGTTCGATGGCTTTTTTGGCTTTATTGCCTTGCAAATGTCCAATAAAGTGCCAGGTAATATCTGGTAAGTCTTGCAACTCGGCTTGTTTGCTGGCGGCTTCTTGGATACGGCTTTCCCCAAAATCACGAATTCCTGCGGAGTATGCAGACCGAATGACCTGGGCAGAAACTTGCTTGCTAACAGCAATCAATCTGACTGATGTCGGTAGTGAGGAGCGAATGGAAATAATACGTTCGGAAATCGAACTGCTCATTGGAAGGTGCGTTGGAAAACACTCTGAAGCTGATCGTACTCTTGAGGCTGTCCACTACGCCGCAGGGTACGTAAGCGATTTTCTAACATCATTCTAGCCTCAGTACGTCCTAGAGACTGGAATTTAACACCTTTAACGTCATTTGCCACCAAAAAAAATAAGCGCTGGGCATAAAGTGTGGTGAACAAATCCTGGTTCTCATCAACCATACAGATTTTGTAGAGTAAACCCCAAGTTGGATGGTTTATGTAAGTTTCTGCGTTTTCTGGATTCATTTAAGAGTCAAGGTGTAGTCAAGGTGGGAGTATATATATCTATCTTTTCGCAGTAAATTCTAAACATTCAGACGATAATACCAACATTCGTCAGAATATTTTCTTAAAATGCGAAACTGCGGTTACGAAGACCTTGATCTAATTCCTAATTGGCACATGAAGCTAGTGGTAGTGAAGCGAAATGGTGCAACAGAAGCCGCCAAGCATAGTTTTAGAAAGTAGAGGCTGGTCGATAAAGATCACCATCTGCTTTGGTGACTTAAATTTACCAATCTGTAGAGACAGGGCATAAAG
Source organism: Nostoc flagelliforme FACHB-838 (assembly GCF_014698065.1). GTDB lineage: Bacteria > Cyanobacteriota > Cyanobacteriia > Cyanobacteriales > Nostocaceae > Nostoc > Nostoc flagelliforme_B. The sequence continues at coordinate 11,530 of NZ_JACJSI010000020.1, forward strand.
TAGTCCTGATCCTCTTGTTGGAGGTTCGATGTGCCAAGGAAAAACACCCTTTGAAATTCCCAACAGCAACAGCGAATTTTTCAACTTCTTTCCATACTGCCACAACTGTCGCTGAATGGCACAAAATTGTAGCTGGCAAGTGAGTATTGAGGAATAATACTATCCTTCTATTGATTGGGTAGCTCTAACTGGGTACTGGAGACTAGGAAAGAGTTTTTTTCCCATGATTGGGTAGCTCCAAGACTGAGAAAGAGTCTTTTTGCCATGATTGGGGTTTGAATCCACATCAAAATTGTCCCAGTTCCCATTACCCATTATCCAGTTCAAGTTTCAACTAGAACAGCAGGTTCTTGATGAAGGGGCAAAACTGGCATCATTTTAGCGTTGAACTGCATAAAATTGAGGATGCACTGCAATCATCAAACTTATATAAATATACAGTTATTTGGCGGATGTAACTCAGGATTTCCCCACTAGAAAAGAAGGAAAATAGAGATATTCATTTAATTGGTGTTTGTTTATACTATTTCAAATTTTTGTAGTCGTTATACTCATGACTTAGGTTCTACCTGGGAATTAGGAAGTGGCTTTGCCACTTCTTTTTATTGATATGCTAGCCCAGTAGTTTTGTTGAACTTTTAACCTTTGTTAATTGTTATACCATTCCCCAAAATACTTGCTATATACACGTTGCTAGGGGCGTACAGCTGTACGCCCATATAGCCGATTTATTTGCTGCAAAGATTGTTGACAATGGGATGACTTCGTGTGTCTTTAATTGACGAAGTAATTTGACGGAATTATGGTCATATAGACATCAAATTAGTCATTACTCATTTTATCTTGCCATCTTTCACGCTTGGGCTTGTTCTCTACATCGCGCGATCGCCCTTCTTGCCAAGTCCCCCACATTAGGGATTGCTGTTTTTCAACATGATTAATAAACTGCATGATTGAGTGATCTGCTTTGATAGGAGTTTTCAAATCAAACTGAATTGTTTGGACAACCTTGATGTCACCCATGAGAAAGAACTTACCTGCAATTTTAGTCAGCCATAGCACAATTCGATTGCATAACCAACCAAAAAATCCTTTACGTTTCTTAGTAATTAACAGAATTTGACCTTCAGCTTTTCCGCCTTCGTGGAGGCGAACTGCAAACATCATGTGAACATGGAAGAAATCGGGGCCAAATGTCACAATGTTAATGCTACCGTACCAATAGCAAACACTGTAAGTTATGGCATTTTTATAAAAAAGACGGATGAGCTTAATGAAAAAGGAATCGTTTTTGATTGGTGTAGTGTTAGTGAAAATAATAGCATTCTCATTAAGTTCTTGTCTTTCAAAAATAATTTCTACTGGCAGTTTGTGGACTGTATTAAGGTGTTGAGCATCAATGGCATTAATCATCACCACGTTGGGGTGACAGTTCATCAAAAAATGAGAATGGATAGCAACATCACACTCTTTATCTTCCAACTCTGGAACAAAAGGTAAGGGTTGTTGTGGTATTTCTCCAGTCCAAACCCAAATCATTCCGTATTTTTCAGCAGTAGGCCAAGTTTGTAACTTTAGGGAAGGTGGTGTATCTAAACATGGGATATTAACACACATTCCTTCAGCATCAAACTTCCAGTGGTGGAAAAAACAACGTAGTGCATTACCTTCAACCTTGCCTTCAGCAAGGTGAGCGCCCATGTGTGGACAGTAGGCATCAAAGGTAACTAATCTTTTGTCTTTACCTCGGTAAATTACTAATTCTCTACCCAAAATCGTGACAGGTTTTACTTCACCCACCCGCAAATTTTGAGAGGGTATTACCCAATACCATCCCTCAGTAAAACGCTCTGGGTTATTGAAAATTTTAGTTTTACGGTTTGAGCTAAAAGTCTGCGAGTTGAGATTCATTTTTATGGTTTCACTTGAAGTGAAGCAGTTGATCTAGAAGTAACATGGGAACTCAAAAAAAACAGTTACTTTCAGTACTATAAGAAACAACTACCTAATAAATGGATAAAATTTAGAAGGTTGGATTTAAAAAAAGTGTTATTAAATATGTTAAAAAATATGCAAATTTATTATCAGCTAAATTTTCAAAAATTCATTTTAAATAGATATTTGAAAATTTAAAATTTAGTAAAGTTTCTAATTAGGTAAAAATCTCAAGTACCGATGCCAATACTTTGCTAAGTAGGTAAGCATTATTAGAGGCTGTTTGAAAAGTAATTGGCTGTGATTTTAAGTACTTCTAGATCCCCCCTAACCCCCCTTTTTTAAGGGGGGAACCGGAATCAAAGTCCCCCTTTTTAAGGGGGATTTAGGGGGATCTATAACGTTTGGCTACCGATAAGAGGACTTTTCAAACATCCTCTTAAATACAAGATGTCATTGCAAGTGAAGCGAAGCAATCGCAAAGTCTCTGGGATTGCTTCGCTTCACTCGCAATGAGAGAACATATTATATTTATTTACGTCCATTAACTTACATTCTCAAATAACTTAAAAATAGAAAAATATGTAATAATAATTACAAGAATTGGGAAAATCTCCTATGTTAACTCAAGATAAAAAACTACTTTTAATTGGTCAGGTAAAAGATTTAAGCGGAATCTCCATTAGGACAATTCGTTATTACGAGAGTTTAGGCTTAATCAATTCATTAAGTCGAACAGAGGGAGGCTTTCGTCAGTTTTCGTTTAATGTGCTAACTCGTCTAGCATTCATTAAAAGGGCACAAAATCTTGGTCTGAGCCTAGAAGAAATTGTCAATATTCTTCAGGTTTATGATCAAGGGCAAATTCCCTGTGGTGACATTAAAGAGAAACTTGAAGAGAAGGTTTTGCAAATTGATCATCAAATTGATCAGTTGTTAACTTTACGCTCTGAAATAAAGGGATTACTTTCAGGCTGGAAGAATGTTAGCGATCAACATGAGAATACAATTTGTCCGATCATTCAAAACACTAGTACTTTGTCAAACTAGTTTTTAGTGTTTGTAATAAGCGCTTTACTACCGCAAGGCAGAATGCAAAATTAAAAAATAAAGCAATTTCTTCGTTCCTTATCTAGGATTCAGGACTTTTATAGAGAAGAAACCACCATAACTCTAGTCCAATTAAGGCGAAACCTGCGATCGCAACTCCAACTTTCAAGCCCAAAGGTTGCTCGATCCGGTGAAATTGACTGTTTTGCTCTGGCGAGTGGGCTGGCATTTCTGCTAAAGCTACGCCTGATGTTCCAGTGAGAAGCACTAAAGCTGTAAGGCTTCCCCAAAGCGTTTTTTTACTGAACATTTCTTAAATTATCCTGAAATTATGAGATAGTTTTTGGTTGAAAGTTACGCAATCTGAGGGCATTGCTAACAACAGAGAGCGAAGAAAGAGCCATTGCACCTCCGGCGATAATTGGATTGAGTAACCAACCGAAGATAGGAAACAAAATTCCTGCCGCAATGGGAATACCAATAACGTTGTAAACAAAGGCAAAGAAGAGATTTTGCCTAATATTGTTGATGGTAGCGCGGCTAAGTTGAATTGCTGTGACGATTCCTTGCAAATCTCCAGAAATTAGGGTAATATCGCTAGCTGCGATCGCTACATCTGTTCCCGTACCAATAGCAATTCCCACATCAGCCTGTGCTAAGGCTGGCGCATCATTTATACCATCGCCTACCATTGCAACAATCTTGGATTTTGAATTTTTGATTTTTGATTTTGGATTGGGAAGTCTCTCTATCTCCCCTTGCAAAGATTGGATAATCGCTGCCTTTTGATCTGGACGCACTTCGGCAAAGATTCGCTGGATGCCAACTTGCTTTGCGATCGCTTCGGCAGTTTTACGATTGTCTCCGGTGAGCATTACTACTTCTAAACCTAGCTTCTGTAAAGCTTTTACTACTGCTGTTGAGGAAGGTTTGAGGGCATCGGCAATTCCCATTATCCCTTGTAGTTCGCCGTCTACAGCAATCAAAATAACTGTCTTACCAGCAGTTTCCCATGTATCTTTATACTGCTGGAGACTGATGGTATTGATTCCAAGTTCTGTTAACCAGCGTTGTGTACCAATTTGCACAAGCTGATTTGCAACAACTGCTTGCACACCACTACCTGCGTTAGCCACAAAGTTGTTTACATCCATTAAACTCACTTCTTGAGACTGGGCGTATTTTACAACCGCTTCTGCTAAAGGATGCTCAGAATTGCGTTCTACTGTTGCTGCTAACTGTAAAAGCTGGATTTCATTACCATTCGCTGTACCGTTTACAGTTACAAAGTCTGTAACCGTAGGTTTTCCCTGAGTCAAAGTGCCAGTTTTATCTAGAACAATGGTTTTAATTTTGTGTGCTAGTTCTAAGCTGTCCGCACTTTTAATTAAAATGCCATTTTCTGCACCTTTGCCTGTCCCCACCATTACAGATGTGGGAGTAGCTAAACCCAAAGCACAGGGACAAGCGATAATTAGTACACCCACCGTTGTCATTGTTGCGAGGGTGAGGTTGCCAGTGAAATTAAACCAAATAACGAAAGTGGCGATCGCAACAGCAATCACAGCTGGTACAAACCATCCTGTGACTTGATCTGCCAAGCGCTGAATTGGTGCTTTAGAACCTTGGGCTTGTTGCACTAGTTTGACAATTTGAGCCAAAAATGTATCATTTCCGACTCGTGTCACCCGAAACTGAAATGCACCCGCACCGTTAATCGTCGCCCCAATCACCTCATCTCCTGGCTGCTTTTTGACTGGCAAACTTTCACCCGTCACCATCGCTTCATCTACCGTCGAAGCGCCTGCAATTACTTCGCCATCTACCGGAATCTTTTCACCGGGACGCACCAAAATCACATCGTTGATTCTGACTTCGGCGATGGGAACATCAATTTCTTTACCATCACGCATAACTCTGGCATCTCTGGCTTGCAATCCAATGAGTTTGCGGATTGCTTCAGAAGTTTGTCCCCTAGCGCGATTTTCTAACAACCGCCCCAGCAAAATTAAGGTAATGACAATAGCGGCAACTTCGTAATAAATATGAGGTATCAAGCCTTGAGCAATAAAAAATTTCGGGAAAACAGTGACAAATAAAGAATATAGATATGCTGCACTTGTGCCCAAAGCAATCAGCGTGTCCATCGTTGCCGTATGGCGCTTGAGGGATTTCCAGCCATTTCGGTAAAAAGATCCACCACACCAGAACACGACAGGGGTTGTCAGCACTAACTGTACCCAAGAATTCTGAAGGAAACTTGGAATTAAGGGTAAGTTCAACCCAGTCATCATAGGCAACGATCCCACAACCAGGAAAATGCTGATTACACCTCCTACTAACACCTTGAAAGAGAGTTTACGTTGTAATGCTTGCTTATCGGCTTTTTCGGCATCATCTTCTTCAAAAAGCAATTCTTCAGAGACTGAGTAAGAAGAGTATCCCGCAGTAGCGATCGCACTTTGGATTTTCTCTAAATTGGCTAAAGAGCGATCATACTTGATGGCGGCTTGTTCTGCTCCAAAGTTAACGTTGCAGCCGCTTACCCCAGGAACAGAGCGAATTGCCTTTTCGATGTTGTTGGCGCAAGCGGCGCAACTCATGCCTCGAAGTTTGAGTGTGAGAGTATCCATAACTAGATGAACCCCTGTGATTGATGTGGGAGGATCTGAAAGTAATTCGTAATTAAATTATTTGGGGATTTAGACCCCAACAGGTAAATACCGCCAAGAAAGACAATTACCCGCGAGTGCTTCGCCAACAATTACGAATTACGAATTACGAATTACGAATTAGTTAGCAACTGGCTGGATAGCCAGCAGCAGCCAATGCTTCCTTAATTGCTGTTTCTGATGCTTGAGTTTCTACACTGACAAGCTTGGTTGTTGGATCAGCCTGAACGCTAGCATTGGCATCGACTGCTTGAAGTGCTTTGGTAATGGTGTTTGCACAAACTGAACAAGCCATGTTGGGAACTGTAAGTTGGAGAGTCATAGATTTACGAGATAGAGTGGAAAAGCTAGCCAAACTAAAGTGGATGACTAAGCGACATCCGTCAACAGTCAGAAATCTCTGGTTGAAAGTCGCCTTAAATTCATCCTAGACTCTCTAGCCGGCTAGAGAGTCTAGAGATTTTTAAAAGTTTTTAGCCAAACTTCAAATTTCTTTATAATCTTGGTTTAGCTGAGTAACCGTTGCCCATCAAAATACAACGTATTAACTTTAAGATTGATACAAATACCTTGGTAGTGGCGCACAGATGTCACTTAACGTGAAAGTCAGTCTAAAACAAGCCTGTAGAGATTATTTCTTACCTTGTTTATCTCGTTGCCGTCCTTGGGGCTGCCGCCTCCCCTGTTGGCAGAGCCGCCAAGAGCAGCATTTCCAGCCTCTGGGCTGGAAACGAGGAAAGGGATTTGGGCTTAAATTGACATCAATGCACAGCTTTGCTCCCTGTCGCCTTGCCTCTTCATTGACGTTTAAGGGATAGCTGCTAAAGAAAAAGCCCCTGGTGTTGACCAGGGGTATCCATCTTTATTCCCTTATTAAGAATCGCATCTGTGAAGCTATGGTCAATTCACAGTTATGCAATTAACGGATAAGATTGATGATTATTTTGCAATTAGCTAATTTAGATAAAAATTTACCCAGTTTAAAGAGGCAGGAGGCAAGAGGCAGAAGGGAATCCCCATAAATAAATTGAGGGGATTTAATAAGGATGCAATATTTCTTGTGCTTCGCATCTCGAAATATATATTTCCATATTTTTCATAAATAAATTTAAAGGCTTGTGACCCTTTTGGCACAGGGGAAATAGATTCATTCCTCCTGCCTGCCCTCTGCCTTTTTTGGTCATGGATAAGAGCAATGTCTATGATGGGCTACGCTAACGCTTTTTTGTCTTCGACTGATCAAAAAAAGGTTTAGCACTTAGCTAAACCTTTATATATTTAGTGTTTAAGCAGACATTCCAGATTAATTTAAACTTACTTTCATAAGAGTTCATCTTCCTATAGACTGTATCTAAATATCCTGAAGATTGATGTGGGATTACTTAATATCACTTGGTAAAAATATTAATTGCTTTATTTAAAAAAACATAAAGTTATACTTGCAAGTTATAGTATAAATTTCTATAAAAAAAGACCCTGGGTATTATTCCAGGGTGCATACACATTTTTCAGGCATTAACAGGCTAAATAATAACTTTAAAAAATAGTTATTTCTACTATCGCTAGAATGATACCAACAGTAATCTGTAAACTTTTTTAAACATAATAAAAAGAGAGTTAAACGTGAGAGAGTGGCGCTGTCTATGCTGCCAGCCAGTGAACGGATGTAATAAAAATACTGTCACGCCAGGGAGTATGTCAATTATGGCCATCTTCCACGAGGATGTGTACAAAATATATAAAACATTATTCTGGTTGATTCAACAAATTTACATTTGTCAAGATTAGCAGTCTAGGAGCAAAATATGAATGTGAAGGAAAATAACTTAAATATTTTTAGGTAGTTGCACCGTGAACAAACTACCTTTACCTAGTTCAGAGGTAACGTGAATAGTTCCTGCGTGCGCTTCTACAATCCGATGGGATAGATGCAGTCCTAAGCCACTACCTGAGCGTTTATTTCTACCTTGGCGAAATCGCTCGAAAATTGTTGCCTGATCTTCTGGCGCAATCCCATACCCTGTATCTTCTACCTCAATTGTTACTGTATCTGGATTTCCTGGATGAGGTGAGGTTTCAAAAATGCGGATTGTTATGCCTCCTGTATCTGTAAATTTAATAGCATTTGCAATCAGGTTGTTTAACACTCGCCGTAGTTCTAAGCGATCGCCCATAATAATCCCAGCGTTTTTACTCTGTGAGTCCAATTTACGGGTGTCTATTTCCAAAATCAACCCTTTTTCACCAGTTAGAGGACTGAGTTCGCTGACTACTTCTTGAGATATCTCACGTAAATCGCATTCCTCCCAATTCAAGGTTTTTTTACCTGCCTCGAAGCGATAGACTTCTAGGAGAGTGTTAACCATTTCCATCAAATTTTGGTTACTGCGAATCATGACTGCGATCGCCTGTTTCATTTCTGGCGAAATTTTGCAGAATGTTTCCATTTCAAACAAATTTAACATCCGATCTGAGGCTACCAAGGGAGTTCGCAAATCATGAGTGAGACGGGAAACAAAGTCTTCCCGTTGGCGGGCCATTTTTTGTTGTTCGTCTAGACTGTGCTTGAGACGTAGCAGCGATCGCACTCTTGCTAGTAGTTCATCAGTATCAAACGGTTTACGAATAAAATCGTCAGCACCAGCATCCAAACCTTCGACAACACTAGATTCATGAAAGGCAGTAATCAGCAGAATTGGAATATAAGAGATTGCAGGGTTATTCCGAATCCTACGTGTGACTTCATAACCATCGATCCCCGGCATCATCACATCTAACAGAATTAGATCGGGTGGAAATTCTTCAACTTGCTGCAAAGCCTTGAATCCATCTGGAACCAAATTAATTTCATACCCTTCACTTTCTAAAATTGCTTGAACCAAAATAAGATTATCTGGAACATCGTCAACTGCGAGAATACGATAGATTTTATTATTTTCATCTAAAGACATAATTTTTCAACGTTTCTCATTTTTTTAAAAGTAATTTATAGGAATCTAGGAGATCCTATTTGTTGTTGCCTAGCTTCAGAAGATGAATGATGGGGATTTTTAGCAGAGTAAAAAACCCCCTCGTCATCTAATCGCAAAGGCGGAGAATTATGTGCTTCGTCAGATAATGTAATTTGACGTGGCAACTCAATTTTAAATATTGAACCGATCCCCAATTTGCTCTCAAGAAAAATTTTGCCGCTCATCATTCGTACTAGCGAATCTATAATTGCTAAACCCAGACCAGTACCTGGATATTTGCGAGTGATAGTTTGATCGACTTGCCGAAATGCTTCAAAAATATTTTTAAAATCTCTAGGGGCTATGCCAATACCTGTATCCCGAACGATAATTACTATTTTATTCGCAGGTAGTTCCTTAACCTCCACCCAAATTTCACCAGACTCAGTGAACTTAATGGCGTTAGAGAGAAGATTAATTAAAATCTGTTTAATACGAACTGGATCATTAAATACCAAAGGATTTTGCAAATCAGTTTGCACTAACAATGAAAGATTTTTAGCCTTAGCAAGAGACCGCATTTCACCTACGGCAAGACTTATTACCTTTGATACATCAAATATTTCCGCCTTTAAGTCTAATCGCCCTGCCTCTAGCTTAGAAAAGTCAAGAACTTCATTGAGTAACATCAGCAAATGCTTGCCATTATTCAAGATGCGCTCAACCATATCTGTTTGCTGATGCGTTAGTTGACCAAACTTAGGACGCAATAATATTTGTGAAAAACCAATAATTGCATTCATTGGCGTTCTCAGTTCGTGGGACATAGTTGCTAAAAAAAGTGATTTTAGCCTTGATGCCTCCAATAACTTAAAGTTTTGCATTTGAATATGTTGCTGTTGTTTCTCCAATTCTTGGTTTTTCTGAATTAGTTGTTCATTACTTTCTCTAAGTTGCTGAGTTGCCAAAGCTGCCTGCATTTCAGCCTGATAAATCCGAATTGCACTCCGCAAAACCTGCACTAAGGTTTCTGGTGATATCCTAGACTTAGAGAGATAGTCTGTAGCGCCAGCTTTCAATAATTGGAGAGTATTTTCTTCATCTCCTCGATCAGTTAATACTACTAAAGGGACTTTAATTTCCGAAGAACGGAGCTGTTGAATCAAGGTTAGTCCCTCATTACCTGGTAAGGGATAGGCTAGGAAAACACAATGATATGCAGTAGTACTTAAGGCAGAAAACGCATCATTTCCATCGCCTACTTCAGACAGTTCTATCTGCACACCAGCTTTAGTTAGGGCAGAACGAATTGCTATCCTGTCTACTTCGTCATTGTCTACAACCAAAACTTTCAGCGTCTCTTCCATCGGTTTTTATTTTTGCCGCTAAACATAGGTTGATGTATAAAATTTCTGTTTTCAGATTATCTATCTAATTAAAGAATATAAGATTTTCGGACATCTAAAATCTGTAACTTTATTAACTAAGACATTTTGTATAATATCTAATATTTGTTGAGCGTTGTTATTATCTCAACAAACTTAAGGAAGGTCAAAGGCTTTAGAATATATTCAGTTAAATTTAAGTTATCAGCTTTCACTCGGTGCTGATCTTGATTTGATGTCGTCATTACGACGGTAGGAGTTGATCTCCAATGTGGGTCGGAATGTAATTTTTGGGGAAATTTGATACCGCCCAGTTTTGGTATATTCAAGTCCAGCAAAATCAAGTCTTGCTCGGCATTAACTTTCGGGATCTGTCGGTAATTTGGGTCTAGCATTGTTAGTGCTTCTAACCCATTACTTGCAAAAGGAGCCGGGTTACTAATATTAATTTTTTTGAATGCCTGCTTGACATTCATTACATAAACTTATTTGTCCTCCATTACCTCCATTAGTAGTATGTTAATCACTCTTTCGGACATTGCTTTGGGTTGAATTGAGTCTGTTGTATCCTCAATTTCGTTAATTTACCAGAGTTTGGGAATAGAACTCTTAGTAAATCACCAATAGCTTTCAAAAAATTAGCAATTAACAAACCGAAAACTATAATAATCTGAAAACAGCAGACAGAACTGAGTGTAAAATAAAATACTTTACCAACCTTAAACCAATTGTAAATGAGTCAATAACCGGCCGTCGTCAGCCATTGGTGAGAGTTACATACCATTCTCGTGTACCGTAAGCTTGAACAATTGTACCCATCAGATTGATGAGGCTAGTACAGCAAGGCGGAAGTCAGAAGTTAAAAGTCAAAAGTCAAAAAGCTTAAAAGACAGGCTTTTTAACGATTTGAAATAGTTGCTTTATTTACGCCGTGCTGTACTAGTTAAATAAAAAATTATTGTCTATACTCATTTTGTGAATCTGAAGTAATCCTACCTCTGAGGATTTCAACAACTTTCTTAGCGATCGCAGATTTCTACGTGTTTAAAAAACTACCAAAACCTAACCTTTGAGCAAGCTTACCTAAAAAGGTTGAATGAAAATTTAGACCAACAAACTCGCCGCAAAAAACGACTAATTGCTTTCCCGTTGGTGATTGCACCAAATTTTAACTTTCAATCCCCTGCCTTCAGGCATGAGGTACTAATTGCAAATTGCTCTGACTCTATGTAATTTTCCCATTTTTATAAGCTTTTTTAAATATTTTATACAAGATTACATTAATTAACTAATAGAACATAGCAACTCAAGGCTGAATTTTAAGCAAGTAAGAGAGCAATTTTGCATTTGTCTCAATATTTCATACTCTTTGTACAAGTATCCATATATCTCCAGCTAGATTTGTTCTCTATCAAAATATGAAAAAATAAAATACTTATTATTTCTATCGGTGGATGCAGAGTGGTTGAAATATCATCTATCTTTGGTTTGGGAAAATAAAATATAGCACGTACAAAAAGTAATACTTTGAAAGATGCAAACAGCATAATAGCGAGTGTAGCGATGAGTGAAATTAGCATTATTTTAATTGAAGATCATGATTTAACGCGAATGGGGCTAAGAGCAGCACTACAGGCTCACAGCGCATTAAAAGTAATTGGCGAAGCAGCAAATGCTACCCAAGGATTAAAACTTTTAGAAACGGCAAAGCCAGATGTAGCTGTTGTGGATATCGGTTTGCCTGACATGGATGGTATTGAACTCACCCGGAAATTTAAACGCCACCAAGCGGAAACTGGGCAGACAGGAACAAAGATTCTCATCCTCACAATGGATCATACAGAGGATGCTGTACTCGCAGCTTTCGCAGCGGGTGCTGATTCTTATTACATGAAAGAAACAAGTATCAGTAAATTAACTGACGCGATCCAAGCGACTCACGGCGGTAACTCTTGGATTGATCCGGCGATCGCCAATGTGGTATTGCGAAAGATGCGCCAAGGTATTCCTGGAGAAAGCCAAGGTTCTGATAAAACGCCGAAGACTGTAAAAATTGAGGCGCTGGCATCAGAATACGAGCAAGTTCTAGAAACATACCCCCTGACTCAACGGGAATTGGAAATCCTAGAGTTGATTGTAGCTGGGTGTAGCAATGGGCAAATTGCCGAGAAACTCTACATTACAGTTGGTACTGTGAAAACCCACGTTCGCAATATTCTAAATAAACTGTGTGCCGATGATCGTACCCAAGCTGCTGTGAGGGCCTTACGTTCTGGGTTGGTAGCATAAGGGAGTAAGGACTAGGGACTAATACCCAATACTTTAAGCCAATCGTTCTAGTAAACATTCTGCAATACGTAGTGCGGCTCCCGGTTTACCCATACGTCGTAGACCATTCTCGGCAATAATTTGCAAAATATCAGGATCTTTGAATAGAGATTGTACAACTTTCGCTACTTCTGCTGGTTGGTCAACTAAAATCAACGATGAGCCTAAATGACGACTTTGAGCTTCGGCAAAGGCAGGATTATATTGCGGCCCATTACCGGGAATTGCGATCGCAGGTTTTCCCAAACCGATAAACTGTTCTGTGGCTGTACCTGCCATTGCGATCGCTAAATCTCCCAAATGCAAGCAATCATTATATGCTTGTTGTGTCAGTAAGAGGTATGCGTTTCTTTGTTTAAATGTCAATATATTTGGGTCAGAAATTTTGATAGGAGATGCTGACTCAGTGCGCCAGCCTTGAGATTGGACACTTTGGGATAGAATATTAGAGTCTAAACCAGGAGCGATCGCACCTAAAAGTACTACTGTTTTAGAAGTATAAAAGATCGAATTTCGCTCTTGGAAACTTGCCATCAATGCAGATACGGCAATCATAATTGTTTCCCAGTTATTATATGCCTCTGGCGGACGAGAACCAGGAAGAAGAGTAAGCACAAAAGGCCGCACAGTCTCTTGCTGTTGAGCATCCTGACTATAAAATTGTTGCCGTGAAAAGGTCGGTTCTAGACCATCCATCATCGGATTACCCAAATTAAAAGCTGGAATTGGCCATTGTTTTAATATTTCAGCCGTTAGCGCATCTCTAGGAAACACCGCTTTACAACGGCGACGGCTCATTAACCAACGTTCCCAAGGATGATAAACTGAACCAGAGAAGTTTTCCCAACGCGCATCTTTGGATTTCCGTGGTAATAATCCAGCTTCATCGCGCACATAATATTCAGATTTTGCCGTACCGACAAAAGCATAGTTAGCGCCACTAAAAGTTGCAAACAACAGTGGCACAATATCTCCCACAGCTAAAATTGCTCTTTTATTACCTAATTTTTTTTGAGAATTCACCCAACGACGGACAGCTTTAATCTGGCTGAGTGTAAGTTGCAATAAACCACCGCGTACATCGCGCACTAATTGGCGGTTATCCATATAAATAAAGCCACCAGAAGGCATTGTGCGGACTGAACCGATAACGGGGATATCCAACTGTTGGTAAGCGCGTCCTTCACCCACCAGAGGTAAAGCAAATATCTCTGGTGGGTTTGATTGTCGTTGGAGTTCTTGCAAAATCCGAACAGCAATCATATCTTCTCCATGACCATTACTTAATACAAGTAACCGCAAAGGAGAAGTTGCACCTTGAAAGTTAGAAGCTTGGGATAACCGCGATACATTACTCATAAGAAACAAAATCTCAAAATTAACTGTCTGTTTGGGTAAGAGGTATAAATAGGGAAATCGGCGAAGAAGCTGGAAGTTAGTATTATCGCTATTCACTAGCCTCTCTACAACTAATTCCCAGTTAATTAGGTTAAATATTATGCGAGTTTCTGCTACTGCAATTTTGACTTTAGCTACTTTAGCTGCTGGCAATGTCACTCAGCAAGCTACGGCTGCATCTGCTAAAACCGTTACTCCAACTGCAAAAGTTGGTAATTTGGTAGTGCCGATAATTGAAGACACTCCCGCACGAGTAGAAACAATTGCTTCTCCAGAAACTATAGTTGCACAACAATTTTCTCAAAATCCCGTCGCCGTGCAAACAGGTACAACAAAAAATTCCCCAGTAGTCTTAAAGTCAGCAAAAGAGTTAATTTCCCAAGTTATCCTCCCTGTTTCCCCTGCTCCCCTTTCGCCATCCCCCAAAACCCCTGCTACTGAAAACGATTTAGTACTCACAGCTACAGATGTACAGATAGTGGGAGCCAATCAAGAATTGCAGCAAATTATTCGCCAGGTAATTAAAACTCAGGCTGGTGGAGAAACCAGCCAAAGCCAGCTACAAAAAGATGTAACTGCAATTTTGGATACAGGTTTATTTAGCAATGTCAGTGTGAATAGCCGCAGCACACCTGCTGGATTGAATGTAGTATACCAAGTGCAACCGACGATTGTGCAATCGCTGCAATTATCTGGTGCTAAAGTACTTACTTACCAGATAGCTCAACAACGTTTACAATCTCAGATTGGAACCACCATCAGTCCGGCTGGACTCCAGCAAGCAGTAGCACAGATTAACAAGTGGTACGCCGACAATGGTTATAACTTGGCGCGGGTGTTATCAATTAAACCCAGTCGTGAAGGCATCCTGACTGTAAATGTCGCTGAAGGTTTGGTGGGTAATATCAAATTTCGCTTTTTCAACGATGAGGGAAAAACTGTTGATAGTCAAGGTAATCCCGTCGGAGGACGCACCAAACCAGATTTCCTACAACAGCAACTTAAACTAAAACCCGGTCAAATCTTCCAAGAAAATGTAGTTAAACAAGATATACAACAGCTATATCGTACTGGTTTATTTGAAAGTGTGAATGTCGCTTTAGAAGGGGATGCGACAAAACTAGATTTAGTCTACCAACTCAAAGAAACTGGGGCGCGTGGTGTTAACGTGGGTGGTAGTTACAATGCCGATCAGGGATTAACAGGCACAATCAGCTATCAAGATCAGAATGTCGGCGGTGTTAATGATACTTTAGGTGTGAATGTCGGTGTAAGTAGCCGAGACTTGCAATTTAATAGCAAATTTATCAGTCCTTATCGGACAACTAACCCCGATCGCTTGGGCTACACTGTAAATGGTTTTCGTAGTCAGGAACTTTCGGAAACCTTTGATGACAAGATTAAGCTAACTAACGGCGACAAAGTGCGAGAAGGTCAAATTGGCGGTGGTGTCAGCTTACAGCGACCAATTGATGACTGGAATACCTCATTAGGATTAAACTATACCCGAATTAGTATTCGCGATCGCCAAGGTAATATTACCTCAACCGATGCTCAGGGCAATCCCCTATCTGCGAGTGGAACTGGCATTGATGACCTAACTACCGTATCCTTCACCGCCACCAAAGACCAACGAGATAATCCCCTCAATCCAACTCAAGGTTCCGTTTTGAGTCTGAGTACAGAACAATCTGTGCCTATCGGTGAAGGTAATATTTCTCTTAATCGCCTGAAAGCCAATTACAGCCAATATTTGCCAGTCCAATTATTTAACACTAAACAGCCACAAGTATTTGCGGTGAATCTGCAAGCTGGTACCGTCCTTGGTAATTTACCGCCCTACGAAACCTTTAACTTGGGTGGTTCCAATTCAGTACGCGGTTACGATTCTGGAGACGTTGGGAGTGGGCGCAGTTATGTGTTGGCTTCGGCAGAATATCGTTTTCCTGTCTTACCAATCGTTGGCGGTGTTTTGTTTGCCGACTTTGCTTCCGACTTAGGTTCTGGTGATACTGTATTAGGAGATCCGGCGGGTGTGCGAGATAAACCAGGTTATGGTTTTGGTTATGGGGCTGGAGTGCGATTAAATTCCCCACTAGGCTTAATTCGGGCTGACTATGGCATTAATGATCAGGGAGAAAGCAAAGTACATCTAGGTAGTGGTCAGCGATTTTAATTTATCCAGAAATTAAATATGCGTTATCCAGAACCCTTGTAGAGACGTAGCAGTGCTACGTCTCTACATTAGCGATCGCCTCTGAAAATGACTTTTATAAGTTGACCGATTTGTTACACCACATTTAATGATATATAGATTTTGACAATCAAAGCAAAAGAATTATGGTCACGTTTTCGTAGACATTAATTTTTTAATAGTGCTAGTCGTGCAAAATATAAAAAATATTATAAGTAATAGTATGGAAAAAAGTGTTATAAATGCCAGTCTTTCTACCCAGAATCTAACCTTTCGTCCAGGTGATACCCCTGTATCATTTGAGGTAACTGTCAATAATGACAGCGATCGCTTTGTCAATTTTCAGATAGAAATTACCGCCGCCGGAGAAACCAGAAACACAGGCTACCACTGGTATAGACTTGAACCAGAGGTTGCAGCAGCCAAGCCTCCAGGCAGTAGTACCATATTCCAAGTTTTTGTATTTAATACACCCATTCCGGGATTTGTCGGTACTGTCAACCTGATAGTAAATATTTTTTCACCGCAATTAGCACAACAGTGCAGACTTGTGCTACGCCTGAAAATCGAGCGAGACAATAGACCAACACATTTAAGTGTAGAATTGCCTGTGCGAGAGTTCCAAGTTTATCCCCGTAATTCTGTGGATATACCAGTACGGGTGCGGAACTTGGGGCAACAACCGACTGATGTGGTGCTACGTTTTACAGGTGTTAATCCTTCTTGGATAACTAGCAGTGCAGAACGCCGATTATCTTTAGATCCGGGTGGTTTAGCAGAAGCCACATTTCAATGCCAACCTCCTTCTGTAGTGCAAGCGCCGAGTCAAAACTACCCTTTTATTATTGAAGCTGTTAGCAATAACGGTTATCCAACTAATGCTGAAGGTAACATTGAAGTTTTACCTGTGGGTTTTATAGACTTTAACACCACCCAAAAACACCTTAAAATTCCCAGTAAATCGGCATGGTTGCCTGACTGGAAATCTGATACAGCTTCCTTTGAATTACTATTTAAAAATGCTAGCAACCTCAATCAGCAAATTAATGTGCAGGTGCAGGGTAGAGACTGGCGAAAATGCAGTTTTAAAAAGCTGCCCGAAACTGCTAATCTCCATTTAGGAGAGACAAGTAAGGTCATCCTTGATGTTAAAACAAAACGCCCTTGGATAGGAATCGGCAAAACTCTATTGCTGGAGGCTAAATCTGAATTATCCGACCAACGTTTAGGGAGTACAGACCCAGCCACGCAGACATTAGAAGTGGAAACTCTGCCAATTATACCTCTATGGCTACAATTGGCTGCGATCGCACTGTTAGCCGCACTCCTAGCATTATTACTGAGGCCAAGCAATGTAATGCATACACGTTCTGTTAAATCAGTACGTTTTAGTGGCATTGGTTTATCTGTGGTTAGTGGCTCAGATGATTGCACCTTAAGGCTTTGGCGAATCGGTACTGATAGCTTAGATCCAGATGACACAGTAAAATATTCTGGGCAGCCTATTGCTTGTGAACAACAGCAACAGCCCAAAGGCTTGATGGCGATTAACGATGACGCTGTAGAAGTCTTACGCTTCATGCCATTACAAAATAATCGTGTTGCTGTTGGTCTAGATAATGGTGTAATTGAACTCAGAGATGTGCCATCAGGTGTAAAAATTAGCGAACTTCAAGACCTTAAAGATCCTAAAGCAAAAGGCGATCGCGTTTTTGATTTAGCTTTCACCTCAAACTCACTTAACTTATTCAGTGGCTATGGCAGTGGTAAAGTGAGATTATGGTCAAGATCGGCGCCTAACAGCGATTTTCTGCCAGAACCGCAAGTTATCGACGTACAAAGTACATTAAAATTATCAGGTTTCCAAGTCCGGGCATTAAATCTCAGCCCAGATGCGAAAACTCTAGTAATTGCTGGAAACTTTAAGCGTTTCATCTTGTGGCAGTGGAATCCAAATCAATCTGATAAACAATTGCCAGGTTTATCAGTGCAAAATCTAGAAAAACTAGACCCATTAGTTGGACGTGAAGACTATATTTGGGGATTAGCTTTTGTTCCTAACTCAACAGGAAAAATCCTCGCAACTTCCGATTCTGCGGGCTTCATTACGATTTGGGATTTAAATCAGTGTCAAACTATCAAAAATTCCAATCCACTCGAAAAAGTAAATGAACTTAATTGTTCACCAATAGACCGTTGGTCAGCATCAAAAACATCTGTGCGAACTCTAGCATTTAGTGACGATGGTAGTCTCTTAGTAAGTGGTGGCGATGATGGACGAGTGGTGGTTTGGTACTTAACTCCCGAACATCAACTCGACAAAACAAAGGCAGCAGAAGGTAAAACAATTTACCAAAGTTCTAAAAAAATCAATAGTATCGACTTGAAAACCAATCAGGGAACCATGATTGTGAGTGGTGGTGAAGATTTTCAGGTCAAACTACACCGCATCAAATAAGGAAGTCGATGATATGCAAGCTAAATTTAATCCACTACAAGTTATTATTAACCCACCTGGAATTCAATTTGGGATGCCAGGAGATACCATTGAACTTTACGTTGTCGTGATCAATCAGGGAGATCAGAGTGCAGTTATTGATTTATATTTTGTTTTTGACGAAGTATTTCAAAACTTAACTGGTTGGTCTAGTTCTCCTAGAGAAAGTTTAGCATTAGCTCCAGGGCAAAATAGTGACGAAGTAAGATTTGAATTTCAAATTGCCGCAAATGCTCTACCCGGAACTTATGACTATACACTAATCGTAGATTCTCCTCTACATTATCCCCAAGACACTCCCATAACCTTTCCCAACCAAATTAAGGTTCTTCTAAAAGAACAGACAGCAATTCGGCTGAACGACCCGACATTTTCCATTAGACCTAACACCAACCCCAACAAACCGCTAATTTTCAATTCTGGTGAACCTCTGCAAGTGGAGGTAATAGTTGATAATCGCTCTTATCTGGTAGATAGGTTCCGCTTGAGTTGCCCAGATTTAGACGATGACTGGTTCACAATTAATTATCCTACAACTGGATTTGAGGGGCTAGGATTGGTGTCTGAAGTGACTGCGCTAGAACTAAATCCTGGTACTCAGGGTCAAATATTGTTGAAATTTCACCCACCTGGAGATACCCTCGCGGGAAGCTATTCTCCGACAATCCGCTTGTATTCGGAAAACTCTCCAGACTTCGTATTATTGGATTTGGTATACATTCAAATTCCGGCAAATTATCACCTAGATATAGAACTTAATACCATTTTGGGACAAGTTAGCCGTAGTCTGGGCAAGTACGAATTATCACTACTTAATCGGGGCAATATTGTCCGCCAACTAATATTAAACTTAAAAAGTCGAGACGAAGAAGAACTATATACTTATAAGTTTGATCCAACTGAAGTCAGATTATTACCTAATAGAGGTGCTGTTAGCAGTTTGACAGTCAAACCTAGACCTTGGTGGCGACGACCGTGGTTTGGTGCAGGGCTAGTGGTAAACTTTCAAACCGATATCAAAGACCAACAAAATTTGCCTTTACCTAACACATTGCCTCAAGGAACTTTGGTATGGAAACCCCGCCCTTGGTGGCAATTTGTTCTGTTAATTTTAGCAATTTTAGGGTTATTGGGAGGAATAGGATTTATCATTTGGCGAATTTTAAACCCCGAACCTTTAAGATTAGAAAATTTTAGCGCAAATAACTCTCAAATAACTGAAGGTGATGAGGTTGCTTTGAAGTGGGACATTCACCACTATAAACAGTTACAAAAGTTGGTTCTAACGGCCAAAGGTTCGCAACCTGTTCAGCCGATTACCTACGAGTTTAACAATGGCATTCCTGAACCACTGGGCAAAGGAAGTGCTAATGAAATACCTCCTTGTCAGGTGCAAGAGAAAGAAGAGTTAATTTGTAGCAATGTTAAAACGGGAGTGAAAACAAAAGGGAATTATACTTTTGAGTTACAAGCCTTTTATAAAAATGGGATACAGTTATTTTCTCGAACTAATCAAGTAGCAAAGCAAATAACCCAAGTAGAAATAGTTGAGAAACAAATTGCCGAAGTTATTAATTTCCAAGCTGATAAACCACAGTATATAAAAGGTCAAAATATTCTTTTAAGTTGGTCAATTGTACGCCCATTATTGCTAGCACAAGTTCAAATTGCTGGTAGTGCAGATGATGGTACATCATACAGTGAACCAATTACTTATAAATTTAACCAAGGTAATATTACTGACCCGAAACTTCAAAAGCTGTGTACACAACAAAATCAACAACTGCAATGTAGAAATATTGCTCTGCTAGCAACTAAAGCCGGAAACTTCGCGTTTGAAATAAAAGCTTTTCCTAACAATGGAAGTAGCAAAATTAGTTCTAAAAAAACTGAATCAAAGATTGGAATATTACCGAAACCATTTAAGATAGTCTCTTTTACAATCAACGGTAGTGAGCAACCAAATCTTGTTCTTAACGAAGGAGAATCTGCTACTTTGAGTTGGAGAGTAGAGGGAGAAAATATTCAGGTGAAACTTCTGCCATACGGCAATGATGTTAAGCCAGTTGACTCAATCAAGCTTCCAGTTAATCAAGCCTTCCCACCTCAAATTGGACTGCAAGTAAATGATATATCTGGTAAACAACAACCCCAGCAAAGAGGATTTGCAATTACAGTCATCAAAAAAGTAGTGCCTACTCCTATACCTAGCGCTAACCCACTTGCACCTACTCTTCCACCTAGCAATAACCCATTTAAAACTCCTTTACCTCAGAGGTAAATTTTTGGGCGAAGTGAAACCCAACAAATGCCCGAAAATGTTGGGTTTCTGTGATTCAAATAAATGAAAACTGCTGTAATAAAATATCAGAATGAAAAAGCTGGAGAACATAGCCTGATATAAATATCTCTTTGATCATCAGCAAAAGACCTTCTACCATGAAGTATCCTTGTATTATCAATCATTAAAATATCGCTTTTTTGCCATGAAATTTCCGTGGTGATTTTTTCAGCAATTTCATTAAGTTCAGAGACAACCTCTTCAGGAATTTCGGAATCATCCTCAAAATTAAGAATCTTTGGACTTAACTGCTTTGTGGGCAATAGGCTATTAATAAATACCTGATATTTTCCACATCTGCTAGGTATAATAGCTGGACAAATATATTCAAGTAGAATCGATTGATCATCATTTACTGTTAAATGTGTGTTATTTTTGCGACACATTTCTTCTAACTGATTCAAATCATCCGTTTGGTATTTTTTCTGCCAGTCTTCTTGAGATATCCGAACAGTAAACTTTAACTTTTTTTTGCTGAATAAATCTTTGGTTGAACTACTAATTTCATTAAAAAATTGTCTGCCATCACATACCGTAGTTTCACCATCTTGTAATGGTGGATTAGCACAGAAAAACCACAGCATAAGGGGGAGATTCTGCTGATAATACATTTCTCCGTGCAACTTAATCTCAGACTTAAAATCATTGACGCTTAAAAGAGTATCATCTCCATTAATTACCCTTCTACTGAATGCACCACCAGCATAATTTATAAAATCGCTACTCAAGAGATTGGTAAATTCTTTAAAAATATCAACATCAACATCAAATCCTCTAAAAAGTAAGATTCCATTAGCCTTAAACAGGCTAATAATTTATTCTTTATTTAATTCTAAAATACTCGTATTATCAAGATTATTAATTTCTTGAACTATGCCATTTGATATAGAGTGTATATTTGTTTTCATATAAATTAATTAATCTTTGCGGAAATTTGAACTGACTGTTGGCGTTAACTATAGCATGTGTTACATCCATCAGCGTAGGCGTAGCCCGTCGTAGACATCGCAAGACTAAATTTTGTAAAATTATAAAATTAAAAGTGTTATTACAGGAATAAAATCTCTTTGAGAAAACTATGTGACAAAGTTAACCCTCATTCATCCTATAACTAACAACTGTAATTTTCTAGCTTATGCCGATAACGGGAACTGAATCACAAATTCAGTTCCTTTGCCAAGTTGAGAATTCACTGCGATCGCTCCGCCATGTTTTTCTACAATAATTGGGAACAAAAGGAAAAACTTATTGAAAGTTCTCACTCGAATCACCTTGCCCCCCTGCCCCTAAAGAGGTCTGTATCGGCAGCAAAGCTGATAAATCCAGAGAGGCGAGGTGTTGATAAGCTTGATCGATAAATCGCTTGCCTCTGAGAAAGCCTGTATTCGCCCCAGGACAAATATACTGAAGAGTTTCTGGTGTAAAACGTTCTAATAATAATCGCAGACTTTGAATTTGCCTTGGCCAGTGAAAAGTTTTAGCTGTCCGTAATGGTACTAGTTTTCCCTGCTGGTTAGGGAGTAAATGGCGACCAGAAAATAATATCCCTCCAAGTTCACTGTAGTAGAGGCAAGATGAGCCGGGAGAATGGCCTGGTGTCCAAATCACTTGCGTTACAGCATCGATACTAAATTCTTGCCTAAAGGTAGTTACGGTTAAGCCTGGTAATAAATAAGCTTCTTGCTCTTGAATCAGCACTTCGCTGTCAAAGGTTTGCTGAAATTCAACAGTCTTGCCAATCGCGCCTCGATGGGTGATAAATAACCAACGCACGCCTCCATGCGTCCCTAAAAAATCTTGATTTGTTTGGTCTAGGGCTGGGCAATCTATGAGGATATTGCCTTCATTTCTTACAATAAGATAAGAGGTTCCCCCTAATGTGTCCCGATTGGGTGGAAAGGCAAAAATTCTCTCTTGTGCGAAGTCCGATTGCAGAGAACCTCCGCGAGAAACTTCGTCAGGAAAGACAGCCCGTGGTGGCTTAGTTGTATGACTTGGCTGTTGAGGTAAACGGTGCATAATCAAAGAACCGAAACTGAGGAGTTGTGGACAATCTGGTTACAGTGGAGAAATTCTCAAGAGTTGAAACTTGAACGTTAACCAGCACTGTTAACCGTTGTGATTCAGGAGGCAGGAGTTACCCACATTTAAAAGTGTGGGGCTTAGACTGTGAAAGGTTGTATCTGGCAGCGCTTGACGCTCAATACAATTTTCCTTTCTTTTTAAACTGGGTTTTATACCGTGAACTAAAGTTTTCATTCATAATTCTTCCCTCCTGTCTCCTGCCTTTTGCCTTTTGCCTTCTCTTATAAAATTGGGATTTGAGGTCTGCCTTGTAGTTAATGCTATGGTGCTGAAGCTACTGGTGCAGCGTTCTGTCAAAATTACTGAAGATAACATGGCATTTTGGTTTCTGTTTATCCTCCTGCTGGGGCTAGCTACTTATCTAATGGTGCAGCGCAGCGTCGCTCACATCACCCGAACACCAGTATGGTTGTTGTGGCTGGTTTTAATGACACCAGCATTTCTGTTGAGTGGATGGACGCTAATCTACGGGGCAAAACAACCTCCGCCACCAGGATTGATTCTCTGGTCGATATTTCTCTGTACACTTTTCTACTGGACATTGTTTCACTGGGGGCGTCAAGTACCAAGAAATATACAGACCGACGAAGCTCAAGCCCAAGCCTCAGAATCACAACCGACTATCCAGCCTACCCCAGAACCAATAGTGCGTCCCATTGAGCCAACAGAAGAAACCCTACTACGAAATTGTTTTCCTTGGTCTGTTTACTACGTTCAAAATATTGAGTATCGACCCCAATCTGTAATTTGCCGTGGTCAGTTGCGAACTCAAGCCAGCAACGCTTACCAGCAGATTAAAACTAATATTGAAGCACAATTTGGCGATCGCTTCCTGCTGATCTTTCAAGAAGGTTTCAATGGCAAACCTTTCTTTGTCCTGGTTCCCAACACTCAAGCTGCTAAACAGACAGATACACCACGACGCAATCAGGAACGCTTGACTCGTCCAGGATTAGCACTTCTGCTGCTAGCAGCTACTTTGCTAACTACTACCTTGGTGGGAGTGGAAATTGCTGGTGTTTCTCTGCCACCTATCTGGAAAATTGGCTCTTTGTTCAAAGTTCTATCTGATCCAGATGTCCTATTCAAGGGATTGCCTTATGCCTTAGGACTGATGACTATTTTGGGAATTCATGAACTTGGGCATTACTTGACAGCAAAGTTTTACCATATTCGCTCGACGTTGCCTTACTTTATTCCTGTGCCTTTCTTTTTGGGAACTTTTGGTGCATTTATTCAGATGCGTAGTCCTATTCCTAACCGCAAAGCTTTATTTGATATTAGTATCGCTGGGCCAATTGCAGGCTTTGTTGTTACCTTGCCATTACTAATATGGGGCTTGGCTCATTCTGATGTGGTTTCCATCACTGAAAAAACCCGAATTTTGAATCCTGATGCCCTCGATCCCAAGTATTCAATTTTATTGGCGTTACTTTCGAAGTTAGCTTTGGGAAGTCAATTAACGGCAAAATCAGCCCTTGATCTGCACCCGTTGGCTGTAGCAGGTTTTCTCGGATTAATTGTTACAGCATTAAATTTAATGCCTGTGGGACAACTAGATGGAGGTCACATTATCCATGCGATGTTTGGACAACGAACTGCGCTTCTAATTGGTCAAATTGCTCGTTTGTTATTGCTATTACTAGCTTTAATTCGGGAAGAATTTTTAGTGTGGGCAATTATTTTATTATTTATGCCGTTGATTGATGAGCCTGCACTGAATGATGTTAGTGAATTAGATAACAAACGTGACGTTTGGGGATTACTGGCA
This sequence comes from Nostoc flagelliforme FACHB-838, assembly GCF_014698065.1. Classification (GTDB taxonomy): domain Bacteria; phylum Cyanobacteriota; class Cyanobacteriia; order Cyanobacteriales; family Nostocaceae; genus Nostoc; species Nostoc flagelliforme_B. The sequence goes on from NZ_JACJSI010000020.1 coordinate 36,137, forward strand.
ATGGCCTTGTTGATTGTAATTATTTTGCCATTACCGCAAGCGATCGCTAACTTTTTGCAAATTTAAAAAGTATGGTTGAAGAAGAATTCAAAAGTCAGAATTCAAGAGTCAGAATCAAGATGCTCTCTACGAGGCAAGGATATCCGCCAGTCATAAAGAATTCATGGCTTTATTCGCACTCTTGACTCCTGAATTCTGTTTCGGATAAATTTTAATTTCTGCTTATATTTTGCTCGCGATCGCTCTTTGTCTACAGACGAAAACTGAGGTAGCAAACGCAGCCAGTATTGCAGTAAACTGATTGGCAAACCGTAGTATTCGCATTATAGTACTGTACGGATAAGCAACAATCAAGTTTTCGCCAATTCAAGGTAGAGATGATGAAAGAAATAACACGCCGCAAATTTATTGCAACTGCCACCTTGGCAACGGGTTTTGCCCTAGCGGTGCAACCCATTTCTGCCCAAGTCATCGCCACCGATGCTAAGGGGTTAGTAGCTGGTGCGGTGAAAATTCCCGTTAAAGATGGCGAAATTCCTGCCTACAGAGCAGCACCTGCTACTGGTAAAAATTTCCCTATAGTTCTGGTAATTCAGGAAATATTTGGTGTACATGAGCATATTCAGGATGTCGCTCGTCGTTTTGCTCAACTAGGGTATTTAGCGATCGCACCGGAATTATTTGTGCGTCAAGGCGATGTCTCGAAGTTAACCAGTGTAGACGACATTCGTCCAATTGTCGCCAAAGTCCCAGATGCTCAAGTCTTATCTGATCTTGATGCTACGGTAGCCTGGGCGGTGAAATCAGCTAAGGGCAATGCCGACAAATTGGCAATTACAGGCTTCTGCTGGGGCGGGCGCATTACCTGGTTATACGCAGCACACAATCCCCAAGTGAAGGCAGGTGTAGCGTGGTATGGGCGACTCGTAGGCGAGGCTAACGAACTTCAGCCCAAGTATCCCGTCGATATTGCATCATCCTTAAAAGCCCCCGTCCTCGGACTTTATGGCGGGAAGGATACGGGTATTCCCCTTGATACAGTAGAACAGATGCGCGCTCGCCTCAAGGAAAGCAGGAGCAAATCTGAAATCATCGTCTACCCCGATGCTCCCCATGCATTTTTTGCTGATTATCGCCCCTCCTACCGCGAGGAAGATGCTAAGGACGGTTGGAAACGTCTTTTGGCGTGGTTTAAGGAGAATGGCGTGTAAGTCTGCCGAATATAGAAAAGCCTCCTGTACCGGGAGGCTTAAAGGTTAGTGGCGATCGCTATATCTCCCAGGAGTTTTAGTAATCGTGAGTGAATTTTATGAGTTAGGGGATGATGTAGAGTTAGGTCTTAACCAAGATAGAAAGTCATTAACTAGCCAAGTTAAAAGTGAAACAATCACTCCAAGTAGCCCAAGCTTGGGTTTGAAAAAGATAAGGATTTTGTTGAAATGAGCGTCTAACACATCACCAGATAGCACCATGCATTAGGTTAAAGCCGTAATAAACTCTACTTCATCTGTCAAAATTTAAACGCTAGCAACAAATGTTCTTCCATATATAAGAAAGGCTTAAGTATTTCTTGCAAATGTATAATCAGTTGCAGCAATTGCTTAATACTTTGCAACAAATGCTCTTCCATGTATAAGAAAGGCTTAAGTATTTCTTGCAAATGTATAATCAGTTGCAGCAATTGCTTAATGCTTTGCAACTATTACTCTTCCATGTATAAGAAACGTTTAAATCATTGCAACAATTGTTGTAATGAACTTATGAGGGCACAGCATTGCTGTGCCCCTACGAGTGGACTGTATTCCATACAATTACGAATTCAAGTCTCTACAAAAAAGCCTCCCATCGCGGGAGGCTTAAATGTTAGCGGAGAAAACTTGTTAAACTACTGCGTAGCTACAGCAATCACTCCTCCTAATGCAGAGAAAATCGCGGAGACCGTTGCTGTGGCAAACAACCACCAAGCGGCTGTAGCTGCGGCTTTGCGGGTTTCTTCCGCTTGCCGTTGTGCTTGATGCTTCACTTCTTCTAGACGGCGTTGGGCTTCGCGCTGTATGCGTTCTGCACGTTGCAATACTGTGTTGCGGGCCCGTTCAATTTGGTCAATGATCCGGTTGGCATCTTCCTCAGAGATGTCCTCACGGGAACTCATTATTGCCACTAGGGTATCACGGTCAAAAGAGGACAGGCGATCGCGCAGGGCATCAAACCCTGCCTGCGGATCGTCAAAAAATGTGCGAACATCGTGCTTGATATTATCATAGTTAAGTTCCGGGCGATCCAGGGAGTTGAGATAGTTACGAATGCGGGCAAAAACCCCGTCAATCGCATCTTGAATGCCCCTTTGGATGTTCCGGACTTGTTCGACAAATTGATCCCTTACGGATACAATGTTATCGGCAATCCGCGCTGCTTCTTCATCGGACATATCTTCCCGAATTTTCAGCAGGGCGATGATCGTAGAACGGTCAAAATGGGAAAGGCGATCGCTAAAACTTTCTACCCCAACTCGCGGATCGTGCAGAAGTAGTTGTAAGTCGCGCTTGATACCTTCAGGATTAAGTTCTTCTTTGCCAGTTTGCCGCAGATACTCTTCCAGATAAGCTTTGAATGTTTCCACTCTTTGCTGTGTACGGCTAGCTAAACGACGAGGCGCACGCACAAAGTTGCGAATCGAAGTTTGCGTGGAATCAATGATTTCATTGATTTGTTGTTCACTCAAATCTTGGCGTTGACTCAGCAACTTCACTAGTGTATCTCGGTCTATCTGCGACAAACGGTGACGTAGTGCTACGGCTCCCTCTTTAGGATTTTCAAACAATCTGGTCAAATCTCGCCCAATACCTTCTGGGTTCAGTTCTTGTTTACCAGTATTCCGCAAATAATCTGCGATCGTCGAAGTAACAGAGTCGTATTGCTCTTTAGCTTTATCCGCTACAGCTTGGGGTGCATGGCGAATACTATGCCACGACTCCTCAGCAGAATTGATAATTTGATTAACTTGATCTTCACTCAAATCTTGCCGTTGACTTAACAACTGCACCAAGGTATCGCGGTCAAAGCGAGATAACCGCGCCCGAATTGAGCTAATTCCAGCTTGGGGGTCTTCTAGTAATCTTTTGAATTCTGCGCGGATGGCATCAGGATTCAGTTCAGATTTTCCGGTGTTACGCAGATATGATTCTACATTCAGCCACAGGGTTTCTGCTTGATATTGCGCCTGTTCTGCTAATCCTTTGGATTCTACCAAAACGCGATCGCGTTGTTTTTCCAACTCTTCGAGAATGCTGTCTACTTCATATAGCTGCACATCATTACGTTGCAGCAATATCGACCGAATTTCCTGACGATCAAGGTGGGCTAGTCGCAATGTCAGGGTTTCATAGTCTGCATCTGGGTCTTGCAACAGTGGTCTGAAATTCTGCTCAATGCCTTCTGCTGTCAAATCGGCTTTCGGAGTAACTAGCAGATAACTTTCTACTGCTCGTTGCAAGTCTTGGACTATCTCTCTTTCTTCAATACCTGTAACTATCACTAGCACATCTTTGCGGACAAATTCTAACTGATCTGCAATGCGCTGAATTTGGGCTTGCGTAAGCAGTCCCCGTTGTTGCAAGATATTGACGAAATCGTTGCGGGATAGTCGTTCTAGTTCCCTGCGGACTATTCCAGGGTCAGCTGCTGGGTCATAGAGGACATCACGAAATTCCTGGGCAATTCTTTCTGGGCTTAGTTGCCAAGCATAAGTGTTGTGCAGGTAGTTTTCGACATCAGCCCGAATTGGGCTATAGGGTTGTGATGGTGTTGGCAACCCTAGCTTATCTGCTTGTTGAGTGACTTTATCTTTGGCGGTGGTGAGACTACGCAAGATTTTTTCCACATCCAAATCAGGCAAATCTGTGCGCCCCAACACAGTGGCAGTTAAGGCGGATAGTGCTTGCTGGATTGTACTTTGCGTTGCGCTAGGGGCTGCTTTTTGGTCAGCTTCTTTGGAACTACCCTGTTCTGCTAATAACCGATCCAGTTTGGCGTTGAGTTCATCTGTTTTGTTTTGTCCTGCTGGAAGTGATTTCAGATAATCCATCAACTCACCCAGACGGTCTTGGGTGGGTAGTTGTTGACCTACTACTTGCTGCCAAACTTTATATAATGTATCAGCAATCCGGGTAACGTCCTTTTTGGAAAGGTCGGTGCGGCTGCTAACTAACTCGATAAACTTCTGGCGGTCGATGTTGCGAATATCTGGAGTCCCTGCGATCGCTTTTAATTGTGGATCGTTGAGTAAATTTTCAAAGTCACTCCGAATCTTTGACAAATCTAGCTCTGGAGGACGCAGCTTGTCTAAGTAATCTTCTATATTCTCGCGGATACTTCCAGGGTCGATGGCGCTTCCTAATTCTCGGCGGACGGCGGCGGCGGCGGCTTCAGCTGTCGCTACAACTTGGTTATTGACAGCCTTTGCGCCCAGTGCAGCGGTGGCTGTGCCCATAATCGCCTGAAAACCGGAAGTTGCCGTATTGACGACTGAGCCAATTAAGGAACCCACGGTGGTGGAACTTACCCAGACGAGGAGCAAAAAGTAAGCGCCCCAGATCACCAAGCCGAGAATCGCCCCCAATACTGGGTCTAAGATTACCAGGCTCAATTTAACCGCGAGAAAAGAAGCGATTAATAAGGCGATCGTCACAGTGACTAATGTCCAAAGCCCCACTGCGGTGCCAATTTTGCGAATGTTACCGCCCAAACTTTCCGCTTCCCCACTATCTGAATCTGAGTCAGATGAGTGCCCCAGGTAGGAAATACCGGCTGCAAGAGAAAGATTAGTTAGAACTAATTGGAAAGCAAAGGCTAAGATCACGCCGGAGATTAAAGCCACAAAAAAGCGCGGCCCAGAAACTAGACCCGATGCCTGTGGTGGCGTTAGGTTTGAGGGATCTGCTGGAATCTGTGCCACCCACAATAGTGGTTTGTACAGTCCCAGCATGATTTCCGTACTTTGGAACATTGTATTTCCTTCTTCTAAGGTTTAAATTTGGGGAATTAAGATTTTCTTGAGAAGCAACTCTTAGTATTTATGTATGTTTGTACCTATGGCAATACCTAACTCATTAGCTCAGAATCCTGGAATTTGGCTATTTAAAGCATCTCTCTAAAGATTGAAAAGTGTATCCAGCGAAAGATATAACTTTTATTATCCTTCGGTGGGAATCTTAATCAAATTACCACCTGCTCTTAATTATGTATAGCTAATTTTTACTTTTTAATTGCTTATTTGTAGCGATTTATTCTGTTTAAGTTATAGTTCTTTTATAAGTTCTTTACATCTATTTACATATTTGTTTTTAGTCACCCTCTCAAGGTGGATTTGTCTAAAAAAATACGTTTCTAATAATCGTCCAGAAGAAGTGCCTGTGGTTTGTACCCAGAGACATAAATAAGTCTAGTGATAAACAGCTACATTAAAGTTAACAAATGAATCGTTGAGGATAAAAAAATGGTAACTCGCTTTTCCTTATAGAGATTTGCCACCATTTCCAACAGAATGGAATCGCAAATATCGCAATTAAATTTTGTTTGGCTAGACTCCTCAAGCCGAAATTCGGAACGGTCATTTTGCAATAATTGGCTTTTTTGCCTATTTATTTTGGTATTTAGCAGGCTATAGCGTTGTTCGTGACGTTTTGCGCTTAGTTAGCTACTGAAACATCACTTGAAACATTACTAGATATCGGAGAAAAAAATGGCAACTCAAGAGACTCGTCCTTCTACAGATTTACCACCTGTTGCAGCAGAATACAACGGCGTAGATCGCAACGCATTTTTGTTTGGCTGGACTCCTCAAGCGGAAATTTGGAATGGTCGCTTTGCAGCAATTGGTTTTCTAGCTTATTTATTGTGGGATTTAGCAGGCTATAGCGTTGTTCGTGACGTTTTACGCATAGTTGGCTACTAGAACATTAAACACCTGAAAGACTACTAGATAATTGGAGAAAAAAATGGCAACTCAAGAGACTCGTCCTTCTACAGATTTACCACCTGTTGCAGCAGAATACAACGGCGTAGATCGCAACGCATTTTTGTTTGGCTGGACTCCTCAAGCGGAAATTTGGAATGGTCGCTTTGCAGCAATTGGTTTTCTAGCTTATTTATTGTGGGATTTAGCAGGCTATAGCGTTGTTCGTGACGTTTTACGCATAGTTGGCTATTAGAACATTAAACACCTGAAAAATTACTAGATATTGGAGAAAAAAATGGCAACTCAAGAGACTCGTCCTTCTACAGATTTACCACCTGTTGCAGCAGAATACAACGGCGTAGATCGCAACGCATTTTTGTTTGGCTGGACTCCTCAAGCGGAAATTTGGAATGGTCGCTTGGCAGCAATTGGCTTTCTAGCTTATTTATTGTGGGATTTAGCAGGCTATAGCGTTGTTCGTGACGTTTTACGCATAGTTGGCTATTAGAACATTAAACACCTGAAAAATTACTAGATATTGGAGAAAAAAAATGGCTACTCAAGGAACTCGTCCTTCTACAGATTTACCACCTGTTGCAGCAGAATACAACGGCGTAGATCGCAACGCATTTTTGTTTGGCTGGACTCCTCAAGCGGAAATTTGGAATGGTCGCTTGGCAGCAATTGGCTTTCTAGCTTATTTATTGTGGGATTTAGCAGGCTATAGCGTTGTTCGTGACGTTTTACGCATAGTTGGCTACTAGAACATTAAACACCTGAGAAACTACTAGATATTGGAGAAAAAAAATGGCTACTCAAGGAACTCGTCCTTCTACAGATTTACCACCTGTTGCAGCAGAATACAACGGCGTAGATCGCAACGCATTTTTGTTTGGCTGGACTCCTCAAGCGGAAATTTGGAATGGTCGCTTGGCAGCAATTGGATTCCTTGCCTATTTACTTTGGGATTTAGCTGGTTATAGCGTCTTACGGGATGTGCTACACCTAATTGGATATTAAGGGATAGCTCAGGATGGATAAGTATCTGAGTGTAAATAAAGAAATTACTCAGAAACCCGACTTCTCACCAAAAGTCGGGGATTTACCTCCTGAGCATTTTATATTTAATTAGGTTGGGGTTTCCCTACCTAGAGCAAAAAGCGAATTAACACGTACAAAGCCGAAGCTACTAGTTGCAATACCATCACTGGGATACCGTAGTGTAGAAAAGTTTTAAACGAGATGCGGCGTCCATGCTGCTCAGAAATCCCGGCGGCTACAATGTTAGATGATGCTCCTACGAGTGTGCCATTACCTCCCAAAGTTGCACCAAACATCATCGCATAAAACAGTGGTAATACTTCTGGCGGAAACTGCCCTTGAAAGTCTTGTGCTAAAATTTCTGCGGGTGCTAATCCGACAGTAACAATGTATTGTTTGAGTAAGGGCACCATCCCCACCACTAAAGGAATATTAGGCACTACGCTAGATAATATCCCCACAGAAAATAATAAAACTAGGGAACCCAAGGTAATATTTTTCCCTAAAATTGCTGCCAATACTCCTGATAAACCATTAATTACGCCTGTTTTTTCTAACCCTCCAATTAGCACAAAAATACTCATAAAAAATATTAATGTACTCCAGTCTACATCCCGCAAAATGTTGTTAACTGAATCTATTTTGCTATGGTGAGATAAAAGCAAAGCTAAAGCTGCTCCTAACAAAGCTGCGGCAGCAGGCGAGATGGGAACTGGTAGAGATTCTCCGATCACAAAAAATAGCAGGACGAAAAATACAATAACTGCACCGATGCTTAAAACTCGTGGATGATTGATTTGTGGATGTGGCAGTTCTTCAAGATTATCTAGCTGTGTATTCCAAATTTTGCGGAACAAAAATGGTAGTGTTGCAATTACTATGACAATGGCAATTACTCCCCCTAAACTCAACTTGAATAAATAATCTGTAAAGCTGATATTCACAGCGTCACCAACAATAAATGTAGCTGGATCTCCAACTAAAGTTAGCAGTCCAGCACTATTGGCGATTAACACCATTAAAATTAGTAAAGGTACAAAGTTTATTCCTATTTCCTGAGCCATTGGGGGAATTAAAGGTGCTAATAACATTACTGTTGTGGCATTCGGCAATACTGCACAGATAGGCGTAACAATAGCCACAATACCAAGTAATAAACGTTTGCCTTGCCCTTTAGCTATGAGTACTATTTGAGTAGCTAAATAATCAAATATCTTGGTAGGCTCAAAAGCCCGCACTAACACCATAACTCCAAAGAATAAACCGAGTGTTCCATGACTTCTGCCGATGTAACCAACAGCTTCTTGTAAAGACATGACGTTGGTAAAAACTAATAACAATGCTCCCAATAATGCCGCAATGGTGAGATGTACCCATTCCGTCATTACTAAAACAATGACGCTTATAAATGTAACAACGCTGAGGATTGCTTGCCAGTTTTCCACATCATAACTCCCGAAGTGTAGTTGGTTGCATAGTAGCGAAAAAAGCCACCTAGTTATAGGTGACTTATCTATGATTACAATTAGATAAAAATTACTGAAAGTTTTAACAGTGATTATTCATCAATACAACTGGGAATACCCAAAACGGCACAGGGAAAATTAGAATTTAGTGCCTCAATCATCGGATGATTAACAGAGTTGCAACCCAGAAACAGAATATCAGCAGCTTCTGATTCAACAACTTTGGTAATTTCTGTAGAAATACTGCCAAACCGTAAATGAGATTTGAAAGAACCCTGCCATTCTTCAGCTAGACTTCGGGCTTGCCAGAGAATTATATCTGCTTGTTGCAGGGGAGTTACCACTGCCTGTAATTGGGGTTGAATTAATACCTGTGTGCCAGACTTTGATAGTTCACTGATTTGACATTCCAATGGAGGCTGTTGTATTGGTAAGCTCAAGATATTTGGATACTGGCTTTTTGAATTGTCTTCTAACACATAAACAGCTTGAACTGTAACTTCTGCATTGGTGGCTAAACGCGTTTGGTGGGCAATCCAGAAAGCAATATCTAGCGCCGTATGACTATTAGGAGATCCGTCATAAGCAACAATTAAATTAACTGCTTTTGCTTTTTGAGTTTTTTTAGAAAAAGGTTTTTTTGGTTCTGGCAACAGTACCATTTGTTCAATTAAGTCATCTCGACCTGTGGCACTTTGCAGACGTGCTAACATTGGCTTTATTTGCACAGCTTTACTTCTCCCAATGAAATAAATTAACAATGAGAAGCAGGGTGACAAATTTTAGATTTTTGGACTTCGGTTTACCTCGGCTCCGTTCGCACAAGTCGCTCAGTCGAACGATTCTGGATTTTTAGATGGAGTGACGATAACCAAAAGTTCAAATCTTAAATCAGTCAAGGAAACCCCAATAATAACTGTATTACAGCCAAACTGTTGGGGGTTCCTTCCATTGCCTACGGAGTTAGCTGACGGGCTAAGACTGGAAGGTGTCTCTCATAAGATTAGCCCCAAACATTGGTTCCTCCGTTCCAAATTCAGCTTTCATAAATTTGAATTAGGCTACCCACTAAAAAAAATGATAATCTAAATTTACTCGTCTTGGGCAAAATATCGATCAAGGAAATTTAGGGCGTGGTTGCGGAGTTCAAAATATTCTTTTGAGTTTCGCATGGCAGCGCGATCGCGTGGATGCTCAAAAGGAACTTCTAATATCTCTCCTATATTAGCAGCTGGGCCATTGGTCATCAAGACGATGCGATCGGACATATAGATTGCTTCATCTACGTCGTGGGTAATCATCATCACTGCTTGACGATTATTTTCCCAAATATCCAATACCTGCCGCTGCAATTTACCCCGAGTTAGCGCATCTAGTGCCCCAAAAGGTTCATCCATCAGTAACATTTTAGGACGAATTGCTAAAGCTCTGGCAATCCCTACTCGTTGTTTCATACCTCCAGAAATCTCATCAGGATATTTGTCAGCCGCCGCCGTCAAGTTTACCATTGCCAAGTGTTCATTTACAATGCTAATTTTTTCAGCTCGATTAGCATTTTTTAGCACTTCATCCACAGCTAAACGGATATTTTCTCGCACAGTTAACCAAGGTAACAGCGAATAATTCTGAAATACCATCATCCGTTCGGCTCCTGGCTTATAAATTTCTTTTCCATCTAGCCTTACTGAGCCGGAAGTTGCTTTTTCTAAACCAGCTACTATCTTTAGTAGGGTTGATTTTCCACAACCAGAGTGACCAATTACAGAAATATATTCATCTTCACCAATCGTCAGATTAACTCCATCTAAAACGACAAAATTACTTTTATCTGGTGTCGGATAAGACTTGACTAAATTTTCAATTTCTAAAAATCCAGGGTGGGGCAGAACTCCAGTCTGGGTATTAATAGGTAATGAAGTATATTCCATCATCAAATGCTCCCGAAATAATTGAGTCATCAGTCAATACTTGAACTTGGGATTTAAGACATGAAAAAGTTAGTGGGAGCATTAGCCCTGATAGCAAAACTGTTTAGATAGCCCACAGGATCGCTGGGGTCGAAGCCTTTCTTATCTATAAATACTTCTGGTGGTTCGACCTTGTAATCATCCTTGGGACACTCGATGCCCATTTCAGAGGCTATCTCCCGATATAAATCTGTTCTCCAGCCAAGTTCTGCTAGTTTCTCGGCATTTTTGGGGAATTCCTTAATTTGTCCCCACCGTGCTGCTTGCGTCATCATCCAGATACTTCTTGATCTCCATAAGAATGTGGAGTGTTCTGCTGGCTGTTTGGGAAGGTTGTCAGGAATATCGAAGAAAATCGTGGTGTCAGCGGCTTTGATGGTGCGGTCTTTACCGTCAAAGCCGCCATAGTTGTAGTTGCCGAGAATTCCCGGACTTGTAAATTTCGCAATTGGGGCATCTTTCTTTTTAGGTCTAGCACCTGTAAAGGAACGGTCTGTTATCAGTTCGGCGACTTCTTGGCGGTTTTCTACTTTGCTGCAATACTGACAGGCTTCAATCATTGCCTTGACTAAGGAACGATAGGTTTTGGGATATTTGTCGATGAAAGATTCCATCACTCCCAAAAGTCGATCTGGGTGTCCCAACCAGACTTCTTTGCCTTGTGCAAAGCTAAAGCCAATGTTTTCATTACCAGTTATTGCTCGTGTATTCCACGGTTCCGCAACCATGTAAGCTTGCATTGCACCAATCCGCACATTTGTCACCATTTGGGGTGGTGGAACGATGATGACGCGAAACTCTTTAAGCGGATCAACCCCTGCGGCTGCGGATAAATAACGGATAAAGTATTCGTAAATGGCGGAACTTAATACTACTGCCCAGACTTTGCCTTCTGCCGGTTGCTTCTCAAAGTAGTTTCGGAAATCGCGCCCAAAGGCTTCTAAAGCACCATCGCCATGTTGTTCTTGATATTCATACCACGGACGCAGCCCAAAATCCCACATGGCTTTGTTCATCGTCATGGCGTTACCGTGGCGGTGGATGGTCATGGCTGCACACAATGGGGCGTGGCGTGCGCCTTCAGCACCAATTCTGGCGTTGGTGACAGCACCAGATACCACGGGTGAAGCATCCAAGCGACCAAAAATTAAACCGTCGCGGGAGGTGGCCCAACTGGCTTCGCGGTTAAGTGTAACGTTCAAACCATATTTGCGGAAGAAGCCTTTTTTCCAGGCGATCGCAAATGGCGCACAATCATTAACAGGAACGTAACCAACTGTAATATCAGCTTTTTCTAGGTCGCCGCTTTTAACTACTGGCTGCACAGCTAAAGCTTCTTCGGTCAATCCTTTAGCCGATCTATCTGCGGAAACGCCACAGGAAGACAGCGCCATTCCCGCTGTTGTTGCTCCTATTCCCTTGATAATATCTCGTCGAGTCCAGATAATATCACCCATTTTTGTCGCTCCATTGGTGATTAATTGCTCACGCCTCAGGCGCAGAGTCTCGTTATATCTTGCTGTTTTGATAGCAGCCTAATTATTGTTAGTTAGAAGTTTTAGGGCGATGGGTGACTAATTCTTCGATTTTGCCCACGGCATAATCTAAAATTAACCCAGTTACACCAATTATCAACACAGCTAAAAAGACTGAACTCAGGTTTAAGCGACTCCATTCATCCCAGACAAAAAAGCCGATACCAACACCACCTGTAAGCATTTCCACGGCGACGATTACCAGCCAAGCTATGCCTAAACTAATTCGTAGACCTGTAAAAATATACGGCAAACTTGCAGGCCAAATTATCTTTGTAATCCGTCTCCAACGGGGCATTTCTAGCACTCGTGCCACATCTAAATAATCTTTGGGAACGCTAGAAACCCCTAAAGCGGTATTAATAATTGTCGGCCACAAGGAGGTAATAAAGATGACAAAAATTGCTGAAGGATCTGCCAAATTGAAAATTGCTAAGGCGATGGGCAGCCAAGCTAGGGGCGATACGGGTTTAAAAATTTGAATGATGGGATTAAGCGCTAGCATTGCCGGTCTGGACATACCAATTAGAAACCCCAGGGGAATCGCTACTACCGCACCTAACAAAAAGCCTATTAATACCCGACGCAGACTTGCTATTAACAACCAACCAATTCCTAAGTTGCCTGGGCCTCGCTGGTAGAAGGGATTTAAGATGTAGTCTAAATTAGCAATTAAGGCTTCTGGTGGAGTGGGCATCAATTCATGGTTGGCAAGTGCAACAATCCACCACAGCACAATTATTCCCAAGAACCCCAACACAGGTAGAAAAAAGACATCTCTAACGATGACAGGTTTTGTCTTTTTCCAAGCGGCTTGCCCAGCGATCGCTGCGATCGCTGCTAAATTTAATTGAAATATCATTTACGACCTCAACAGATTTAAGTGCAGGTACAAAAATCCGAGCAGTACCAGCCTTGGACACCGATGAGATCGGAACATTATAAAAATAATGCCGTCTCTTCAGTCTCCTCTCAATGCCTACGAAGTTAGCTGACGGGCTAGGGCTGAGAGATGCCCTTCTGAAGAAAGTTATCAGTTATGAGTTGAGTATTTAGTAAACTAACTTCTTACTCCCAACTCTTCACTTTCTATGAGATACGCCCCACAATTTGGTTCCTCCGCTCCAGCGTTATGCACTATGACACGCTGAATTAAGCTGACTTACTCTAATGGATACTAAACTATGCACAATATAACATCAATGCTCAGTAAAAGCTATCTATCTTATGATAAATCTTGTTAATTTTAATACCAATCTTAAGTATTGGTATTAGTTTTAGGTAGCTAATTAAACTTCTGCTTTTACTTGTGTTGTGAGTGAATTCCTTGCATAGACAGCTAAATAATATAGTCTAGCCAAGCATTAAGAATGTTATGTGCTTGATTAATCTTTTTTAATAGAAAACGGAATATACGGATAAAATTTTATATAAGGCTACTTAATTAGCAAACACAATAATATGTATAATATATTCCTTTTGGTAGGTGAACTAAGTTGTTAAGTTTGGTAAAAACCACTGCACTCGCTAAACTAATTGGATATGAAAGTTTCTCATCTATCTCCTAGCTGAATTTAACATAATGGATTTTAGTCAAGTACTGGCTGAAAAAACGCACACTATCCTCGATAAATGGATTTTAGCAGTTCGCAAGGATAGACGGATTGAAAGTGCTGATGACCTATCTTATACAGCGGTAAAGGATCACATCCCTGATGTTTTGAAAGCAATGGTAACGGTGCTTTCAAAAACTCAGGATAATGATATTGAGTCGATAGTTACTGCCAGTTTCCAGCATGGAGCTATTCGAGCCGAACAAGGCTTTGATCCAGCAGAAATAGCCAGAGAATATCATTTGCTGCGAACAGTAATATTTGATGCTCTACAAGTAGATTTATTGGGGGGAACACCTGTAGAGATAATTCGTTCCATACGTTTGATTGACGCTATCATAGACGAAGCGATCGCTCGATGCTTCAAGAGTTATGTTGAGGAACGCTTGCGGGAATTACAGCAGTTACAAGCATCACTAACGCTCCATAATGAGGAACTCACGCGGTTAATTAGTGCTAATCAAGAGTATCTTTCCCAACTAGCTCACGAATTAAAACATCCTCTAACTTCTATTATTGGTTATTCGGATCTGTTTTTACGCCAACAAGGACGAAAGGCTGATATAAAAGAAAAATATACTAATTTAGAACATATTGAGCGGGTACTACGCAATGGTAGACAGTTACTCCATTTAATCAATGATGTATTAGAACTTTCCCGCTATGAGGCAGGACAGATAAAAATCCAATTAGTGCCTACCGATGTGCGGGAACTAATCGATAATGTCTGTCAAATGTTGGAACCTTTAGCTGTGGGAAAAAATTTACAAATCGTAGTCGATTGCGATCGCGCACCCGGAAAGTTAATTACAGATTCTTTTCAATTACAACAAATTATTACAAATCTTATTAGTAATGCAATTCGTTATACAGAGTCGGGGACTATTATTACAATATGTCAAGTGTTAGATAACCAGAGATGGGCGATTGCAGTTTCTGACACTGGAGTTGGCATTGCACTCGAAAACCAAGCCCAGATATTTGAACCTTACTTTCGCGTGAGTTCTAGCGATCGTCCCTATCTTCCTGATAGTACAGGATTGGGGTTAGCGATCGTCTCGCGTTTAGTAAAACTATTACAAGGCCAAATTAACCTAGTATCAGAGGTAGGCGTTGGTTCCACCTTCACCGTTATTTTTCCTTTAGAAGTGAAGTTTTAAAAGTATTGGGCGATTGGAAGTCTCAGCTACACGAGCAAAGTCTACCTTGATGGACTAATACAAAATCAAAGATTTTAAACCCACGGATGTGGGTTTTGTATTTCGACTACGCTCAACACAAGTCTGTATAGCCGCGATTTCCAATCGCCGGGGCTTTACAAATATGCTCTTAGGGATGGTAGATACCATCCCCATTTTTGTCAAGAAAAGCAGTCTTCAACTTTCTATTTCATCTACTGCTTTGGGAACTCCCGCAGTTAACACCTCATGTCCATCAGATGTAACTAAGACATCATCCTCAATACGAATACCAATGCCAACCCATCGAGGATCGGTCTCTGGTTGGTCTTCTGCTAGTTTGGTATCAGGTACTATATATAGTCCTGGTTCTACTGTCAAAATTTGACCTGGTTGCAAAATTTGCGGTTTGTCTTCACCATGCTGGTAAACGCCCACATCATGGACATCTAAACCCAACCAATGACTGGTGCGGTGCATATAATATGGCTTATATTTTTCTTCTTCAATTAACTTATCAATTTCACCTTTGAGAATGCCAAGTTCGACTAAACCTTCTGTGAGAACACGTACTGCTGTATCGTGAACTAATTTGAAGGGATTACCTGGTTGAATTTGAGCGATCGCTTGTTTTTGTGCTTCTAAAACAATCTCATACAGTGTCTTTTGTTCTGGCGTAAATTTACCCCCAACAGGAAATGTCCGGGTAATATCAGAATTGTAATAACCGTAAGCACAACCAGCATCAATTAGCAGTAATTCTCCATCCTGCATTTGACGATTATTTTCAATGTAGTGGAGTACGCAAGCATTCACACCGGAAGCCACAATCGAAGGATAAGCTGGCCCCATTCCACCCCGCACTCGAAAGATGCGTTCCATCTCCGCCTGTATTTCGTACTCATAACGTCCAGGTGCGGCGATTTCTTGGGCATAATTGTGTGCTTCAGTTGCGATCGCAACTGCTTGACGCATCAATTCCAACTCAGCTTCACTTTTGATTAATCTCATGCTGCTGAGGACAGGGCCAGTATCTTCAATAGCGATTGGCCCTGTACCGCGCTTAGGGTAAGTCCGCAGTAAACTTTGGTAATGTCCTAAAATTTGGTTATTAAAAGTGCGATCGCGTCCTAAGTGATAGTAAATCCGGCTGGCTTTTTCCAAATACTGCGGCAATTTTTCATCTAACTCGCTAATGGGGTACGCTTCATCAGCACCATAAATTTCCTTTGCTGCATCTACCCCATTAAGATAACCAGTCCATACTTCCTTTTCACGATCCTTCGGTTGGACAAATAGCACAAACCGATGTTCTGCATGATGCGGTGCTAAAACTGCTACTGCCTGTGGTTCATTAAAACCAGTCAAGTAGAAAAAATCACTGTCTTGCCGATAAACATACTCGACATCGTTGTGCATCACTGCCATTGGCGCACTGCGAAAAATGGCTGTACCATCACCAATTTTTGCCATTAAATGCTCGCGGCGCTGCCGATATTCTGTTTGCATAGTTGATGTATTTATGAAAGTATTGTGTTATTTTACACTTTTGATAACCAGAGGATGCACAGATGGTGCTTCTCGCTAGTTGCTAATCTAAATTATTTTAGCCAATATTTATTTCTACTCAAGTCATCAGAGCTTGAAAAAAGAGAAAAACATAACCTAGTTTATTTTTAAATCATCACGCACATAAAACATTTTCTAATTGTTTAAATGGCACTTGAAATATTTTCATAAATCATTTAAAAGAAATAAAAGTTTGTGTTTAGAAACTGACATTAAGCAAAAAGAAATAGTTATAAAGAAATATTGAAAACCTACTAAATGTTATTTGGTTACAGAAAGAGGGTGCAAAATAAAGTTAAAAAAGGATAACAAACACAGTCATAAAAAATCACCATGTTTGAAAGTAAAAATCCCCAAAAGTCGGCTTTTAATACAAATACATCTGGACAGCCATTAGAACCTTTACAACAACCAAGCAGCTTAGAATTTACTTCTTATAATTCATCTCTTGGGGGTAGAAGTTCCTTACAATTGGAACCATCTGCGGTGGCATCAGCAAATCCCAATCCTAATCCTTACTTAACCAGTGCCGCAATTGTTCCTGACTTCAACGCTGATGGCAAAACAGACAAACTTTGGGTAAATACCCAAACCGGTGAGATTATCGTTCGCCTGATGGATGGGACAAGAGTTGTCGAACAGGGTTCTTTAGGTCAATTTGACTTAGCCGCCTATGATTACAAAATTGGCGAATTCAACAATGATGGCAAAACCGACTTCTTATTACGCAATAAGACAACCGGTGAGAATAGCATTGTCCTCATGGATGGTACAAGAGTTGCTAATGCGGCTTCTCTAACTAGCGTTGACCCAGCCTGGACTTCTCAGATTGGCGATTTCAACGGCGATCGCAAAACCGATATCTTCTGGCATAATGCTACAATCGGTGAAAATGCTATTTGGGAGATGGATGGCACTACAGTTGTAACTGCAACTGTTCTAGACACTACAGACACAGCACTAAATCCTACCATTGTTGATTTCGACGGCAATGGCAAGAGTGACATCTTCTGGCGCAATCAGACAACAGGCGATAACCTTGCTTGGTTTATGGATGGTACGCAAAAGACTGAATTTGCGCTGCAATCACAAGACGCAGCCTGGACTTATACCGTTGGCGATTTCAACGGCGATTTAAGCACTGACTTGCTGTGGAGAAACGCTGCAACAGGTGAGAACAAGATTTGGACAATGAGAGGTATCTTAGTCACAGAAGGTGCTTTGGGAACACTTGACTCATCGTGGACTTCCAAAATTGGTGATTTCAACGGTGATGGCAAGACCGATATATTCTGGCGCAATGGAACCACAGGTGCCAACACCGCTTGGTTGATGGATGGTACAACAGTTGCTACTGAAGCTTTCTTACCAACTAATAACGCGGCCTTGACACCATCTCTTGGCGATTTCAACGGTGATGGTAAGACCGATGTCTACTGGCGCGATCAGACAGCAGGTGCAGACAATATTTGGACTATAAATGAGACGACAGCCGTTGAGACTCCCATTAGCGAAGCAGATAAGCTTGGCCCAGAGTGGTATACGTTCTAAAACCCAATAAGTTCGGTTAAGACAATAGACATCAGGTGAAAAAGAATGTAGAGACGCGTTAGCGCAACAGGACGAAGTGCAATTTCGCGTCTCTACTCTTGTTAAAATTTGTAGCTCAAAACCTGAATTTCTCCATTTTCCGGCAATTTACCAGGATTAATGGAAATGCTGTCTCCGTTGCTACGCTTGACTGTCATACCTTGCATCAAGTTCAAAAAATCATCCACTGGCGCAATATCGCACTTAGCAGCATCAGCCGCCTGTGTGCGGTAATGGGTTGGAATCACCAACTTAGGATTTAACACTTGAATAGCCTGCTTTGCTTCCTCAGCATTGTAGGCTTTTGCACTGCCTCCCACTGGAATAAATGCCACATCAGGCCGTCCCATCAGGATTTTTTGCTCAATGGAAATGGGTGCGGCAGCTCCTCCTAAGTGTAAAATATTAATTCCGCCTTGCTTCCAACTCCAAGCGGTATTTGAGCCAAACTGCTTACCACCTTTGCGATCGTGGTCTATAGCAATTCCTTGGAACTTAATGCCTTTGAACTCGTAAACTCCTGGTTCGTAGATGAGTTTTGCATTTCCTGGTAATACATCTACAGCACCTTCATCCAGCAGTTGACTGCTAATCAGTACTAAATCTGCTGCAACTTTTGGTGGGCGATACCCAGCAGTACAGCCGACCGTCCGAAATGGATTTACAAGAATTTTTGCACCGCCACCAGTAAAAAGAAAGCAAGTATGACCCAACCACTGAACTGATAAACCGCTAGATTGTGCGTCAGCTTGAGATTCGGAACCCAAGGTAGTAAGCAAAGCTGTTACCAACCCCGCCCCAGCATAGCCCATCAACTGTCGTCGTTTCATTAATTACGCTCTCGACTTTAACTGTTCCAGAAAATTTTGCAATAACTGTTTTCCTGAAGATGTCAGGACACTCTCTGGGTGAAACTGGACGCCCTGAATGTGAGGATAGTTCCGGTGTCGCACTCCCATAATAGTGTTATCTTCAACCCAAGCGGTGATTTCTAACACATCTGGGCAAGTCTCACGTTCGATTACCAAACTATGATACCTGGTGGCGGTTAAAGGATTTTCTAATCCCCGAAAAACCCCCACCCCAGTGTGAGACACTTGAGAGGTTTTGCCATGCATCAACTCTGGAGCAGGAATTATTTTACCACCGAACACTTGACCAATGCTTTGATGTCCCAAACAAACACCCAAAATTGGTAACTCTTGTCCTAGCTGTTCAATCAATTCTAAAGAAATGCCAGCATCTTCTGGGCGACCAGGCCCAGGAGAAATAACTACGGCTTCCGGCTTTAATGCCCGAATCTCATCTATGGATATCTTATCGTTACGAAAAACTTTAATATCATCTGCCACTGGGAATTCTGCTGCTAATTCTCCCAGATACTGCACTAAATTATATGTAAAACTGTCGTAATTGTCGATAACTATAATCAAAGCTCATCACTCCTAGTTTTTACCACTCATCAGTTGCAAAAAGCATAGACAAGTATCTCATGCTATTTGTTTGCTAGGTGTAAAAATAACGCTGACGTGAACGCGTAGATATAAAGTAGCTACTTTACGACCAGCCACTTCCTAAAGATTACTAAGTAACTCTTTATCTAAAATGCTTGGCAGGATCGCACTACTTAAATTTTGAATGTGTTTTCCAAAGGGAATCGGACAGACGGTGATCCTCTTGGCGGCTCACTTTGCGATGCCTGCGGTAGACAACGCCTACGCCAATCACCTCTACAAAGCCGATATAATTAACCTTACCAGAGGAGGCAGTAATAGGATACTAGCTACCAGCACTGCTACCAAAGCAGATACAAGCACTGCACCAGCTGCACAATCTTTAGCAATTTTTGCCAAATCGTGGTATGTCTGCTTAACGGTTAAGTCTACAAGAGACTCGATCGCTGTATTGAGTAACTCTAATGCCAAAACTAAACCACTAGTTATCCCAATTACCGCTATTTCCACGGCTTGTAGATGCAAAAAAACGCTTAATGCGATCGCCATTGCACAAACACTTACGTGGATGCGAAAATTACGTTGAGTTTGAAAACTATAGCTGATTCCAGCCCAGGCATATTTAAAACTAACAAATAAATTAGAGGCTACTTTCCAGGAGAATTCCCGTTCGTTAGACACCAGTGTTTGTAACGAGGTAGGCGTTGGTGATGGAGAAATTTTTTGGGACATAGACTTAAAAACACAAGAATAGAGTTGCTACAGTGGGAATATTCGCCGATCTTAATGGCGAAATTAACTTTGAGGCAATCTTTAAGCAATTTTCCACAGAAGTATTATAAAAGTATTACCAAAAATTAACACTATAGGTATACACAAATTCCTGTTATTCTATGTCAATAGAAATACCTATTATGTTCAGCAATCTCACTTGCTGTTCTAACATTCGCCCCAAACTTTCTTCATCAGGATGATCCCAGCCCAACAGGTGCAACAAACCATGACTAGCTAACCAGGCTAGCTCAGTTGGTAAACTATGTTCCTGCTGTTGAGCTTGACGTTGTGCTGTGTCTACAGACACGATGATATCACCTAAGTATAATGGTATAGAAGCAAGCATTTCTTTACTTTGAGGAAAATCCACCTCCAAAGCAGCAAAGGCTAAAACGTCTGTAGGCTTATTCTGTTGACGATACTGGGCATTCAGTTCTTGAATTTGCGCGTCATCTGTCAAACGCAGCCCTATTTCA
The DNA here is from genome assembly GCF_014698065.1 of Nostoc flagelliforme FACHB-838. Taxonomy (GTDB): domain Bacteria; phylum Cyanobacteriota; class Cyanobacteriia; order Cyanobacteriales; family Nostocaceae; genus Nostoc; species Nostoc flagelliforme_B. The sequence continues at coordinate 56,756 of NZ_JACJSI010000020.1, forward strand.
TAACTTGGCGCTGGCGGAATCTGAGGGTGAAGTATTTCCAACCAGCGATTAAACCAATTTTCCCAAGTTTCAGCAGGAATTCGGGGATCAGTGTCCCCAATTTTTACAGACGTTGTCGGGGACAACTCGTAAAAATCATCCTCTACATATAGTTCAACGCTCAGGGGCACACAGTCTCCTAATCTGAGGTTTACGGTTTTTCGCTAAGACTGTCCTTTGTCATTGGTCATCTGTACTTTTAAATATAATTAATGACTAATGACTAATGACTAATGACTAATTTAGTGAGTTAGGTAAGCAAGACCAACAAGGAGAGCTAAAAGCCCTACGGCAGTCAATCCAAAATGCTTCAGCGAAGTTGCACCCTTACGCACCATGTTTCGCATGGCGAGTTTTACGTAGCTAGGTTGAGGTTCTGTTGAAGGGGAGTTGCTCATAGTTATTTATCCACAGACTCTTTTATAACTGTAACAGTTGGTCTGGGATAGAATGGCGATCGCCTGTATATTACTCAGGAATTTATCTAAAAACGCCCCAATAAGAAGGAATGCTATGCAATCGCGCCAATTTGAGATAAATAAATAACAAGTGCTAAGTAATATTAAAAATAATTACTTAGCACTTGTAAATAATTCAAAATTATGCACTAGCGTTTTCTACTAGTTTATTCTCTTGGCGCAGATAAGCTTGGATGAATGTATCAAGTTCGCCATTCATCACATCGCCAATCGCCGTAGTCTCTGTATTTGTACGCAAATCCTTCACCATCTGGTAAGGGTGAAACACATAATTACGGATTTGGTTTCCCCAGGAGGCTTCCACCATATCGCCACGAATTTCGGCAATTTCTTGGGCGCGTTGCTCTTTGGCGATGACCAACAGCTTGGCTTTGAGGCGATTTAGGGCTTTTTCTTTATTTTGCAGCTGCGATCGCTCTTCTGTACAGCGCACGGCAAGACCCGTGGGAAGGTGAACAATCCGCACAGCAGTTTCTACTTTGTTGACGTTTTGCCCGCCTTTACCACCAGAACGAGTTGTGGTGATTTCCAAATCCTTATCTGGAATATCCAATTGCACAGAGTTATCAATCTGTGGCATCACTTCCACCCCTGCAAAACTGGTTTGTCGCTTGCCGTTGGCATTAAAAGGTGAAATCCGCACTAAGCGATGTGTACCCATTTCCGATCGCAAGTAACCATAAGCATAGCGACCAGTAATTTCTAAGGTTGCCGATTTAATTCCGGCTTCATCACCCTCCGACTCTTCAGCTAAAGTTACCTTATAGCCATGAGCTTCGCCCCAACGGGTGTACATCCGCATCAGCATAAATGCCCAGTCTTGAGCATCTGTGCCACCAGCACCAGCACTAATCGTCAGTACAGCACCTTCTGCATCATAGGGGCCGGAAAGTAACTGTTGTAACTCCCACTGATCCAGGTCACGATTCAGTTTAGTGATCGTAGATTCTGCTTCTTGGAGTAGTGCCTCATCAGTTTCTAACTCCAACAATTCAACAACAGCCTTAGTATCTTCTAGATTGGCGTGCCAGCGATCGTATTGCTGGAGGTGGGCTTTCAGGTCGTTGAGTTCTTGTAGGGTTTGTTGGGCCTGGGTTTGGTCATTCCAGAATTCTGGCTGTGCTGATATTTTTTCGAGGTCTTGAATTTTGGCTGTCAGTGCAGGTACGTCAAAGATAGTCCTGGGTTTTACCCAGGCGGCCAGACAACGTTTCGATTTCGCGTTTGAGTTCTAAAACTTCCATAGTGCTTGCTGAATGATAGATAGAGCGCTAGTAGTGGAAAATTGCTCTTTATTCTACTTATGTTTCTTGATTTTAGCTGTAGTTGGGCAAATTTTCTCCGCACTACTTATTATAAGTTACAAAAGTTACTTGAAATTATCAAGCGCTTCTTGGGTCACTGAAGTAGTGTGATTTAGCTGTTGCAGATAGGCTTTGATAAAAAAATCAATTTTACCGTCTAATACCTCTCTGGCAGCAAGTGTTTCTACATTGGTACGTAAATCTTTCACCTTGGTGTAAGGATGCAAGATATATTCACGAATGAGCTTGTTGGATAGAGATTTTATCTGTCGGGGTTGAATTTTGTCAATCTGGACACCTTGGGCTAGTGCGTAGGCGTAGCCAGCCGTAGGCATCGCAAACAACAGTTTACTCTTGAGAATAGCTAAGGCTTTCTCTTTGTTTTGCATCAGACTACGCTGTTGGTTACAAAATACACTAATCCCGGTAGGAATGTGAAACACCCGTACCCATGTTTCTGGGCGGTTGACACTCCCCCGATGGCGATGCCAAGTAATTTCTAAATGCTTCTCTGGAATCTCCCACTCAACGGACTCACCCAATATTGGAATAACTTCTACACTAGCCAAACTCGTCCGCAAGCTGTTAGTAACATCGAAGGGCGATATCTGTTGTAATTGATGTGTGCCTGTTTCTGATTTAAGGTAGCCGTATGCATAACGTGTTGTAATTTCTAAGGTTGCATACTTAATTCCGGCTTCATTTACCTCAGAAATCTCTACTACATCCAACGGATAATTGTGGCTTTTTCCCCAACGACAGTACATTTGCAGCAACATATATGCCCAGTATTGAGCATCTGCATTATCAACCTCAGCAGTAATAGTCAGAAATGCACCTTTTTTGTCTTCGGGGTCAGACAATAATTGTCGTATTTCTGCTGTTTCGAATTCTTGTTGGAGTTGGGTAAGGTTGCTTTGCACCTCTTGCCACAATTGCTCATCGGCTGATGATTCCAACAATTCCAACGCAGCTTTGATATCTTCTAGAATCGAACACCAGCGCTGATATTTCTGATGCTTGTAGAATATCGAGTATTCAATTTCTTGAAGTACTTCATAAGCAGGGGTTGGATTATTCCAAAAGTCCGGTTGAGCAATTACTTGATCTAAATATTGAATTCTTGCAGTCAAATATTGGAGGTCAAAGACAGTCCTCAGCCTTACCCAAGATATTAGACAACTTTTCTACTTCAATTTTTATATTTAAGAGTTCAAGCATAGTTTTGCTCATTTGAGGCTTAACTTAATATTCTACTATTAAAACGATGAAAAAACCGTGGTTGCCAAAAATTTAACCACGGTTTTTACTTTATAAAACTCTACTTGTGTTAGTGCCTACAGACAATTAATCGCGGCCATTGATGGCAATTAACAACCGCAAGATAAAGACAAACAAGTTGATGTAAGTAAGGTACATCGACAAAGCAGCAGGTAAATATTGGTCATCGCTGTAAGTGCGGGGCAAGATGTAGAAATCGACAACAGAAACCCCAACAAACAGGAATACTCCTAAACCGGAGATGGCAATTTCTAACCAATTTGGCGTGTAAACACCAAACATGGCAAAGCCGAATTGGGCAAGGCACACAACCACCAAGGCCATAACGCCGAGATTGATGGTTTTCGTCAAAGCCATGCCATCTTGTTCAGAAAGATTTGAACCAATTTGACGGGCAGCAATAAAGGTGACACCACAACCAAGGGCAGCCAACCCAATGCCTTGAATGCCAACACCTTGGGATCTTAAAGCGACAAATACCAAGCCACTGAGAGTATATCCAGACAAGAGGCTATAGGTTGCCAACAGGGGTAGTGCAAGACCCTTGTTACCCTTTTGGGCAACATTTTGGGCAACAAAGAACAAAATTAACTCTACAATCACCGCACCAATGAAGGTGGGAAAGAATATTTCGGGGTTACTACGGATAACTCCCAAACCGCCGTAGGTTCCTAATGCCGTTAGCACCAAACCACCACCGACGTAGGGGAGGGCGTTGGCAATCACGTTAGGGCCAACGAGGGCGTGAGATTTAGCCTCACGGATAGCTTCACGAAAATTACTGGTATTGCTCATATTGAAAAACTGTTTTTTAGGAAAACGTTGTGCTTATTCCTATTCTTACCAATCTTTGCGATTAACAGCCAACGATTTAAGGCATAGTTTGCAACCAGTGCTGAAGTATTGCTTTCTGACGTGGTTGCATTCCGAGTTATTGACACAACTTTTCTAGGCTTGACCCTTGTTTATGGATGCTAAACCATTGCTGAAGTGCATCGAGAATTTTTTGTCGGTGTTTGGTGATTTTCATTGTTTATCCTCCTGCTTAGCAGAAGTGTGACACCTACCAAACTTGCGTGTCAACAAACTGTTTCTATGTTTCCACTAAGTTTCCGAAGTTTCAATTTTACTATAAATAGAAATTTCCCTCAACACCCAACTAAGTACAAATTCCCGTAAAAATGAGTCGAAATTCTGTTTTTTGTAGCTTGGATTTTGTTTTTCAACCCAACCGCCAATTTGGATTTCCGAGCTTTATTAATAACAGTGCGTACTCAGAGATAAAATTGCCCAGTCTCTTTTGCAATTAATTCAGTGCCGATCCACGTTGTTCTCAGTATGTTAGCTGACTATTAATCCCTTATGTATTGTTCAGCATAAATAGCTAGTTTTTGTTGCAAAAGCTAAAGATTATGTGTCATTGAAGAGTTATGTCAAAAAGAGAAACAACCCGCAACAGAGATGTTAGCAAAATCATGCGTACAAATACTGAATTGTAGAGTTAGACTCCTCACAAGTTCAGTGAAACGACGATGGCTCATTCTGGCTTGACTAAGGAAAATAATGACAGCTTAAAAGAAAATATACGCAACTCCATTTTCTCAGGAATAGGAGTTACAACAAAGGAATGTATATGGCAGCAAGTGAGTCCTCTTTACGAACTGATGGTATAGAATTATTACACTTGTACCACCAGAATCCATCTATTAAACTTCGTAATAAACTTGTACAGTTACATACTGGCTTAGTGCGGAAGATGGCTCATAAGTTCAGCCATCAATGTAATGAACCTTATGAAGATTTAGAACAAATCGGTTATTTTGGTTTGATTAGGGCAATTGAACGCTTCGATCCTAGCCAAGGATATGCTTTCAGTTCCTTTGCAGTGCCATACATTCGCGGTGAGATGCTGCACTTTTTACGCGATCGCAGTACTCTATTAAAAATTCCCCGTCGTTGGCAAGAATTATACAATGAAGGGCAAAAGATTCGCAAGGACTTGGCAATGTCTTTAGGTCGTCAGCCCAAGGATGCTGAAATTGCTAAGGAACTTCGGGTATCAGTGCATGAATGGCAAGAAACCAAGTTAGCTGCTCAAAACCGGATGCCTTTGAGTTTAGATGCAACCGCAGTTAACTATGTTGATTGCCAAATAACCTTGGGTGAAGCACTTCCTTGTCCCCGTTCTCATGTACTCCTGCAACAAGAAGAAGAACGCCAACAACTCCAAGGCGCAATCAATATGCTGGAAGAAAAGCCCCGCATGGCAGTTGAAATGGTATTTTTGAAAGAACTTTCTCGCAAAGATGCTGCTAAAAACATTGGTACTAGTCCAATGACAGTAACGCGGTATCTGCAAAAGGGAATCCAAGATTTGATTTGCTATTTGCAACCACAGGTAATGCCCACTGGATCGTAGTCATTAGTCAATGGTCAGTGGTTAGTAGAAAAGCAACTGACAAATGACAAATGACTAATGACCAATGACAAATGACTAATTATCGAGATTTTAAATCAGCGATCGCACCTTTGGTCATGGCAGCAATAGCTTGATCTGTCGCTTTTGGCAAATGATAATATTTACCGCCTGCTGTTTGCGATAATTCTTTAGCAAAGCCAGTAGACACGAATTTACTTTCCGTATCAATTACTAATAGTTGCATCCCCAAAGCACGGATTCTGGCAGCAATTTCTAATAATTCTCCTTTAATATCTGGCTTTTCTCCTGGTTCTAGCTGTTCACCCAAAGAACGCGCTAAGGGAATATTACCCCGCCCATCGGTGATTGCTACAAGGACAACTTGCCCAATATCTCCACTCATCTGAGCATTTAAGCCGACGCGCACAGCTTGAGTTAAACCATGCGCTAAGGGCGATCCCCCACCACAGGGCAACCTTTCCAAACGGTTACGCGCTAAAGCAATAGAACGTGTTGGAGGCAATAATACCTCTGCCTGTTCTCTCCGGAAGGGAATTAATGCTATTTGGTCACGGTTTTGATAAGCTTCTGTCAACAGTTGCATCACTGCACCTTTAGCCGATTGCATTCGATTCAAGGCCATTGAGCCAGAAGCATCTACTACAAATACTACCAACGCCCCGGCTTTACGTACCAGGCGTTTCGAGCGAATATCAGGCTGTTCGACAATAACTTTTCTATCTGGTTGTCTTTCTCTTCGTGCTTTTTGATAAGGAGCAGCTGCTCTCAATGTTGCATCTACTGCAATGCGTCGCGCTTTACCTTTGGGCAACATCGGCTTAATGTAGCGTCCCCTGTCATCGGAGAATATGACGCTGCGACTACCAGATTTACCTTGCCGCTTCGCCATTTGAGTAAAATACAGCACGTTGTCATCAAGGATTACCCCTTCTGGATCAAAGATAAATTCTTCCGGGATGTCGGGAGGTTCTTGCTCTTGATTTTCTTCCTGTTCTTCTTGTTCTTGTTCCTCTTCTGATTCGTCCTGGGGCTCTTCTTGATTCTGTTGGGGTGGGGGTGGAGGCGGTGGCGGTGCTTGTTCGGGTGGTGGTGTCTGCACAACTGTGGCGCGTGGTACAATCACCAATTCCACAGCACGGCGCAAATCTTCGGCATTAACTGTTGTTCTTCCCTCCAAAGCCGCCGCAGCTTTGGCAACCCGCGTGGCGAATAACTCAGCGCGATGTCCCTGAACTCCTCCACGAATGGCCTCATCGACTAAGTAGGCAATTTGTTCATGGGTGATGATGACTTCTTTCAACCATTCCCGCGCCAAAATGATTTGGGTTTTGAGGGAGTCTAAGTCTTCGTTATACTGCTGAAGAAAGTCTTGGGGAGATTTAGAATAAGCGATCGCTTGTTCAACTGCTTCTACTCTTTGATCTAAGCCGAGTACACCGTCAGCAGAGAGTGCGATCGCAATTCTATCTAATAAATGCTCCCGTAATCCGCCTTCTTCTGGGTTGTAGGTGGCAATAAATAGGGATTTACACGGATGCTGAAAACTAATCCCTTCCCGTTCTATCTGGTTGCGTCCTTCAGATAATACTGTTAGAAGTTGATTTGATATTTGGTCATCTAATAAATTAATTTCATCTACGTATAGTACACCCCGGTTTGCTGTAGCGAGTAATCCAGGTTGAAAAATGGTATCACCTTGCTTTACGGACTTTTCAACATCTACTGAACCTAATAGTCGGTCTTCAGTAATACCTAGAGGAATTTGCAAAAAAGGCGCGGGGATAATTTCGACGGGGACATCTTGAATATCTTTGTCTGCATACTCCGCCAAGAGTTGATCGTCCCATTCTTCTGGGTGGTTGGGGTTGCAATTACTGATTGAGCCTTTGACAACTTCAATGGGCGGTAGTAGAGCGTGGATAGCACGAGCCATTACAGATTTTGCCGTACCGCGACGACCTGCGATCGCTACTCCTCCCAAACCAGGATCAACTGCGGCTAACAGCAAGGCTAATTTAATTGCTTCTTGACCGACTACGGCTGTCAAGGGAAAGGCAGTGATGGTGGGGTTAATAGTAGGCGCAGGCATTGTTTGCTTTTATAACGAGTCTCGGCCTTTAGCATACCAATTTCTGACACATTTAGAATAGGGATTATGGCAATGAGAGAAAGGTAAGGTTATGAGTATTGCTCAGGGTAAACGCTTCACACTGGATGAATACCACAGGCTTGGAGAATTGGGCTTTTTCCATGAAGATGACCATATTGAGTTAATTAATGGGGAAATTATTGAAATGGCATCTAAAGGTACAGCTTATGAAACTTGTTTAAGAAAACTGTGGAAGGAACTCCCCAAAATACTGGGAGACAAGGCTACTTTGCAATCACAAGCGCCGATTGCTTTGCCACCTAATAGTGAACCTGAGCCTGATTTTGCGATTGTTCAAAACCGTGCTGATGATTATCTGTCGGGTCATCCTAAAGCGGCTGATGTGTTTTTAGTAATGGAGGTTTCAGATTCTTCTTTGGGCTATGACCAAGACGTTAAAATACCTCTCTATGCTAAAGGAGGTATTACTGATTATTGGATATTCAATTTATTCGATAATTATTTGGAAGCTTACAGTGAACCATATCAGGATAATCAAGGCAGATATGGTTATTCAAATAAGCGAATTTTCCTGTCAGATGAGATAATAACTTTTCCCTGCTTCCCTGATTTATCTCTTGATTTAGCTAGGGTGTTTCCGCCAAAGCTGAATTTTTAAACTTTGTTATAGAATTCAGTCATAAGACAAAGGATTAAGTTTTATGGCTTATAGTGATTTTAAACTTATTGAAGTTATTGATTCTTTTGGGTTAGTGATCCACGAATCATCTGGACTATTCGCAAATGTGCAGGAGCAAGAATGTAGTGATTTATTATCTACTATTCTTAGGGAAAATGTTGATTTAGCAGTAGCGATAAGTTCAGAAAAAGCTCGAAGTGAAATGATAATAAGTCCAATTTTATTAGAAATTAGACGCAAATTTAATTATGAAATAAGCTTTTTTTCTGGCGTGGATTTTACTGTTGATAGTCAGCGAGGATTAAACGGCTTTTGTGATTTTATTTTGAGTCTTTCTTCGGAGCAGTTGCTTGTCCGCAGTCCGATAATTGTCTTAGTAGAAAGTAAAAATGAGAATTTGAGGTCTGGTTTAGCCCAATGTATTGCCGAAATGGTAGCGGCTCAGTTATTTAACGACAGAGGTGGAAATCAAATCAAAGCTATATATGGTGCTGTTACTATTGGTACTATATGGCAATTTATGAAACTTGAAGGCAATGTAGTTTCGATTGATTTGAGTGAATATTATATTAAGGATATTAAGAAAATTTTAGGTATTTTGTATGGCGCGATCGCGCAAAGTAAACCGTAAATTATTTATTAAATAAAAAAATGCTATTTTCGAGAGAATACCATAAATGATTATTAAATGTCATAGATAATAGACGATGTTTTACAACAAGCTGCTACACGTTTATACTTTTACTAAATCTTCATAAATAACTATATTGACATCCAGCATCAGCTATGACAATGTGTACTTAGGGCAGCAAAATAACCGTACTCTAAAGCGCAAGTTTTTGGTGTTGTCTCAGCAGCAGAATTCCTAGTTTCCTGCCGAGCTTCGTGTCATCCCTTCGGCTGATTATTTAGCCAAATGTCAAGTCAACTGATTGACTTAACTTTCAACGGGAAGACAAGATGTTTGAATGAATATTCAGGGGAAAGGATGACGCGAAACTTGGTAGTAAGCCAGGAATTCTACGGCTGAGACTTAAACCAAACGAAAGCGACGGTAGAGAGCTTTATTGCAGGGTAGTACTTTTTGAGTACAAATTCCTCGTATAAAGCCTTCCTACTGCTAGATGTGTAATTTGTTGAAGCTGTCCAGTTCACCAAAAAATACTGGATACATTACAATGCCACACGCTAATCAATCTTCCAATAGACAAACAAATCAGCAGCAATTAAAAGTTGGCATCTATTGCGATTTTCAAAATGTTTATTTAAGTCAAAATATAGCAAGTTCATTGCTGGCTTTTGCCAAAGCAAGGGGGAGTTTAATTATTAGAAGGGTCTACTATAATTCACTATTTCAAAACCAGGCTTCTGCAAAAGAGAATCTCCAACGTATTGGTTTTCAATGTGAAGATGTTACCTGCTCTTTAAAGAACAGTGCAGACAATCAACTTAAATCTGATTTAATTGATGATGTATATAACAATCAGTCCCCAGATACTTTTATCCTTGTGTCAGGAGATGGCGACTTTGCAAATCCAGTCAAATTCCTGCAAGATAAGGATAAAAATGTCATAATTTTTGCACGACGAGGTAATGTAAAACAAAGTTTGAAAAACCTTGCTGATGAACTTTACTTTGTAGATGAATTGCCTCAATTGGTTGTCAAGAATACTCAGCTTGAAACCACTGAGATTGAGTTTCAAATTAATTACAATGACGCTGTTAAGTACCTAATTGAATCGACTAAAACTTCTTTAAGTCAAGGCAAATCTACCGTATTTGGATACATTGACAATTTGATGCGTCAGCGTTGCCATAAATATCAGGGCTTTTCCTCTATTTCTATGTCTGACGGCAAGAAGTTTAAAAACTTTAGTCAGTTTGTTGATGCTGCTGTAAGAGATGGTAAAGTGCAAAGGCAAGGTCAGGAATTGTTTTTAGTTGAGTTAGACAAACTAGCTGCTTAAAAGAGCTTTTAAAAACCCAGTTAAGTAAAGGCTGGGTTTTAGCAATACCGCTATTTGCGGTTTTTTATGTCTGAAGACAATCACACTTGTACAGTTTCCCAACAGTCAATTTACGCAACAAAACACAAGAGAAAAATGCACAAAATTTTAATATTCCATAATGAAAAACTTCTACGGCGTGCGCTTACTCACCGTTCTTATGTCCATGAAAACCCCGGAGAAGGCGAACATAATGAACGCCTAGAATTCCTTGGTGATGCCTTGCTGAATTTCTTAAGTGGTGAGTATCTATATAGTTGTCACCCAGAAATGGGAGAAGATGAATTAACACGGCGGCGTTCGGCGTTGGTAGATGAGAAACAATTGGCAAAGTTCGCCGAGGAGGTAGGTTTAGACTTTAGGATGCGGTTAGGAAAAGGCGCAATTCGAGACGGAGGCTTCCAAAATCCTAATTTGCTCAGTAGCACCTTTGAAGCTGTACTTGGTGCTTACTATTTAGATAACGATTCCAATATTGAAGCAATTCGCGCAATTATAGAACCGCTATTTGATTCTGTAGATCCTAAGCATATAGTTGTGTCTCGTTCTAATGTAGACTCAAAAAATCGCTTTCAAGAATGGGTGCAACGCAACATTACTCCAAATCCCCCCAAATATTTCACAGAACAAATAGGAGGGTCTTCTCATGCGCCAGAATTCATAGCAAAAGTATTAGTAGATGGAAAAATTTATGGAGAAGGTAAAGGACGCAATAAAAAAGAGGCTGAAAAAGCTGCTGCTGAAGATGCGTTAGCTAAGTTGAAAAAACAAGGTTTGTTGTAGAGTTTATGGGTTCATCAATTTTGAAAACTTTAAATTTATTACGGTTTACTTAGACCTAAGTATTTTTACTCAATGACGACGCAATTTGAAATTTTATTATTTCATAAACTACAAAGTTTCACAAAAAAATGAGGATGGTACATACCATCCTCATTTAATTTTTTAATTTTTTTCTCATTTCCAGGCATTAGCCCAGAAAAGAATTAATGATTACAGCTGCGGTACGTACTGTTGCTTCTCAGGTACTTCAGCGTACTCAGCCACAATCTGGCGGAATTCTTCGCCGTCAATGGTTTCCTTTTCGATGAGCAGATCGACTAAGCGATCAGTGACAGTGCGATGATCACGGATGATCTTCTTAGCATGGTCGTAGCATTGCTCAACAATTTCCCTTACTTGAGCATCAATGCGGGAAGCGATGGATTCAGAATACTCAGATCGGGTTGTCCAGTCACGTCCCAAGAATACTTCTCCCTGTTGGCTTTCTAAGGAAAGTGGGCCTAAGTTTGACATTCCGAACCGCGTCACCATTTGCCGTGCCATTCCCGATAACTGCTGCAAGTCTCCACCCGCGCCAGTTGTGACTTCCGCAGCCCCAAAAATAACCTCTTCAGCGGCGCGACCACCCAAAGCACCAGTAATTCTGGCTTTCAACTGAGAACGAGAAATTAACCCTTGTTCTTCGTTGGGCGTAAACCAAGTTAAACCCTGTGCTTGTCCCCGTGGGATTAAGGTAACTTTCTGCACTGGGTCATGATCTTTTAACAAAGTCCCTACTAAGGCGTGTCCAATTTCATGGTATGCAATTAAGCGCTTGCTCTTGCTATCCACCAAGGGAGTACCTTCCATCCCAGCAACTACCCGATCCACCGCATCATCAATTTCGCGGAGAGTGATAGCTTCTTTGCGTCTTCTAGCAGTCAAAATCGCTGCTTCGTTGAGTAAGTTGGCTAAGTCAGCACCAGTGAATCCAGGAGTGCGGCGAGCGATCGCATCTAAAGATACGCTAGTATCTAATTTCTTATTCCGCGCATGCACTTGCAAGATTTCCAAACGCCCTTTGATATCGGGTGCATCGACTGTTACTTGGCGGTCGAAGCGACCGGGACGCAACAAGGCTGAGTCTAGTACGTCGGGGCGGTTGGTAGCAGCAATAATAATGATGCCTGTGTTACCTTCAAACCCGTCCATTTCGGTGAGCAACTGGTTGAGGGTTTGCTCTCTCTCGTCGTTACCGCCGCCGATACCAGCGCCGCGTTGCCGTCCAACTGCGTCGATTTCATCAATGAAGATGATACAAGGGGCGTTGTCTTTGGCTTTCTTGAACAAATCGCGGACGCGGGATGCGCCGACACCAACGAACATTTCCACGAATTCCGAACCGGAAATACTGAAGAAAGGTACGCCTGCTTCCCCAGCGATCGCTTTTGCTAGTAAAGTTTTACCAGTTCCAGGAGGCCCAACTAACAGCACTCCCTTGGGAATCCGTGCGCCTACTGCGGTAAATCTTTCTGGCTGCTTCAGGAAGGTGACAACTTCTTGCAATTCTTCCTTAGCTTCTTCAATACCAGCTACGTCATCAAATTTGACCCCGGTTTTCGCCTCCATTTGGAAACGCGCCTTAGATTTGCCGAAGTTCATCGCTTGACCTGGCCCGCCGGGGAGGTTGCTAGAACGCCGGAACAAAAAGAACAACCCAGTAATCAATAAAACTGGAAATATGAGATTGCCCAACAATCCCCAAATTGCGCCATCATTCCGCATGGGGTGAGCATCAAAACTAATATCTTTTTCTTTGAGTTTGCTAATTAACTCAGGAGCGTTAACAGGCAAATCCACACGCCACCTTTGGACACGATTTTCAATGTCTGGATCGCGGGCTTCTATAATTGCTGTCCTACCGCCTTCGTACAGATCCACGCTGGTGACGCGATCGCCGTCTAAGTATTCTAGAAAGCGACCATAAGTCATGCGCGTATTGGCTGCATTCTTACTCATATCAGCAGGAGCGCCTGCAAAGGCCCCTTGCCAAAAGAAAAAGCCAATTACCAAAGCCGGCAATGTCCAGAGTACTAAGACTTTCCAAGAGAATTTCATGTTAATTTGCCTCTAGATGCCTATACAATTCATCAACCTTAGTAACCGAATGTTCATCACTCTGCCACTTTTAGCTGTTAAACGGATGTTTATAAATCCATTTTGTGTAATTTGATCTCTTATATGCACTGCCATAAAGCAATTAGGGCATTATGGCGATGCCAACAAGAATCTTAATCAAAGTTAACTTAATTTTAATACAAAATCGCACGAGAAAAGGGAGCGGAACAGGATGCAAAGACACGGAGAATTTTTCCACAATGCTCCTCGTGTCGTTCCAGCCTCTCTCAATCATAATTGTGGGGGAGATCAGGGAGCAAGGAAGAAAGAGTTTTTCCCTAAGTAAGAACAACACCCTACTGTGCCTCTTTTCAATGCCCTACTTAACTTCTGTAATTTTTATAGTGTAAGGAAGATACTTGTCTTTTTCGTAGGAACCAACCCAAATTCGGTAAGTTCCAGCCAACCATTCACCAGTAATGCCAGCATTTTTGCCTTCAAAATCGTCATTACACCAAGTACCACCGGGCCCCTTGATAATCAAGATGGTGTCTTCGGGACTTTGCACTTGCAGCTTCAGGTATTCAAATTTACTTGTTAGCGCTAATGTATGGTCTGGTGTTTCATCAACAAATCCGGTGCAAGGGCCAGTGGCTGTTTCACTTCTCCCACCTACTTGATTCCCAGATATTGAACCACCACTCATCCCGCGAACTGTCAGGGGGTCTGGGGAAAACTGCGGGCCAATGGTGACATCTCCAAATATCGTTGGTGCTTCCTCAGCATTAACTGTCGATGTGATGAACAGCGTAACTATCATGAACGATAATCTCATCCCTCTATTGAGCGCTTTTGTTGGCATTGTAATTACGTTCGCTTCTAAGTGTTTTTGAAGACATGAATTTTACACACCAAGTTCCCAAAGTGAGGAGAATTGACTACCTATTTTAGATTTGAAAGTGGGGATAATTCATTAGTAATTAGTCAATGATTTTTTGTTCTTATAGTTGCTTTATTACTCGATCAACCCAATATTTCTGGGTGAAAGCAGGGAATAGGGAATGGGGAAAATTCTTATAATCCCTCACTCACTACTCCCCATTCCCAGACCTATCTAAAAATTGTTGTAATCCCTAATTAGCTTCTGTTATTGCCCTACTCAAGCGTGGCTTATCTAAACCAATCTGATTTAGTAGTAACCAAGATTGTATGAGATCGGGGCCATGAACATCTCCAGTTAAGGCTGCTCTGAGCGATCGCATTACTAAGCCTTTTTTGACTTTTTGCTCTTTCACCACTTGCTTAATAATGTCCTGGGCAAAGGCTTCTGAGAGTTGAGGCTGATTTTCTAAGGCTGTGACAATCGCCTCAAGGACAGCAGTAGAACCTTCTTGCTTTAATTGTGTACTACCTTCCTCGCTAAATTCAACTGTGTCACTAAAAAACAGTTGGCTTTGAGGTACTGCATCTACTAAACGAGTCAAACTCTGGCTAATTAAAGTTACTACCTGTTCTAACCAAGGGCGTTCTCTTCCACCATCAAATTTATACCCAGCTGCTTGCCAATAGGGTATGAGTAAATCTGTGAGTTTATCTACTGGGGTCTTATGGATATACTGACTGTTCAACCAATCCAGCTTGTCCCAGTCAAACTTTGCACCTGCTTTATTTACACGCTCAAAACCAAATTCTTTTGCTGCTTCTTCTAAGGTAAATATTTCTTGCGTCGAATCTGGTGGCGACCAACCCAACAATGTCATGTAATTTACTAAGCCTTCAGAAGTAAAGCCCATTTGCTGAAAGTCAGAAATGGAAGTAACGCCATCCCGCTTAGAAAGCTTGCGCCCTTCCATGTTCAAAATCAGTGGCGTGTGGGAGAACTCTGGAATTTTTGCACCCATTGCTTCATAGAGTAAAATTTGCTTGGCGGTGTTGGCGATATGATCTTCTCCCCGGATGACATGGGTGATTTGCATATCGATGTCATCCACTACAACTACAAAGTTGTATAAAGGTTGACCGCTACCTTCTTCTGAGGCGCGGGCGATGACCATATCACCACCTAAATCGCTACCTCGCCAAGACATCTTTCCCCTTACTAGGTCGTTCCAGACAATTTCCCGCCCATCTTCGATTTTGAAGCGAATCACAGAGGAGCGACCTTCTGCTTCATAAGCGGCGCGTTGTTCTGGCGTGAGATTGCGGTGACGGTTGTCATAGCGAGGAGCTTCGCCTCTAGCTTTTTGGGTTTCTCTGAGAGTTTCTAGTTCTTCAGAAGTGGTGTAACAGCGATAGGCTAATCCTTGATCTAGCAGTTTTTGGACTGCTTCTTTATAAAGATCCAGACGTTGGGATTGGAAAAATGGCCCTTCATCCCAGTTCAGTCCTAGCCAGCGCAATCCTTCAAGAATATTGTCGGTGTATTGGGGACGCGATCGCTCTAAATCTGTGTCTTCTATTCGCAGTATAAATTTCCCACCGTGGTGGCGGGCAAATAACCAGTTAAATACAGCCGTTCTAGCTGTACCAATATGCAAATTTCCGGTCGGACTCGGCGCAATACGGACTCTAACAGTCACAGTTAATTCTCTCTTTCGCAAAGCATGATAAATGTAGCTTATATTCAAATCTTGAATTCTGAGTCAATCCTTTTGGGGAATTCAAAATCCAAAATCACCGAAGTTCAGGTCGGTGATTCACTACTCATAAATTTAGAACGGGACTGACGGGGCTCGAACCCGCAACTTCCGCCGTGACAGGGCGGTGCTCTAACCAATTGAACTACAGTCCCTTGTTTGGCAACTTTGCTATTATCACTATTTTTTTTCTACTTGTCAAGCGTTTTGGAGTTGGGAATTAGAAATTATTTTTAACCCGTCTCTCCAAGGTGCAAATTTTTCGTTAAAACCTTGATAATACAACCTGTGGCTCTGATTCCAGATGCTGCAATATCCGGGATTGCATTTGTTTATACTGTTGCTTTAATAGCTGTTTGCTCAACTGGGGTTGAGAAGCGGGTGGTAGACTGTGGCTCTGCTGTACCCAGCTTTTCAACATTTGCTGCTGAGTTGGCTCAATGCGACTGCTAAGAACGTTGGTGCAGGAATGTGGTGCTTCTAGAGTAAAGAAAATCAAAGGATAGTGTTCATTTTCAACCAGAAAACTTACCAGCTTAAGATTTTGGGGATTTTGCATATCTAAGTAGCACGGTAGCCACTTAGGAGGTAATTGCCGATTGTAGAGTACAGTCACCCACAACAACATTGGGTGAGGAGATGTTATGAAGATAAATCGGTTGTAACGGGTAGAAACCGCATAATTTTTGATTTCTTGTTTAGACAACATCAACCATAATGCCGTTATAGCTCCTTGTGCGGTGTCTAGAAGCTGAGGAAAAACAATTTCTTGAATTGGTTTGTTTTCAGGCCACGAAAGTTTAAGGCAGCTTTGTTTTAATGTGATTGGTAAACCTGAATCAAAAGGGCGGCTAAGGTTTGAACTAGAGGCTAGAGTTGTAGGTATACTGGAACAATTAGACTCTTCTAAACTGTTTAAGACTTGCAAAATTTGAGCGAGATTTTGGGGGCGATCGCAAGATTTTTTCGCAAGACAAGCCATGATTAAATTATTTAGCTTTTGAGGAATTTTAAGAGTGGGTTTAACATCTGCGATCGCTTTCGGTTGTTCAAATTGATGTGCTTTATACCAAGCACCAAAGTAATCAGTTTCTGGTTGCCAAGGTTTTTTACCTGTAAGCATCTCAAACATCATCACACCCAGACTATAAATATCAGAGCGACTATCTAATTTTTCTCCGTCTAATTGTTCTGGGGAACAGTAGGGTAAAGTACCATTAAATCCACTACTTGTACTAGCTGTTGATGCATAATTTAAAAATCTAGCAATCCCGAAATCGAGAATTTTGACTAACTGACCCAATATCGGATCAGGAATAACTAATATATTAGCGGGCTTGATATCTCTATGAACTAACGGACAAATTTGCCCATCAATATTAATACCTTGATGGACGCACTGTAAGCCCAAACAAATTTGGCGAGAGAGAATCAAAAATATATCCAGGGGTAGCGGAATTAAATCCTTTAAACTTTTGCCGTATAGATATTCCATGACGTAATATGGTTTTCCTTTCTCATTCACGCCATAATCATACGCCCGTACTATATGTATGCTCTTTTGACTCAAAGCCGCACTCATTAAAGCTTCACGAGCAAAGTCTTGTTGCATCTTGTTATTGATAACAGTTTTAGTCAAAAACTTGACAGCAACTGGTATGCCTCCTAACAAAATATCATTTGCTAAAAAAACTTCACCCATACCACCGCTACCAATTAATTGCTTGAGTTGATAACGATTGGCAAGCAACCCTGTAGTATTTGAAGATGTAAATAAGCTCTGATTCACTTTGTTTATCTCTGCTGTTAAGCCTATTTAAAGTTAGCGATATACACATAAAAATATCATTAGGAAATTGGCACAAGCATTTTGATAGAATACTTCTAAGGACATGATAAAAGTTTCAAAAACATCTCAAAAATTTTATCCATCCAATTTTTTAAATTTTCTGTCTCAGCTTTTTTATCTACGACTAACGTTTGTAAGATGTCTAACTTTAGCTTTTCATAATCAGTTTTCAGAAGGTTTTTTGTTTGGCTAGATAGCATTAATTCATTTGAATATTGACTCATATCTAGGCAATCTATGAGTTTTTGGCGTTGGTTAGCCGTAAGGCTTAAAGTTTTTACATGAGAGCAACGAGTTGGATCTTCTATGGCAAAAAATAGTAGATGGTAGTAACCTACTTCCACTAAACTACGTGCTATATTTTGCCCTTTATTATCTTTCAAATCTAAAAAATAAGGTAGCCATTTACTCATAGAAGGTTGGGTACCGTATAATACTGTTACCCACAATAGCATCGGGTACATATTCATTTTGCTAATAAATTCAGTACCATGTATGTTATCTAAAAACTTTATAATATCTTGTTTTGGCAACATTGCCCAAAAAGTCGGTATAGGTCTTTGAGTAGTATGTAGTAAATGGGGAAATCCAATTGGCGCAATTGGTTTATTTTTAGGCCATTTTTTTTGCAAACACTCTTTTTCTGATAATAAAGTTGCTGGTACTAACTGAACTGGAAACGAATCTTTACTAATGTAATCATTATTGCTAGGGATAGAACTATTAAATTGAATATTAACCTTTTGTAAATCTTCTAATATTTGGTTTATATTTTGAGGGCGATCGCTTACTTCCTTCGCTAAACAACTCATTAATATTTTTTCTAATATCTGCGGTATTTTGACTTGCGGATTGACTTCTTCAACTGTTGGCGGTATTTGAAAGCGATGTGCTTGATACCAAGTACCAAAGGAGTTACTTTTTGTGTGAAATGGATGTTTACCTGCCAGCATCTCAAACATTAGTACTCCCAAACTGTAAATATCGGAGCGGACATCTAGCAGTTTGCGTCCTTCCATGTGTTCTGGAGAACAATAAGGTAAACTGCCAATAAAAGAATCTGTGAGGGTCATCCCACTTCGTTCTGTGAGAAATTTGGCAATCCCAAAATCTAGGATTTTAACAATTTCTCCTTCTTTACTATCTTCAGTAATAAATATATTTTCTGGTTTAATATCCCTATGAACAATAGGATAAATTTCTCCTTTAAGACTGATACCTTGGTGGGCACATTGTAAGCCTAAACAAATCTGATTACAAGTTTCCAAAAACTTTGATAATGTTAAAGGCTTAATTTTAAGAATTTGCTTGAGATTTTTCCCTTTGAGGTATTCCATTACATAAAATGGAGTTTTATCCTCAGTAACGCCATAACTTAAGATCCGAACAATATGTTTACTTTTGCGGCCTAATTGAGCGCCAATAAAAATCTCTCTAGCAAAGCGTTGAGACATTTGTTGGTTTGCCAAACTAAGTGATAAGATTTTGATTGCGATCGGCATACCATCTTTAGCAGTATCTTCAGCTAGATAAACTCTACCCATCCCCCCTTTACCAATCAAATGTTTGATTAAATAGCGATTGTTTAAAAATTGCCCTATGTAATCGTCTAATTCTGCTTTTTGCCCTACCATATTCTCAATTTTATTTTCTAGCATAAAAATTATTTATGAAAAATATTGTTGGCAAAACATTTTAATAAGTCTCGCTAATTATTAAACTTAAATCTAAAAAATATCAGGATTTTGAGAAAATTAATCATCTTCTGTAATTATGCTTAATCTCTCTGCAAGAACTTCTAAATATTGTGTAACATCTTTATTAAGGATTACGGCTGAGAAATTCCACGGAAACTACAAACAGACTAGATAAATTTGCCTAGTAGATTCCGTGAATACACAGGAATAATCAGAAAAAAGTAAATAGCAGCGAAGGTATAATCACACCTTTACCTGTTCACTGTTAAAAGTTAAGATTCGGGAGTAAACGACGTAATAATCTAATTAGCGGAGTTTCAATTTTAATTTTAAAGGCTAGTATCTGGGTGCGTTGTAGAGAGTTAAAGTTGTTATCACTGATGATAATTAATGATTGCTGCCCATCGGATAGTTTAGGGCCAAGAGTTAAGCCTTCGATGTTATCTAACAGTACATCTAGTTTTCTCAAATCTAACAGCAGTGTTTTCTGGACTGGTTTAATATTTTTGGAATCAACTGCTAAAAGGCTGTCAATCTTATGAATATCATCGGCTCCTTCTAAAGAAACCTGAAATAGCGAAATAGCAAATCCTAAACCAGTAAAAGAGCGTTCTAAACTTAGAAAATGTCCTTGATTATCAAGAGCAACCAAATCGGGTAATCCACTAGCGAATTTGCCAGTCAGATTCAAAAAGGGGGATACTGGTTCCGTTTGGTAAAGAAATTCTTTTTCTGGCTGGTTATTGAACAAGTTATATTGCAAAATGCGGCAAGGGCTGCCGACATTAGGTTTAGCTGCGACACCATCTTGAATTAGAGCATTTTCGGTAGCTGTAAATAGATGCTTATTATCGGGTGTGATGGTGAGGCTTTCAAAAGCCAAATTGTTGCGGATACCTTGTTGACCAGTTTTATCTGGCAAAAATTTATTTGGTATGGGGAGTGTTACAATTTCTTTGCCAGAAGATAGCGAGAACTCTTTAATAAAAGGATTAATTAATCTTGCGGCATCACCTTCAGATGAAATAAACACAGTTCCTTTATTAGTTAATGCAATACCTTCTGTATCACTTTCACCAGGGCGAAATGTTTGACCATTTTCATTTAATAACGTGGTAACGCTGACAGGAACAACTTTACCTTTTTCTAGAGAACCTTTGCTTAAGTCAATTTTTAAAGTGTATAAACGAGCGGCAGCTTTTTGTCCACGTTCATCGGAAATAGTGTAATAAAGGTTGTTTTTTGCATTATATGTAACTCCAGATAAACCTCCAATTTCAGTTTTTCGCAATATTAAACCTTTTGGTAAGGTTGCTTCCCCGATAAATTCTATGCTACTGACTTCAACGGCATTTGAGGGTAAATTTGTGAATACAAAGCTGATAATTAGAATTGGGAGCAAAAAGTAAATAATCCGTGGAAATACGAATATTTTTTTAATTATGTGCATAGATTTTCTTTGGTAAATCAACACGCGTTAGGAACGCACAGTTAGTTGTACGCCCCTACAAATAATACCAATGAAAAAAATAATGTGACAGCTACAAGTCTGGAAGTTCTTATTAAATTACGCTTTCTCAATTTTTAATTTGAAAACCTGGAAAAAATACTAAATTATTTAAGCTCGTCGCAAACCATATTCATCTTGGAAAAAGTTAACAAGCCAATCTTTGACTCTGTGGGTGGCGCGGCAGTCATCTTCGTTGTAGCGTTGGATAATTTCTAGTAAGGTGCGATCGCCTGTTTCTAGCCATTGCTCATACCAATAAATACACTTAGCACCACTAGCTTCTTTGTCACGCCACTCAAATCCTACCCAACGAGCGATCGCTTTCAAGGCATAGCTTTCTACAGGCAATGCTACACTTCGGGTTAATTGTTCATACACATCCACAAATCGATTCAGTACAGGACGCACTAAGGAGTGTGGAGTTCCGTAAAGTTTTGCTAACCGTTTGACTGTATCAAACTCGTAGACACAAAAATGATAAATTGGTGCTTCAGGATATTGCCAAACCAAATCCAAAAATTGCTGCCAAATTAATTCTTCGTCTTCTGGTTTGTCTGCTAAAAACGAATAAAACTGTTCTGTATTAGCTTGTCTATCAACGACCAAAACCCCTAAGAGATAATCTAAATCTAAGTCTGGCTGCGCCTCAATATCAAAATAAAGCTCTATGGGCGCTGTGAATGTAATATCTTCTTTTGGTAGCGGGTAAGGTAAGATTAAGGGTCGTTCTTCTAATGCAGATTGAGCTTGCAATACCAACTTGGGCGCTATTGCACTATCAAAACCAATCAGATTTTCTAAGTTGCTGGGACTGGTGTTAGCGAGAGATTCCAGGGTAGTAATGGCTAAGGCTTGGAGTTGAGTGTAGCGAATCGGTGTTACACCTGGTACTAGTGAGAGATGTTTTTCAGATTGAGCGATCGCATAACATTCACTATACCAATGGCAAAGATTGCACTTTTGTCGAGAAATAAATACCTCTGGCGGATTTGGTAATTCTAAAACTTGAATAAACTCCTCCAGAATCTGCTGCATTCGTGGCATCCATTTAAACAGATCCACCCCATAATTTGTATTTTTGGTTCGCAATATCAGCGAAGCCGTTTCCGGTGCAACTCCCTGCACTGCTGCCAGCGCTTGGACATGAA
Source organism: Nostoc flagelliforme FACHB-838 (assembly GCF_014698065.1). Lineage (GTDB taxonomy): Bacteria > Cyanobacteriota > Cyanobacteriia > Cyanobacteriales > Nostocaceae > Nostoc > Nostoc flagelliforme_B. Next base: position 78,814 of record NZ_JACJSI010000020.1, read on the forward strand.
ATGCAGCGACAACCTGATATTCTTGCTTAGGGCGCTTACCCAGTTCAATATTAGCCGGGACGTAGATCCAATCTCCAAAATCGGATTGTCCTGGTTGTTTTACGAGTAAATCTGGACGACTTAGCAGGGTGTATGCTTCAGAATAATTTGCTAACAGTACTCCTTTATAGATGTACTCAACCCCACGCTGCATCAATTCTAAAGTTTCCTTCTCTGCCCTTTCCCAGTTTCCATAAGAATATTCTGGTTGATGATAAGTCACATTTGCCAAAACACTCAACTGATGAGCGATTTTGTCCTGTTGCAGTTTCCGTAGCAACTCATTGGGAGCATCACGCTGACTTTTGTCACCGTGGATATCTAGAAAAGGCCGACGTTTACAACGTTGGTATTGCAGTAGGAGTTCAGCATTAATTAGCATCCTTTTAAGTTAACAAGAATTAGCACACTCTGGGAGTAACTCAGACAATTAATAATGGAGTGGGGGAGACGAGAGAGACGAATGACTTTTGACTAATCCAAAACCCAAAATCTAAAATCTAAAATTGGTATGACCAGTATTTCTGTCGCACAAACCAGGTTGCATAGCCATCGAGAGCAATTTCCGGCTTTAGCAAATAAGACTTATTTCAATTATGGGGGACAAGGGCCAATGCCCCAAAGAGCAATGGATGCGATCGCCCAAACTCAAGCTTATGTTCAGCAAATAGGCCCCTTTGGTAATGAGGCGTATCGCTGGATAGCACCCCAGACTCAAGCAGCAAGAGAAGCGATCGCTTCGGAGTTATATGCACCAAGTCAAACAATTACTCTCACACAGAATGTTACAGTTGGCTGTAATATCGCCATGTGGGGTATTGAGTGGCGTGCTGGCGACCATCTGCTGCTTTCAGACTGCGAACATCCAGGCGTAATTGCCACAACGCAGGAAATTTCGCGGAGATTCGCTGTGGAAGTTACGATTTGTCCTCTCAAGGCAACTTTAAATGAGGGCGACCCTGTAACTATAATTGCCCAGCATTTACGCCCCAATACCCGTCTCGTGATATTGAGTCATGTTTTCTGGAATACTGGTCAAGTTTTACCTCTTGATAAAATTGCCGAAGTATGCAGGAATAATCGTTCTTTTTTACTGATAGATGCTGCCCAATCTGCCGGTTTGTTGCCTTTAAACTTGACTGAATTGGGAGTAGATTTTTATGCTTTTACTGGTCACAAATGGTTATGTGGCCCTGCGGGTGCGGGTGGTTTGTATGTTCGGCCAGAAGCACGAGAAAGCCTGAAACCTACGTTTATTGGCTTGAATGGCATTACTGTGGATAATCAATCTCAGCCTGTGGATTGGCTTCCAGATGGGCGACGATACGAAGTGTCTACATTGGCTTATCCGTTGTATCTTGGGTTAAAGGAAGCGATCGCTATTCATCAGCAATGGGGAACGCCACAGGAACGTTACGAGCAAATTTGCCATAACAGTGAGTACCTCTGGCGACAATTGACGGCGTTACCCAATATTAAATGTTTGCGAACTTCTCCACCCGAAAGTGGTATTGTCTCCTTTCAACTTGAAAATAATCCACCTCAAGCTCATTTGAAGTTGGTGCAATTTTTAGACTCACAAAGGATATTAACTCGGACAATTGCCGATCCTAGCTGTATACGCGCCACTGTTCATTACTTTACTTTAGAATCCGAAATTGACTTATTGGTTGAGACGATTCAAAGTTTTTGCAAAATTAATTAAAAGTACAGACGCGATTTATCGCGTCTCTTGATCAAATGGAACGCCCAATCTTATATTTAGCCATAACTAACCACGGCTTTGGTCATGCTACTCGCACGGCTTCTGTTGCTGCAACAATTCAAAAGTTATGTCCAGAAGTTCTGCTAATTCTGGTGAGTACTGCCCCACGCTGGTTGCTTGAATGCTATATAGAGGGCGATTTTATCTATCGTCCCCGTGCATTTGATTTGGGTGTGGTGCAAACGGATAGTTTGACAATGGATAAAGTAGCGACTTTAGAAAAGTTGCTGGATATTAAGAAGCATCAAAATTCGCTGATTGCCTCAGAAGTGAATTTTATTCGTCAAAATCGCGTTAATCTTATTTTGGCAGATATACCCTTCCTCGCTCCTGGGTTTGCCAAAGCTGCAAATATTCCCTGCTGGATGATGAGTAACTTTGGCTGGGACTTTATCTACCGCGATTGGGGAGGTGAATTTACCGCAGTGGCAGATTGGATTAGTGATTGTTACTCAAAGTGCGATCGCCTGTTTCGTCTCCCTTTCCACGAACCAATGCAAGCTTTTAACAATATCACAGATGTCGGCTTAACAGGCGGTTCCCCCCGTTACTCTGCTGATGATTTACGTACTCTTTGGGGAATAACTGCACCAGTGGAAAAAACTATTTTGTTAACCTTTGGCGGTTTGGGTATACAGCAAATCCCTTATGATAACCTAGCGCGATTTCCAGATTGGCAATTTATCATCTTTGATCAATCTGCCCCTGATTTACCTAATTTAGTGAAAATTAATGACCGCAAATACCGCCCTGTAGATTTTATGCCTATTTGTGGGCGAGTGGTTTCTAAACCTGGCTACAGTACTTTTTCGGAAGCCACAATACTAGGATTACCAATTGTGACTATTCCGCGTGAAGATTTTGCTGAAGCAACTTTTATACTAGAAGGCATAACTAATTACAACCAGCATCAAATTATCACTCCATCTGAGTTTTTTCAAGGGACTTGGGATTTTCTACATGAGTTACCCCAATTACCAAAGATATCTCAACCAATTGCCAAGGATGGTAATGAAGCGATCGCTAATGCTGTTCTCAATTATTTACAGACAAAATAAACTTATTCAAATAACATCAATTAATAATGAAATCTCTCACAATCATAGATAAAGATACTTTAGAATAAAACATACTCAGTCTAACGAGCAATCAACAGCAGAATAAAAACAAAATCACGCAGATTGAACTGTCATCAATAATTACTGTTTCAAATGACTCACTACCAAAAGTTACTAAAAATTTTTACCACTGGCAAATCTTTTTATAACATTACTGCAAAAATTACAGCCGCAGTTGCAGAATCTGGGGTTGAAACTGGTCTTTGCACTTTATTTTTGCGCCATACTTCAGCCAGTTTAGTAATCCAAGAAAATGCTGATCCTGATGTTCTTGTGGATCTAGCTAATTTTATGGCAAAACTCGTCCCCGAATCAGGTAAATACATCCACGATGCAGAAGGTGCCGATGATATGCCGGCACATATCCGTACCGCACTCACCCATACTTCTGAACATATCCCCATTAATCGCGGCCACTTGGTACTGGGGACTTGGCAAGGAATTTATATTTGGGAACACCGCCAGCGTAGTCATTCCAGAGAATTAGTTGTTCACATTTCTGGATAGCCGATTCTCAAGTTATATTGAAGGTGCAGTTTTGTAGAGTTTAAATACTTTGGTTCTACTATCTACTTCTGGATAGAATATTCTAAAAATCATAGTGATATGCATTAAGTAAATTTTGCTTTGATAAATTCTTAATCACAATTATTGATGCAAAACTAATCAGACTATACATAAAATAATTTGTATATATTTGTGAATTGAAAAGTTAAGTTTATTTGTGATTATTAAGAAATCACTTTACTCTGCTATATACTAATGTTTAGTATAAGCTGTTGGGCTGTTTCAAATCCTATGAATAAAAAACTAACACAAAGCCATACTTTTCAATTTATTGATGAAATCCTTGCCCAGCAGTCTGTTAAATTATTGTCGTTGAGTCCCCAAAAAACATTAATTACCAGCTTTACAGAATTGGAAAATTTGATTGTGGAACAAAACACCGACTTTCAAATTATCACAGCTATTCAAGAAACTCTCGAAAATATAGTCCGTACTCAGTTGCAAAACTTTCCAGAAAACATATTTTGGGATTTTGATTTTCTTGTAAGTAGTATGCTTAGACAGGCTTTAACCGCAGATGAGGGCGCTATTCCTTTCTTAAAAGTTTTTGGTGAAAAAATGATTTGCCTAACGAAGATGTTCGGAAATAAAACGGACATCCGCTTTCGTTATGTCCATGATTTTATCTATGGCTTTGAGTGGGCAAGATGGGTACAAAAAGAGCCGCAAAATCGCGCACACGTAGAACCTTTTAGTCTTGTTTTTTTTGATTATTTGCTCGCTAAAGGTAAGGAGCTTTTACAACGTATTAATCACGGTCAGGTCGTATCTTACAAGCTGTGTGAGACAGGCTACCGCAACCCCTTTACCTTTTCTCGTGAACCAGAAGATGAATACCGTCTGCTAACTTGTCTTGCTGAAGAACAACTTATTCCAGTCGCAGTATGGAACTGGAATGCTAGCCCTGTGTGGAATAAACCTTTCCAAGAAATGCGCCAGCAATTAGCATTAAAATTAAATATTCAACCACAGAGACACTGATATAAGGATTCAGCACTCACAAATCAGAATTTTATCATTCCTGATTCTTTAATTATTCTGGTTCCTAAATTCTTACACAGTGATAATAAATTCAAAATTAAAAAATAGAAACTTTTAAAAGGCTAGTATTTAACTACTTGCTGCATATAAAATAATTTGCTGGAAATTATAGTATGAAAATTGCTGATTTAATTACTTGGTTTGAAGCATGGGCGAATCCCGCTTGGTGTGAAAGTTGGGATAATTGTGGCTGGCAGATTGAACCAGGAGTTTTGCAGGAAAAAGCACGGGTTTTAGTCTGTTTGACACCAACTTTGGCGGTAATGCAGGAAGCGATCGCTCTGAATGCTAATCTAATATTTGCCCATCATCCCTTAATTTTTAATCCTCTCAAATCTTTACGCACTGGTGAAGCGATCGCCGAAATGGTACGGTTAGCTTTTACCCACAATATTGGTATTTACACTGCCCACACGAATTTCGACCAAGTGCAAGATGGGACTGCTGATGTTTTAGCTCAAATTTTAGAACTTAAAGAAGTCACTCCCATAGAATCTACACAAGCAGGATTAGGATATGGTCGTGTTGGCTTGCTAGAGCCATTTCTGACCTTACAGGAATTACTAGCAACCATTCAAACCCGACTTGCTCCCCCTAATTTGATTTTTTCCCCAACTGCTGATTTACAGCAAACAATTTCACGAGTTGCCGTTTTGGGTGGTTCGGGGGCTAGTTACATTTCAGCCGTCGCCAAAACTGGTGCCCAAGCTTATCTCACTTCTGACTGTAAATTTCATCAGTTTCAAGAAAGCCGCGATTGCAATCTCATTTTAATCGATGCTGGACATTACGCTACCGAACGCCCGGCTTGCGATCGCTTGGTGCAAAAATTCCAGTCCTTAAATCTAGACTGGGTGCAATTAAGTCAAAAAGATGAGGATTTCCGCCAGTTTTTTGCTTGATTAGCGATGTTTAAGCATATTTTTTCGCTGCTTCGGGAAAATTTTTTTATTAATATTTTTGAACAAAAATCAACACCCTGCTCCTCGCCCCCTTAACCATTGTTGTGACAAAAATCACTATATATGTGTAATGTTAATCACATAGTATTAATGTTCCATATCAATTAGTAATAGAAAAAAATACTCCACACTAGACCTAATAAATTGCTCACTCTGCCCTAATCAAGATGATTCGCACAATCATTGCATCTGCTTTTCAAACTGGGTATCTTAGTGTTGAATCTGAGGGGTTACTCCAGCAAGTGCTAGCCACTAAATGCTATCAGTCAGAGGATTTGCCAGACCTCGCAGCCTTATACGATGCAGTTCGTGCAGGTCAAATCAAACGAGAAGCTTCCTCGTCAAGCGTGCTAATGGAATTTCCCCTACCGTATAAATCTTGCTGATATCCCTCTAGGATAAGCAGAGGAAAATTTTTCATAATTTTTCTCTTTCCTCTATGCCATTTTCTGAGTCATAATTAGGCAAAAACCTTAAGAACTCAAAACTATTTGGGTGTTATTGTTGAAAAGCACTAAGGTCAGCGAGAGAATGAGTTAAGATCAGATACAAGTGGGTAAAAGTAAAGCCAAGTCCCCAGACTTCTCAGTAATGCCAATGAGTAAAAGTAGGCAAGTTAAACAACCGCAATCAACGATTGTTTTGGAGTATTATTTATTACATAATGGTAAGAATGAGTCACCAACAGATATAAACCTGGGTAGGACAGGTACCGAATCGTTTGACTTCTATGAAGCAAACATTCCCTAAAATGAGCCGGAGGGAGATTTAATGGATTGCTAGAGCAACTATTGACTGATGACCTAACATTTCCTGATATTTTGACAACTACGGGCAAGTTTTGGGATTGGGTCATGAAGCGTACTTGTTCTCAAAAGTGAAATTAATCTCTTAAAGGTGTAATCTAATGGGGTAGAACCCAGATTTTGACAGGTTTAACTACGTTGTTTAAAAAGGCAGAAACAATACATGCTACACCGCAAGATTTATCAACTCTGTTGCGATGGGCGCGAGGTATGTGTTTTCTTGCGGGACCAGCAACGCTGGATTGAACGCGCCCGCATCATAGACATAGAGGGAGACTTAGTGACCCTACGCTATGAAACAGAAGAAGAAGACGAAGTTTGTTCTTGGGAAGAAATGGTTCGCCTCGAGAGCATTGGTGCTGTAACCCAAAAATTGGCTTCAGTACCACGCGGTAATGTGGAACCTCTGATGACTGAAGATTGTCCTGAAGCAGAGCGCATCCCCAACCGTTATACTGACTCGAATCCAGAATAACCAGTGCTGAGTGCTGAGTAATAAATCCTAACTCAGTACTCTGCCTTCAGGACTCAGGATTAGATAAACCCTCAAAAGCAGGGCAGTAGCCTTCGAGAGTTACCTTAAAGTTATACAACGGGGAAGCTGGATTCCAACACCGCTGCCCCCTTTGATGTCGGCACGTACCACAACAGTCTACATCTGTCCATGTATAGCGATCACTATTTTGGTTGAGCAGTTCTCTTTGAGACAATCCCCTTAATACTAGTTCTTCCCCTTGCCAACGAGCTTCAATTAAACCAGTATCGGCAAATTGCCGCCAACGCGGATCAGCAGTAATCATATTGGGTAGGCTGATTGTGATTACTGTTTCCAACTCTGTCAGCTCACCTTCGTAGTTAGTCTCTGGCGCTGCCGGCTGTAAAAATGTATCGCCGATGGGCAGTTCTACTAAGGTTTCAGCCGCCGGAGAATGTATATGGTAGCGATTTTGTAACTCCTCTAAGCTAGTCAGGTCTGCTAAGTAGGAAGGCGAACCGTGGACAAAAATGACGTGCTGGGGTCGCAAATTATGAATTAGCTGCGTAGTACCAGGGCCATCACTATGTTGAGCCAAGAGATAGGTTTCAATAGTGGTAGGTGCTAAATATTCTTTGTTAACTTTTATATCAATTTTTTCTGGTAGGAGAATTAGCCAAGGCCCGGTGTCTAGTTGGCAGTGTTCACCTAAATCAGATGTCGAGTCGGTGAGGACAATACAAGGGGACTTGCCCACGGTGGGACGATGTTCTGCTTGTAAACGACGCACACGGGGACGCACCCGTTCATCCCAAAACAAGGGTTGATGGCGGGCGAAGTTTTGTACGGATGGGGGGAGGTGGGGTAGCAGTTCTAGGTACGCATCGCAGCCAGTAGCGACAGCACCATCTACCCAAATATCTAAATCTCGTCCGGTAAAGTGGTGATGCGATCGCAAGAGCATTAATAATTCTTGACCCAATCCTAAAGCCGGGGTGGGAAGGATCACAGAACAATGGTCAGCGATCGCGCGATTAATTCGCTCGGCTAGTTGATTTTCTTGGTTGCGGCGGTGAGGATGACGGGATGTGCCATAACTACCTTCAATGATTAGCACATCCAAGTCTAAGTTCCGCAATTCCTCTAAACGCAAACCTTCTACTAAGCGGGAATTGGACAGGAAAAAGTCACCTGTATACAGTAATTTGTAAGTACGCTGCTTGGTAGTGTAGGTAAGGAGAATTGCAACTGCCCCTGGTAGATGCCCTGCGGGAAATAATTCTGCCACCAAACCATCTTGCAATTCTATAGGCGATCGCAACGGCAAGGCATGACAAAATTGAGAAATTTCTTCAGGGTTTTGGTCTAGCCAATTTAGCGGCAGTAACTTGCTAGTCACCTCACTACCATAAATAGGTAACTTGGGAAAAGCTTTATGCAGTGGCAGTAAGCCTTTGGCGTGATCTGGGTGAGCGTGACTAATTAAAACCAAATCTGCTGGTAGGGGCGAACTAGCTCCACGTACCGGCTTAGTAAGCCCCTTAGCCAGCGATGAAATATCCTCCAAACCGCAGTCTAACAATATGCGGTGTGGCCCCATCTTCACCAATAAACACACGCCCTCATTGTCATGTTGGACACTATAGGGCAAACATTCTAATTCACTACCCGCTTCCGCAGCATCTACATTAGAGGATGCCGACAGATTATCCCTCATGCTCTCCTCCCCTCAAACCTCATCATCATGGACATATCCCAAAAGCCAAAAGTTACAAAAATTTTGGTTTTGTGACTTAGGGGTAAGTTTTATCGTGCGCCCCTACACCCTGAGAATACAGATTTTTGATTGGGGAGGACGCCTCCACCGAACCCGCACTGGTTCGGAAAGGTGGGCTAACGAAAAGCCATCAAGCTAGTAACTTAAGGAGTCTGGCTCTTGTTTATTTTTTCTTTGCATCTGAGCTATTTTAGTCAACTCACCCTATAGCAAGTCGCCAAAGGGTCTACAGACTTATCTCAATGTGCGGAGCCATTGCCGTGATAGTTATCTGAATCATAGAATCCATTTTTCGTGCCAAAGAATAAGCACGAAAGCGTAAATATAACTGTTAATCCGGCTAGAATCAGCTTTACATCCATTTGTTTGCTGCCCTTTAATCGAGACTTTCCTATATTAATTTAGTGCTTCCGCAATCAAACGGAATCACTAGAAAATCTTTACTATGCTTATATGGATTGGGCAATAGGTAAATTTACCGCAATCAGTTCAGATTGTAGAACCTTTCGGTTCACCTGTCTATCTATCTAGATGTAAAAGAACATGACAGCAGAAGTAATTTTCTACAGCCCGTAAAAATCCTCATCTAGAATCTGCTCAATCGAAAAAGGACAAACGGTAGGATACTCACTTTCTTGGGGTATGCGAATTCCAAACTAGCTAGCTTACGAGCATCTGGGTAGGCTTTTTACACCGCCTCTACCAGAAAACTTTTGAGAGAAGGAGTATCTGTCAAATTATTGATAACTCGCTGACGATGTTCAAGTATGGAGCTATACCAGCTTCCTTTGATGTTATCAGGGATATCATACTGAACGTGTAACTTGAGTAAATGTGCTAACAAAATTGTCAGATTGCTTTTGAGCGCATTTTTTTCTGCTTTACCCAAATCAACTAGTTCCTCAATCAAATGCTCAATTTTGGCTTGCTGGTTATTGAGGACTTCTGTTAAATAGTTGGTGCAGGCTTGGGCGTAATCAGCACCTTGAATTTTGGCATCTTTGGGGAGTCGCGGCTGACGGGAGATGAAAAACTCTTGAATTTGTTGTTGCTCAAGGGGCTGCAAGGAGTAGGGTGAAACAGAAAAGGAAAAAGAGGGAGAGCTTGTTAGTGTGGCGAGGAGTTATGAGCATAAATCAGTGCAGGGTGGCAGATTACACGTGGCTATGGGTATAATATCAAGCTTGCAATTCCTAATTCCTGATTGAGAGTCTTTAATACTTACTCACGAGTATCAAAGACTCATTAACGAAGTTTTGAGGTTCATCGGCGAGGCTTTGAGGTTCATCGGCGAGGCTTTGAGGTTCAGCGACGATGCTTTGAGGTTCAGCGACGAGGCTTTGAGGTTCAGCGACGATGCTTTGAGGTTCAACGACGATGCTCTGAGGTTCAGCGACGATGCTCTGAGGTTCAGCGACAAAGCTTTGAGGTTCATCGGCGAGGCTTTGAGGTTCATCGACAATGCTTTGAGGTTCATCGACGATGCTTTGAGGTTCATTGATTAAAAGATACATCTCGTTTTGCAAATCAGGAGACTCTCAATACGATTCGGTTAAGATGCATAGTTATTGGAGATCCCCCTAAATCCCCCTTAAGAAGGGGGACTTTAAGAAGTTTTCTCAGTTTTTTGAGATTCGCCTAAATCCCTCTTAAGAAGGAGGACTTTAATTCCGGTTCCCCCGTTTTTTAAGGGGGGTTAGGGGGGATCATCTGCTGTATCTGGTTACACACACTATCAAAGTGATTTAAAACTTGACTATTTGTAAACCTAATAATCTTTAAACCATAGCCTTCCAAAATGTTTGTTCTCTCCAGATCGTAATCTTGACCTTCATCTGTAAAATGGCTATCCCCATCAATTTCAATCACTGTTTGTAAAGTAGGACAGTAGAAATCAACTATGAAATGATTAATCGGTCGTTGTCTTAAAACCCGATATTGAAAATTTCTCAAATATTCATCCCATAGCTTTTTTTCTGCTGGGGTCATATTTTTACGAAGTTCTTTCGCTCTTTCTACAAGCTTTGGATTGTAAGGTAAATGGTGATTGCTGCTATTGAGTTTGTTTGTCATATTTTCTAGTGTTTATACCCCCTACCCAATACTGCGTGGGTTTTGGTGCATAGTCATTCGAGATACCCCCTAACCCCCCTTAAAAAAAGGGGGAACCGGAGTTAAAGTCCCCTTTTTTAAGGCAATAAATATGGTTCAGTTAACGTTTAGATCCCCCCTAACCCCCCTTAAAAAAGGGGGGAATCGGAGTCAAAGTCCCCCTTTTTAAGGGGGATTTAGGGGGATCTCAAAGTATTAGCTACATCACTAAAGGCTTTTTTAAAAGCCTTTAAGAATCGACAGCAGCTTTAACCGATTTACTTTTAATAGCTTTAAACCGTTCACCCAACTGTTGAGCAATAGTTTTTAACCCTGGAGTTTTCTTAGCAGCTGTCTTGACGTAATCATAAACTGTCAAACTGCTACCCATTGCTTCGCTACCGACTGCCATTAGGGTATCATCTACCTGTTCTGTCAGTTGTTGCAGTTTAATCAACAGTTCGGTGAGGTTAGCAGCTAGTTGGTAATCCCGCACAAATTCATCTAAATCAAAACTGGCTGGCAAAATATCTCGGTTAGATTGGGCAGCAATCAGGCTATTGTTGACAAAAGCTAGTCTTTTATCACCCATCTTAAATAAGTTGCGTCGTTCTTCTGCACTCAGGGTAACAAGAAAAGGTAACTTTGCTTCAATCGTCGCAAAGGCTGCTTTAATTTCTTGGATATCTGCTGCGGAAAGGAAGGCGGTAATGTTTTGATATGCCATTGGATATTTACTCCGGTGAATGTGTTTGTTATGATTCCCACCGATAAATGCGATCGCACAGTATTTAAGGAAGGGGGAGTAGGGAAATTAACCTCCCTGGTATACACATAAGTCGAAGACACTTCTACTAATCCAGCTAGCGATCGCCTTGCGAACATCATTGGTGGCGCGATCGCTATCTGTACCCAAAATAAAATTGATTGTTGTCTTAGAATTTCCATCGCTGACGGTGGAAATCATGTAATCGATATTCCCAACCCCGCGACGGCATCTTCAATTTTTTCGTGACTTGGGATTCTAGTTCAGCTAGCCCTGCGCCTGGTTGAGTAACTTTGATTAAAACTGTTGGGACATCTATATTATTTAGATTATTTGGATTAATATCAATCCCCAAATTCCCTATTTCCTTCAACTTGCAACTCGTACTTTGTCGCCATCTTTGAGGTATCCTGCACCATCAACGACGACGCGATCGCCTAACTGTAACCCACTCTTGATTTCCACTGTGTCGCCATTACCAGGATCTCCTAACTCTACTTTTTGGCTGCGGACTGTATTTTCAGCCGATAAGGTGAATACAATTACACTTGCATCTGCTTGGGATTGCACTGCTTTTTGTGGCACTACCATCCTCATCTCTGAGTTAGTAGTAATTGCAGCGTTAGCAAACATCCCTGGTTTAAATAAAGTTGTTGGCGGTAAGTCAATTTTGACTGTCGCCTCACGCCTTTGATCGTTGACTTGTGGTTGTATATCTTTGACTCGTCCTTGCGATCGCACACGGCGATCGACATCTGATGTAATTTGCACAGATGCACCAATTTTCACTTGATTGAGTTGAATTTCGGGCACCTTCGCCTGAAGTTCGAGTTTGTTATCTCGGATAATCGAAAATAGCTTTTGTGTGCCACCAATTACAGTACCCATCTGGGTTTGCGGTGGCACACCAGTGACATCACCGACTCTGGCCAGTTTTTCTGCGATCGTTCCAGAAACAGGGGCACGCACTACAGTTTGTCCCAACTGAGTTTGTAGTTGTTGCACCTTCGCAGCACTACTGCGGACATCAGCTTTGGCTTTATTGATGATCGCTTGGGCGTTAACAATATTGGCTTGGGCGTTAACAATATTGGCCTGGGCACTACGCACATTTTCTTGGGATAGGTTGACAACTTCGATGGCAGTTTTCACAGCATAAGAACGAGTATCGAGTTCTTGCTTACTAATAGTTCTAGAGTCGGCGAGTTGTTGATAACGCTGATAATTTTTGGCTGCTTCCTCTAGCCTTGCTTTAGCTTGAGCTAAATCTGCTTGTTTTTGCTGAACTATTGCTTTATTTGATGCTAAATCCGCCTGCCTTAATGCCAAATCCGCTTCTTTGGATTCCACATCTGCCTGTTTAGATTCCACATCTGCTTTTGCTTGGCTAATTTGGTTTTGCAGTATGGAACCATTTAACACCGCCAACACTTGACCTTTTTTGACAAAAGCTCCTTCTTTCACATTTTCGGAGATACTTTTGATTTGTAAGCCGTTTGTCTGTGGTAACACTGGAATTAAATCACGCGCTGCTACAGTTCCAGTAGTTTTAAGAGTACGGACAACAGGGGCAGTCTCTACTGTGGCGATGGTGACTGTCATCACTGGGTTAACTTTTTTATCCGCTACCGCGCTTTGTTGACGGGATGTGAAACGACTTAATACCCCCATGCCACCAACAGTGATCGCAATTCCTAAACCAGCGCCCAAGAATAATGGTTTCAACCATACCCTGGTTGGTTTTTGATCTGATTTGCTCGAAACGCTAGCATCTTCATAGGTTAAAGCTTCTTTCACCTCTACTTCTGAAACACTTTCGTCGTTCACAGTCGCACCTCCACTTTCTGTCTATACATCCCAATCTGGCTATTTTCTTAAAAAAACTTGAAGTTTATTTACTTCATCTCAACTATGACGTATTTCATAGTAAATGCCCTTCAGATACGTTAGTATCTAATGAAACTCTTAAGCAACGAGTAATTACTAAGAAAATTTCTTAAAAATATTTATTATGATAAAAAAAATTATTTTATCTCATCTAGCTGCTTTAGGTCACATATAATCTGTATTTAGATCACTGCCAATCAAGCATTAGATATGAAAAACTGATAAAACTAATCTAGATTTATCTAATTAAAATTTGAAAGCAAGTGTATTTTAATATACAAAAACTTTGTCTCTTTACGCAACATAATAATTCCTCTCAAACCTAACGGCACTAAGTTAAGACACACCCCTTGCCCTGGCTGCTTCCTAGCCTTCAAGCTTTTAACCGATCCTGCGAGATTTCGCCTTAAGTGATTTGATCAGAGGCAGCAGCCCTCTCGGAATATATTCCCAGCCTAAAAAGTGGAAACGAGGCAACACAAGACTTTGGGCTTATCTTAGTGCCATTCCTCTAAAGCTTTTGTCTTGCCTGAGAAAGCCATCCACATTTAATCCAGGTATAGGTCAAGCTAGCGTCTACAGCTACACGTGAGTTACAAAAGAGCAAACTCCATTGCGCTAATTCCAGTCAGAGGTTGTTTAAAAAGTCTAGCGGTGTATCAATATCCTCCAAACAACCCTAAAAAAGGGGGAATAACCTTCTCAAAGTCCTCCTTTTTTAGGAGAATCTAGAGTTTTGAATACCTCCGCCACCACTTTTCAAACATCTTCCAAGGCTAGCCCTGATTATGGAATTTTGAAATTCATCAATCAATAAAATCGATAAATAATTGGTATTTACCAGAGTAAACAGATATGTTCAATGCCACTGAAATCTTAATTGATGCCTTTGTAAATGAAATTCGAGAAGGCTACCGTCGTACTTATGGCTGCTTCAAAAATGATTATCAGGATATTATCGCCTGGGCTGGTAACATGGCCTTGGAAAACATTGCCAATAGTGACGCTCTTTATCACAATGTTGAGCATACCGTCTTAGTCACCCTAGTGGGACAAGAAATCTTACGTGGTAAACACATTAGGGAAGGCGGTGTTTCTAGTGAAGATTGGTTGCATTGTATAATTTCCTTAGTGAGTCATGATATTGGCTACGTTAAGGGAGTTTGCCGACAAGACCGAGAAGGAGCAGGCTTATACTCCACAGGTAAAAATGGGAAAATGATTTCTGTCGCTCCTGGGGCTTCTGATGCCAGCCTAACGCCATATCATGTTGATAGAGCCAAACTTTTTATTGATGAGCGTTTTGGAGGTCACAAGTTAATAGATGCTGAGGCAATTAAAAGCAATATTGAATTGACTCGATTTCCCGTACCTGCGGCAGAAGATCATCAAGATACAAAGTGCTTTGCAGGGTTAGTACGTGCTGCTGATTTGATTGGTCAACTAAGCGACCCACGTTACCTAAAGAAAATTACTTCTTTATTTTACGAGTTTGAAGAAACTGGTGTAAATAAGGTTTTGGGCTATAAAACCCCTGCCGATTTACGCAATAACTACGCTAAGTTTTATTGGAATGGTGTATATCCCTATATCCAAGAAGGACTGCATTATCTATCATTGACACAACAAGGAAAACAAATTCTCGCTAATCTCTACTCAAACGTGTTTGTTGTGGAACACGAAAAACAACAAGAAGAACAGCAACGGTATTTAGAGAAGTTGGGAGTTGCGAATTAGAAGTTATTCAATTTTGGATTTTAGATTGTATCCTTCAGTCTAAAATCCAAAATTGACAGAGCTGGTAATTGAGAATTATTAATGATGGATTATGAATTAAGATAAAAGCTTAATAACTCATAACTCATAACTTATAATCCCTAACTATTATGGATTGGTGGCGACGACTTAAGAAAAATCCTTTGGCACGATTTGGGGCAATTTTGCTGTTAATTTTCTATATAGGAGTAATTGCAGCAGATTTCGTGGCTCCTTATGACCCCTATGCTTCACAGCCTAATGGTTCACTGCTGCCACCAACTAAGATACACTGGGTTTCTCAGTCAGGGCAATTTACCGGGCCGTATATTTACCCGACAACTCAGGGAGATACGAATTTAGAAACAGGCGATCGCCAACTCATTGTAGACTCGACAAAGCCCTCACCCCTGCGTCTATTTGTCTCTGGGCCGGAATACCAATTGTTGCAGATGAGTTTGCCATTACCTCCAAAATGGGATGAAGTCACAATCTTTTCAGGTATTCCCTTAAATTGGCATTTATTTGGCACAACAACTGGGGCAAAATTCAACATTTTAGGTACTGATGACCAAGGCCGCGACCAATTTAGTCGCCTGCTGCATGGTGGTCGCATCAGTATGTTTATTGGCATTTTTGGCATTATTATTACCTATCCCCTCGGTTTGCTCATCGGGGGAATTTCTGGCTATTTCGGCGGTGTAACTGATAGTGTCATTATGCGCTTGGCAGAAGTACTAATGACTTTCCCTAGTATTTATCTTTTAGTGACTTTGGGAGCAGTATTACCACCTGGTTTAAGCAGTACCCAGCGCTTTTTGCTGATAGTGGTGATTACTTCGGTTATTAGCTGGGCTGGTTTAGCACGGGTCATTCGAGGACAGGTACTATCAATTAAAGAACGAGAATTTGTGCAAGCGGCACGCGCGATGGGCGGGAACCCAATTTATATCATCCTCCGCCACGTTTTGCCACAAACGGCTAGTTATGTAATTATCTCTGCTACTCTGGCAATTCCCAGCTTTATTGGCGCAGAAGCGATACTGAGTCTTATCGGCTTGGGTATTCAACAACCAGATCCTTCTTGGGGAAATATGCTTTCTCTAGCTAGCAATGCTTCAATTTTGGTGTTGCAACCTTGGTTAATCTGGCCGCCGGCCGTGTTGATTATCCTCACAGTGCTAGCATTCAATTTACTTGGTGATGGGTTGAGAGATGCACTCGACCCCCGCAGTTTAAGAAGATAAGCAATACGCAGTAAGTTAACACAGTTTTTATCGGTGTTAAAGGTACAACTATATCTACATACTAGAAGCGATCACACCAAGGGGTAAAGAAACCTTGAGCGATCGCTTCTCTTAGGAGCTAAATTTAAGTAAGTAGAGTTTTGGAGTTGATCATGCTTAAGCAACTCATCTTAGAAAACTGGAAAAGCTTTCGTTATGCCGAACTTCCACTTGACCCGTTGACAGTTATAATTGGTACAAATGCAAGTGGTAAATCTAATGTGGTTGAAGCTTTGGAAGTTTTACAAATAGCCTTTACAAGAGAGGATATTAAACCAGCTTTAATAATCGACAAATCAACAACGCTGGTACTTCCTTTAGCTGCTGTTATAGAAACAGGTAATCACATTGCACAGGCTAAAACAGCAAATTCAGAAAGTAAACGTATAGCAGCTCATAAATTTGCTGAAATCATAACTTATGCAGCTGATGAAACTACACCTTGGGCTAAGTTCCGTGAGCAAATTGTTCTTTGGGAGGAAGAAGGATTAAAAGAATTAGCAGCTGAATTCCCCAATCAAGCTGTAGAAACTAGCATTGTCATCTTGGGTTGGCACTATCACCAAAAGGGTTTCCATGTAGAATTTTTGACTGATGATGACAAGCTAAAATCTCAGGAACCACCTCCGCCACAGCCACCTACGCGCCGTAGTAGCCGAACAAAAAGGTAAAATATCCTTGAGCGATCGCTATTCACCTTTCACATCACGTTATCATCGGATATTGTGGAATTTCCGTGCGTAACTCGATAGCATCTATGACCGCCTCTCACTCTGAAACTCCATCTACCAAACCCGACGCGAGTACTTTTATTTCCGACCATCGACAGGTAGACCGCAGCAAGCTAAGTCAAATGTACCTGCACTATGTCGAAACGAAGGATAAATATCCTCACGCGGTATTGCTGTATCGGGTAGGAGATTTCTTTGAATGCTATTTCCAAGATGCCGTAAAACTAGCGCAAGAATTGGAATTAGTTCTCACTAGTAAGCAAGCTGGAGAACAAGGACGGGTGGCGATGTCTGGTGTTCCCCACCATGCTTGGGAACGCTACGCGACGATGCTAGTAGAAAAAGGCTACGCGGTGGTAATTTGCGACCAAGTAGAGGATGCTTCTGAAGCTGCTGGGAGATTGGTGCGGCGAGAAGTAACGCGCATTCTAACACCCGGCACTTTGCTAGAAGAGGGAATGCTCAAATCAAGCCGCAATAATTACTTAGCAGCAGTAGTCATTGCCGCACATCATTGGGGTTTAGCTTATGCAGACATCTCCACAGGGGAATTTCTTACTACTCAAGGTAGTGATTTAGAACATTTGACACAAGAATTAATGCGCTTGCAACCTTCAGAGGTGTTAGTTCCGACAAATGCGCCTGATTTGGGTAGTTTGCTGCGTCCGGGAGAGACTTCGCCACATCTGCCGGAGTGTTTGCCACCATCATTTTGTTATAGTTTGCGATCGCAAGTACCATTTTCCCAAGGTGAAGCTAGACCTAGATTATTGCAGAAATTTAAGGTGCGATCGCTCGAAGGACTCGGTTGCGATCATCTTCCCCTCGCCGTCCGTGCAGCCGGTGGTCTTCTGGAATATCTGGAAGATACTCAAAAAGAAAACCCTGTCACCCTCCAGAGACTCCGCAGCTACACTGTCACCGACTACCTAATAGTTGACAATCAAACCCGCCGTAACTTAGAAATTACCCAAACCGTCCGGGATGGCACTTTTCACGGTTCCCTACTTTGGGCGTTAGATAAAACTAGTACAGCGATGGGTGGGCGTGCTTTGCGGCGGTGGTTGTTGCAACCGCTACTCGATATTAAAGGTATTCGGGCGCGGCAAGATACCATCCAAGAATTGATGGAAAATACGCCCCTGCGTCAAGATTTACGGCAGTTATTACGCCAAATTTATGACCTAGAACGCCTTACAGGAAGGGCGGGTTCTGGTACAGCGAATGCTAGAGATTTAGTGGCTTTAGCAGATTCCCTCTCACGCTTACCAGAATTATCCAACTTAGTAGTTGAGACGCGTTCTCCCTTCCTCAAAGCTTTGCAGAAAGTCCCAAGTGTGTTGGAAGAATTAGCACAGAAGTTACACGCGCATCTTGTAGAGTCGCCACCTATACTAATCAAAGAAGGCGGATTAATTCGTCCTAGTGTAAATCCCCTGTTGGATGAAAGAAAGGCGACCGTAGAAGCGGATCAACAATGGATTGCCAACTTGGAAGTTGATGAAAGAGCTAAGACAGGAATTTCGACACTGAAGGTAGGATTTAACAAAACCTTTGGTTACTATATCAGTATTTCCCGCACCAAAGCTGATCAAGTACCCGCTCATTATATCCGTAAGCAAACCCTGACCAATGAGGAACGTTACATCACCCCAGATTTGAAGGAACGAGAAGCCCGGATTTTGACGGCGCGAGATGATTTAAATCAGTTAGAATATGAAATTTTTACGGCATTGCGGGAAGAAGTAGCACAAGAGGCGGAAGTAATTCGCAATCTGTCTCGTGCAGTGGCGGCGGCGGATGTGTTGTGTGGTTTAGCGGAGTTGGCGGTACATCAAGGTTACTGTCGTCCTGAGATGGCGCCTGGAAGGGAGATAAACATTGTTGATGGTCGTCATCCAGTGGTGGAACAGTCTTTACCTGCGGGGTTCTTTGTGCCGAATTCGACACAATTAGGTCAAGAGTTATTAGCAGATGACCAAAAACAAATAACAAATGACAATCCCGATTTGATTATTCTTACTGGGCCAAACGCCAGTGGCAAAAGTTGTTATTTGCGTCAAGTGGGATTGATTCAGTTAATGGCGCAGATTGGTAGTTTTGTACCAGCTAGATTTGCCAGATTGGGAATATGCGATCGCATTTTCACCCGTGTCGGTGCAGTAGATGATTTAGCAACTGGTCAATCTACATTCATGGTGGAGATGAATGAAACCGCAAATATTCTCAACCATGCTACATCTAGGTCGCTGGTACTATTAGATGAAATTGGTCGTGGAACAGCAACATTTGATGGTCTTTCCATAGCTTGGGCGGTGGCAGAATATATAGCAGTGGATATTCGCTCACGTACAATTTTTGCCACGCATTATCATGAGTTAAATGAACTGGCTACCATCATACCGAATGTAGCTAACTATCAGGTGACAGTAAAAGAATTACCCGACCAAATTATCTTTTTGCACCAAGTTCAACCAGGAGGTGCTGATAAGTCTTATGGAATTGAAGCCGGAAGATTGGCGGGTTTACCAGCCGTAGTTATTCAACGGGCAAAACAAGTGATGGGGCAAATTGAAAAACACAGTAAAATTGCGATGGGGCTGCAAAATCTTGATGGATAAGCAAGTTCGCTTTGTAGTAAGGACTAAAGTCCTTACTACAAAGCGAGGTGTTAATTACTTCCGAAAAATTTCTACTTTTTGTAACACCACTTCTTGATTCGGACGATCTCTAGTTGTAGGCACATTAGCGATCTTGCTCACTATATCTAGACCTTCGACAACTTCACCAAAAACACTGTGTTTGTTGTCAAGGTGAGGCGTTGGTGCTTCTGTAATGAACCATTGCGAACCATTAGTACCGCGTCCGGCATTAGCCATCGACAGGATACCTGCACCTGTGTGTTTCAATTCAGGATGAAACTCATCCTCAAATTGATATCCTGGGCCACCAGTACCCCATCGGTTGGCTGTATCTAGATAACGACTCAGAGGATCGCCACACTGAATCATAAAATCAGGGATGACTCGGTGAAAGCGAACGCCATCGTAAGCTGGAGTTCCCTTACCAGATTGACCAGTTTTAGGGTCTTTCCAGTCGATTGTTCCGGTTGCTAGACCGACAAAATTTTTGACAGTGTTGGGGGTTCGCTCTTCTTCTAAACGAACTACAATTTCACCCAAGGAAGTAATTAAACGAGCGTGTAGCTTGCCATCACCGGGAATATTAATTTCTGGAAAATTCATGAGTTATCCTATGAATGAAAACTAGCCAGTATTTGACCTACGATAAGCTTATCAGCATTCAAGTTACAGGTTTACAGATTACGAAAAAACAGAACTAAGGAAACTTTAGAAAACGAATATTTTACTCTGGCAAATTTATCGCTGGATTCCGGCTAAAGAATCCTCTAGGAATTAGCTGAAATCCAACTCTGTGAACAGGCATCACCGGCCAATCCTCCGATCGCGGAATATGAGTTACGCCCATTGTGTACCACATCACGATATCTTCACCCAGCAAAGACTCATCGTCTGCAATATATTTTGGTAAACCCTGTCCAGGTTGAGTTTGGTTGGGATAATCGCCGCCAGCATAGAGTTCAGCAGGTTTATATTTTGTTACCCAAAGATGATCTGACTTTTCCCGTTAAGTCTTGAAATCCTTACTGGCAAAGGCTTTAAAAAACAGCGCCGCATATACGGTACAGTAATTAAAATTCGGTGCTAAAGGTGACAAGCAATGTT
>NZ_JACJSI010000200.1 GCF_014698065.1 Nostoc flagelliforme FACHB-838
AGCGACGCTCGCCTCCTCCCCCTTCCCTCCATACGATTATCATTCTTATTAAGGATGTTTTGAGTATTTTAACTGATTGACAAAAAGCGCTTTATCTTAACCTTTCACCGATGATCCTCTCCTAATCCTGATTTAAGAAAAGTAATACAGATAAACGAAGGGTTACAGATAGCACGGTTAGAAAACTTTCTTAGATGTGGCAAGCTTGACCTTGTTTCTTTGAATCAGCTTCAGAACCTGAATAGCACCCCAGCAGTAATTCACATAATTGATTTAGAGGGTACTATAGAAGTAATTGCTCAGTCAACAGATGGCTCACTTCACCACTATTCTATTGATTCTAAGCTAGTTCGATTCCAGATAGATCATCTTTTAGAAGCTTTACAAAATGACAAACTTTCTGAGGTTGCCGAAAGTAGCATTACTACTTCTTCTCAAGGAGTTTATGAAAAACTAATTGCACCAATTAAAAGATATCTACCCACATCAGGAACACTCGTATTCACTTTAGACAAATCTTTTCAAAGCATACCAATGGCATTGTTATACGATGGAAAACATCATTTAATAGAGCGTTACAGTATTGCAGAAACTTTAGGTTCCAGAATTAGACAACCTAGAGTCTTACATGAGAACCAGATGATAGCTTTAATAGCTGGGTTATCACAATCTAGCCCCAGTTTTACAGATCCGAATGCACCTAAAAACATGGGAAATTTGCTCCCATCTAAACAAGAAATAGCAAATGTAGAAAAACAAACTAAATCGTCAGTCGCCTTGTTAGATAAAAAATTTACTCTTAAAAGATTCACAGAAGAACTAACTCAAAAGAATTTTCCTATTGTACATATCACTACCCACGGTCAATTTAGCTCTGACCCACTCAAAACAGTACTGGTAGCCTATTATGACAAGCTAATTAATATTAGAGACTTTGACAGCTTAATCAGAGGTAAAACTGAAAATAGTCAAGATGCAATTGAGTTACTTGTTCTCAGCGCCTGCGAAACAGCTAAGGGCAACAAGCAGTCAGCAATGGGTATTGCGGGAATGGCTGCCCAAGCAGGTGCGCGTAGTACTGTTGCTACTTTATGGCGCGTGGAAGCCGATTCTACCGCTTTGCTTATGCAAGAATTTTATAAAGGTTTGAACAATAGTTTGCCAAAAGCAGAAGCATTACGCCAGGCGCAATTGAGTTTACTGTCAAATCCTAAATATAAAAAGGCTTATTATTGGGGTGGCTTCGTATTGGTTGGAAGTTGGTTGTAAAAATTCACTAATTTTAACCCTGATTGGGCTTTTTGTAACTCTTTGGAATTTTTACTGCTTTTTGCTAACTCAACTGCTTTGATGTATTCGGGTTTCGCCTCGTTTGGTAACTTGGCCTTCAGATAGCGATCGCCCAGTACTCTGTAAAGAGTCGGATTTCGGCTACCAGTTGCTGTTGCCGTTTTTAACATTTCAATTGTTTCATTCAAAAGATTTTCTGCCGTATAAATAGCATCTACGTCTTGAATAGTTTCATCTGGAGGTAGCCCTAAATCTTTGATGCGTTTAATCTTTTGTGCAATTTGTTCTTGCGAGGCTATAGACAATACGTTCACAAACGTTTCATCATAGCTAAAAGCTTCACCATCTTTATAAGCAAAAACATATATTGTATATGGAGTCCCAGGTTGAAATTCTTTTTCATCACTTGGATAGGTAAGCTTAGTTTGATTTACAACTTTCTCCCATCCAAACTCGTAACTTTTTACTTTGACTTTGTAAGAAGTAGCACCCTTAACATTAGCCCAAGTTATTTCGGGACGGGAATTCAATGTTGATGTGCTATGAGGCGAAATGATTATTGGCTCATCGCTCCCTTCTGCGCCACTTTTTCGTATGCGACAAGCATTAGTATTGTTTGGATTGCAGGTAGGTAAGGTTTCTTCAGCTTCTGCACATTTATCAAGAGGAACAGTTCTACTAGATAATTTTAAAATGTTTCCAGAACTAAAGCATAAAAATTCTACATAATCACCATTCAAAACTTGTATTGTATCTCCCTTACAAATTAAGCTCCCTGCTTCCAAGTGCTTGTTACCCTTACTTATTATCCTTCCCATTGGGGGATCGCAATGAACCTGATTTCTTCTTACTCTTATGAGCGGTACATTTGCTAGCAACGGTAGATGAATTAGTATTAAAGAAGTTAAACAGCACATTCCTCCAAAACATATCAGCTTTTTCATTGTTTTACAAATATAAATGGCTTGAGCATCTTATCATTTATCAAGTATGCGATCTAGCAGTTCTTGTCTCCAGCGAAACACTTCTGGTAAACTAGATTTAGTCAAGATACAAGCATCTATATAAACTCTGGCGTAATTAAATTGACCTAATGATTCTTGCACTTTAGATAGCAAACAATATGCATCTGTTCTTTCGCTATCTAGCTTTGTCGCTTTTTCTAAATATTTTTCGGCTTCAGTTAACTTATTTTCCATTAACCTTGCCCATCCTAAATCTTTATACAACGATGCTTGTAATTCCCTATTGTTAGTTTTCTGCAAACCTTTTAAAGCTAAAGTAGCTGCTGCTCTATAATCCCCCTTTTTATTTTTCAATCTTGCCAAAGCAGCAACAGCAAACGTAGCTTTATCGCTACTTCTAATAGCAATTTCATATTGCTTTTCTGCTAAATCATATTCTCCCTGCTCATCATAAAAATCACCTAATCCATAATGTGATTCCCATTTGTTAGGTTTTAACTTAAAAATTGTTTCGTAAGTTTTATTAACACAATTATAGTCATATAACTGCTGACACGCAATTGCTAAATTATTATAAGCAGTATCGTCTTTAGGGTTGTATTTTATCGCTAACTCGTAATTATTTCTAGCAATTTTTGGTTCATTTTGATGACGCAAACCTTGCTCAAAATAGAAACTGGAGATTGAATAAGTTAACTCATGATTAAAACTGACTGCTCCTTGAAAGGTTTTATCAGCTTGAACTAACTGATTTTCTTTATAAGCTTTTTTTCCTTGGATTAAAAGATAATCTGCTACTACAGTATTTAATTTAGAATTTAATTGAACTGCTTTTCTAAAATCATTTTTAGTTTCATCAAATTTACTCTCTTGGTAAGCCTTCTTTCCTTCATTCAAATAATAATTTGCTGCCAAAGGGAGAGAGCTATATATTATACCGAATAGACCGAGGACTCCCAATACTCTTAAACTAATTTTAAATAATTTTGATTTAACTAATCGCTCAATTTTTGCTTGAAGTGGTAATCGTTCTAATCTCTGAATTATTACTTGAGTACTTTGCGGCCGTTGCCCTGGAAAAGGAGCCATCAAATCATCTATCAAATCAGCAATATTTTTATCTATGTGCTGTGCTTTATCTCTCCAAAGTAATTTTCCTGTTTCATCGTCGCTCTTAATCTTAATCAGAGGAGTTCCAGTTACTGAATATACCAGAGTTCTACCGAGCGCATAAAAATCTGATTGTGGTACAGCTTGCCCATTAATTTGCTCCAGAGGAGAATAACAAGCTGTCCGAACAGATGTTACTTCATAACCCAAACTAGTACCCGTGCTAGTTCCTCCACTAGTACTAACTTTTGCCAAATATGTTTTTGTAATTTCTCTCGCACCTCCAAAATCAACAAGTGCTAGTTCTCCATTCGGTTGACAAATAATATTTTCTGGTTTTATATCTCTATGGAAAAAACCAGAACGATGAACTAGGTCAAGAATCTCAATTAATTGAAACAACCAATCGTATGCTAATTTTTCCGTAATTTTTCCATAAGATTCTATCCACTGCTTTAAATTCTCTCCTTCAAACTTTTGCATTACTATACAAGGCAGCTTGAGGAGATCGTTATTTAATGTAAAAGTAAAGTAATCTTCTCTATAACACTTAGGAATTCCAGGATGCTTAAAGCTTTGTAATATTATGGCTTCCCTATGAAATAACTCTGCGTATTTAGTATCATCATCCCAATACAATACTTTCAGTATTCTTGTTTGAGATTCTGACGAATGTATCCCAATATCCTCTACCTCAAATACATCCGTATAATTAAATCTGCCATGTATAAATGTTAACGGACGAACTAAACGAATACGCCCGTTGATTAGCAAGGGATTACCACAAGATAAACAAATTTCTTGCTCATCAGGATTGTGGCGTTCCTTACAAAAAGGATTTATACAGTAACTCACAAAATATTAGCCGTTTGTGTAGATTTTTTGGGTTTATTAGACTTTTCATGAATTAGCCCAAGAGGATCAATTAAGATGTATTTTTTTATGACTGGTTGTAAAGTATACCTGGTTTCTTTTTTATCTTGATACTTGATCCTTTCAACTAATGAGCGTTGTTCTAATATATCTATATCTGCCATAATTTCAAAAATAGATAAACTTAAACCTAATTGCTCTTTTAAATCATCGATTAGTTTAGTGAAAGATACAGGAGTTGAATTTTCTTTTAATTCGTTCGCTAAGTAAATTAATATTGTTTTTTGAAGATTATTCAAGAAACCATTTGGCTCAAATTGCTTGTGTAGCATTGCTTGAAATCGAGAGCTAATTACAGTAGTTCTATATTCAAAAAAACTTTCAATGTTTCCTCCAAAGAAACGATGAATCTTCTCCGCAACTGCCTCTAGCTCTGATGGATTTCCTCGGTAAGTCTCAACCAACTCTTTGCATTCTTTTCCTTGTAATCCTTTATTATGTAACATTTCTATTGCTGCGCTTATTTCTAATCCATCTAACTTGAGAGACAAAATAGGTAAATTTATAGCAAAATAACTAAATTCTTTTAAAGGTACTTGGGTTGCAATAATTGTGCAACTCAATCCCTGTTCTTTGGTGATCCCACTTAAAAAATCTTCAAATTCTATTTTGTTTTCAGAAAATCCCTCTTGCACTAAAGCTTCAAATCCATCTATTACTAATAAACATTTGTGAAGAGAAAGTTTTTTTGAAAGCAAAGAAACTTTAAATCTAAAAGATTCATCGTTACCTTGGTCTATATCAAAAACTTTAATTAGCTCTGTAACTATATCATTGATAGTTGAAGTTCTCTCTACTTTTTTCCAAACAACATATTCATATAGGTTTGAGTTTTCAAAAAGTATTTCTTCTAGTAACTTTACAACTAAGGAACTCTTTCCAACTCCTCCAACTCCAGTTATAGATATACAACGCTGTTTAAAAAGTATAATTTGATTTTTTAAAGAATTGATTTCCTCTTGTCGCCCATAAAAATATTCTATTTTCGGTAATTCTCCATAAATCTTAGTTTTGCCTACTAGGGAATCATTGTCTAGGTACGATACTTCTAACCTTTTAAAATAATCCTTCTTTGCTAGTTTAAGTAAAATATCTTTCAAATTTGCTTTTTTTACCTTTCTCCCTACAACTTTTGTAAGCATTATCCATAATGGCGGCCCAACTTTTTGCTGTAAATAATACATTCCATACCCAGAGCTACACGCAATCTCATTGTAATCTTCAGCTTTCCAAGCTCCTTTAATTACAACTTTTTCAGCTTCTGTTAATTCTTTTCCAGTAATTGTCAATACTTGCTCTTCTAAAATTTCCAGTACTTTCTCTATATCTATCTTGTCTAAATTGTTACTTAGTACCATATTTAAAAGCAATTATAAAATTACTACTAATACTTTACATTTACATCGATTTCGCTGACAACATCTAAATTATCTAATCTGTTACAAATATTAATTCAAGTTTAGATGTGTAAAATGGCGTTCTAGGATATATGATTAAGTTGCTACATTGATTAGACAGAAGTAGCGTACGCAAAACATGTCTAAACAGCAAAAATACGGAAAATCTGAAGTAAGAAAATAAATCTTACCTGATACCAGATACTAGATCCTCAAACTTCTGTAAGATCAAGCTAGTTGAGCGGAAACATGGAGGTGAATATACAAAACTGCCAAAACTTAACGCACAAAGCGCCACTAAGGAGTAGCGCTTTGTGCGGGTCTTAAATTCCATATAACCTCAGAGCGGGAGTTGATCTCGAAGGAACAAAAGAAGCGGTCATTAAAGTTTGCCGACTGCGATTACCACTAAATTTGTTTGAGAGTTAAATCCGCGCTGCTTTCCTTATTATATAGGGTGTCCATAGAGATTCCGCAATTTCTTATGGTAAATTTTTGCTGTCGAAATTCATCAGGTTTAGGTGAAATTAAGTTTTGTTAAGAATAATCTAGAATTTTGTAGTTAAAAGAAGTAGCAGCGCGAATAACAGTTACCAGTTATCAGTCATCAGTCAACATTTGATAACTGTTAACTGTTGACTGATAACTGATACAACCCCCTCTGAGCTTGTCAACCAAGTAATCAGGGGAAAATCATGGCGAACAGAGAACGCCCTAAGAGCGCTCTAAAAGAGCGTATGCGGTCGAATGCAACTTTCGCACGGCAATTTTGTGCTGCGGCGAAGGGGAATTTTCGGAATATCCAATCTAGAACAAGAGTTTCGCAGATAGACACAGTTCTCCCCAAAGAATTGCAAGGGGAGAACCGATGAACGCAGCCACAACTGAATACCCAAACAATCTCACGGCTGCCCAATACGATGAGCTAACAGTTGGTAGTGCGATTCATCCGGCGTTGATTAAGCGCAACTTCTTCCACATCGAAGGAGAATCAGTCTACGACTACCTGTTCATCTCCGATAAAATTCCGCGCAAAAATGCAGGGCGAGTCACCGATGGATACTTAAAGCTGTATCAACATTTGCTGTTGGGTGGGACGTGGATTCAATCACTTGACCCGTTTAAAAACTGGCAACCGATGGACTGGGGGCGGATTAAGCCCAACTTCCCGCGCTTTGATTGGCAAACAGGTAAACCAGTTAAATACGAGTCACCCCCTAAAACCGCCAACCGCGTTACCTATTTCGATGTTCCCAACTGTATTTTGAACCTCGTTGCACGCCGCTACAGCGTTCCCGATATTGCACAAGTGCTTTTTGCAAAACGTGGGAAAAAACTAAAGGTTAAAAGTCGAAACAACGCTGCTTCTCGCAATGCCGCTCTCTTGCCTTCGCTCTTGCAACTAGGACAAACTACGGCAATCTTAACGCAAATCGCCCAGTTAAGTTACCGAGTAGCACTGTGCATAAAAGGCATACTCAATCCCTTAATATTCTGGTCATGGGTTCGGCAGCAGAAACAGAAGAACATTGACTTTCAACAGAAAGATTTACAAATCACTTTCTGGGAGTGGGTAAAGCAACATCCAGAGATTACGATTATCTTATGCGAAGGCGAAAAAAAAGCCGCTTGCTTGCTTTCTTTGGGGTTTGTAGCGATCGCACTTCCGGGAATTTGGAACGGGCGCGTGGGCAAACAGGATTTTGATGAACGGTTGCATCCTGACTTAGTACCAATGGCTCAGGCGGGACGCAAGTTCATAATTCTTTTTGACCACGAAACAAAAGCTAAAACCAGGTGGTCGGTGTTTCAAGCCACTGTCCGCACTGCCAAAGCGATTGAGGCAGTAGGTTGTGAATGTGAAGTTGCATTACTGCCGGGGCCAGAAAAAGGTGTAGATGATTTCGTGGTATCTAAGGGTGAAGATGCCAATGCCCTGCTGACTGCAATTATAGACGATGCCAAATCACTTGCCGATTACCAACGTTCGTATCGGGCTAAGAAATGGGGACTAAGTAAATATAAACCAGATGTCACAGTCAATATTAAATATTTGACCCAAGCACTCTGCATTCCGGATCTGGAGGAGAAATGTTCATCTGTCCCGCCACTTTATGATATTGCAGAAGAAAAATTGTTTACCCCAAGTGTTAGCTCTACAAGCTGTGGAGAGGGAGAAGGAAAACAAGAGTTAATAATTTCTGACTGCCCTGACCACAAACCCAGTACCCAAAATCCCAAAAAATCCTTCCGTTTTCCAGAAATTGGATTAGTCGTATTGTGGAGCGACATGGGCACTGGTAAAACTGAACTCATGCGCTGGTGGCGTGACCAAAATCCTAATGCCAGATTTCTCAACAATGGACATCGGGTTAACTTGTTGAAAAATCTTGCCGAACGCTTGCGGACGGCGATGTATTCCGACTTGGGTTACACAGGTTTAGCCCAGTCCCAAGCCCTTAGTATTACTATTGACAGCTTGCATAAGCTGAATACTCAGTCTCTCACCTACGGCTGCATATTTATAGATGAAGCTTGCCAATACCTCACCCACTTACTGCATAGTAATACTTGCAGACAACACCGTGCAGCAATCCTAGAAGTACTGGAATATATAGTATACAACGCGCCGTTAGTGGTGATTGCCGATGCACACATGGATGATTTAACGGTAAACTTCTTTCTTGCAATGCGACCACTCGGTGAAGTACCTTACATCATTAAAAACGAATGGCGAAACGGTTCACGCACAATTTATTGGTACGAGGGGGATAATTCTAGCGCTCTAGTCGCCCAAATCTCGGCAGCGCTGATGCTTGGTGAGAAAGTTATGGTTGCAAGTGACAGTAAGCGTTTTATCAAAAAACTCGACAAATCCTTTACTATCAAATACGAAGAATCTAACTCCGAAAAATCACATACACAAAAAAAATGTCGTATCTGGTCGGTTCACTCTGACAATTCTGGCAGTGATGAGAATGTCGCTTTCATCAAAGATATCACCAACGCCGTCAAAAACTTTGATGCCTTGTTCACTTCCCCTAGCCTGGGGACTGGTGTCGATATTTCCGAGTATCATTTTGATTTAGTGTTCGGTGTCTTTCACGGCGTTTCCCAAACTGCTACTGAGTGCGCCCAACAGCTTTACCGCTATCGCCCGAAAGTTCCATTTCATATTTGGGTGGCCCCGCGTCCTCCCTTTGGTTACAAGGATACAAACGCATCCAAGATTAAAGAGCGCTTGCTCCAAACCAATGAAATGACCGCTTTTCTGTTGCGGATTGACAGAGAAACGGGTAAGCGGGGCGCAGAGAAAGATTGGGCGCTTGAGGCTTACTGTCAAATCCAGGCTAACCGTCACTATTCTCTCAATAATTTGCGCGATGATCTGCGATCGCTCCTCACCGAAATGGGCAATACATTTATATATGTGGGAAATGATTCAGATCCTCAGTCTCTCGAAAGTCTAAAAGCAGCAGCACAAGCTTTGGATAGTGCCCACAATTCGGCTGTTGCCAAGGCTAACAATATTACTTTGAGTGAGTACCGTGCCCGTCAGAGCAAAGATTACCTTGACCCTAATGAAATTTTTGAATGCGAAAAATTCCGCATTTCTGATTCTTACGGCATCGAAGTAACCGAATCACTCGTAGAAATGGATAAAGGTGGTCGCTTAATTAGAGCAATTGCTGGACTTGAGGCCATTTTAGCCCCAGCCGAAGAATCGTTTACTGACCCCAAAACTGGGCAAACTTATCCTACGCCACCCCAAATTGTCGCCCAAAAAGACCGCAATGAGCGGGACAATTTACCTTTGTGCATCGACTGGGGCAATTACTCCGCACGGTGGCTGGCGCGGTTTAATCTGGGGCTGCATCAAATTCTCACTTCTTTAGTGAAGGGTGATGAAGTTACTGCTGACGATTCCACCTTACTCAAGATGACGGCGATCGCTAAAAATTGTGCTGCTCACGTCAAAGCAATTCTTGGGTTTACTATTCCCCTAGACTGTAAACCTATTTGGTTGCTAGGCACTCTTATAGAGCAGCTGGGGCTAAAACTGACTTTCCGCAAGCAGGGCAAGCGCGGTCAACAGGTGAAACTTTTTTCTTTATCTAAAGAGGAATTAGAATTTGCAATGCATGTAATTGCTCATCGCGTGGAAAAGCGTAATCAAAAAGAAAATCGAACCTATTACGCTGCTCAAACCCCTGCTGCGTATAGTGTAAACCCCAATCAGCAGCCCGTATCCACACCCCCCCCTAATGCTATAGGGAACTCCCATTGCCAAGGGGAGGATACTACCGTTTATGTTCCGCCCCAAACTGACCGGATTACTCTACTTCATTGCGTGGAAATACTTCGCTCTGGTATTTCTCGTGGAGTTGAGGCAATTAAAGGCATTCTCAAGCGATGGGTTGAAGATTTGCGCTGGGAGACAGTACTGGAACTTGAGGCGATCGCCGCGAGTGAACTGCGGCTTGTCGAGGATCAAGTCCCGGAATTTTATGCCTTGCTGAATGAAGAGGTATTGCCGATGGAGGGGGCTGGCTAGGGAAAAATCCCTTTGGCTATTTGAAAACTGTTTTTTGTTTCGTTTCCGGTAGCAATCAATGCCACTGGTTCTTATTTATGCTGCATTTTCACTCGTTTAAGTCTTAGAGTTTATGTAAATATCAAAGATCCATCAAGTTTAAAGCGCTACTGTCATTAGGTCTAGCCTTGAGATAGCGATCGGTGATGGCTAAATTGGCATGACCCAAAGTTTCTTTCACCAGCACTGGATTTGTCCCGCGCTCAATGGCGTGAGAACCGTGGGCATGACGTAACCACTGAGCCGAAACAAGTTCGCTTAATCCGGCTTCTTGTGCAATTGCTTTGACAATCGGGTGCAAGTTTTGACGGTCGAGATGTCCCCCTTTTTGACTTCGGAACACTGCGTCTGTAGATAAAGCTTGACCTTTGAACTCCAT
>NZ_JACJSI010000201.1 GCF_014698065.1 Nostoc flagelliforme FACHB-838
GTCTTCGGTTCCTGAATTTAATCCACTGATGTATAAAATATCCTTTCCTAAATTTTACTCATCTCAATGATTTTTTCGCACTTGTGAGAAATCCGGGTTTACATCAGCCTTTTTAGTTTTCGGTGATTTATTGGCAGCATTGTTAGCTTTATTTGAACGAGTAGTACGTTTTGGTTGTGGCGAAACTTCTTTAACTGGAGGCAGCAATCTCAATGTAGGGAATGAAATAACAACTGCTTCATTGCTTGTGCGATGAACAACTTCATCATCTAACGCCCAAGGATCTGGCAATTTTTCAAAAGTCCGAGCTTGTGATGTGATTATTTCTGATAGTGATGGGATTGTAGAAGTGGCTATATTGTCATTGCTAACCGAAACCACATTATTAGCGTAAGCAGCCGATACAAATAGTCCATTAATGAACTGGAACATAACGAGAGTAACGAATGCCCAAAAGATAACTACGATTGTCAAAGTGAGTAGAGATTGCATATCCATGATTTTTTCTCAACTAAGTAATTGTATTTTTCAATTGATTTACGCAAAGCGTTCTTAAGCCTTGTTCAAATGTGAAGTGAATTTGAACATCTCCTCTCTTCAAAAGAGGACTTCACTCTATAATTAGCGTAGCGTACCTCTAATTTAATCCAACTAAACTTCTCCATTGCTTTAAAACTTATTTACAAAATAAAGCACATTTTAGCGTTTGCTTACTTAAAATTTCAAGTATTATGTTTATAAATTTCTTCAAAGATAAACTTTAGAGTTAAGTCTATGATTAAGATTTGATTTGTTAGCTAACTCTTGAAATAAAAAATTTGACTTAAACGAAAAATAAAAGCAGTCCTCACAATTAATTAAAAGTATGCCTAGCCAAACTACCGACTTAGTTCGCTCCTACCTCAAAGAAATCGGACGCTACCCTCTGCTAACTCCTGAGCAAGAGATTACAAATGCTAGGGCGTTGCGGCAGATGATGGCGATTGAAGAACAGCGTTCAAGCCTCGCACTTCAACTAAACCGCCAACCAACTGCAAGAGAATTAGCCGCTTCGCTTGGTCAAAGCGAAGCTGAAATACAATCAATCATTCAACAAGGCCAAAAAGCTAAAGAGAAAATGGTGACAGCTAACCTACGATTGGTGGTAGCGATCGCTAAAAAGTACCAGAATCACAATTTAGATTTTCTCGATTTGCTCCAAGAAGGGGCACTAGGTTTACAAAAGGGAATCGAAAAGTTTGATCCCAATCGAGGCTATAAACTATCAACCTATGTTTACTGGTGGATTAAGCAGTCAATAACACGGGCAATTGGAGAAAAGTCTCGCACTATCCGTCTGCCAATCCATATCAACGATAAATTAAACAAAATCAGGAGAGTACAGCAGCAACTCTCTCAATCTCTGGGTCGTCCTCCAGTGGTAGCAGAAATAGCCGAATCCTTAAATGTATTGCCCCATCAAATACGGGAATACCTTCACGTTTCCCGGACTCCAGTCTCGCTAGAAATGCGAGTCGGGGATGAGCGTGAAACTGAACTAGCTGATATTTTACCAATGGATGGTATTTCCCTAGATGAGCAAATTTCTCTTGAGCTTCTACACCAAGACTTGAGCAAGTTGCTGACGTTGCTCAATCCAAGGCAACGGAAAGTATTGACTCTACGTTTTGGATTGGAAGATAATCAGGAATTGACTTTGAGTCAAGTTGCAAAACGCCTAAATCTTAGTCGGGAAACAATTCGTAAAACTGAACATCTTGCTTTGAAAATTCTTCGTCGTGAGCAAAGTGATATTAAAGAGTATCTTAATTAATCCTAATTACAGCACTTCCGCCTGCTATGAAGTACGCATACAATTGCAAAAGTTAGGATAGGAAAGGGATGTGGGTAAAATTGTGCTTCATAATAGCCGGAAGTGCTGTAATTAAGGGTTGTTTGACTCTAGTTTCATTTATCCCTGTTTTGTCACTTTCGGAAAACAATAATCGGAGCGAAACTCTAAAACTTTGATTTGATAAAGTTTTGAGCTTTTCTGGTTCTTCGGTTACTTTTATGGAGAATTAATAGAAAAGTGCCAGTTTAATAAACTGCGTAATCTAAAATTGCTAAAGTTACGAAAGCCATACCCAAGTCTTTTAATTAACTTGAGTTTATTATTAATTCCTTCTACAGTACCACTGGTAGTTCTGCCATCAAAATAACCGACTATTTCCCCAAACCATCTCACCATTGTCCCTAGACTTTTCGGGAAGTATGAACGTGCATCATACATCCAATCTAATAATTTTGTTATGCTATCTCCCCAAGATTTAGTGGTTTCAAATATCTGTCGAAATTGTTCTTTAAGTGCGTGCATTTTAGCGAGAGTCGGCGACACCTC
This sequence comes from Nostoc flagelliforme FACHB-838, assembly GCF_014698065.1. GTDB lineage: Bacteria > Cyanobacteriota > Cyanobacteriia > Cyanobacteriales > Nostocaceae > Nostoc > Nostoc flagelliforme_B. The sequence goes on from NZ_JACJSI010000201.1 coordinate 2,381, forward strand.
TAACACGGAGTTTAATTTTGATTTTTGCTTGTCATTTAAAGAACATTCATTTTTAATTAAACTATATTTACTTTTACTTAATGCCTCTAGTATGCGAGATTTTTCGGATTTATCTTCGGGAGCATCTCACTTTTTAAAGTGGCTCAAACCGACAATAATCCATTAAGATAAGCACAGCGATGGGCAAGGACTTGAGGCACATTTTCTCGTTTCCATTGTGCCCCAGAAATTTTTGTTCGGCGGTCTACCTGTTTAACAGCAGATTCAACTGAACCAGAACCAATTGAACAAATTTCTTCAGCTTGATGATATTCGTAGTTGATAATGCGATTACGATGCTTATCAAGATAACGGCAAAAGTTTTGTACTTGTTTGCCTTTACAATCTGTAAATAAGGCAATAGTAGCCTCAACTTGACCTTTCCATAGTAGATTCTGGGAAGAGTTTCAAGCGTTTTTGTGAACCCCCAACTTTGTGGAGATTTTCTATCAAATGGAACAAATCTTGTATTTCTCGACGTTGTGCATCAGATGCTAATTGGTCAATTATATTCCAAATGCCGTCATGTCCATCACCAATACAAGTGAGTGGGCTAGCCAGTGGTTGGTCATTAACCCAATCAATTACAATCTGATTATTCTGAAATGAAGTTCCCAAGATTCCGAGATGATGTAAGCTAATCGCTTTATAGCAAGCCATGCACATATTTGACCTTCAGGAGTTCGGACACGGATGTTTCCACCATCGACGCTTAATTCTTCAATTGTCTGTTCTGGTGTTGGTAATTCAAAGTTCTGACGATGGACTAATCTCTGTTGGCTGCTGTGGGAAACCTGTATGCCCGTAAAATACTTGATGTCTGATGCCGCATCTTCATAGCTGACATTCGCACTTACCCTCAAACAACAAGTTTCTAGATATGGACTCAGTTGAGTACTCGGTGCGACTTCTAATTCAATGGCTTGTTTGCTCGTTATTGCCAACTCTCCAAGGATGCTTTTGAGTCGTCGTGGGTATCCTGCGGTTATCCCTGTAATCGTTTCGATAAAAAAACCCCTACTTCTGGCATAACATGCTTCTGCATTTGGCTCCGCACTGCTTCTTCAATTCCTGCAAGATTTGTGAGCTTTTCTTTTGACGTATCTTCATACAATATTTTAGCGTTGGCGTAGCCCGCCATAGGCATCGCCTGAATATGTTCTTGAAGAGCTTGCTTTTGTTCTGGGGTCATTGCTAAGTATATATACTCGTTTTACCTATCCTGACTGATTTTCGCCTTCTTTGCAAAAAACTGGGATGCTCCCTTTATCTTCTAACGACATTGCTGCTTTCTTCTCAGTTTTACGCATCCTATCTAATTCATCATTTACTTGTTTCATCACATGAAACCTGTCAGCAGTTATGTTAGCATTTGGCATTAAATCTTCTACTAAACTTTTATAAGGCGACCAGAGATCAATACTCACTTCTTCTATTTTATTAAGTACTTCAAATCCCCAGCCAGCAATTACTTCACGGATATCTTCTATTCGTCTTGATTGCACTATTTCAATTGGCTTATGAGTATCTAAATCCACTAATACTGCTAAGTAGTTTCCTTGCCCTTTAACTAAAGCTATTTCATCTATGCCTAATTTTTTTTAACTGACTTAAGTTAATGTTTAATATTTGTGACACTTGCTTTTTTTACATTGATTCTACTTCTTCATCACTCAATCCATTCCTTTCGGCAACACTATGAATGTTACTATTTAATACTTGTTGTACTATGTCTGTTGCTAATCTTTTTGTATATCCTTTACTTTTATCTACAAAATCTAGTTTCTCACTAAAGACTTTTTTACATTTATGACATTTGAACTGGCGACGATTTATTTTTAACAGTACTGGCTTTTTACTCCAAGGTAAATCATGAATCATCCGCCAATGATTTTGATGTATACTCTGAGTAATTTGCCCACAAAATGGGCAAGTCGAATAGTTAAAGCTTTTTTCTATCGTTATAATTATTTCTTCCCCTTCAATTTCTTGAAAATCTAATACTTTCATATCGGGCAGATTCAGGATTTGCTCTACAGTAAATTTCATAGCGATCGCCTTAAATTTTACTGTGTTATATTATAAATCATGCTGCTTGGATTATTTCAGTATACGTGAAACGGCTGTAATACTTAGGCGGTAAATATTTCAAGGATTAGCATTATTAAAATGTAGTTACTAAAATTTACTGAAATTTAGTAACCACCATAAAAGTACCGGAAGAAGCGAATTTAATTAAGTAGGGATAAGCGAGCGATCCCTAAAATTAATTGAGAATCGGTAAAAATGCTATGAGGTTGGGTTTACAAGTTCGGCAATAACTTTTACTAGCTGGGCAATGTCTACTGGCTTGGATAAGTGTGCTTGAAACCCTGCTGAGATTGCTTGTTCCTTATCCAACTTTCCGGCATAAGCTGTCAATGCGATCGCTGGAATTTGGCCTGTTTGTGATGGCAAACTTCTAATTTGTTTCAGCAGCATATAGCCATCCATATCAGGCATTCCAATATCTAACACTAATACATCCGGCTGAAAATCCATTAAAGTTAAAATAACTTCAAACGGCGATCCTACACCTATTACTTCTGCCCCATACTCTTGAAGTATAAAATAAGCTAATTCCTTAGAATCAACTTCATCATCTACTACTAAGACCCGAATATCAATTAAATTTAGCTGATTATCAACCTGTTTAATATTTGTATTTGTTTGAGTCTGCATTTTCATTAATGGTAGCCTGACAGTAAAAGTACTACCTTTTCCTTCACCAAGGCTTTCTGCCCAAACTTTACCACCATGCAACTCTACCAGATGTTTGACAATTGCTAGCCCCATCCCCAATCCACCAAATTTTCTAGTAGTCTTGCTATCTGCTTGGCGGAATTTATCAAACACGTAAGGTAAAAAGTCCTGGCTAATTCCTTGACCGGTGTCAATGAGTTGAATCTGGGCTTGTGTATCAACTTGCTCTAAGCGAATTTCTACAGAACCGCCAGCAGGTGTAAACTTAATAGCATTAAATAGCAAATTCCAAAATATTTGCTGTAAACGAGTGGGATCTCCCAAAACAAAACATGGATTCGGTGTTAAAACACTGTGCAGTTGAATGTTTTTGGCTTGGGCTGTTAACTGAACACTCTCTAGCACTAGTGAAATTATAGATACTAAATCTACAGAGTAAATATTCAGGCTGAGTTTACCTTGCAGAATTTGAGAAATATTTAAAAGGTCTTCTATCATCTGAGCCAACAATTTTGCGTTGCGCTCAATAATGGTTATAGCTTCAGTTTTTTTAGATTCTTTTAACTGGTTGTTAGTAAGTAGCTTACACCAACCGAGTATAGGATTAAGTGGCGATCGCAATTCATGAGATAAGATGCTAAGAAATTCATCTTTAATTCGGTTACTTGCTTCTGCTTCTGCGCGTGCAACCTGTTCTAGTTGTAGCAATTGTTCTTGCTGTTGCTCTGCTTGTTTACGTGCCGTAATGTCCTCAATGATGCCATCAATTACTGTAATCTCATTGTTTGCGCTCAAAGTCTGACTAATTCGCACCCAAATTTCATTGCCATCTGCTTGCCGTAAAAGTACTTCGCGTTCGGGTAAATCGCCAGTTTGCTTGAGTTTTTCTAAGAGTTTGGCATAATCTCCTGGCTGAAAATAAGGCTCAAGGGTGTGGCTTTCTGGAATTTTATGCAAGGAATTTATACCCAACAGATGCAGAAATGCACCATTACTTTCTAATAAAACATCATCTGCTGTCAGCCGATAAACCCCTACATTTAATTGATCGAGCAGGGTTTGAAAGCGCAATTCTAGACCTTGAACTTTACGTTTAGTTGCAGCCCTTTCTACTGCTAAACGTACCGCTATAGGTAAGCGCATATAATGACGCGCAGACTTAACCACGTAATCGTCTAACCCCGACTTCATTGCCTCTACAGAAATTTCTTCTGAACCGCTGTTAGTAAACATCACTACTGGCAGTTCGGGATAACGGCTTTTAAATTTTTGCAGAACAGTTATACCATCATTCCATCGCAGTTGATAATCAGTAATTACTACATCAAAATTCCCTGTTGATAACGCCTCTTCTAGCTGTTCTGGACGAATAACTTGCTTAATCTGAAGATCAGCAAACTCTTGTTCCAATGCATGAATTGCTAACAACCGATCGTGAGGATTATCATCTATCAGAAGAATGCGTAATACCATTTCAAAGTGAGGTTTTTAAAGTTAATAGGCGAGTTTAAAAAGAATAATTTACGCAGTTCCAATTTGTGGTCTTTCATTAAAAACTATCCAATGCCGATTAAGAATCTCGACAATTTCGACTAAATTATTAAAAGCAACAGGTTTGACCATATAAGCGTTAACCCCTAAGTCATAAAGGTGATTAACGTCGGCATATTCCCGCGAAGAAGTCAGAACCACGACTGGCATCCGTTTAAGTATAGGTTGCTGCCGTAACCACATCAAAACCTCAGCCCCAGAGCGGCGCGGAAGTTTGAGATCGAGTAATACCAGTACTGGTAAAGGATAATGGCTACGTTCGCTATAAGGTTCCTCTCCAGATAGGTAAAGCACGGCTGCATCTCCATCATTCACTACTTGAAGTGGGTTAATAATGCCAGCTTTGCGAAACGCTCTTTGGATCAAAAGAATATCTTTTGGATTATCCTCTACTAGTAAAATTGTGTCCTGCGCTTGCAAAGAATTCATTTCATGCCTGTAGTTAATAGCAATTTCATATTCCAGCAACTTCTCCTAACTAATTGAGATTTCGTATTTATTTGACTCCTTATCGGTGTAGCTCCTTGATATAAAGTTGTGTTATTTAACCTGATTTAGGATTCACTTCAGATTTGTCTCAATGCCCAAAAACACTGAGGATTTACCTCTAATAAACTTAAGCAATCTTCAAGTATTTGTCTTCTCTCGCAAGTATTAAGAGTTAATGAGGTTGTTCTCTAAAACAGCTTTTGGCAAAGTAAAAAAGAAGCGGCTGCCTTGATTTAACTGCGATTCTACGCCAGAGAAACCACCCATTTTTTCTATAGATTTACGTATAATGGCTAACCCAATACCTGTACCTGGATAAACTTCTATACCATGAAGTCGTTCAAATACTTGGAAAATACGTTCCTGATGTTCTGGTGCAATGCCGATACCATTGTCAACTACCCACAATTTGATCCAACTTTTATCTTCTTGAATGTACTCTTCGGAGTAAATATCTATTAAAGGTAATACGCCTGGTTGGACAAACTTGAGCGCGTTGCTAATCAAATTTATGACTGCTTGGCTCAGTGTAGAATAGTGAGCCATTACCTGTACTAAAGGAATGTCAACTGTAATTTGAGCCTGTCTTTCCTGGATTTGTTCTTGTAATTTTTTGAGTACTTCGTTAACTACAACAGCTAAGTCAACAGGTTGAATTTCGATTTCGCTTCGACTTAGACGGCTGTAAGACAGCAAATCAGTAATTAAGCTGTCCATTTGCATAGCACCTTCATTAATATAGTTGAGGTAGCTTTCTCCAAAAGAATCTAGTTGACTGCCGTAGTCTTCTAGTAATGCCTGAGCAAAGCCTTGTATAGTGCGTAAAGGTGCGCGTAAGTCATGAGAAATGGAGTAACTAAAAGCTTCCAAGTCTTGATTACTTTCTTGTAGTTGTGCAGTGCGTTCCAAAACACGATATTCTAGTTCTTCGGCATAAGCTTGCAGTTGTTGACGGAGTTGAGATTGTTGAATAGCGATCGCTAACTGTTCTGTGACTTCACAAGCCATCTGTTGATTTTCGCTATTAAAAGCCTCAACATCAATGCTGGCAAGATAAAGTTCACCTATCAAAGCTCCCTGAATCTGCATCGGAATTGTTAAGCAACTATGCAACCCTGCCGCCAGCATTTGCTCTAGAATTGGCGCTCGCTGCTCTAATTGAGCAATGTCTTGAATCAAACGAATTCGTCGCTGCTGTAAAACTTCAGTAGTAGCAAAGTCTTCCATCGGCAGTGCCATACCTTCAGCAGACTGGAATACACCATCAGTGCCGCTCTCAATTACTTGAGCAGTTTTGGTTTCTAAATCGAATAACACCAAAAACGCTTGTTGGCAATTTACCAGTTGGCGCAACCGTTCCAGAGCAAATTGTATAATTTGATTATTAGGTGCAGCAGATAAAATTGCCCGATCAATTTCATGCAAATCAGCAAGGCGTTGAGCAGAGTGTTGAACAATTTGAGTTTGCTCAATTGCCGTGTTCAAAGCACCTTCATAAGTTGTTGACACCTTCAAGATTTGTCGTCGAATGAATGCAGTTAGAATAGCGCCAATTCCCAGTGCCAAAAGAATACTGCTTACACTTAGCTGTATTGTTGTCTCACGTACCGTTTCATTGCGCTGGGCTAGTAGCTGTTCTTCTGTGGTAATAAAATCATTAATCTGACGGCGGATAGCATCCATTTGCTGCTTACGAGCTTTGAGGTTCAACAAAGATACCTCGTCGCCTGGTTGATAACGTTTCAGTGGCAAAGATACTAAAAGTTTCCAATTCTCATATTGCTTAACCACTTGATGGACACTTTGCACCTGACTGGGATTATCCGACACTAAATCACTTAATTCTTGAAAAACGGTATCAATAATCGGACTGGCTTTTAAATATGGCTCTAGGAATTTTTGCTCACCTGTGAGCATATAGCCACGTAATCCTGTTTCCAAGTCTTCTAGCAGTTTCTGGGTTTGGTATGCCTGACCAATTACCTGGTGTGTATGGTCTACCCATTGCAGTGCTGAAAACAAACGGCTAACTTGCCACTGCGAAATCCCAGAAAACAGCAACAAAAAAAGGCTGGGTAGAGCGATTACCCTAGTCACCTGACGTTGAAATATAGTTCTAGCATTTTGGAGTCGCATACTATTATGCTAGTTGTTCTGCATTTAAATTTAACCTAGAACGGCAAAACTAACTGGAGAGGTGAGACTAAAGGCTTAATTACGTATACGTCTTAGAAAATATCAAACGAGTTTACTATTCTTCCAACCTACCTCTAGCAAGTTTTACCGCTCTAGACTATTATTAGTAGGTGATATCGACCAGCTTCTCTCAGTTGGGCCAGGAAAAGTATTAGCTGGTCTAATAAATTTGCTTCAAGTACCGGTTGTTCGGCTAACGCAAGTATTTAGGCAAGCCCAACAGAGCGCAATCATCAGCGCTGCACACCAAATTAATCAGGGAGAATATCCGGCGCTTGAGCCAATCTCTGATAATCCGGTATCTGATTGTATTTGGCATGGTGGAGGAAATCAGCCAGAACACGGGGTACAGGCAATCTGTGAACTGATCACCGACTTGATTCCTCGACTGGGCTTTAATCCAGCAACAGATGTGCAAGTACTTTGTCCCATGTCACGGGGGCTGGTGGGAACTCGCAACTTGAACGCTGTGTTGCAACAGCTGATCAATCCGCCAAGCAGAAACTTGGTAGAGATTAATAGGGGTGGCATGATTCTACGTGAAGGCGATGTCTGCGACAAGCCGCTAAGAGCGTCTACGCATTATTCAATTAACCAATGACTATAACCGTGAGGTGTTTAACGGTGATTTAGGGAATATCTTGAGCATTGACACCGTAGAGCAAGAAGTTACAGTTGATTATGGCGGTCGGGCTGTTGTTTACGATTATGCAGACCTGAATGAAATTACTCTGGCATTTGCTGTCTCAGTGCATAAAAGCCAAGGCTCAGAGTATCCTGTGGTGATATTTCCATTGTATATGCAGCATTATATGATGTTATCGCGTAACCTATTTTATACAGGGCTTACCCGTGCAAGGAAGTTGGCGATCATCATCGGTGACAAAAAAGCAATATCTTTGGCTGTGCGGACTACAGATGACCAGCAGAGATATACACGGTTGTGGCAGAGGTTGTTGCAGCCGATTTGATCAACATGAACGTAGAATATCGGCTTGGTTAAATAAACAAAAGAATGAAGCGATATAAATTTATAGATGTAGCTTTTAGTGATGGTAAAGATCGGAATAATTAGGTTAAAAAAGCAGGAATAAATTTACAAAATTGCATTGCCACCGTGAACCACCCGCACGACTATTTTCGCTAGCTGGTTTGCGCTCCTGTGGTTTAAACTCAGCAAATGCGGGGAATGTGGTCATCAGGAAAAGCACTCCCAGAACTAAGCTTGTAAGCCTGCGGCTACTTCGCA
>NZ_JACJSI010000202.1 GCF_014698065.1 Nostoc flagelliforme FACHB-838
CCTTCGTTCTCTCATCTCAAATGGATGTTTGAGTGGTTTCTCCGAAACACTAACTTTGATTTTGCGACTCTTCAAATGTACGGAGCTTTTTCAGAAATCAAATACTAGTCCTATATATCCGCAAATTAGTAAATATATGCTAGGAATACGTACAATTTTACATTACTAGCCTTAATTAATGGTGCAAACAAGATTGCTAGTGCAATTCGACAGCATTGGGAAATAGAAAATTCTGTTCATTGGACATTGGATGTTACCTTCCACTCTTGATGAATGCCAAATTCGTTCTTTACACAGTCCACAAAACTTTGCTTTACTACGTCGCATTGCTCTTAATGCATTAGAGCGAGAATCGTCTTTTCGTCGCAGTATTCGCCAAAAATCACGACGGGCAGCTATGAACGATCGCTATATGCTTTCTGTGTTAGCTGCGGCTCTCTCAAACTCAGTACCTCTGCCATAAATCCTCCTGTCAATAGGGTTTAAGACGCGCTAACCCTGGCTAGGAACAGGTTTTAGCCATTATTGGGGGCTAGCAATCACTGACAATAGTCTGACGATAAAATTAGGGTTTCAAGGCTAACAGTCCCATTTTTATGAAAAATTTTATCCAAAATAGACACTACCGTAATTGCACTGATAGTTTTCTATCCTATGTTTATAATTTCCGTAAAAGCACGGTTGCAATCATTAGAACTGGCGAGCAAAAATATGCTATCTTTAGATAATTTAAATGGTTTAAAGCTTACTGAAAATAATAATCAAAATAGTTGTTTCTAACATTGGCAGATATGGAACGTATTCTTGCTGTCATAGTATTAGTGACAGTTTGAGAAAAGCGTCAAAATATCAAACCAGAGAATGGTAGATTTACTGTATGGCAAAATATAGCTACAGAAAATCAGGCTACATACAAGGACGAAATATGCCTGCTTCCAGCAGCCATATATTAAAAGCCTATCTCAATAACTTGTTAAATTCATTAGTGTACATAATCATTAAAGCAGGATTATCAAATGGAAAGGTGGCAAAGTATTTTGAGAGTACCCTTGGTGGTGGTAAGTGGCATCAATACGAAAATTAACAAGACTATTGCAGCAGGAAAATTTATTGGCTGTAAACCTATGAAATCATCTCAAAAACCATTGGATAAAAGGTTTTTAGCTTTTGCCCCACAGTTATTGGAGTAAGTCTTTTAATAATTAATATCATTGTTAAGGGAACAAATTTTATTTTGTCAATAGTGTCCTTTACCAGTATTACTTAAACACAAAAATGTTTTCAGCAAATTTGGGTGATGAATGCAGTTCAAGCTTAGAAACGGTGTTCTGTAAACTAGAAAGTCTGCAATAAGTGTGCCTGTGTTGATTTTATCAGTTTTGATCAACTAATATTAGATTTTATATCAATATTATTTGTCTTCATTGTGGAATAAAAAGTTAGAGATTTCATCAAAGTTTATGAACAAATCCACATTGAAAAATACCTTTGCAGGTATTAGTGCAATGTTTGCTGTAGTAAGTATTGGATACTTTGGAATTCAATATCTTGGGAGATACATTATGGTTGCTATAGGTGGAGGTATGATTGGTTTAAGTGCGGTGGCGTATCTAACTGAGGAATGGTTGTCTTCGCAACAATCATTATCAAAAACGCCAGTTGTAAATCAACTTCAACCCAAATCTATATATAAAAAAAAAAGGTAAAAAAGGGGCATTATACCCCAAAAAATCAAAACGGCCCTATAGTGAACAGTCAGCTTATTGTAGTAGGTTCAAGATTATTTAAGGCTAGAGTAAATCTCACAAAATCCACAAGTATATCTAAACCTTATGGGTACTGCCGTAGATGCCTTATAATATGTCATAGAGCTAGAGTCAAGAGTTCCACAAAAACTCTTCCAACAAGCTAGATGCCATAAAAAAAGATGCTACCCAATGTGAACGAATGATTACCTATCTTTGCCAGAGAAGACTTAGAGAATGCTGGGAAATAGGTAATAAATAAATTGGTCAAGATCTAATCTATGTTTACTGCACTTTCCGCTAAACACCATAAGAGTTTGATTGAATTTAGTTATGCAAACTAAATATGTTTTAGCTAACTTTCTTTTAGGTTTCATCAAATTTAAAGGCTAAAAGCTTGAACAATGATACAATAATATTGATTGAGGACATTTTTCCATAATTATTATAAAAGGGTGTTTCTAAAATACTTTTAAAGTATAAATATATGATTTCTTAAAAAGACTTAACAGGATAAAAAAACGGCTATCGTAAAAAATTTTATGAACCTTAAGCGGAAATTGTAAAAAATTGTTTTACAAGTTAAAGCAAGTCCAAACTTATACAAGTTATCTTATGAACTTAGAACAAAAAATATTAGCGAAATTGCGTTTTTTTTCACCAGACAAACAAAAAGAAGTGTTAAATTTTATCGAATTCCTTGACTCAAAAAATTCTGCAAATAAAACTTATTTGGAAGAAGATTTGCAGGGAATTCGTACTAGGCTTGTTACTTTAGGTAAAGTTTTATTAAATGAAGATAACATAAGAAAGCAACTTGCTAGTAGGGAAAGTGAACTACATGATAAAGAAGAATGAAAATTACTTGCAATTGCATAATCATTTTTTGAATTCTTAGTAGACCAAAAAGTTTTGTGATCGCTCGGTGATGGATACTTGCAAACCTGACTATCTAAAAATCCATACTTTTTGATACAATTTTGGGAAAATTTGTTGAGAGCATTATATAAATAAAACTAATAATTTGAAGACAAAGGTAAGGGTAGCTCTCGCACCAGACAATGTTCTGGTTCTGTGTTTTGGAATTTTTGTAAAGTATTGAGGCGAAAAAGCAAAATTTTTGACTTAAAGGATTATTAGTTTGGCTATGATTGCGACTAACCCGGTTTTAACCGATATATCAAACGTTTAAAAAAGTAGTTAACTGTTTAGGAGAAAATGTTCCAATTAAAACTTAAGGTAATTGTGATACTGAGATTTATTACATTTTTTAACAGCATCACCTATTATTATCATTCTCATCACTTGTATATTTTATTCTCTGTAATTCCCTTATCAGGAAAATTCTTCAGGATTGACTGAAAGTATTGCACTATTTCGTCAAAAATCTCTTGCTGATTCAAAAAAGCTCCTGCGTTTATAAGTATTGAAATACAAAAACCATGAACCTATCCCACTAATAATATTTGTGCTAGCTTAAGCTTATTGAGAAGTGAAAACGAAAAATTAAAGCTTTCAAGCACGTTTTACAAAGAGAAGTAAGGATTTTTAGAATAGTGGGATAGGTTCATATCTTTAACTATAAATTTTGCATAGCCTCGAATGATAACGACAATAATTATCATAATGAGAATTGCTGATTCAGGTACTACACTTACAATACTTCTCCCTTACGCTTATCACTGCAAGGTACTCACTATCATTTAATTAACTTTATTCCCAAATTATTAGCTGCTTTTTCTCAAAAACGTCTCCACATTGATCGCAATAAAGCTCAACGCATACCAGGTTCGTTGACCAACTATTCCATCCACTCTTAAATTTTGCTGGTTTTGAAAAGCCATAACAGCGGTTTCTGTTAAGGGTCCAAAGTCTCCATCAACTCCAATAGGATAGCCATTAGAGACTAACAACCGTTGCAATGCTCTAACGGCAATACCAGAACTACCAAATTCAAGATTTGGTAGAGATTTGCTATTAAACTTTTGTGATCCTCCTAGAGGTTTTGCACAGTCTTTGCTTAAAGACTGTGCATACTTATGGGACTGGACTAAGCTAGAATAATCCAAAAAAGGGTTTTTTCGTCTAAATTTATGAAGTAGATTTTCCTTCTCTCTATGATCTTGGTTGAGGTATGAGGCATACTTATGGGATTGGACTAAACGAGAATAATCTAAAGAATGTTTCTTTCGCCTGAACTTACGAAGTAGATTTTCCTTTTTTCGTGGCGGGATTGATAAATCAGTTTGGGCACTTTGATCTGACTGCAAGAACTCAAGTGGTATAGCTTGAGCATTTGGGGATAACTGACTTTGTATTGAATGGTTTACTTTATTCCCTATCTTAAATGGTTGCTGTTGCAGCAAATTGACCGGAGATAATTGTTTTGTTGTTAGCACACCCGCCATCAATAAACCAATCTCAGCAAAATATTCAACAAAAGTAGCAGCAGCTAAGTTTTTCATAGCGGGGATTTAAAATTTAACGATTGATTGTAAGTTATTGCTCGAAACATCGAAGACATTTATCTATATCGCCTTTAGCCATCTTATAGTAAGGAGAATAATATAGTTTTTAACTTATAAAAACTTTTCAAACATACTCTAAAGTTTCCTCAGTATTAGATTCATCTCTAATTTTAAAATAGTAATAGAGATTTGTAACAGCTAAGTTAGAAGCTTTTTGTAAGTTGTTTAAAACTAATGTTTTGTAACCTGCAATGCTAGCTTGTTCATTAATATAAACTTCGTACTCAAAACGCAGATCAGGTTTGAACATATATATCAACTGGTCACGCAAGGAATAAAAATGGGATTTCTCAGTTAAATCTTCGTATGCTAGCTGTTCGGGCGGTATTGTCAAGACTGTTGCTTGATTGATATAAAAAGTATGGGCAGCTTCTGAAGTGTTGAAATCGCTGTTAACTAAAAGTTCTATTTCACTTTTTGAAAGTGACCGCATCCAATCAACTTGTGCTTGCCAGGTTTTCAAGATAGCAAAGTCATGGTTGCGAAAACGGCTGATTTCAGGAAAGATAAAATCAAGCTCGTCGTATGACTGGCAACTGTCAATTACCATGCAGGTCTGTTCGCTAATTTTGTCGCAAAGACGCCAAAGGCAATCGCTAACAGCAGACATTTCATTCTGCACTTGGTATGTGGTAGCAATTGCTTGTTCAATAGCCCAAGTACATTCAAATGTGCGGAGTCGTCCTGGTGCAGAGATTTCTTCCAATAGGCGAGGATTAGTATAGTTTGCTAATGCCTTTAACAACATACTTCGTACCTCAGCAATTTCGGCATTTCTCTGACTAAAATCTTGTAATCGTATTGCCGCCTGTAATTGTTTATGGGCCTGAATAAATAGTGTATACCCTTGTACTAAAACTATGCGATGTTGTTCAAAACTAATATCTTGGGCTACGTCCTCGATAATTTGACGTATTTCAGCTCCTTGATCTTTAAGGGCTTGATTCAAATTAATAAAGCCATTTTTGACTTCAAAGCGTATTTGCTCGACTCCTTTTTTAAGTTTGAGTATCTGGTGCAAGTTTACTGCCTTGAGTGCGACACTTGCTACTGTTCCTACCCCTATCAGATCTGTCGTTGATTGCAGGATTTCTATGTTAGTTTGAAGTGATTTTAACCCAACTTGTACAAAACTCATTTCTCGATAGTTTTTTTGAAAATCTATATAGGTTTGTACCATGTTTGCTCCTTTCATTAAGAACTGAACGGGTGTAAACAATGGTGATACAAGATTATCGCCGACTCGTGCACTAATTGCATAACCAACAAGTTTTCCTGTTGCGGTATCGCGTGCGATGCCTGTAGAGACCCCATTACTAAAGACTTCTAGGTAGTTACCAGCTTCAATACCAGCTTTAATAGTAGGTGTGAATTCAAATAACATATTTTTACTTTGTAACAGCTAGTTTTTTAAGCCTAACTGTTACTTAAAAATTAACGTAATGGGTTTGACCCCCCAGGGCAAACGCATCTAAATATTGACGAGCCTGAATCAGAGTGAAATTTAGCAAAACCCTAACGAATAAATTAGTTTTGGGACAAGTGAAGGTAGATGAACCTATCCCACTATTGCAAAAAAACCTACTTCGTTTCGTAAAATGTGCTTGAAAACCTTAATTTTTCGTTTTCAGTTCTCAATCAGCTTAAGCTTTGTAGCACAAATATTATTAGTAGGATAGATTCATGAGAAATCGATTTAATAAACAGCATTATCCTTGTTTTTAATCTTGCGCTACCATTTGATAATAAGACCTCCTTCATTGAGCAACTTATTTAATAATTCTTCTAGCTGTGATACTCCTTCTGCTCTTGAGAAAGATGGTTTTTTGCTGGCATACGTCGCCGATAATAGCTTAGTTATTAATCTTATATTATACAATTAAGCTGCGTAGCAGCTTAACAGCATCTCACCCCAAAAGGAATTTCTGTTGCCTAATTTCAATCCTTCTTGAATTAGTCCCCAGGCTAATGTTGCTAGAAGTACATTGAAAATAAAAACACCAAGTTAATCAATTCGGCTGATAGTTTGATGCCAAAGAGGTACTATAGGAATCAAGGCAAAAAAGGTACCAGTCCAATTAAAGTGAGCCGCTATTTTCTCGACGTGCCAACCATTTGTGCTCAATCTAATCACTTCTGCTCTGTCTTTCACTTTCTGGGGTACATCTGCCGTTCTCAAGTTGAAAAGAGTTTTTTCTTGTTCTCTGTCCAGAAACACCCTTAGACGGCTACACATATCTCTGTTACCTTCGTAGACACATTATACGTATTTACTTATCTTTACATAGTTTGGTTTTCTACCCCGTATCCTACTTACGTAATTATACTGATAATTTTATAGCACCCAATTAATAAATTCCGTAATAGCACGCTTACATCAGTAAGCTAAATAATAGCAATATGCTTTTTTGTATTAAAAAAATAAATTTAGAAAGCAAATTTGAGTTAAAAAGGTGCATTAGGTGTTGAATTAAGATTAAGATAAATCGTCTTTTTTGCTGAGAGTTTGTTAATTATAAAAATGCCAACTATCAAATATAGTAATAATATTCTTATAAATTCAAGCAAGATTGTAAATCAGCTTATACACTCAATCTATAAACAAAATTTGACTAACTAAGCTCCGGAAACCTAATAAATGAATAATCATCATGAACACATTACTAATTGAGGATCACCTAGTTGACTTACTATCACGTATTACAGGTCAGAAGCTCACTCAACGAGATGCTACGCAGCCTTTAATATTCCTAGCTAATTTGATTATAGTATTGCTAGGAGTGATGTTTGCTGATGGCATAGTTACAGAGGAAGAAAAACAAAGGCTGCTAGTAATGTTATATCGCTTTAGTACACCAAAAAGTGATGTACGTCAACTAACACATTTAATGATTAAAGGAGTTAAAAAAAATCAGCTTTATTCAAAATTTAATAATGAAGTACTAGCTTTGATAAGTCCACTTACGCAATCAGAACGACTATTATTGATTGGCTTTGGTTACGAAATGTCGGCAGCTAGTGGCAAGGTTAACTGCCGTGAGCAAGAGTATTTGGAGGTTTTAGCCAAGTATTTAGATGTTAAGCCGCAACATTTACTAGTTTTAGCAGCTGCATTTAAACCTGAAAAACATTTTGATCAAGCAGTTTTAAATGAGGTATATATGCTACTAGAACCGGAACTTTTTCAAGGACAAAATACTGTGTTTGTTAAGGAGCCTAGCGATAAAGTGCCGATTCTACCTGCTAAAACCAGAATAACTGAGCCGCATGTGTCTGTGTCCTACGAAGGGTTAAAAAAATTTCAGGAGCTTAGTAAGCAGTTAGATAATTATTGCCAGCAGATTTCTCAAATAGTTCAAGCCTGTTATGAAAGTAATTTTGTACCTAAAGATTTAATTGATGAAGTTAGTACATTCACAAAAAATCTTCAATTAAAGCAGTTTCGATTAGCAGTTGTAGGCGAATTTAGCCAAGGAAAATCTACTCTGCTCAATGCTCTACTTGGTGAAGAAATTCAACCGACACGAGAAATTCCCTGTACTGCTACAGTAACAATTTTAAAGTACGGGATGCAAAAACGAATAGTTTGTCGTTATAAAGATGGAAGCGAAGAAGAAATTCAATTTGACGAATACCAACAAAAAGCAAGCATTTCTGAAGATGCGGCAATTGGTTGTCTAAGTGATGATCTGCTAAACTCTGAGATAGAAGAAATCATTTTTGAACACCCAGATTTAGAATTATGCAGTAGCGGTGTAGAGATTATTGATTCGCCTGGATTGAACGAACGGCCCGAACTCACAGCTGTTACTCAAAAGTTACTCCAAGATATTGATGCCGCTATTTTTATTACTAATGCGTCACGTTCACTAACGCAAGGTGAGCGCAACTTGTTACATGAATTGAAAATCAAATTGAACGATGGTAAAGATGACATACCTGCAAATAACTTATTTATTGTGGGAAATTTTATGGATTTAGTACGTACACAAAAAGGTTGCGAACAAGTTAAACAGAGGATTCTTAATTTTGTTCAAGGTGATAATCCGATAATTACGGATAAAAACCGTGTTCATTTTATTTCGGGGCAAGCTGCACTTGATGCAATTTTAAACGGATACGAGGATGAGTATAGAAGAAGTTTTGATAGTTTTACTAAATCAATAGAAAGGTTTTTAATGTTTGAACGAGGACCATTAAAAATTGAACGAGCAGTCAATGAAGCTAATAGGGTAATAAAAAAAATTATCAATGTACTAGAGAAAGCTGACTACACCTTAAAAGGTGATCTGGAGATTAATAAAACTGAAAAACAGAAAATTTTAGAGAAAATTGGAGAAGCCAGTGGGCGTGATGTAAAAATATGTATGGTAGCGGTTCAACTTATGGATCAAGCACTTGAAAAAGCCAATATTTCTTGGAATGAGTGGTACGAAAATCTAAGCGAACATATGTTATCAAGGAGCAAATATTGGTATCTTAAACATAGCCCAATTTGGAGCCGAGAAAAATTAGTTTTAGAGTATGTCCAGTACTTTATAAAAGACTTATTAGATGAGATTAATGAATGGAATAATAATCAGCTTAATGATATAATACTACGAGAAAACTTACAAATCTTAGAGGAAAATATTAAATATGAATTAAATATAATACAAGCAGATTTTCAGCAATTAGATATAAGATTAGACACTTCATTTAGTAAAGGAATGGAACTTTCCAGCCGTGATATTACTAGTGAATTTATAGAGTTTAGTAGTATTGGTATTAGGAACGCTTTAGTAATAGAATTAGGACAATTGACAGGAATCGGTTTTATAGCAGCCTTCATCGCTAACGTTACTGCTATGATTACTGCGATGATTACTAGTAACTTTGGATTAGAAAGTGAAGATAATGAGGAATTGTATGATCCAATCAAGATGAAAGTTTTAGAGATAGGTCTTGAAAAGTTTGAGGAATCTATTGATATAGTTTATAAGAAATTATGTGAAAATCTTGAGACAGGATTTGATAGTAAAGTTGAATCAGCAAATCGAGTTATCGAACAAGCTATATCGCTTTACGAAAATCTTTTAGACGAGCAGGAAAAAACCGAACAAGAAGCAGTAACAAAATATAATATATCTAAAAACTTGATTTTGCAATATTGTCAAGAGCTTAACCAAGTCCAAGATAAAATAAATACAGATATTGGAGTCTGGTACTCAGAGATAATTAATAAAATAATTATTAAAAGACAATACAATTAATCCTTTTCTAAGTAACTATATTTGCTGAGGTTGAGGAATAATTCAAAACCAAAAGCCTGAGCTTTTTTGTATGGGGTATTGATCCATAATCTGAAATTGTAAAATTTTTAGGTATCCCTTCAATACTTTGGGGTAAAAAATTATTCTAGCATCCACAATCTACCAAATAGATTAGAAGAAGATTTCTCCCGAATAATGGTTGCTAAAGACGGAATATTTCCAATTCGAGATAAAAGAGAATAGGAACCTTAAATTATCTTAATATTAGATAATGCTAGTTTTCATAAACGTAAGGATATTCTGGCTAAAATCGCTCAAGAGTTTCCAAATTTTGTTTTAGAGTTTTTACCTGCTTATAGCCTAATACGGTTCAGTTAAGGCTGAAAATATTGTAAAGTAAGCATTGTCCCAAGAATGAAAATGAGCGTGTGGTGCATCTCAAAGATTTTTCATTACTGTCTTCAGATATACAAAGTAGTGACGTACTGAAAGCAATCGAGACAGCGATTCCAGTTTTTGCAATCGAACAAGCGATTGCTAACACTGACGTGAGTTCGACGGAACTAAAAATAGCAGGAGGTAGTGCAGGCAAATTTTTTGGGTAAATATCAATCGAAGGTTTTTTGGGTAAATAGATATAAGCAGCTAAACCAGCCATCAAGTTAACCAAAAAGTTAAATGGACTACGATGACGAGAGTGTTTGATTTGACATATATTTTTCAGATGATAATTGACCGATTCAATGACAGCACGTTTGCGTAACAGAATTTTATCAATCAGCTTTGCCAAACGATTTTTCATTTTCTTCTTAGATTTTGTGACTAACTGCAACCCTCGCTCATATAACTCTTCAAACAATTTTTGAGAGATGTATCCTCTGTCACCAAACAGTTTGCTTTCTTATGTCTTTAGTCATATCTGGGACTGGTTTTCGGTCATCTACGAATGCTTGCGTTAGTAAAAATGCGAGTAATTCTCCACAATCATTAATAATTGAATGGAGCTTGAATCCAAAATGCCAGCCCACAGAATTTTTGCCCCATTTCACTAATCCTTTAAACACTTTGTGAGAATGCGCCCGACAGTTGTGACAAACATTAATTGGTGTGGAATC
>NZ_JACJSI010000203.1 GCF_014698065.1 Nostoc flagelliforme FACHB-838
ACAAAATTGAGCGATGTTGGTCATGGTTGAAGAGTCGAATTCGTCAACAACTTATTCAATTTGACTGTATCAGGGATGCTATGGAATATGTACTTCGCCTAGCGTCCTAACCGTCTTGTCTGTTGCTATACATCTGCGTTTGGCTTGGGTCAATGGACGCTTTAATCGCCTATTTCCTAATTCCACTTTTCCTCCCCCAACCGCTAGATACGCACGTTTTGTCTTGCTCAAAAAACGCTGGGTTGTTGAGCGAACTTACGGTAAAGCTGATAGGATGCCAGCGATTGGTTCGAGATTATGTTATTGCCCGAAACATCAGAGACTTTTATTTATCTTGCCATGATCCGTATCATGGTGAAGCGATTAGCATAGTTTTTTACTCCTAAAAACTTTTCAAACAACCTCTGAGGAACTGTATTGGAATAGGTTTGCTTAGGGTATTTATACTGATAATTTTTTAGTACCCAATTAATAAATTCCGTAATAGCACGGTTACAGAGGTAAGCTTAATAATAGCAATATGCTTTTTGTATTAAAAAATAAATTAAAATAGCAAGTTTTAGTTACAAACGTTGATTAGACTTTGAATGAAAATCAAAAAATGATATCCTCTTATGCTAAAAGTTTGCTAATTATAAAAATGTTAAGTGTCAAATCTAGTAAGATTATTGCTTACAAATTTAAGCAAGATTGTCAATCAGCTTATACACTGAATAGATAAATAGGTTTTGACTAAATAAGCTCCGAAAGCCTAACAAATAAACAATCATTAAATCATTATGAATACATTATTAATTGGGGATCGCTTAGTTGACTTATTATCACGTATTATGGGACAAAAGCTCACTCAAATGGATACTACGCCACCAGTGATATTCCTAGCTAATTTGATTACAGTATTGCTGGGAGTGATATTTGCTGATGGCATAGTTACAGAGGAAGAAAAACAAAGGCTGCTAACAATGTTGTATCGCTTTAGTACACCAAAAAGTGATGTACGTCGGCTAACACATTTAATGATTAAAGGAATTAAAGAAAGTCAGCTTTATTCAAATTTTAATGAAGTACTAACTTTGATAAATCCCCTTACGCAATCAGAACGACTATTAGTGATTGGCTTTGGTTACGAAATGGCGGCAGTCACTGGCAAGGTTAACTGCCATGAGCAAGAGTATTTGGAAGTTTTAGCCAAGTATTTGGATGTTAAACCGCAACATTTACTAGTTTTAGCAGCTGCATTTAAACCTGAAAAACATTTTGATCAAGCAGTTTTAAATGAGGTATATATGCTACTAGATCCGGAACTTTTTCAAGGACAAAATACTGTGTTTGTTAAGGAGCCTGGCGTTGAAGAAGGCAGAAAGCAGATCGCGCAGCGTGTTGTAGACAAGACAGAAGGGGATTCAAACCCCTCCTGTCTTGGAGCTACTAAACAAGAGTTTAATAGGGGTCTTAAATCCTTGTTACCTTTGGTCACGGTCAGAGTGCAGGAGTCAGAATTCTCTTCTGCCTTTTCTACGACAGGCTGCGCGACCTGCCTCCTGCCCTCTAACTTCCCTGAGAAAGTGCCGCTTCTACCTGCTCAAACTAGAATAACTGAGCCGCGTGTATCTGTATCCTACGAAGGGTTAAAAAAAGTTCAGGAGCTTAGTAAGCAGTTAGATAATTATTGCCAGCAGATTTACCAAATAGTTCAAGCCTGTTATGAAAGTAATTTTGTACCTAAAGATTTAATTGATGAAGTTAGTACATTCACAAAAAATCTTCAATTAAAGCAGTTTCGATTAGCAATTGTGGGCGAATTTAGCCAAGGAAAATCTACTCTGCTCAATGCTCTACTTGGTGAAGAAATTCAACCGACACGAGAAATTCCCTGTACTGCTACAGTAACAATTTTAAAGTACGGGATGCGAAAACGAATAGTTTGTCGTTATAAAGATGGAAGTGAAGAAGAAATTCAATTTGATGAGTACCAACAAAAAGCAAGCATTTCTGAAGATGCGGCAATTGGTTGTCTAAGCGATGATCTGCTAAACTCTGAGATTGAAGAAATTATTTTTGAACACCCAGATTTAGAATTATGCAGTAGCGGTGTAGAGATTATTGATTCACCTGGATTGAACGAACATCCTGAACTCACAGTTGTTACTCAAAAGTTACTCCAAGATATTGATGCCGCTATTTTTATTACTAATGCCTCGCGTTCATTAACGCAAGGTGAGCGCAACTTGTTACATGAATTGAGAATCAAACTGAACGATGGTAAAAATTACAAACCTGCAAATAACTTATTTATTGTGGGGAATTTTATGGATTTAGTACGTACAGAAAAAGGTTACGAACAAGTTAAACAGAGGATTTTTAATTTTGTTCAAGGCGATAATCCGATAATTACAGATAAAAACCGTGTTCATTTTATTTCGGGACAAGCTGCCCTTGATGCAATTTTAAACGGATACGAGGATGAGTATCGAAAAGCTTTTGATAGTTTTACTAAATCACTAGAAAGCTTTTTAGTGTTTGAATGCGGAGCATTAAAAATTGAACGAGCAGTCAATAAAGCTAATAGATTGATTGAAAAAACTATCAATACACTGGAGAAAAGTGACTACATCTTAAAAAGTAATATAGAAATTAATCAAACTGAAAAACAGAAAATTTTAGAGCAAATTGGAGAAGCCAGTGGACGTGATGTAAAAATATGTATGTTAGCAGTTGAACTTATGGATCAAGCACTTGAAAAAGCGAATATTTCTTGGAATGAGTGGTGCGAGGATTTAACTGAACGTATGGTATCAAGAAGCGATAATTGGTATTTTAAACATAATCCAATTGGGAACAACAAAAAATTAATTTTAGAGTATAGTCAGTGCTTTATAAAAGACTTATTAGATGAGATTAATGAATGGAATACTAATCAGTTTAATAATATAATATTACGAGAAAGTTTACAAATTTTAGAGGCAAATATTAAACATGAATTAAATCTAATTCAAGCAAATTGTCAGCAATTAGGTATAAGACTAGACACTTCATTTAGTAAAGAAATCGAACTTTTAAGCCGTGATATAACTAGTGATTTTATGAAGTTTAGTAGTATTAGTATTAGGAATGCTCTAGTAGTAAAATTAGAACAATCTATCGGAATTGATTTTGGTTTTATAGCAGCCTTCGTTGCTAAGGTTACTGCTATGATTGCTAGTAACTTTGGATTAGACAGTGTGGATAACGAGGAATTCTATAATTCAATCAAAATGAAAGTTTTAGAAATAGGTCTTGAAAATTTTGAGGAATCCATTGATGTAGTTTATAAAAAGTTATATGAAAATTTTGACGCAATTTTTGATAGTAAAGTTGAATCAGGAAATCGACTTATCGAGCAAGCTATATCACTTTACGAAGGACTTTTACAACAGCAGGAGAAAACCGAACAAGAAGCGCTAATAAAATATAATATATCTAAAAATTTAATTGTACAACAGTGTCAAGAACTAAGCTAAGTCCAAAATAGAATAAATACAGATATTGGACTCTGCTACTCAGAGAGAATTAATAAAATAATTATTAAAAGACAACATGATACCAAAACAATACTAATGACCAATGGCAAATCGACGGCAGTAAAATTGCCAAAATGAAGATAAATTTGTATGCTAGCTGTTCGGGCGGTACTGTCAAGACTGTTGCTTGATTGATATAAAAAGTATGGACAGGTTCTGAAGCGCTGAAATCGCTGTTAACTAAAAGTTCTATTTCACTTTTTAAAAGTGACCGCATCCAATCAACTTGTGCCTGCCAAATCTCTAAGATAGCAAAGTCATGGTTGCGAAAACGGCTGATTTCAGGAAAGATAAAATCAAGCTCGTCGTATGACTGGCAACTGTCAATTACCATGCAGGTCTGTTCGCTAATTTTGTCGCAAAGATGCTATAGGCAATCGCTAACAGCAGACATTTCATTCTGCACTTGGTATGTGGTAGCAATTGCTTGTTCAATAGCCCAAGTACATTCAAATGTGCGGAGTCGTCCTGGTGCAGAGATTTCTTCCAATAGGCGAGGATTAGTATAGTTTGCTAATGCCTTTAACAACATACTCCGTACCTCAGCAATTTCGGCATTTCTCTGACTAAAATCTTGTAATTGTATTAGTAGGTGTGAATTCAAATAACATATTTTTACTTTGTAACAGCTAGTTTTTCAAGCCTAACTGTTACTTAAAAATTAATTGCCCTGCCTTTATGCCCCGTTTTGAAACCTTTTTGTTTACTGCTCTTTATATTTGGTTCCCCTGTTCATCTTTAAAACGATTGTTTTCGTTCCGTTATTTTTAACAAGTAAGTACTAAAATTGGCTGTTTTAATTTAAAGCCGTAATTTCACTGATGTAAATAAAATTATTGAAAAACTACAGTAGTTCTACAAGAAAATTTGCATCATACCAAAGTTGGTAAACTCTTGATTATAGTATTCAATTATTTTAACTTATGAAAGTTTTCTCTGAAGCTCTCTTTAAGGAAGCATTTGATTTCTCCGAGTTGGAGCAGATAGTAACTGCTACGATTCGCCTGGCTGTAAGCAACCCGATTGCGTTGTATATATTTTTACAGTATTATATTTACTTCAATGGCTATGCGTCTTCTGTTATTTCTCGACTGGTAAGTTCTGTTGCTATGTCTCGTTATTTGTTTACCGACCCTGAAATCTTGGTGACTGAAGAGGCAGATCGAGGATTCCAAATTTCTGCTGAAATTATGGTTGCAGCATCCGATGAGGGGGCTTATGGTATTACACATCGCGAATTAGCTCAATTGATGCTCAGGACAGCAGGAAACTATGCAAAACTTTCTACTAAAGAACGCAACCAATTTTCACAGGTTCCGCTTTGGCTAGATGAGATTGTACAAGCTGTGATGGCTGGCTACCAGGGAACGCCTGATAATGCAATTTCCTTAATCCGCTCAATCGGATTTCATGCAGCTTCGGAAATGTTGGGAGATCGCGAATATGCCCTGCTTGATATGATTGTCCGTTATGAAAACCAAGAATTTGGATTTGACCGCTATCTTAAACAACAAACTACTCCTGTCCCAATTCGAGGTCATCGCTATGATCCCTGGTGTTATGTTGTCATCCACGGCAAACATGAAGGTTCTGGTGCAGAAGCTAGGCATTTTGACCATGTTTTAGAAGCTCTGAATATGGTAGTTCGCTATCGGCCTGAATCAGAACAACAAATTTTGCAGTGGGTATTGGAAGGTTATCAAGCATTTGTATACATACAACAATCCTTATTCAGGGAAATTTATCGTGAATGTCTGCAACTGATTGAGGCTTCACAGATAGTTTCTCTATAACTGATGATCGCTCTAGGGTACATATACTAATTTGTTTTTATGTTGAATTAAACCTTCTCTGGTGCTGCATCTACTACTTATTCATAAACTGACGTAGAAATTCATCAAAAATAATGTTTACTTGGCAAGAGGTAATTGGTCTAAGTGCAGGTTTCTTTTTGTTGTTAGTTTTTATACCCTATCTAACTAGTATTTATCAAAAAAAAACTCGACCAAACCGAATAACTTGGTCGATTTGGGCGCTCGTTGGTTTCATCCTTTGCTTTAGCTATTATTC
Organism: Nostoc flagelliforme FACHB-838; assembly: GCF_014698065.1. GTDB lineage: Bacteria > Cyanobacteriota > Cyanobacteriia > Cyanobacteriales > Nostocaceae > Nostoc > Nostoc flagelliforme_B. The sequence continues at coordinate 5,631 of NZ_JACJSI010000203.1, forward strand.
CTCTGGCGCTGTGAACACAATATGGGTTCCAGTTTGTTCAGCCGTTGGTCATTTAATTATTGCTATTCTGGCGCTGAAATATGGTGAGGGTGGTTGGAATAACTTTGACCGAGGGTGTCTATTAAGTGCTGGTATTAGTCTTGTACTCTGGTGGCAGTTTAGCTCTCCTACAATTGCTTTGGCGATCAATATCTGCATTGATTTTCTAGGGGCATTACCTACAATCAGGAAATCTTATTATCAACCATATACAGAAGATCCTTTCAGTTGGACAATATTTCTGTCAGCACATACACTTAACCTGGTTGCCCTCCAAAATTGGTCTTTTGTGCTCTCAGCTTATCCACTCTACTTATTTTGCTCAACTGCTACTATCGTTATATTTCTTCTGCGTCCCAAAATAATCCGAAGGCAAACAACCTCTGGCAAACAACGCAGCAAAAGAAAAATTCACAAGAGTTAAAACTTTTTCCCCTAAGCACGCTCTCCAAGTAGTTAATCAATATTTTCACAATATAAACTTCAAACTCAATTTGGGAATCCTATAGCTAGAAAGCCATAAAAATGTAAATAAAGTAACAAATTAGAGTATGTCATCAAAGCTGCTTCCTAGGCTAATTTATCGAGACAGTAAATCGAAGAAAATTTCATTACGCTTCATTCTTGTTCTCCCTTTTGTGCTGCAAATTCTTACAGCAGTAGGGTTGACAGGATATTTGTCGTTACGGAATGGGCAAAAAGCTGTTAATGAATTAGCAAGCCAATTGCTGAGTGAAGTAAGCGAACGCATAGATCAACATTTAGATAGTTATATAAAAGTTCCTCATGATATTGTTGTGTTTAGCTCAGATGTAATAGATATGGGCTTGTTAGATTTACAAAACAAACAACAAATCGGAGAATTTTTTTGGAGGCGGCTGAAATCATCTGATGTCGGCTACATTCTCCTTGGTTTTCAAACAGGTGATTATATCGCCGTTGGACATCTTTTTGGGGATGAGCGCATTACCATTGATGAATTATCCCCAGAAAATTATAATGGCAGTACTCATTTATATAGTTGGGCAACTGATAGCAAAGGTAAACGCACCAAGATTATTCAAGATAATGGAGAATTTATTGCCAAGAAGGAGGGGTGGTACGCAGAGGCGGCAAAACAACGCCAATCAGTTTGGAGTCCAGTTTATAACTGGTTAGTACCGCCATTTAGCTTATCTATTGCAGCTAGTCATCCTATCTATGACTCCAATAAAAATCTGGTTGCTGTAATTGCTGTAGAACAACGCCTTTCACAAATTAGTGAGTTCTTGCGCCAATTAAAAATTAGTTCATCAGGAAAAACCTTCATTATTGAACAGAATAGTCTATTGATCGCTAATTCTAGTGATGAACAACCATTCACGGTCAAAAATCAAAAACCCCAACGCTTGTCTATATCTGATAGCAAAGACCCTCTAATTCAAGCAACTGCAAAACATTTGATTGAACGCTTTGGTAAACTTAGTCAAATTCGTCAGGTTGAGCAAATTGATTTTCTGCTTAATGGTAAGCGCCAGTTTGTTCAAATTACTCCTTGGCGAGATGAGCGGGGATTAAACTGGCTAATGGTAGTTGTGGTGCCTGAAGCAGACTTTATGGCTCAGATTCATGCCAATACTCGTATAACCATTCTGCTATGTCTGTTAGCTTTAATGCTGGCAATTATTTTGGGGTTATATACATCTCGTTGGATTACCCAACCCATTCTCCGATTAAATCAAGTTTCTAAGGCAATTGCTGATGGTAAAATAAACCAGAAAATGGAAGATTGCTCTGTTACAGAACTCAGTATTCTTTTCCACTCTTTCAATTGTATGGCACAGCAGTTGCATGAATCTTTTACTGCATTAGCTAATGCTAATGAAGAACTAGAAGCTCGAGTTGAAGACCGCACAAAAAAACTCAAGCAAGCAAGGGAAAATGCTGATAGTGCCAACAATGCTAAAAGCGAATTTTTAGCTAATATGAGCCACGAACTACGTACACCCCTTAATGGCATTCTAGGTTATGTTCAAATTCTTCAAGGCTCAAATAATCTAACAGAAAAAGAGCGCAAAGGTCTTAATATTATTCACCAATGTAGCTCCCATCTACTAACTTTGATTAACGATATTCTCGATCTTTCTAAAATAGAAGCTCAAAAATTAGAATTACATCCTACGCAATTTCATTTTCCTTCCTTTCTTCAAGTTGTTTGTGAAATATGTCAAATAAAAGCTGAACAAAAGAATATTGAATTTGTGTATCAATTCGATCCATATTTGCCAATTTATATTGAAGCAGACGAAAAACGATTACGGCAAGTTTTGATTAATTTGTTAAGTAATGCTATCAAATTTACTGATACTGGAAGAGTAATTTTTAAGGTACAAGTAACTTTTCCTAAAAATAAGTTGATTAATTATATAAAGACACTAGCTAATTCAACAACTTATAAAGTCCGCTTTCAAGTACAAGATACTGGTGTAGGTATAGACACTGAAGAATTAAAAAAAATATTTTTACCATTTGAACAGGTTGGTAGCATTAAAAAGCAATCCGAAGGAACTGGGTTGGGATTGGCTATTAGTCAGAAAATTATTGCCATAATGGGTGGAAATTTGGCAGTGCAAAGTCAAATAGGCAAAGGTAGTATCTTTTGGTTTGAGTTAGAAATAGTAAAATCAAAACAATGGATAAGCGTATCTAAAAAGTTACCAAAGAGAAGCATTATTGGTTATAAGGGTAAAAAACGAAAAATTTTGGTTGTGGATAATATTTCGGTAAATCGCTCTATATTTGTGAATCTGTTGAAGTTATTCGGTTTTGAATTGGCAGAGGCAGAAAATGGTCAAGACGTTTTAGCAAAAGTGATTGAGTTTGAACCTGATTTAATTATTACTGGTATTGATATGCCTTTAATAAATGGATATGAGATGTTATACCGTTTGCGGAACTTGCTAAAATTTCCGAATCTCAAAGTTGTAGTTTCCTCAGCAAGTGTATTTGGTTACGATAAACAAAAAAGCTTAGATGCTGGTGCAGATGATTTCCTTCCGAAACCTGTGCAATTATCTGAACTGCTAAACAAGTTAGAGAAACACTTAGAAATGGAATGGATTTATGAAGATAATAATCTAAGTACGCTGACTTCTGCTAATATTATGAAAATTAGCAAATCAAATCAAGCAAAAATTATTCCTCCACCAATCGAGGAATTGATTTGTTTAAAACAATTAGCTTTAAGAGGTAGGATAAAAGCCATTCATAAACACTTAGAAAAAATAGAACAAATGGATGAAAAGTACGCTGCCTTTGTTCAATATCTTAATCACTTAGCTCAAAATTTTAAAACAAAAGAAATTAAAGATTTTATAAATGAAATGTTTAAATCTAGCTACTTATAAATATTGATTAAAAAAAGTTTAGTAGTTTTTAGGTAAATATTGGTGAATACTTCAGAAACAAATTTAGTCTTGATTGTAGATGATACCCCTACAAACCTAGAAGTACTTTCAGACGCTCTGACTGACGCTGGCTTTGAAGTCGCAGTCGCAACCAGTGGGGAAAGCGCTATTGAGCAAGTTGAATACGATCCACCAGACTTAATCTTATTGGATATCATGATGGTAGGAATTGATGGATTTGAAACCTGTTACCAACTTAAGCAGAATCCACTTACAAAAGATATTCCAATCATTTTTATGACTGCTCTTAACGATATGGTAGATAAGGTTAAAGGTCTTTCTTTAGGTGCTGTAGATTATATTACCAAGCCCTTTCAGAAAGCAGAGGTGTTAGCGCGTATCCAAATCCATATCAAGTTGCGAAATTACTTGAACTTAGCGTTAGATGAGCAAAATATTCGTCTAAAACAGGAAATTATAGAACGTACTATTGCGGAAACAGCTTTACAGAAGCTAACTCAGGAATTAGAACATAGGGTAATAGAACGAACTCAGGAACTTTCTAAAGCTCTGTACAAACTACAAAAAACTCAAGTTCAGCTTGTGCAGACAGAAAAGTTAGCCACACTAGGTCAGCTAGCTGCGGGTTTAGCTCATGAAATTAACAATCCGGTAAACTTTATACACGCTAATCTTTTTCATGTCAATGACTACGCTCAAAGCTTGGTAGAACTATTAAAGCTTTATCAAAATCAGTTTCCCCATGCTACCCCAGAAATTATAGCTAAAGCAAAGGAAATAGATATACAATATTTGCTCGAAGACCTGCCTAAAATCCTTTTCTCTATGGAAATTGGAACTGAACGGATTTCTGGTATTGTTAACTCTTTCCGTAACTTTTGCCGCCATGACGAAGCTGAAGTCAAATTAGTAGATATTCACGAAGGTCTAGAAAGCACACTTATGATTCTCCACAGGCATTTGAAGCCAACACCAGATCAGCGGGAAATTCAGGTAGTCAAAGAATATGGCTCTTTACCTAAAGTAGAATGTTATCCGGGGAAAATGAATCAGGTTTTTATGAATATTCTCAGCAATGCAATTGATGCCATAAGAGAGGGTATGGAGAATCTTCACAGTTGTATCCAATCGCCTATGATTTGGATTAATACAAAGGTTCAAGGAAGCGATCGTATTGCAATTAAAATTGCTGACAATGGCTTAGGAATACCGGAAAATATTCAAAAACGAGTGTTTGACCCTTTCTTTACAACTAAGCCCGCCGGTAAAGGTACAGGGTTAGGAATGTCAATCAGCCATCAGATTGTAACCGAACTACATCATGGATCGCTGCAATGTATTTCCGCTCCCAGGAAAGGAGCAGAATTTGTAATTGAAATCCCTATTCAAATGCCACACATTCATCGCATCAGCTAGAACACCGATTCAGTAATCAGAATTAAGTAGCAGACTGCTCAGTAGTGTTAGTAAAAATTTTGGCAAGGACATGAAGATTATGGACGACTGCGGTACGGCGGAGGTCAAATAGATTTTTGCGAGTACCAATGTAACGAGCTTGAT
>NZ_JACJSI010000204.1 GCF_014698065.1 Nostoc flagelliforme FACHB-838
CGCTCTAGTCAACCAACTCCATCCTTACTCCCCAAAGTTCCTACTACTGATTAAGTAATAAATGCTTCCTATACATTATGTGTCTTCCGAGATGATTTAGTCTTAATTTTCATCGATGAGCTTGTGTGTTTAGTCGCTGTAGCTTCTTCAATCATTATATTTTGCTCGATTTCAGCAATAAATTACCCCCATGAACGATTACCAACGATTCTATTGTTTGAGCAAGGAACCCGTCAAACTGCTGTGAACCTAAAACCAACTGCAACACTATTAGATTTACATCATTGCGATGTGCTTTTACCCTGTCCTCTCGTTGTTCTAATGGGATTTTTGATAAATCTAACGGCTGAACAATATTATTTGATTGTCTGGAGATATCAAAGTAGAATCCGTTGTAGTATGGCGTAAAATCTCCAAATGTTCCTGAACCGTCATCGTTTGGCAGATCGATAATTAATATTGACATATCTTTTGCCAAGCACTCCGCAATAATTGACGATACTAATACTGATTTCCCACTCCCTGTAGTACCAATAATCATTACATTCTTCGTTTTGCCGAAATCTATCCAAACTGGTGAGTGCGCTTCATCCGCAATCAATTCAAAGCCTTTTTCATCGGCTTTCATATTCTGTATTACTGGCGTTAATCCGATTATCTCGCTCGTGAAAAATGTTGTCCGTCTGTTGTAAGGGCTTGTTAATTGTGGTTTTTGTTTTATCAGTAAAGTATCTAACCAGATAGACCATGCATACTGGCTTTCCCGTATTAACTCCGTTGGCTGGTTTATATAACCTGAAATCAGTCTGCAAGCATCATCAATTTCTTCCAGGGAGTTGCGGTATACAAGAACAATTAATGCTAGATTTTCTGGCACATCACCCGTGTATAATTGCTTTTGGGCGTTTACCGACCATTCAGTATTAATCTGTGATGCTACGTCGATAGTTTTTCTGCTGGCACTTATTTCTGCATGACGCGAACGCCTAGTTATTAACTGTTGAGTTAGCCTAGTCAGTTTTTGATCCGCGGGGCTGATTTCTGTGATGATTTCAACATCATAAATTACTTCACGCGAAAACACATTCCATAAAAAGCGCACCTGATCCCTAGTAGAAGCAAATGCTTCTGGTTTTTGAGCCAGGGTCATCACTCCTACATATTTTTTCTCTTTATTTTTACTTGCTAGGCATACCCATTGCCTATCAGCGTAGGGAATTCCATTGTTTAAAAGTACTGAAGTCGCGTGTAATTGGTCAATATATTGTGATTTTAATGGTGGCGCTTCGTTAATTTCTTCCCTCAATCCCGAATCATCAAATACTAATGTATGTGGCACTTTTACACTTTTCGCTCCCAGGCAATAACTTAAATCATTCCATAGCTCCTTTTCTGTTTTCGGTGATGGTAATAATTTCATTTCAGATAATATTTGTTGATGTCTCAGTGATACATTTATTGCTTTCTCCAGGATCTGGATTAAATTTTTCTTTGTCAGTTCAGTTGCTCCCGTTGGCGTAAACCGACGCTGTAAAAAATTCGCTAGCTTCACTATCGCTCTATCTACAGCATCGCCTCCTTCTGTCCCTCCTGGTTTAATAGTGAAAGTTGTATAAATGTTCAGTTTTATATTTTTACGCTGCCGTCGCCGCGACAGTTCTTGCATTCTCGCTACTTGCCCCCAATCCAGAAACTCACTTTCACGAGATACTGGATGAGTCAATCTCTCTCGATATGCTTCAAATACTTCTGATTCATCACATAAAGAAGACCAACGAAAAGTAAATTTTTCTCCCTGGGGAATTTCTTTGCAACCATTCTCAAAAGCTTTCGCTATCGCTTCCACTTGTTCATCCGAATTAAACAACGGATGAAACCCTGTGCAGCTATATCCAAATACTAACTGTAAAGTATTATTCGTCTCACTTACTTGCTTTTTACTTAACAAATACGCACCAATACTATAGCTGCCTTTTTTTAATCTAATTATTGTAGTCAAATCCAAAAAATCTTCAAAAGCCGATACTTTTTTGCCATTTGAGGAATTCTTAATTTTCACCATGATTTGGGAATCTTTTTAGAGCCTGCTCTTTTCTTATTTTGAGGAGAAGAGTATCTGACGTATCCTCTAGACCATCTGGGAACACCTGGAAACACTCTAGACCAAAATAAATAAGGTCGTTTCCCTGATAAAACTAAAGCTGTAGCACTTACCCAAACACCTATCAATATGCTCCATATCATTCCTATGCCAAATAAGAACGCTATGAAAAAACCTACTCCAAATGAAACTAAAGAAATCGCAAACTGAAAACCCGTCAAAATCCCAATTGTTGCATTTTGACCTAAAGATTGATTAACTTGTTTAATTTGTGGTTGTTGTTTCATAAAAAACTTGTCAAAAGTCAGGAGTCAGAATTTAAAACAATTCAAAATTCAAAATTATCAATTCAAAATTGCAAGACGCTCTCTACGAGACGCTACGCGTAGCTTGCTTAAGAGTAGGGGTAGGGGTACGCGGACTCGCTCTAAGCGTTCGCGCAGCGTCTCCAAGAGTTGGCTTTACGCTGCGCTATCAGTGGGGGCAAGAAATAGCGAATTAATTAATTCAAAACTATTCTTATTATTCATTTTGAATTATGAATTTTGAATTTTGAATTGTTTTAACTAACAAGCTGCTGTGACACCAGCAAAAAGAATGTTTTGGGCGATGAATAACACCAAAGTCACAAAAAATATGCCTATAGGTTGTTGTACCATCTGTGTTACTTCTTGTCCGTCTCCCAGTGCATTAGCCACCTTCACCCCAGACGCTACGAAATAAACGAATAACATCACTGTTATTGCAGCGTTTATTACTGCGGGTAAGGCGTTGATGGAGGCATTCCCTGTAGCACCTGCTGTTCCAAACATACACGTCAATGCAATTTGTGTTGGGTCAAATAGTCCAAACGCATGGGCTGGCATTGTTTGACCTGCAACTATTAAAGTCACACCTACAGCATAAATATGATGCTGATATTTACGCCCTAATCTACCTATCGCTTTCGCCACAATTTGAGATTGTGTTCTGACTTGGGGTTGAAATTTATTATTAGATGCCAAGATAATCGCTCCTTATGGGGAGTTAGAGCCAGATGCCTTGAAGGTCATCAAAGGCAGAGTTCAATCATCCCTCACTCATGGCTTGGAAACTAACAAATGGTTCAGTGTCCCTGGAGAACCGGGATGTTATACTCTCTCTTTAACTTTGCTACCCAAACCGGAGACGAAAAATTCGTCCACCAGAGTCAAAGGCAAAAATAAGAAACAAGTTTTGCCGCCCCAGCCCAAAGACATACCAATGCTCGAAGAATTTCAGGGTCAGTTTTTAATTGATGCACTAACAACTTTTCTAGAAAATAATTCGGGTAAAGTTTTCGAGGTTTCAGAAATTACTAACGGAATCTATGGCGAACTCACTGCGAGTGAGATTAGAGAAGTGAAAAACAAGGTCTTGAATGAGTTATCACGGGGTCATCGCACAGGCCGATTCACTAGGGTTCCTGAGCAGATTGGTTTTTATACCTGGAACTTAGAGTTGCTCAACAAGTAAATTAAATCCCGCGACGTTGCTATCGCCAAACGATTAATTGAATTTGAACAACGGCGCAATCCTACCCGCAGACTGGTGCATGGAAAAAGCACTGTGGCAAGAATGGCACGCTTGTTAAGCGTAAATCCCTGGTATTCCTGGATGAAAGGGTGTAGGGAATTAAGAAGATGTTGAACTTTTTGACGCACTCGCATTCAATTGTCTGGAACACTATCCCCAACACCCTACCCCATGCTCTGACGACGTTTCGGGAGATCCAAATAATAAAATGCCCAGCCGTTTCAATGATATTTTTTGCTAAACCCAAGTATTGTGGCGCTTTTGCCCGGAGGGCAAAAGCGACGGTTGGGCATTTTATTACCTGTAAGTGCCTTCACCTTTTCTTCGTGCCATTCCACTATGGCAACTAGAACGCGATCGCCGTTTCTAAGTTAGTTCAGCCAGTAAATAGTTTTGCTCACGCACATCAGTTATTAAGCAAGTTTTTGTATTTTTTATACTTAATTTTTGCCCTCACTGATTACTTTATGCTTATACTAAGCGATGGCGTAACCGCAAGAGCGTAGCTGATCGCTCTATGAAAATCGCAATTTGCCGACCATTGGGCGGCAAAAACTTAGTTATGATTCTGAAAAACTAATCCTTTATATGAGCCAAGATTGAAGGTGTTAAAACGGAGCGGGAATTTGCAGACCACCATGCCAAACGATGTCTGTGCCTTTCCTTATACCCTCTGTATGCTTTTATTTTTGTAATTTAAAATACTTTACTTTACGCAATTATAACTACTGAAGTCATTGCTATGCAGTAAAACTTTCTGCATTATACTCATCTAGGTAAATAGGCTAAATGAATCTATTATCAACTTATTTCTTTACCTAGACAAATATCATGATACAGTACGTGGATTTAGTTCGATGTTAAAGTTGTATTTTTAACTGTGTAATTTACGACATTATAAACTAACTCATAATCAGCTAAAGTCCCTTCTGGCCATCAGGGAGCATCTTGGCGTTCACCCTGAGAATTGATTCAGGATAAGTTCGGAATCAATTGCAGAAAAGTTTAAGTTTTTGGCACGCAAGTTTTACCCGTTTCTTGAAGAATTTTTTATAGAGCAATCACACCACTCTCAAAAATAAACTAAAAATGACTCTATAGTTTTATGGCGTGATAACGATTAAAAAGCGGGCTATTCCGATAAGCTTGATTTGGCATGAAAGCAACAGAAGCAGGGAAGAATTTTGTACAAGTTTCTTAAAATAAGCACCTTTGCCCATTTTCTTGAACCCAAACCTACACCTGTAATATTTGTGTAGTTAACTACCAGGAGTATGCTCTTTAACCTGTTGTATTACTTATTAACTATAAAGTCATTTTCAGTTTATTTTTTTCACCGATTTTTAGGTTTTTCTTTTAAAGGTGTATTTTTAGGGGGAACCACAAAAAAAGATACCAGCCGTGTTCTTAATTGCTTGTTGTGTGGCGTGGATCTGGATCGTACTTTCGTATCTTTATGAGCGGGTAAGTCCCTTATCACCCAAATCGGTAAAATTGACTTGCATGAAGTGATCGCCCAAAAGCCAAGATATTTAACTCCAGAGAAAAAAGAGATAGAAGTGAGATGAATTGTGGCAAAAATCAAATTAGGAATCTTGTATTTTTGCGAAATTAGAGAATATAGAATATAATCTACACTAAGCCTATAGAATTACTGTTTTTTAGATTCTCTGTTAACAGGAGAAATCACAATGACATTAGCCCAAAACATTAGTATCCAAAACAATAATAGCGGAAACTATCATTCTTTGTAGAAAGGATTAAAAGCCTGAACATTTGTGTAAAAACGGCTGTGGTGGCTGGCATATTAATGTTCATACGACTGTTTGACGAATTATGCTACTGAGTTTTGCTAGTATGAAATTTTTATATATGCATGACTCTGGGCGGAAGTTAACTCAAGTTTTCTAGAAAAATACTGTTTTAAAGCAAGAATGACTATATTAACAAGCTTACGGGCTGTATCCTACTTAGCTCCTAATTGGTTCGGATTATATCAGGCGATCGCAGCTTATTTGGGTCGTGTTTTACAAGTAGAAATCCAACTACATCAAGGTGAATGCGATCCCCTCCAAGACCCTCTATTATTTCAAGACCAAATAGACCTAGCTTTTATTTGTGGATTACCACTAATTCGTTACAGTCAACAAGTTATAGACCAATTGCAGACATTGGTTGCACCTGTGATGCAAGCATCCCGGTATGGCAACAGTCCTATTTACTATGCAGATGTAATTGTCAAGGCTGATAGTAATATCAAAAAGTTTGGCGATTTGTCAGGGAAAACATTTTGCTATAACGACCCTGGTTCTAACAGTGGTTATAATTTACTTCGTCACTGGTTAAGTCAAGAAAAATATCCGCAAAATTTCTTTGGGAAAACTATAGAATCAGGTTTTCATCAACGTTCAATTCGCTGGGTAGTTGAGGGGCTGGCGGATTGTGCAGCCATTGACAGTGTAGTGTTAGAACAAGAATTACACGATATTCCGGAATTATCACAGCATTTGCGTGTGCTGGAAGTGATCGGCCCTTCTCCTATGCCACCATTGGTTGTAGCACAGCGTCTAAGTATCCCTTTAATTCAGCAAATGCTGATTAGCTTACTCCAACCAGATGCAGAGTTGCAAGGAGTTATGGAACAATTTGGTATTAGACGTTTTGCCGCAGTGAAGCTAGAAAATTATCGGGTACTCAACCAGATTTACTGCGAGCGCTCTTTTGTCAGTTTGTCTAGTTAAGGAAGAGAAGAAAAACAGCGTTGCTGAATTCAGCAACGCCATAACTTTTATTCAGGCGGTAATGCCATAAACCCAACTTTGCTTTTGTGTCCACAACACAGCATCATGATAAATTTGCTTAAATAAAACTCGCTGTGCATGACTCCCTCCAATCTCATGCAAGCGTGGTAAAACCAATTTGAGTTCGGTAACAGCTGTGTTAAAGTCACCTTTGGCATAAGCTACCATACCTCTAGCTGCCGGAATTGCTACTTCTAACCAACTCTTTTGCAAGAAGGGATTGATACGAATGGCATGATACTGCATACTCTGAAGCATCTGGTTTACCCAACCAGTATGTCCGGCTTTAGCAAGGGCATAGACATAATGCAAATCTTGGAATGCTAAAGCGTGCTCATCAATACGGCTGTAAAGATAAGGAATGATACTTTGCCAACGGTTTCCGACATTTACCCCACGTAATTCCAGGCGTAATAATAGTGAAATTGCCCCTACTTGGTCTTTGGGAGATTGTTTATTTGCACGTTCCCAAATTTGGGTATCGTATAGTGAAACAACTTTTTGGTAGTTTTCTTGCTCCAAATAATACAGTGCAATATGCCACCAGTTGTGGCTATAAAGCATAGAATTGCAATTTTCCCAAGTGTCTGCAAAACTCTCCATCCAAGCTATACCCTCATTGACTCTTCCTTGAGTTTCCATTACATGAGCTAAAGCATGGTGCGCCCAAGGATCATATCTATTTAAGGCGATCGCCTGACGTGCTATTTTTTCTGCTGCTTTTAATTGGTGACATTGTTCTAAGCCAAAAGCTACCATGCCATATAAATAATCTTGTTGGGGATTGCTAGGTAAAACTTTCTGGGCTATTTTTAGTAATTTTTCTTTGTTGCCTGTATAAAAATAGTGATACTGTCCCTGCTGGACTGATATTAAATCACCGGGAAATTTGTTGGTAATCTCTTCATGAAAACCAATCGCTAAATCAATCTCTTGATTTGCCCAAGCTAAAATTGCCTGCACATATAATTTTTCTCTGTCAGTAATCTTGGCTAAATTCCGTTGTGCTACTTGCAAATATGGTTGCACTTGCTGCCAAGCTTTGCTGTTTTCTTGGGTAAGATAATAAGCCGCTGCATAAGCATGAGCTAAAGCACAAGTTGGATCGGCCTCAATTGCTTTGAAAATCGCTGTTTCTGCATCTTGACCATAACAAAGCGCTTGATCAATGAAACGGTTAATAGCTGCGATCGCCTGGACTGAATCTGTCGTCACTATCAGTCCTTGTGCATCTTTAAGCATGATTAATTAATTCCTTGCAGCAAGATTTATGGAGAATATTTTAAACTCCAGTAAGTCTATCGAAATAATGTACTATTACCAAAAGTATGTCACAGCCTCCACAAAACTGCAAGTTTTAACCACTGCAAATTGATAAACTTACCGTATTAATTTTTGTAAAAGTATTACTTATCGAGTCTCAATCTCTCATCGACCTTATCTAAATCATTATCAATATACTGAATACTGATCCCGAAAAAATCAATTCCGGCATCAATCAGAAAAACCAGGGTTAGGGATTTCCAGAAAATAAAATGCTATGAGCCTAGCTTTCGCCCCGAACGCGAGTGCGTCTCCCTTTGGGAGAAGGGCGAAAGCGCCTCAGTCCTTGGATTGAGCCAAAATATATTTGATACGGCTGGGCATTTTATTACCTGTAGATGCCTTAGCTCCCAATGGCTACGGTGTAGAAACTAGTGAAGCCCCCTTGAATTTTTCCGCGAACCTGGAATAGTCAACTTTTGGACAGCACGGCGTTTAGTTTCTTCACCACGACGGTCATATCTGGCAGTCTGGTCACTGGTCGTATGTCCAGCTAACCTTTGGACTGTAGAAATATCTTCACCAGCATTGAGCAACTCCGAGATGAAAGTTCGCCGGAAATCATGAGCGGAGAAATTAGCTACAAACGCTTGTGCGCCACGTTTTTGCAAAATAAACAGCACTGCTTGAGAGGTAAGTCTTCGCCGCACTATCCTTGAGCCTCTGTTGACATGGCACAGCAAGGGGCCTGCCTCGTAGCCTCGAAGCGACAACCAATCCGAGACGACAGTTAAACCACTTTCAGGTAAGTACACAGTCCGGTCTTTGCCGCCTTTGCCAGCACGCACCTGTATTGCCCCAGTATTCAGGTCAATGTCGCTCAAGTCTAAATTCACCACTTCAGAGCGGCGGACTCCGGCTCCGCGCAGGATGGTGAATAGCGCAGCATCTCTGTAACCAGTGGGAGTAGGGTCATCAAAGCAGGTTTGCATCAATTGGGCGATTTCTTCCGCCGTAAGGACACGTCCCCGCAATTGCTTGGTAACTTTAACGTTGGGAATATCTACAGCACGAGCAAAATCAACAGCATCCATTATTTCTAACCGCAGGGCTTCTCTTAAAACTCGACGCAAAGCAGACAGCACTTTGTTGGCATAAGCTGGTGCATATTTTTCGCTCAACACAGAGCGGACTGCTGCCGTATGTTTGTAGCGCAGTGCTGCCCAGTTCAGGGTCATCGCATCACAACTCGAGTTGGTTAACAATCGCGCGATCATATTAAGAGCTTGGCGCATAGCTGGACGGGAACCAGGGGAAAGCGTCGCCAAGTAGACTTGGGCCGGGTGTTCGATCAGCGGAACGGGAGAAGCTAGAGCTAGGGAAGAAGAGGTGCTGTTTTCAAGGGTTTCATGCATTTACTTATCGGAACATATATTCTTATAAGCAAGATTCTCATAAGTAATTGTCTCATAATTGCGTGCTAAGGCGATCGCTCTTTCTTATCCCTCCATTGGCAACACCTCTTCATTCAGCAAGGCGTAAAATTCCGGGACTTGAGCCTCGACAAGTCGCAGTTCACTCGCGGCGATCGCCTCAAGTTCCAGTACCGTCTCCCAGCGCAAATCCTCACCCCATCGCTTGAGAATGCCTTTAATTGCGTCCACTCCACGAGAAATACCTCTTCGTAGTATTTCTACGCAGTGGAGTAGAGTAATGCGATCGGTCGGAGGCGACTCAAATTCGTTAGTATCCTCCCCCTGGCAATGGGAGTTCCCTATAGCATCAGGGGGGGGTGTGGATACGGGCTGCTGATTAGGGCTTACACTATACACAGCAGGGGTTTTGGGGGCATAATAGGTTCGATTTTCTTTTTGATTACGCTTTTCCACGCGATGAGCAATTACATGCATTGCAAATTCTAATTCCTCTTTAGATAAAGAGAAAAGTTTCACCTGTTGACCGCGCTTGCCCTGTTTACGGAAGGTCAGCTTTAGCCCCAGCTGCTCTACTAAAGTAGCTAGCAACCAAATAGGTTTACAGTCTAGGGGAATAGTAAACCCAAGAATTGCTTTGACGTGAGCAGCACAGTTTTTAGCGATCGCCGTCATCTTGAGCAAAGTGGGGTCATCGGCGGTAACTTCATCACCCTTCATTAAAGAAGTGAGAATTTGATGCAGTCCCAGGTTAAATCTAGCCAGCCACCGTGCGGAATAATTGCCCCAGTCGATGCACAAAGTAGATTGTCGCGCTCATTGCGGTCTTTTTGGGTGACAATTGTTGGTGGGGTAGGATAAGTTTGCCCAGTTTTGGGGTCAGTAAACGATTCTTCGGGCGGGGCTAAAATGGCCTCAAGTCCGGCTAGGGCTCTAATTAAGCGGCCACCTTTATCCATTTCTACGAGTGATTCGGTTACTTCGATGCCGTAAGAATCAGAAATGCGGAATTTTTCGCCTTCAAAAATTTCATTAGGGTCAAGGTAATCTTTGCTCTGACGGGCACGGTACTCGCTCAAAGTAATATTCTTGGCCTTGGCAACAGCCGAATTGTGGGCACGATCCAAAGCTTGTGCTGCTGCTTTAAGACTTTCAAGAGATTGCTCATCATCATCACTGCCCACATATATAAATGTATTGCCCATTTCCGTGAGGAGCGATCGCAAGTCATCACGCAGATTATTGAGAGAATAGTGGCGGTTGCCAAGAATTTGGCAGTAAGCCTCAAGCGCCCAATCTTTCTCGGCTCCCCGCTTACCCGTTTCTCTGTCAATTCGCAACAGAAAAGCGGTCGTTTCATTGGTTTGGAGCAAGCGCTCCTTAATCTTGGATGCGTTTGTATCCTTGTAACCAAAGGGAGGACGCGGGGCCACCCAAATATGAAACGGGACTTTTGGACGATAACGG
>NZ_JACJSI010000205.1 GCF_014698065.1 Nostoc flagelliforme FACHB-838
ACTGTTCATACTCCATGCCAATTAACCGCTTTGTTTCTTTAGGATTCTCCTCAATGTGATTCAGTATGTCACTCATATTTTTATGTCAAAAAGCTTCTCATGATGTTCTTTTAGCACAGAATATTACTATTTTGGAGATGTCTATTGGCACACCACATCTGGACAGCAATCCAAACTGAGCCAGAGTACTTGCAAAAGCTCCGGGATGTGTATCACCAAAAGCGACGCAGAAATCGTGCTAAATAGCCATTTGCCATTTGGCAAGTTTTTATTGCCATAGTGGCAAAGGAAAACTTTAATATTATTTATCAGAATTCTTCTTGACTTTTACCGTTGTTGGTAAATTTGCACCCAAAAAGATTACTATGCCCCAATACGGTTCAGTTAAGGCTAAAACTCTTTGCCAAAGTCAATTTTTTTTATGAACCATAGAGACGCAGAGAAGCCAGTGCGTTGGGCGGGTTCCCCGACTTGAAGCAACTGGCGCGGCACTGAGAGAATAAAGAAATGCTTAACTGAACTGTATTGTACTATGCCCGATCAGTTTTCCCAAATACCGCCAGTAGCGATGCCAGAGTTTATTCCCAGCGAATTACCTCAGCAGAGATTTCATCTCGGTGAATGGGTGCGATGGTTTCAAGTACCCAATGGTGACTTTGGCCGCGTCATCGGAGTAATCTACACCCAACAAGCCAGTTGCATTGCCACTGGCTTACACTACTTGGTTCTTTTAGACGAGCGCAGTCCCTCTCGTGAAATTTACATCTGTGACTTCGCTTTCGAGGAAGATATCAAACCCCTGGATAACTCATTCTTGGAAAGGCTTCAGGGCAATCATGTCTGAAGCTCAACAACATCAGCAGTTGCTAGAACTGCACAACCAAATGTTCATGTCTCCCCAAGATTTTAGCTATCGTTGGGGATTGGGTTACGAAGAATTAGCAAAAATCTGTGCCATCTCTAAATCGACGGCTTATCACTGGTTGGGTGGACAAGCCAGCCGCCGAGAAGCTGGATTACCTTACCAAAGAATTATGGCTGTGGCTGATTTTCTTTTCGCCAATGCCGAAGTAATCAATCCTCTGTTAGAACAGTGGCATAATCCTCAACACCCGAATTAATTCTTCAGTTTTTGCAAATTGACAAAACTTTTCTTCATCACCTTGACTGACATAAAAAATAGGTAGTAGGGTGCAATTTATCGTCACCTGCCTACCCACTGTTCCATGAACCGCTCGACCAATGATTCCTATTACCTGCCCTCCAGTATTGAATTGACCCAAAGCCATGTCTTGATTCATCGCATGGCAATCCCTCTCAAAAATGCAATTAGCTACTTACAACAATTTCCCCAGTCAGAATATGAGGATATTTGCCGGGATGCTTTTGAGTTAGGATTTCTTTGCTTGCAAACTGCTCAAACTCGTCATGGCAACGAATTAATTAAGCAGCAGATGGAATCCTTGTTGGTGGAGTTTCAGCAGGCAGTCAAGGTAATTGCAGAGTCTTTCCAGCAGGAATTAATTAATCAAGTAGGGACAGAGAATGGTCAATTATTAGCTCCACTGCAAAATCAAATTAATCTGACTTCAGCCATCCTCACTGAAAAACTTAATAGCGTCAGCACTTTGCTTACACAAGAAATAGACCCTGCCAGAGAAACTTCTGTTGTTGGCCGCTTTCTCTTTTCATTACGTCAACTATTAGATGCCAAACGCTCTGATTCCATTCAAGGCGCATTTAAAGCAGCATTAATAAATGCCACTAAAGAAAATGGTACTCTGGCTGCGGCAGTTAAAGATGTGGTTTCTGAGTCTGTCAAACCATTAACTGAACAAGTAGAAAAACTGACCAGAGAAATTCGAGATCAACAGGTGACACAACAAGTACTTGAGCAGACAACTGCAAAAGGCATCAACTATGAAGAATTAGTCGTTGTCGAACTGCGAAATTGGGCAAAGTTGAGTGGAGTAGAGGTGGAGCATATTGGTCGTGATGGGGATACTGGCGATATTCTCGTAAAGTTCACTAGTAAATCGTTAGCTGTAATTGAACTGTCAATAGTGATTGAAGCTAGAAAACGACCTTCAAAACCTTTTGGTCGCCAAGCAATCACTCAACATTTACAATTAGCAATGATGCGCCGTTCTGCAAATTCGGCAATATTTTTAAGTTATTCCCGTGAGGGATTAGCACAGGAAATCGGTGATTGGGCAGAGGGAGTTTCTGAGTCCGGTTATTGGATTGCCACAACCCATCCATTTTTAATCATTGCTATCCGCTTTTTGGTGATCCAGCAAAGGTTAAATAAATTGCGTGCCTTTGAATCAGAACTGGATGTGACTGCTGTTGAACAACAAATTCAGCAAATTCGCACAGCTTTGGGACGAATCAGAACTATAAAAAAATCTCTGACGGAAATTGGGAAGGGTGTATCTGTAATTAAAGTTGAGGCAGATGCGCTGAATGCAGATATTCAATCAGCCCTGAAATCAATTGAGCAAACCCTGAGTTTCGTTCCAACTGAAAGTACTGGCTAACCGTTTAACTAGCATACTCCTGCAATATTTCTCACCCAATAACCCACCCAGGATTTTTTAATTCAACAAATGATTGAAGTTATAGGGTATTAACACAGGTAGTTTAATACCAATTTAGTATGAAGCTGCATAGAATAGAGCTTCCAGGATAAAGTTATAAGAAGAGACAGAAATTACCTGTTCAAATGTAAGTTGGTCGAATATTTCTTGAATGCGCTCGCGTAAAGCTTGTAAAGAAGAGAAAAGTTGATTTTTGAGAGGTTTCTTGAGAGCTTGCCAAAGCCTTTCGATAGGATTGAGTTCAGGGGCTGATGGTGGTTGAAACAGAGGAATAATAAATTCTTGCCAACAAATCGCTGAACTCGTATGAGCCGGTGCTTGGTCAATCTGTAAAATAGCGTAATCGCTACCTAATTGCACAGATAGCCAGTCTAGAAACTGTTGAAAACACTCACCATTTAGTTTTGGGTACTCATAATGTTATGGTCTCCAGTCAATGGTTCAATTGCACCATAAATCCACGCATTTATCTCTAGGCCATTTCACCTCAACAGTCGGTTTAACGCCTGAAGCAGTAATCACTTTGCCTGTGAGAGTTTTTAGTCCAACTCTTGTTTCATCCTGACACAAGTAGCGAACACACTTGCCAAGTGCTAGATGTTCTTCTAGACACTTGAGAATGATGCCGAGTTTTTTTTAAACTCAGATACCAACTTCTCGTCTTGTTTGTGGCTTTGAGGACGAGGTACTTTCAATTTCGCACCTAATCGATATCTAACCCAGGCATAAACCGTTGCATACTCTATATCTTGTCCGTGTTCTTCTTTTAACCACTCAACTATTGCACCATAACTACTAAAGCCTTTTTCTGTTTTTAACTCCTCTTCAAGTGCTGCGATCGCAGCATCATCGATTTTCCGTTTTGCACAAGAGTGCTTTTTTGATTTCTAATAAGCCTGATATGCCATCAGTTCTGTACTTCTGCAACCATCTCGTGACTGTTGAAGTATCTTTTGCCAAGCGTTTTCCGATTTTTTGCTGCTCCTTAACCTGCCCGCTTTTTATCCACCACAGCATCATAAGCTTTTCTTTCTGATTTCCTAAATTTGCTGTTTGTAGACGTTTTTTAAGTTCTTCTTCGCTCTCTGCTATTTCAATCTTAAAAGGGCGGCTCATAGTTATTTTAATTTATCGAGTTTATTTTCTCTATTATATGCACCTTCATATAAAATCGGTATTAGGGGAATGTTATATTCCAAGTTAGCCATCCCATAACCATGTTGGTAAATCATCTGCCCATTCTGAATAATAGCAATAGCACAGCCAGGTGAGTTAGGTTTATCCCATTGAACGAATAATTCGTCAACTTTAGCAGTATTATCGTAACTCAATTGATTTCTCCTTTTCTCTACAAATAATAATTGTGATTTAACACTCTCGTTTAAACTACTCCGTTGCTCAAATACTCGACTTAGCTAAGTTTTTAAACTGTCCAAATTGTTCATCAAACAATCTTATTAACAGTCGTCTCACTACTAAGTAGGTCGGTGCTGTGATCCAAGGATTTTGGGCTATTTTACCTTCTTGTAAGTAGGTCGGTGTAAATAATTATTGTTGCAATAAGGCAGAGGGCAGGGGGAGAAAGAGTTTGAGGCTTATTTACTTTTGTTTACATAGTTTGGTTTTATTGCACCGATTTACTTATTGCACCTAAATATACTTCTTCAGTCTGAGAATCTAGGGACTGTAACCTTTTCTTTTTTTCAGCAAGCCCTACTTAAACCGACTTTTAAAAACTGAAACTTCAAAAATGCCTTTTTGGGTGGTCTGTTTGTCGTAGTAATCTTCAACTATTGGCCCTGACGGTGTTATTTATGTTTCCAACAAAGGCGATCGCCCAAATCAAGGACAAGTTTTAAGAATTGAAGTTGTGTCAAGGGTGAGCAAACCAAGTACGCTTCTAGGGTTTGGCGCATTGGCTGTTTATTCGCTTAAGGGGGAGAACTTTTAATCTTGCCACCAGTAATGCGACTGCCAGGACAAAGACCAAGCCAGGAGGTAAAGTGCTTAACTGTGGGGAATCGACTGGGGTCTAAACCAACCTCAGAAAGAATAATTTGCACAGTGAGTACACCAAGACCATCAACACGAGTAAAATCTACTCCACTCATGCGGTAAAGGTGAGTACGCAAATCAAAGTTAGGTTCGTTACCTTGAGGTTTATGGCGAATATGCTTTGGTGGAGTAAGGGGAGATTGAGAAATATCATAAGCAATCCTCAATCTGACGGTCACATTCAGCGATTTGCGATTGGTAGACATCATAAAGATGTAATTCTTGTTGCAAGACAAACAAATGTTCTTTTCGGTAGTCACCATGAAGTGCAGCGGCAATTTCTGCTTCACTGCGTTTGATACGGTGATGTTTTTTGGCTGCAAGTACTTGTGGGTCATGTTCACCAGCGACGATAGCTCGTATGATTGCCATACCTGTAGTGCCTGTAATATCACTAATTGCTTGATGCAGTTGTATATTCATTTGGGTTAAAGCTTTCTGCATCCGTTGAATGTGAACACTGGCACAATTGAAGAGACTATCACGTTGACGAATATAGCTACGTAACAACTAAAAATTATAGGTGTGATACTACGTAGTTTACCATGCCGGGAAATTGATACAAATTACTTGTCTCTCTTATCAGTCTGGGTTGAGCAAGCTTTAAGCAACAATCTTTTGGTAGCGTTGGATTTGGAACAGGCGCACCAATGGTTGCGACGAATTGCTGATTGTTTGCACTATCCCAAATACTCTCACCCCATCAAAGATAAGGTGACTAATACCACAGATACTAGCAACTTATCCTTGACAAGCCTTAAAGTTCGATGCGAGATGGAAGAATTATTACAGCAGTTTCAACCTGACCCTCAATAGCATCCGGCACAGTTTGTTCTCAAGAAAAAGTTACAACGACTATGGCACAAATACGGTACTAACTTATTACACTGCTATGATATCCCTGGTTTGCCGCCTGATAATCTCAAAATTGAGTCAATGTTGCAGCAATTTACGTCGTCACCAGCGGCGTATTAGTGGGCGGAAATCAACTGTCCAATTGCGTGATTTTGGGCAATATCAGGTTCTATTCCTTGCTGAGAATGAGAAACAGCTACTTGAACAAATTCAGCAAGTACCTATAGCTGAGTATAAAGCTCAACGTCGTAGATTAGCTGTTTCTGAAGCTCCTCGCCAACAAAAACTCGTCTCACAGGCTGGTGAAACAACTCAGCAATCGGGGGATTTCCAATGGGTATTGTAGTAGGAGTCGGTGGTGGAGTAGTGCTTGTGGGCGGAGTGATCGCCTTGATAGCTCGCTCCAGGAGATGCAGACGGAGCGGGGGTCAGAAGTGCGATCGCTGTCAAAATCTTTGGCCCGGATTTAATTGAACTGCGAAAGATTGGCGAACAAGTGCGAGATGTGATTCAGCCTATCGCTGGGGTTGTAAACTTGCAGCTTGAACCCCCCTTAGTTCTGCTTCAGCATAGAATTAGCAACTTGGTATAAAGATTGAATACTTAGTCCATCATTAGGATACTCAACCACAGCAAAATTACAAGTTGCCTGGAAGCGATCGCCATTGGGAGCTGTAAAGACTTGCTGGCGGAGCTTGGTTAAAAGGTCACTGAGGCGATGTTTGATGACAAGCCGTTCTGTTTCAGTAAACCCAGAAACTCCTACTATAAATTCTCCGTTACCCCAATAGCCCAATATTTCGCCACTACAAAAAACCGATTGGAATAGACGGCTCCATCGTTGCAATACTTGATTACCAGCCTCATGCCCATACTGGATATTAATTTGACGTAAATCGCTAACATTCAAGATCGTTAAACAAACCGATTGCTGATTTTTTTCGGCTTGAGCAATTAGGTGCTGTAAGTCGCGGCTAGACTGTAACTGATTCGCTAGTCCGGTTAAGGGGTCTTTGGTAGAGAGCGATTGTAGTAGGCGGCTGCGTTCTAGGCGATGGGTGATCCTTGCCAGCAGTTCTGCCCCTACAACGGGTTTAACCACATAATCATCTCCCCCAGCAGCAAACACCTGCTGCACCGTTTCCATCTCCCGGTGAGCCGTCAAAAATACAATTGGCAATTCCTGCCATTGAGGATCTGTGCGAACTGCCTGGCAAAGTTCTATACCACTAATTTGGGGCATTTCCACATCCAAAATCAACAAATCTGGTGCAGTAGATTGCAATACCTCCCAAAAACGCAGGGGATCGTCCAATGCAGTCATTCGCATTCCCCAAGGTTCTAACATTGGGCCTAATGCCGCTAAAATCACTGGGTCATCATCAACTACTAATACATTTACTGTTAAAGAACGCGTAAACTGTAATATTTGAGACGCAGTTTCCCAAACTTGATTTGCTGTAACAGGCTTGAGGAGAAAACCCCGCGCCCCAGACTGAGCCAAAGTCACACGATCCATTAGCTGATCGGTTACAGCCAGCGCCAGAACAGGTACAGGAGGAGTATGTGTTGCTAAGTCCAACATTAGTGTTAAACTTTCCTCTCGCTGCCCTATCTCATCTATATTCAGTACTACTAAATCTGGTGATGTGGTTTGCAAGAAGTTTTTTGCAGCTTCTAACGTTGTTATTTGCTGCCAGCGCATTTCTATAGAAGATGCTAGTTGTTGCAACTGTGAACCCAGTTGTAAATCAGGGTCAATCAGCAGTAACTTCGGATTTATCTCTTCCCCAATCGAGGTAGCAGTTTGATTAACTACCTTCATTAGGTTTAACAAATTGCCTAACTCTTGTATCAGCGATATTATCTGGCGTTTTTGGGCTGGTAATAACTTTCCATCTTTGTCTAAAATCTGTTCAATTTCCCGTGCTATTTGAGTACCTGTTTCTTGCTCAAACATTCCCAAAACACCAGCTAGCTTGTGCGCTTCACGTCCTGCCGATTTACGTAATTCTATAGTTAGGGCGCCGCTAGATAGTTCTGTTGCTGCTTGTTGCAGTACTTCCATTCGCTGTGTCATTAGCCCCTGGTATTGATTCCACAACTCACCCATTGCTTGCTTAAACTGCTGTTCAACGGATGGGGAAGTATCGGGTATAAAGGAATTTTGCTCTGTATTTTTTTGAGTTATTTTTTCGCTATTTCCACTACTAGTAGCTTTTTGGGAGTTTAAACGATATCCCAAACCATAAACGTTTTCAATCCAGTCTACGGCTCCAACTACTTTCAACTTGTGTCGCAACCACTTAATATGAGACTTAACAGTTTCCTCTTGGGGTGGGTCATCAAAAGTCCACAGATGTTCAATAATATCTCCCCGACTAAAAACCCGTGATGGATTCCGTAGTAATAACTCCAGCAGACTATATTCTTTGGGTGTTAAATCCAGAACTTGATTATCGTATGTTACCTCGCAAATACTTGGATCTAAACGCAATGCCCCAACTTCTAGCACTGGAGGACGGGGAGTATCGCCGCGACGTAACAAAGCGCGTACCCTTGCTTGGAGTTCTCCCAAATTTAAAGGTTTAATGAGATAATCATCTGCTCCAGCATCGAGTCCACGAATGCGATCGCTAGTTTCATCTTTTGCTGTGATCAACAAAATAGGAGTGGAACAGCCACTAGAACGTAAGCGCTGACATAAAGTAATGCCATCGAGTTTTGGCAGTCCCACATCTGTTAATATCAGGTCATAGTTCGTACCTTGGGCATATTCCCAGCCAATTTGTCCATCTTGTGCAATTTCAACAACATAGTGTTGTTGGGTAAGTGACTGCAACAAAACACTTGCTAAAACTTCGTCATCTTCAATCAGCAAGATTCTCATATAGCAATCCTGAATCAGTTGTAAGAAAATATAATGTAACTTTTACAACTAAATATTATATGTAGAGTTTCAGGTTGACGATCGCCATTACTGTCTCCTTTTGTTTGCCTTCAAAAACAAATTAGAATATATCATAGGACTTACGCAAAAACCCTCTGAAACTCTTATTCCTTTGCGTCTTCTCTAACGAGACACTGCGCGTAGCTTGCTTCTCCGTAGGAGTATGCGGTTCGTTTTTTCATGATTTTGCGTAAGTCCTGTATCAGCTAAAAATTATATATAAATACTTAACGGATACGCACAAATCCAGCTTCATTCATTAGTTGTTGTCCCTGATTTGTTAATAGCATATTGGCGTATGCCTCGCCCGCTTTTTGTTCTAGACTGCCATTATTCTGCCTGACTATGACAAACATCTGACGTGTAATTGGATACTTACCTGTTTTGAACGCATTGATGTTTAACTTATTGCGCTGATTTGGACATTGAGCTGGTTTAATCAAAGGTTTGATGTAAGGAGCGACAAAACTGTACCCTTGTCTGGCGATTGGCAGTGCCTTAATCTTACATTGGGGGACGACTTCAGGAGCGGAAGCGTAGTAAATGCCACCGTGATCGCTTGCTAATTTTCTCAGTCCATCTGTTGTGTCGTAGACGTATACTACATTACTTCCAATTTTCTCTCCACCGAGAACGTTGTTAGCAAAGAACTCTACAGTGCCTCCGTCTTCAAAGCGACGGGAGTATGCAGTAATTTTTAGGTTAGGCCCGCCAACCTGATTCCAGTTAGTTATTTTACCAGTGTAAATATCTTTAATTTGTCCTAAGGTTAGCCCTGGAATTTGCAGATCGGGGTGAACAGCGATCGCTAATCCTTCTAAAGCCACTGGAATTTGTTTGAGGCTAAATCCTCGTTGTTGAGCTTGTTGAAACTCTCTGTCTGCGATCGGGCGGGAGGATTGAGAAAAGGTCAATTGTCCTTCCAATAACATCCGAATTCCTGTACCTGAACCTGGTGTAGCATTAATCGCATCGGTATAGCGTAATTCAAACTGCGGATGGGTTTTTTTGATTTCCGGATCTACATATTGCCGAACTGTTGCCCAAGATGTGCTACCACCATAAAACCATGTTCCTTCGGGAGCAGTTACGGAACTAAAATCGGAGTTGACTTTTGTCTCAATTAAATTGGCTTTTTTCCCAACTAAGTTAATTTTTGCCCCAACTAAATAGCCTACACCACTACTGACAATCACGCCCACCAAACCAATTAATAACCACGGCTTGATATTTTTCTTTGGTTTAGAAGTTGAATCCTCTAGCTTGATGGGAGTTACCTTTGGCGGGGAACTTTCGCGCAATCCTTGCCAAGTCAACGGTTCAACATTGGCTTCAATACAAATTGTTGGCAACCAAATTGCACCTGGATAATCAGACTTAAAATGTTCTAGGCGTTTTCGTGCTTTTTTAACAGAAGTAAACAGTGACTTATTATTATGAGTAAATTCTTGGAAGAAATATCTTAAAAAATCTACTGCTACGGGATCAGGCACGGGTTCGCGCATGACAATCACTTGAGGTAAATGGAGTTGGGCCATTTGGTTAGCTAATCCCAAACCATCACAAGAATTAAAAATTGCTAACTGTAATCCTTTATCAATAGCTTGCTTCAAAGCTTCTTTAAATTCTTCAATAGTCAAACTATCTTGTTCGTTAAGTTCAATCCAACCGATTTGCCCATCTTCTTGACTCCCACTGTGTCCTGTAAAAACGAAAATATGGTAGCCTTGTTCATCCCAAAGTGCTTCGCATAACTCCTTGCGGCTAGGTTTAATCAAACAGTGTACTTCTACCCCATCTGTCTCTAAATCTTGAATTACTTTTAAGTCATCTTTTGTATTAATGCCGTCACTTCTACCAACAGCAACTAAAATTCTGACTTTTATACTTTTAGGAACAAGCTTATTTATCTTTGGATTAAAACTTTTGGGCGCAGTCAGGGCAACTTCGGCCAGGGTTAGCGCGTCTCAAACCCTATTGACAGTGGGATTCTAGGAGAGGATTGAATTTGGGAGAGATGCGGCTAACACAGAAAGCATATACTGATCATTCATAGCGGCTCGCC
>NZ_JACJSI010000206.1 GCF_014698065.1 Nostoc flagelliforme FACHB-838
GTAGTAGAGGTACTCATAGCAAGAGCCAAGTCATTGAGGAGCCGGATGAGGTGAAAGTCTCACGTCCGGTTCTGAAGACGAGCGGGACTCGTGAGAGTTTCGCTTAGTTTAATCGTTTGGGGGATTCCTGGGGTTTGCGCTAGCTGGGTGGATGCTTCGCCATTGCCAAGAGGAGGAGAAGCAGAGGGCAGTTTTTGAAGACATCGCCCAAAAACGGGATGCAGCAAAGGCAGAGATGGCCGCACGTTCTGAGCTACTAGAGAGTTACCGAGATGTTGCGATCGCAGAAGTCCAATTGCAAGCCGATTTAGATTTGATAGCCAATGATCGCACTGTTGATATCCAAAAAGCGGAGATTTACGCCCATACGGAAATTGAAGTTACCCAAATGGAGGCATCCGAGGCTATCTTTGAGGCGCAAACGGCGGGGATGACTGAAGAACAAAAGGCAGATTACATTAAGCAGCTTCGTGAGATGAAAACGCCCTATCTGCAAGGTAGCCAGACTTTACAAGGGACGATTGACCCGAACGACAAGGTTACTGGAGATGAACAGGGCGCAATCGCACCGGGAGCAACCCCAACAGGTGATTACCTTCACCCATCAGAACCTCTTGCCCTCAATACTTTACAAACTCTAGCCAGAGCAGATAGTTCCACTGCTTTAGTCGCCGCACCAGGAAGCGGGAAGTCAGTAACCCTCAATTACTTAATTGGGCGGATTTTGGCTGATTCCCCAGGGGCGGACATCTGGGTAATTAGTGCTAAGAATGATAGTTTTTGTGGTTTACGAGAGAAGGGGCGGGTAATTGTCTTTGATCAGGAAAACCCAGATTTAGCCAAAGAGGTAATTGACAACTTTTACACCTCGTACAAACAGCGTAAGCAACTACTAGAATCAAAGCGCGAATCCTTACCACCATTGATTCTAATTTTGGATGACTGGTTAGTGATTGCTGACCAATTAAGTAAGCATTACTCCGACTGGAATTATGGGGGAAAATTACTTGACGTTTTACTGATTGGTAGAGAGTTTAATACTAAGTTTATTGCCTCTTTACAGTCTTTTAATCTGGCAGCATTGGGCATTGAAAAGATGGATGCTCAAACACGTCTCTGTCTCAATTTATTGTTGTTAGGTAACAGGTATATCAAGAACGGAAGGGAACAAGAATCTTATGGGGTGCTGGAGTTGATTTTAAATAGAGGTGACATTATTCCGGGTAAACAAGAGAGAGAACAAATCAAATCTAAGTACTTGGATATGAAAGCAGTCTCTTATCAAAACCTCCGTCCAGTTATGATTGCTTCCGTTGGTGGTTTTGTTGTGGCATTAATGCCTCTCTTATCTAATAAAGTCAACTCGATTGCTTCGGAGCAGGAATATCTAGATAGAGTATTTGACCTGGAATTTAATTTAAATCCTGCTCACAATGGACATTCAAAGCCATTATCTGAAGTAGCGAAAAAGATTTATGAATACTTCCAGAATGTGAAGTCTAAAACGCCAAAAACATTACGTGATTTGAAGAAGGCAGACAGGTTATCCGGCTATTCAGAATCAGAACTAATTGATGGTTTAGCTGAATTAGTAGAGAGGGAGAAGATAAATTGTGACGGCAATGATAACTACTCCCTGCCTGATTGGTGAGCATGATGCCGTGATGCCGTGGTAACACTAACAGATGTTTTACAGGCTTTTCTGAGTGGACACGGCATACGGCACAATCACGGCAATCCATACCCTGTATAGGTCGTAGCCTACGGCACTGCTACGGCAGCACGGACACCCACGGCAGAAGCATCAATAATAAGTCCGCCAATAAACAGCCATTTATTATTAGAGGATTAATAAAATCATGCTGAAAATAGTAATTGTTGAACCAGAAATATTCACTCTCTTAGGCATCAAAGGTGCTATTGAACAATCTCCTGATATAGAAGTTACAGGGTCAGCCACCAGTGGAAAGCTGGGGTTTCAGTTAATTGAACAGATGAACCCTGATGTTGTGCTAGTCGATTTACTATTACCTGACATGAGTGGTTTAGAACTTACTCGTTCAATTAAAACGAATACTAATAGTAAAGTGGTGATTTTTACTAATCAGACTCATGAAGACTTTATTAACTCGGCTTTCCGTCATGGGGCTGATTCTTATATGCTCAAAAGTGCTGATATAGAATTGATTGAACTAGCCATCAAGAGAGCTTACTTTAATGAATGTCTACTTGACCCGAAGCTGGCTAAAAAACTGTTAGAAAGCCTTTATCAAAACAGATATATCGACCCTAGTTTTGCTGACAAAAACTTGCTTGACTCTCCCACCGAGCGGCAAATACAAGTCCTGCGATTACTGGCTCAGGGTTTAGTTTTTGAACAGATTGCTAAAGAAATGTTTCTCTCTGTTAGTACAGTCAAACATTATGCCAGCGATTTGTACAGTAAATGGCACGTCAAGAACCGTTATGAGGCGATAAAAAGAGGCGCGATGCTCGGTTATATTGACTATAACTTGATTGTGAATGAATGATCTATTGGTGAGGAGACGGAAGGATTAAGTCGGGAAGTGGTGGGGTTTAATTCTCTCAACAGAAATGGTTGATATTATTGATGCATTTCACAATCTCCAGATATAGAAGTAAGTGGTGAAGCTACTTGTGGAGAGATAGGTTTGAAGTTGGTTGAAGAAACTAAGCAACAGGTGGTTGTAATCGATTTGCTCTTACCGGATATGAATGGCTTAGTGACGGCATAGCTCCAAAAACCCCAATGTATTTTTTGATTGATAAAAAGTAGTTTTGGGTGTGACTCTAGCCCTGCGTTAGCGTTAGCGAGTACTTGCCCAGGGGCAACGCTAAAGGCGAACGAGCGGCGGCACGAGCCTCACCCAGAGGGTTAGTAGAACAACCAATAACCATTGATGAATTGGTTAATGCTTTTGAGGTTGTCTACTACAGTCGTATATAGATTCCTGGTCTAAACACTGGTCGTCCATAGTAGCCGCGTTGTCTATACCGTTGTCTTAGATACTGCTGTCGTCGAAACTGCTGTCGTCTATACCGTTGTCCTCGACGAAACTGCCGTCCTTCATATCGCCGTCCTTCATATCGCCGTCCTTCATATCGCCGTCCTTCATATCGCCGTCCTTCATATCGCCGTCCTTCATATCGCCGTTGAGCAATCAAAAGCTCTCCGGTTTCACCTTCAACTAAGTTTGCTTCTGTCGCAACATTCTGTTCATTAGGAGCGTTACTTAAAGAACTAGCCTCCGCTGAAGCTAATGAGGGTGGATAGACGAAAGTAAATAGCAATACCACTATTGAGGATAGCTTCTTGAAACCTTTCATGTTTCTGCCTACACTAGATATTCGCTAACTATGTTTATTAAACACTTTTAATTTCGAGAAAGATATATTACACACTTTCGCTAAATTCTACAGTGAAAAAAGTCATGAAAATACTCGGATAAAATGTTAGCTCAAGCAGCCAAAACAAGTTACTTGTTTTAATCTAGAGAAAGATATATTACATATTTTAGTAAAATTTAAAAGTGACAAAAGTCATGAAAATACTTGGATGAAATGCTGGATCAAGCAGTCAAAAGAGTTGTCTATATGAAATAACAGACGAGGTTCTACCAATAGAAGCACTCCAGCCTCTTTGGGAAGGAAAAGTTAACGACATGACTCAATCCTCTGTCGTCAATTGCGAATAATACCCCACCCTGTTCTCAAGGACGGGAGCTGTGGAACATAGATGGCTTGCTGCCGTTGGTTGAGTTTTTCTCACAGATGAAGGTGTTTACTCCCGACTGCGGTGGCGCTTTTACAGTACCTTAGTTCAATAAGAAGCTGGCTCAAAATAAAGATAATTGTCCTGGCGATACATTTCCCCTGCGTCGCGTATGAAAACTGAGGTGGCAAGCTGTGCATAAGGCATATAAGTTTTCTCGACGATTATCTTCTGGCAGAAAATTTTTATGATGTACTGTTAGTGTTAGCGCCGTTCTAAGAGAACGGGAAAGTTCGGACGTATCATCACCGGGACGAATACATTGCAACTGACATTTAGAACATCGCCAGTCCACAGATTGTTTGACTTCCAGAGCGATATCTGGCCAGTTTTCTGGATAACGTGACTGAGATTTTTGGGGCATTTCCTGATTCTAAAAATGCGTTGCAATTTAATTACTATTTCTTGAATAAGATTAATCTACTATAATTAGTCGATTTATTAATTTTTCTCACTTGGAATCCTTCAACATTCCCGTCAACAATTCCGACATCTCCCACAGGTCTTTATTCCGGTTATCGTCATAAATCATCAGCGTTCGCGGGTCAGCATGACGGCTCAACTTCTGCACCTTTCTGATATTCCCATCAGTAGCATCGAGCGCCGCCGTAATCGCCGAATGTCTTACCCTGTGAGGTGACATGGGTTTCTTCACCCCAGCGAACTTAAAAGCAGTAGCCACTATTTTATAGATGGCATCCGTAGTCAATCTATGCCCTGAATTATGAAAATCTAACGCTGTAAAAATCGGTAAATTGCCATTCAAATCCCCTCGTGCAATTAACCAATCTGCAAGAGCATGAGCCACATCGCGTGACATATCCAAATATTCTTCATTCGTTCCCTTACCCTTCCCCAAAACTCTCAACTTGCGTCCATAAAAATCAAAGTCCCCCACATTAAGATGGCATATCTCCTGGCGACGCAACGCTAAACCCCACAGCACCAGAAAAATCGCATAGTTGCGTTTACCAATCAATGTTTCTCTATCAAATTGCTGAATCACAAGAGAGATCGCTTTGCTATCAACACCCCGCGTATCTCGGTACGCCTTAACCTTCTCCCCCGACACATCTTCCAGGGAATAGTTGCACACTCCCAACTTGCGCCCCATCTTCGCCAAGGACTTAATCGCCGCCAACCGCCGATTGATGGTTGCCTCCCGCAGCCCAGATTTAATCAACATCGCTTTGTACTTCAACACCACCATCACTGCTTGCTCTCGCTGCAAGTGCAGAAACTCCAGCACACTATCACCAGTTGGCGGCAATAAAGTCATCTTCAGAAAGAAATCCTTCAAATCCTTTTCATAAGCCCGTCGAGTATTGGGGTTGCGCTTATCTGCCAACAGCTGCGCCAACACATCTGGGTCAGTGTCAAGCTGCGCGTCAAAATATCTTGCGATCGGTGCATCTAAACACGCTTCCAACTCGACTTTAACCAATTCCCCCCAAACCGGCTCGTTAGGCATAAATGCTCACTGCGTCGTTATTGATAATGCGTTTTTCCAATAACGACTATCATTGCATACAATGTTCTTGCCTGAACGTTTACACTTTAATCAACAATCAGACACCTGTTGCGGAAGTCAGTAAGTGTCATAAGCGCTGTAGTAGTCTGTAAAATTGCTGTTTTGATATCAATTTTGATAGCTAAGATCGAGGTATGTGGTGCAGCAGACCTTGAACCACAACCTGCGATTAAACCACCAGCTCTCCGTTGCCCATGCCTAAATCTGGCGATCGCAGTAGTCTTTTCGTGCCTGGGTAGGCTTAAACTCATACTTAGCAGTCCAGAGAGCTTTTATTCAACAATTTTCTCCAGCCTAAGTTGACCCATTAAATCAACCATAAAATCAATAAAAGCGCGAACTTTTGCTGATAAATGCCGCTTTTGTGGATAAATTACCGATATCGGTTCACCAGGAGCAGCATAGTCCTCAAGTATCGGTTGAAGTTCACCACCTGCAATTGCTCTTCCAGCAACATAGTTAAGAACTTGCACTATTCCCGCGCCCGCAATTGCAGCTTCCAGTAAAGATTCGGCATGGTCAAATCGTAAGGAACCCTCCACAGGCATTTCAAATTGTTCGCCTTGGTGAGGCAGTGCGTTGCGGGGGTTCCCTGGAGTGTGCAAACTGCCATGTTGAAAGCGCCACTCAAACACCCTTCGTGTTTGGGGATAGACAAAATTTATACAGTTATGTTGCTTCAAGTCTTGAGGAGTTTTGGGAATACCGTGGCGTTTGAAATAATCCGGTGAAGCACAAACAACAAACCGCACTGTCGCCACCCGATGCATAATTAATCGACTGTCCGTACCAATACCCAAACGCACAACCGCATCAATTCCCTCTTCAATTAAGTCAACAAAGCGGTCATTGAGAGATACATCCAGCTTGAGTGAAGGATATTTCGCCGTCAACAGAGGTAATGCCCCAACAATGTGCATTCGCCCCAGCGCCATTGTTAAATCAATTCGTAGCGTTCCGCTGGGTTGATATCGCGTTCGCAGCAGTTCTTGTTCTGCCTCTTCTAATTCATCGATAATTTGCCGACAGCGTGCGTAAAAAGCAGCACCGTCATCCGTCAACGTCACACTACGGGTGGTGCGGTTAAGTAAGCGGATTCCCAGTTCTTCTTCCAGGCGTTGCACGGCTTTGCTGACGCTGGATGGCGACATCCCCATTTGTCGCGCAGCTTCTGAGAAGCTGCGGTTTTGGGCAGCGCGGACGAAGATGATTAGGCTGTTGAGCTTGTCCATGCCCACCAGCTTAAATGATTTTTGAACTTTATTCACAAGTCATGTGAAATGTAACTACTTTTTCTTCTTTTTGCCAAAGGTTAACTTGAAGGCAATAGACGATTGCACTCGCGCAAAAAAAAACAGTAAAAAGGAGAAGCCATCATGTTTAAGAAACTACTGCCTATCGCGATCGCTACAGTTGAACTCACTGTTGGTAACTTAGCGGGACTTAACCAAAATTCCTTTTCTGTATCTGCACAATCGAGCAATGAACAGAAAAAAGAAACATTTGATACTAATACTCGTAACGGTCGTGGTTTGGATTCGATGAAACACTTTAATGTTTCTATTTCAGTCCCCGATGTGAATGCCAGCGTAGATTGGTATCAGCGCGTGTTGGGCTTCCGCAAAATTTCCCAAGCAGATTTGTCCAATGGGGTGTCTATCGCCATGATTGAGCGTAATGGTGTGGTTATCGAATTTTTAGAAGTAGCAAATTCCCAACCAATGCCAATGCTAAACCTTGACCCACCAAATCACCTGAAATATCAAGGAATAAAGAACTTTGTTTTATGGGTTGATGACATGGATACAAGCGTGCGTGAGTTGAAAGCTAAAAATATCCAGTTTGTCTGGGAAGCCCGTGAACTAAGAGAAGTTGGTACTCGCGTGACTATGTTTCGAGATAACAACAATAATCTCATCACGCTTTGGGAGCGTCGCGGCAACGTTTGGGAGCGACTGAATCGCCCTTAAAGAACTCAGAAGATAGAACAACTATCAAACTTTGAATAAACTTTTATCAAGGAGAAAACGACAATGAGCCATTCCAGAAAGCCTTTCAAAATCTCTGCTACACGACGCAAGTTGATTTTTGGTGGTACTACAGCTTTGGGAACGATGGCAGTTATTGGCAATCAAGCACTTAATAGTCATCAGGTCAAGGCGAACGAAAACCAAACTCTGACACAGCGATCGCCAATTCGCTCTGCAAACGGACGATTTAATGGCAAAGTTGTTTTAATTACAGGTGCAACGAGTGGGATGGGACGCACCGCAGCTGAACTCTTTGCCAGAGAAGGGGCAAAAGTCATGTTTTGCGGCAGACGCGAAAACTTGGGTAAACAAGTGGAAGCCACAATTCGCAACAATGGTGGTGAAGCAACATATATGCGTGCTGATGTACGCGACCCCAAACAAGTGGAAGCTTTCGTAAAAGCAACTATTCAGAAATATGGTCGGCTTGATATAGCTTACAACAACGCAGGTATTGGTCGTGTACCAGGTTTTGGACGAATTCATGAGATGACTACGGAACATTGGCAGGAATTAAATAGCACCAACTACGACGGTGTGTTCTACTCCATGAAGTATGAGCTACAACAAATGCTCAAGCAAAAATCAGGTGTCATTATTAACAAGGCTTCGACATTAGGGCTTGTGGCATTACCAAATGTTGGTGCGTATGTAAGCTCTAAACATGGTGTAGTCGGTTTGACGAAAGCTGCGGCGCTGGAGTACGCTACCCAAGGTATCCGCGTGAATGCAATTGCACCAGGCCCCATCGAGACAACTTTCCTGAATCAGTTTGTTAACCCTGTAGATACTCAGCTTTATCAACAAGTCAGTAACTCTATTGCTAACAAAGTCCCGCTCAAACGTTGGGGACAACCAGAAGAGATAGCGAATGTAGCTTTGTTTCTCGCGGACGAAGAAGCCAGTTTCCTCAATGGACACATCATGGTGGTGGACGGTGGTATGGCTGCCCATGAAGGTTCTGCGGCTGAAGACCGCCTGTAGTGCTAAATTGATCCGTCCGAAACAACACCAGAAGTAATTATGCTCAAAAACGCAGTTAATAAGGCGCTTAGTTGCACTGTAATTGTTGCAATTGTTGGTTTTTCTGCAATGGCGCATGACCAAGCCCAAGTGCAGAAGCCAGCCACTCCTGTTACACCACTAGGTTCGGCCAAATTGCATCATGTGGCAATTTCGGTTACTAACTTTCAAGAGACGGTTCGGTGGTATCAAGATAAACTTGGCTTCCGAGTTACCGGAAGACGCGATTTACCTCAACTATCTACACAGCAAGCTTTTCTAGAATTAAATGGCATCCGTCTTGAAGTATTTGCACGCAAAAGCTCGTTTCGAGTTCAACCGCCAGTGACTAATGTTCCGGATGATTTGCTAATACAGGGTTACAAACATCTGGCAATTGTCGTAGACGATTTAGATATCGTCGCCGCAGAACTCAGGAGAAAGGGCGTTAAGTTCCTGTGGGAACCAAGAGTAGATGAGGCATTGAAGCTTAAGCTCTGCTTCATTCAGGACAACAACGGGAATTTGATTGAACTGGTTGAGGAACTCAAGCAAACTAAATTTTCAAGCTTATTAGCATCTGTGTACCTAAATTGGTGAATTATTTTCACAAGTTATATGACAGTAAACTGCTTTTTCTATCTATTGGCACAAGTTATTGTTAAGTCATGAACGCGCAGGAATTTTCACCATGCAACCTAAAGGCTTGAAAAAACTAATAGCAGTTATCCTTACCACAACCGGACTTACAGCAAGTACTAGTCTTTTTGCAATTGCTAACCAAAACCAACCTAAAATAAATTCACAAGCTGACATGGGGCTTGAAACACTGGAAATTTACAATGTCGCCATCTCAGTTCCAAATATTGACGAATCTGTGCGTTGGTATTCAGACAAGTTAAGCTTCAAGTTGCAAAGTAGAAGGCAAGTTTCTACAGGTATTGAGATTGCCTTGATGGAAAAGAATGGCTTTTTCATTGATTTAATCAAAATCCCTAATCAGCGAAATTTGGAAGGAAAACCAAAAAAACCTCCAGCACATTTAGAGGTTATCGGCATCCGCAATATGGTGTTTTACGTGAATGACTTAAAAGCAGCGAATGCTCAGTTAAAAGCCAAAGGTGTACCACTGATTTGGGAGAGCCGTTATATTCCCGAAATTGGCACATCGATTACAAATTTTCGGGACAACAATGGCAATCTCATCGCTATTTGGGAACGTCAAAAATAGATTTTCCCCACATCTAATTACCAAACTTTCACCAGTTAAAAGTATGAACGCACACACCAATTTATTCACAAATTATCAACTAGGTTCGCCCCAACTTCCCAACCGCATCGTTCTGAGGGAAGAATTATGAGTAGCAAACCTATAACTGTATTAGTTTCAGTCCGTACTAAGCCTGGTATGGAAGAAGCCTACAAAAAAGAACTGATGAATGTTCTCAAACACGTCTTTGCTGAACCAAACCTGCTTAATTTCAAAGTCAACCAGAATCCTCACGACCCGACTAAGTTTATGTTCTACGAGACTTGGGCTGACAAAAACGATTTCGAGACAGCACAACTCAACAGACCTTATCGCAAACCTTATTTAAAACGAACAAAAAATTTATTGGCTGAACCGATCCAATGGACAATTTGGGAAACAATTCTTAGCCTCAAAACAAATTAAGCATAGGTAATTACAAACGGTCATATCTCGTGCGTTACCCTCGGCAGGTGTGATCCACTTTTGACAAAAAATTATTATGAAAGCTAATTACAGTTTTTATTCATCTTCTGGGAAAGGAAGCTTTCCAATAACGTCTATCATACGGCAACAAGCAGGGGCATTAATCAAAACATTCCGTAGAGAGCAAAATTATCCTTGCGGAACTAGGCAAGTGTCAATTGGTAATGGTATATCTGTAATTTCCTGCTTTGATATCAAAATTGATAGCAGAGGATGTAGTCAATGTGTCCAATCCTCCAGCACCAAATTGGGAATTTGAGAGAAATCCTTTTGGTTACGAGTAACCATCACCGCATTTGCCCTTAGAGGATGTTTGAAAAGTCGGAAAAGGTGTAAAAAAGCTCTCTCAGTATAAGCTGTGAATAGATAATAAACAGTACCGAGAGAGTGACATGAGTAAAGCATATCCCAGCAACC
>NZ_JACJSI010000207.1 GCF_014698065.1 Nostoc flagelliforme FACHB-838
TTATCATTTTCAATTTTTGCAACAACTTATTAACCAAAAAGTTCATTTTATTACACGTTTAAAAGTTAAAGCATCTATTAAATACTTAAAGATTTTTAGCTATGACCACTCGCTTAAAGACCGATTAATTCAACTTGGTACTATTCGTCGTGGCCCACCAGTACTGACTTTACGTCTAATTGAAATAAAAGTCGGTAAAACTAGCTATTCTTACATTACTTCTGTCCTAGACCCGCAAATATTACCTCCCTACCTTGTTGCTGACTTATATCGGAAAAGATGGAGGATTGAAGAAGCTTTCTATGTGGTCAAACGTTTATTGGGACTGTCGTATTTATGGACTGGTTCTATTAATGGTGTGAAGCTACAAGTGTGGGCAACTTGGCTCTTTTATGCAGTATTAGTTGACTTGGGAGATGCGGTTGCAGACGAATTATCTCTACCATTTGACCGCATTTCTTTAGAGATGATTTTTCGTGGTTTATATCACTTTAGTGTCGCCTATGACAAAGGTAAGGCGGATGACCCAATCAAGTACTTTGCTGCAAAAGAAAATCAAGATTTAGGGGTTGTCAAAGCGCTACGAAAACCAGTCTCCAAGCTGGATTTGTCTCCTTTTCCTGCACCCTCTTGACAAATGTGCAATCACTCTAACCTCTCACTGATGGTCCTACGCTAACTGTGGGGATTCCTCCGCTCGTCTGGTCTACCTGAGATTCGACTGTCTCAAGACCCACAATTAGTTTTTATTCGTTCCCTCGGAGAGATTGATTGTTCCTTTAGGTGTGGTCATTTCAACTACTGGATTCCCAGGACTCTTACCGTTTCTAACTTGAAGAACGGCGGGAATTAGTTCTCCAGTGAAATCAGGGATTTTTTTGTTACGCCCTGTTTGATTGTAAGTTGCTTTTCTAGACCCGATTTCACCATAGGAACTCCCTGTTAGCGCCAGTGTCAACCCGCAACGGTCGTCTGATTGCGCCCAGTTAAGAGCTTCACTCTACAAGAACCAAGCTTGTTCGGTGTGGGCAGATAAGGAGTCAATTCTGAGTCTGAATGGCAAGACTTACACTTGCATCCGACCGAGAGTTCAGCCCTTAATAACAGTGATCTGCTGTCAGGCTGGCTTAGTTATGTACGGACTGATTACCGTGATTCACTAAGCAAGGAATCGCACCAAGTTTACAATCTTATCTCCCGCCAATGGCAACCCGAAGCAGTGAAGGACTACTGGGAACCAGGGGAGTTTTTGGTGGTGCGCTGTGGGAGGCCTATCCATTATAAGCATATTTCTTAACACAAAATTTGACAGAAGTAAGTAGCTATGCATAAGAGGAGGAAGATGAAAAAAGCACCAGTTATTCTGGAAAATGGACATGAGAATCAACAGAACTTCAAAAAGTATGATGATCTCATAACTACCTCGGCGTAAAAAACTAATGCTCGGGAATGTCAGAGCAAAAACACTAGAACAAACTGACGAGAAGATGAAGCAATAATTAACTATTGAGAGAGTGACAAACAAGCCAACCCTCAACCAGATCATGTAATCGACTCAATCCACGCCAGAGAACTTTTACGCCAGGAGAGCCATCGCTTTTACGACCTAAAAACCCACCCAATCGAGCAATCCAATCGACAATTTGAGCGAGGGTCGGTGGTACTGTATGAGGATAGAGTTGGTGATGAATGGTTGCATAGAGGACTTGCCACTCATGAGGTGCTAAAACCTGTTCACAACTTGAGTCGGGAGAACAACGAGCTAAGTAAGTCAGCCACAGCAAACGCCAAGGAATTACTTTACTCAACATTTGCTACCTCCTTATGCTACTGGTTTAGCTTGAAATTTACGCAGACGTAGGGCATTCGTAACCACTGAAATATGCTTCGTAAGTCACCGGATATGAGCGTGATGTCACTAGCGGCGATCGCCCTTGACATTGCCGCTCTCTTGCTGCCTGATTTTTGCCCAAGTACTTCATAAAAAGCCAGCGAGGATTAGACCAGGAAGCGCTATTAGAAAACCAACTTGCGTAATAGTCAGCTAGTCATCTGTAGGCGATCAGCATACAGAGGTAACGCAAAGCTAATTAAGCCAAAGCTGAGGCGTGATAAGCTGTTAAGCATTTAATTTGCACATTGAGATCGCAGGGGGGCAGGGAGCAGGGGAGAGGGTTTGCAGCTTTTATCACCATAAAAATGGTGCAATTTAAATGACGATTAGCTTAAAAATCCTTCTGCAACGAGCGGAAAGAGTGGTATGTTAATTTGACGAAACTTTGACCGCATCCGTTGTTTCTTTAGTAACTATAAGTAGAAAAGTGTCATAAATTGAGCTTTTTTAGTGATACTATTTATCAAGCACTGTTATTAGCAAGCAAATAATATGTTATTAGTCTCAATTTAATCTTAAAATCATCTTATTCTAGTTGTTATCTTAATCCTCTTATGTCAAACTAGGAAAAGCAAATCCCTGAAAGCCTTTCGGATCTGTACTTTTCAGCCTTTGGCTAGAAATTTTAGTTTCTATTAAAAAAGAAAGGTTCAAAGTTTGACTAGATAAAGGTTCCAATGTTTAGCTATGATTTTTGTTTTCCGAAAGTGACAGAACAGGGTTAAGTAGATATTGAAATAATTAATTGAAATAGGTTCTGTAACGGCCGTAAATTTATCGTACAAATACTTAGCTAAAAACTATAAAAATTGTTTTGCTATCCCAGTGGGGTGATGAATCTGTTCATCCAATATGCAACATAATTTCATTCTCTTACTTAGGATCATATCCAAAAGCTTCTGGATGACATCATCTTAAATATTGCTTACAGAATACGATTAACTGGTGAAAGAAATAAATTCATTCTCTAAATGGTATAAGAAGTTGTTTGGCGTTCGCGCACGTATCTTGATATGGTATGTGGTGCTGATGGCTTTGTCTGCCATAGTATCAATCTTAGTAATTCGTCATGCTTTTTTTGCGCGTCAAGAAAAACGTATAGAAGACTCTCTAACCCAAGAATTAAAAGAATTTAAAAAAGTTGTTCAGGGAACAAACCCCGCTACAGGTAAACCATTTGGAGATGATGTAATTTCTATCTTTGATAAATACCTGTCTCGTAACTTTCCTGACGAAAACGAGTATTTCATTGCACTCTTAAATGGTAAATTTTATAAGTCAGACCCTAAAGTTATCCCAAAATCTATATATTTAGATTCAGAATTATTAAACTATTGGGCACGGCTGACCCAGCCCAAGCAAGGTAAACACATCATTTTATCTGGTACTCTCATCTATTATGTAGCTGAACCAGTAATCAAGGAAAAAAACCGTGGGGTGATGGTAGTAGTTCATTCTACTGCCCTTGAAAATCAAGAAGTGAATGAGGCAATTATCATCGTTACTCAGGTAACCATAGCCGTACTGTTTGCAGCTTCGTTGTTAGCTTGGGTAGTAGCTGGAAGGGTACTTTCCCCCCTACGTCTACTAACTGAAACGGCTCGCTCGATTACTGAATCTGACTTCAGTCGGCGCATTCCTGTACAAGGCTCAGACGAAATTGCCGAACTCACTGTTACGTTTAACGACATGGTGCAACGGCTTGAAGCCGCTTTCTCTAGTCAAAGAGACTTTATCAACGATGCCAGCCATGAACTACGAACGCCAATTACGATTATCCGGGGTCATCTAGAACTATTGAGTGTAGGTGATGACCCCGAAGAGCGACGAGAAACATTAGAATTAGTCACCGACGAACTAGATCGGATGAATCGTTTTGTCGATGATCTATTGTTACTAGCTAAGGCAGAGCAACCAGATTTTTTAAATTTGGAAACTGTAGAAATTGGTTCGTTAACTGAAGAACTATACGCCAAAGTTAAAGCTTTAGGCGTTCGAGATTGGCGGTTGGAGGCAAAAGCTTCAGGTCGCATTGTAGCTGATCGACAACGGCTGACGCAGGCAATTATGAATTTAACTGTAAATGCCACTCAGCATACTCAAGAGGGAGATGTAATTGCACTGGGTTCATCCCTGAAAAAAGGTCGGGTGCGTTTATGGGTACGTGACACTGGTAACGGCATCAACCCTAACGACCAAAAACGGATTTTTCAGCGCTTTGCGCGTGGAGCTAACGGTCGCTGTTCTGATGGTGCTGGCTTGGGATTGGCAATTAATTGTAAAGGCGATCGCCCTTGCTCACGGCGGAACGATCAAAGTCTTTAGTCGGCAGATGGGTGGAGCTACTTTTACTTTAATCCTTCCCTTAGAACCGCCACAGGAGGTATTTTTACATGAAAAGAATTCTGATTGCTGAAGATGAATCTCGCATTGCTAGCTTTTTACAGAAAGGTTTTAAAGCTAATGGCTTTACTACCTATGTAGTCGAAGACGGTGAAAAAGCTGTTCTCATGGCTAACAGCGATAATTTTGACCTGCTGATTCTTGATATTGGTCTTCCCGGCAAAGATGGCTGGACAGTTTTAGAAGAGTTGCGCGGGCAGGGACAGCAGTTGCCTATCATCATTCTTACTGTTCATGACAATGTGAAGGATAAAGTCAACGGTTTTGAAAGAGGAGCTGATGACTATGTTACTAAACCATTTCGATTTGAAGAACTTTTAGCTAGGGTGCGGGCGCGGTTGCGCGATCGCCACTCACCCGATCACAAAGATGAAATGATACTTAGCATAAATGATGTTGTCCTTGACCTGCGTACCCGGAAAGTAAAAGTAGGCGATCGCCTCATCGAATTATCGGCCCGCGAATTTACCTTAGCTGAAACTTTTTTACGTCATCCTGGACAAGTCCTCAGCCGAGAACAACTCCTCAGTCATGTTTGGGGCTATGACCACGATCCTGGTAACAACATTGTTGATGTCTACGTTGGCTATCTCCGCAAGAAGTTAGGCAACAAATTTATAGAAACAGTTAGAGGTATGGGTTACGGGTTGGGATTATAAGAATTTTCTCATCTTTTTTTTAACTTCAATTAATCTTGATATGTAAAACTTAATAATAGCAATCAAAGGAAAGATTGTTTGCTAATCAAAAATTTAATTATCTATTCTTAAAGGAGTATTTCTTTAGGAAGAGTTAAAAAACAATAGGGGGATCAAAGAAAATGCTGAAAATTTAAAACTAGAAATGAATCTATAAGGATGGGAAAAATACCACTAAATTTTATTTCTTTATCCTTTATAGCTCATAGTTTTTGTAATTTAGAGTCGATGAAAATTCTGGCTCAAGAAAAATTTTCAAGCATTTCAGGAGCAAATTCAATGAATATTTCGGAAATAGAACTAAATAGACTTGCTAAAGCAAAAATAGCATACACTACACGTCATGTAGATTTAAATGCGATCGCTACACTGCTTACCGGAGAAATAAAACCTGAATGTGGTGATTTAGTATTAGCGAGAGTAGATGAAACAGGACAGCACGAACGTCTCGAACTCTGCGATAGTCGTAAAGCCATTATGTTTCCCGGCGACGAAATAGTCATTTGCTACGGTAATCGTTACGCTCCAGATCAATTTGAAGCGGAGATTCCCGAAGATTTGTCACCATGTAATCTTGCAGCAGCAGGTGGCATAGCAGCAAAAGTCTTATCAGGGCACGTTAAAATGAAACCACCCACAGCCATCA
This sequence comes from Nostoc flagelliforme FACHB-838, assembly GCF_014698065.1. GTDB lineage: Bacteria > Cyanobacteriota > Cyanobacteriia > Cyanobacteriales > Nostocaceae > Nostoc > Nostoc flagelliforme_B. The sequence continues at coordinate 5,642 of NZ_JACJSI010000207.1, forward strand.
CTCCTATTGGCTTGCTGGGCGATCAACAAGGAAAACGGATCAACATTGCAGATTGGGCTTTACCGCCAACTAGCTATATCGGCCAGCGTCCTTGCACAATAGCTGTTGTCGGCACATCGATGAATTCAGGTAAAACTACTACAGCAGCTAACCTGATTAAGGGCTTAGTCAATGCAGGTATGAAAGTAGGAGCCGCCAAAATTACTGGGACTGGGGCAGATGGAGACATTTGGCTGATGCGCGATGCCGGAGCTAGCTTAGTTTTAGATTTCACCCATGCTGGGTTTCCCTCCACTTATCGAGTTACCCCTCAACAAATCGAAGGAATTCTAGATACTCTGACTAATTATCTAGGAGCAGAGGGTGTAGATGCGATCGTGCTAGAGGTAGCAGATGGATTGTATCAACAAGAAACATCAGCATTAGTTTCTTCTGTTGCCTTCCGCGAGGCTATTGATGGTGTTTTGTTTGCCACTGGTAGCGCTCTAGGAGCAGCCGCAGGCATAGAATGGTTGCAAAGCTTTAATCTGCCCGTCTTAGCAGTTAGTGGTTTGGTAAGTGCATCTCCGTTAGCTACACGTGAAACTGAAAAAGCCATAAATTTACCGATTTTCGATATCCAAATGCTGCGCGAACAAGCGACAGATTTATTGGAAAGTATAAAAGCAACACAATTAGTTGTTCCATCTCCTCGCCCTCTTTCTGATTTAATGCTGACTCAGCAGGTGAGTACCAACTAATTGCCACAGAGATATGATGCAGATTCCTCGTGCAATTAGTGGCAACCGTCGCTGGTTCCTTACCCGCTTGGTAATTAACGGTTTTTGTCAGGCTGCTGCTACTGTTGCAAATGCTTTGCTAGTAGAGATGGCATTTGACAAGTTGATTACAACTGTCAGTCCTGGTTTAAATAACAAACTGCTGTGGCAGATTGGGTTGGGTTTGGCAGCAGCAGCAATTGTCACAGCCTTACTTCGTGTACTAGAACGAGCCGATGCTGAACGGATCGGCCAAGATTACGCCTACGAAATTCGGATGATTTTATACGAGCGTTTGATGAGCCTTGCGCCTCGCGCTCTGCAAAATCGCAGTCAGGGAGGAGTCATGCTGCGCTTCGTGGGTGATTTGACTGCTCTCCGTCAGTGGGTAAGCTTAGGTTTAGCGCGGTTAACTGTAGCTCTGACTACAACTGTCGCCTCTTTAGCAGCTTTATCGATTGTCAGTACTTCTTTAGCTTTGACTGTTGGCTTAGTCTTGGCAATCGGTGGCTTAAGTTCCCTCAAGCTGGGTAAACGAATGCAGTCAGTTGCTCAAGAGTCGAGACGGCGGTTGAGTAACCTAGCGGCAAATATTAATGAAAAAGTTGCTTCTATTGCTGTAGTGCAAGTTTTTGGGCAGTCGCAACGAGAGAAAAAACGCATTGCTCGCCAAAGTCGGCGTTTAGAGAAGGCAATGGTAGATCGGGCAATGGTAGCTGGTCAATTGCGGGGAATTACAGAAGGAACCGCCGCGATCGCTTCTGGTGCAGCTTTGATCGTAGGGGCGCTGGAAGTGTCCGCTGGTCGAACTTCTGTTGGTGTAGTCGTAGCGGCAATGACGATTGTCGGACTTTTAGTTCCCCCACTGCGAGATTTGGGCCGAGTACAGGAATACTGGCACAACTCACGGGTAGCACTGCAAAAGGTGGAACAATTTCTGGACACTCCTTCTTTAGTCACCCAAAAGGCAAATGCTCCTGAACTCAAATTAGGGAACGGACGTTTAGAATTTGATGGTGTCAGCTTAGAGGGGTCATTGCACAAAGTAAGTGCGATCGCCCAACCAGGCCAAATTGTTGCCTTAGTAGGGCCGAATGGTGCTGGTAAGTCCACCTTAATTTCTCTAGCCGCACGTCTGATTGACCCAGATGAAGGTGTGATTCGCTTGGATGGGCAGGATTTAGCGCAACACAGCCTACAATCAGTTCGACAAGCAATTGGCATGGCTGGCCCAGATTTACCCCTACTGCGGGGAACTGTTGCTAAAAATCTCCGCTATCGCTGGCGCAATGCTCCCGTTGAGGAAATTACCAGAGTTTGGCAACTTTGCGGCATTGATGAAGTGCTGGCAGAACTATCTCAAGGTGAGGAAACCAAAGTTTCTGAGGGTGGCAAGACTTTATCAGCCGGACAACGCCAACGTATCGCACTAGCACGGGCAATTCTAGGCAATCCACCATTATTACTGCTTGATGAAGTAGATGCTAATTTAGATGCCCAAGCTACAGCCATTGTAGACCGCGTACTGGCGGAACACAAAGGCACAGTATTAATTATCACCCACCGCAAAGAACGTCTCGCCGCCGTCGATGTGATTTGGTATTTAGAGAATGGACGGTTAATAGAAAAAGGCTCTCCAGAAGTGCTGCTCAACAGTGATAGCCTCACCGCACGGTTATTTCAAGACAGCGAAGAAAAAGTTTTGTCTGCTTAAAAAATAAACCATCTTAACTAAGGAGAAAACCATGAAAAAAATTGTAATTTCACAATTTGCCGCAGTTCTATCTTTATCATCGATGCTGATTGGTACACCTGTGGCTTTGTCCGAAGATACACAATGCCGGAGAACACTTGGTAATGTACTAATTGATGGAAACTTAATTGTACCGGATGGTGCCTCCTGTTCCCTTGACGGTACAACCATTAGAGGTGATGTTACAGTCAAGTCTCGCGCCACTTTGATTGTTAATGGAGCCAATATTTCTGGCAGTATTCAAAGCGAAGGTGCTAACAAAATTGATATCAACTCCGATACACGTACTGGTAACAATGTTTTACTGCGTAGGGGGGTAGAAGTTACTATTGATGGAGCCACTATTACAGGCGATCTACAACTCGAAAGCAACACTGGCGAAATTAGGGTCGCAAGTAACACCATTATTGGAAACTTGCAAGCTAAAAGCAATAAAGATGGTGGTGGTATCATAATTTCTTCCAATCAGATAGGCAACAATTTACAGTGTCAAGACAACGATCCTTCTCCCACAGGTGGTAATAATACCGCCAAGCAGAAAGAGGGGCAGTGCGAGAATTTGTAATGTTGCAAGTTTTCAAGCTAGGTTCAGTAATTTTAGCTGTCACTCTGGTGCTAACAGGAAAGGCTTTTGCAGTTACCGATCAGCAAAACTCTTCCTTAGCCCAGATGACCAGCTTTTCTCAGCTAGCAGATATCAAACCCACTGACTGGGCATTTCAAGCCTTGGAATCTTTAGTCAAACGCTATGGTTGCATTACTGATTTTAGTAACTATGCAGGCGAACGAGTTGTTACCCGATACGAATTTGCAATAAGTTTAAATGCTTGTTTGCTCAGTATAAATCAACTTTTAGCCGCAGATCATAATCAGTTGGCGAAAGATGATTTATCTACCTTGCGGCGGTTACAAACAGAATTTGCTGGCGAGTTAAATAGCTTACAGACACGAGTTGACAACTTGGAGGTGGAGACAACTCAATTACAAACACGGCAATTTTCCACAACTACTAAGTTTAGGGGAGAAGCGATATTTGCGATCGCAGGGTTCACTGCTACAAATAAAGCTGATGACCCAGATGAACCCATCAATGACAATTTTTTTCTTGGTAGTCGAGTCCGTTTGAACTTTGATACTAGCTTCACAGGTGAAGATCGTCTCAGAATTCGTTTGCAAGCCAGAAATACCCCTTCACTCGATCGAGTTACAGGTACTGCAATGGCTCGTTTAGGGTTTGATGGAGATAGTAATAATGAATTAGAAATCAGCCGTTTAGAGTATCGCTTCCCAATTAGCAAACAAGCCAGAGGTTTTATTGAAGCGACGGCGGGAGAACTCAATGATTTTACTGGTGTTGTTAATCCCTTTTTTAGCAGCAGTAGCCGTGGTGCAATTTCTCGTTTTGGACGACGTAACCCGATTTATCGTCAAGGCTTTGGTACAGGAGTAGGAATAGATTACGAATTTAGCGATGCTGTCAGCTTGAGTGTTGGTTATATTGCTGATCGTGCTAACAATCCTGAAGCGGGAATTAGTGAAAGTCCTTACAGTGCAATTGCCCAGTTGACCTTGGAACCGATAAAAAATGCGGAAATTGGTTTAACCTATGTGCGCTCATACAATAATATCAGCACGGGGACTGGAAGCGAACTTGCTAACGACCCATTTGATAATGATAGCGATCGCATCACTGCCAATTCTTATGGAGTCCAAGGAAGTTGGCGATTGAATCGTCATTTTAATCTTGGAGGTTGGGTCGGTTTTACACAAGCTACAGCCGAAGATTTATCAAGCAAACCAACAGCAGATATTTTTAACTATGCAATAACCCTTGCCTTTCCTGATGCAGGGAAAGATGGAGATTTAGCTGGTATTGTCATTGGTCAACCGCCGAAAGTTATTAGCAACGAATACGGCAGAGAGTTTACAGACGAAGCTAATTCTTGGCATTTAGAATTGTTTTACCGTTTTCCAGCTACCGACAATATTGCTATTACCCCTAGTTTATTAGTAATTACTAATCCAGAACACAAATCCAATAGCGACACGATTTATATAGGAACTGTTAGAACTACTTTTTCTTTCTAAATACGGACTATGAAAACCTCTCGTCTTTTTAACTTCATTCTGATTGCTTTATTAAGCTTGGGAGTAGTTGTGGTCATGAAAGATAATGATTTTCAAACTAACAGCACCAAAAACGCCATTGCATCTGAAACAGGACTTACGCAACTGGCACAATGCGAGCGCCAATTACTAGTACATAAGTATTATTTGAATCTGATTCCGAATGCCTTGTATTTGTAATAAAAGCTGGTGTATTGGAAGCA
>NZ_JACJSI010000208.1 GCF_014698065.1 Nostoc flagelliforme FACHB-838
TGCCTCGGGAGTCCTTCTTCTTACGAGGGGCATAGTTTGGAGGAGCAGGGCAAACGCATCTAAATATTGACGACCCTGAATCAGGGTGAAATACACCAAGACTCAAACTACATCAGGCTTTGAGGAAATTAAATCTCACTCATTATGCAAGTAATCGAAATCTAGTATTATTACCTCTTATTCAGAAAGGGGAATCGGTTAAGATTGTTCTTTGCAAGAGTTCTAATGAATAGCATGAGTAACTTTGTAAAGCCACCCGAAAGGCAAAAAACGATACGACTGCATGATAATCGTAGCCTTGCATGGTACGAATGGGGGCCTATTAATGGCATTCCGGTTTTATTTTGCACTGGGGCTGGAATGAGCGGAACGCTCGGTTTTGGTGTGAACTGTCTGGCGGAACTCGGCTTGAAACTGATTGCGATTGACCGTCCTGGCTTAGGTTTGTCTGACCCACACCCTAACAAAAACTTTGATTCTTGGGTAGATGATACACAGGAGTTGATTCAGGCTAATGATCTCCATAATGTTTGTTCTGGTAGTTGGTTTCTCTCAAGGCGCACCATTCGGATTTGCTCTTGCAGAGTGCAGTTTCGTAAAAGCTATAGCAATTGTGTCGGGACAAGACGAACTTACCCATCCACGTTTGAAACCCCTGTTGCATCCAGATGTAACAAGGATGATTGCTTCTCTCCAACAAGATCCTGTGGAGTTCGAGCAGCGCTTTACAGAAATAGTCACGCCGCATGGACTGTGGCAGTTAATTATTGGCATGAGTGCAGATGACGACCGAATATTGTATGAAAGTGATATGTTTGCTAAAGCATACCAGCAAGCTTTGAAGGAAGGTTTTTCTCAGGGCGCACAAGGATATGCACGAGACCTTGTTAATAGCCTTAGTTCATGGCCTATAACACTGGAGGACATCACTATTCCTGTGGATCTTTGGTATGGCGCTTTAGATACCAGTACAGTTCACTCTCCTGATTTTGGTGCAACATTGGCTTCACGCCTACCGAATGCAACGCACATCATAGACCCAAAACAAGGAGGCTCAATTCTTTGGACAAGAGCTAGAGATATTCTCGTCAAATTAAAATCTCATTTCTCGCTCATATAAGGTATGACACGTTACCATTCTGTAGCATTTGCCCTGTGTTAGCCCCAGAATATAGAGTCAAAGGTAATGGCTCTTAATTTTACAAAGTATACAATTCGTATTTTTAGCTGTTTTAAAAGACAAACTAGGCGGGATTCGCTTTTTGACAGAAGTTGAGTTTTGAAGTGGTACGCATAGCACCACCTCAACAATTTAGAAACAAAGTTCATCGGCGTTATGTGATGCAGCAACAGGTTATTGACGGCTGAGGCTACTGGAGTTTTAGCGGCTCAACAGAACTATAGAAGCTCAATAACTTAATCACTTCACCCTGTAATGGAGTAACACGACTCCGTTTTCATAAATATTGCTGTTGGCAAGTTCTAAAGCAGTTTGCCCTATTACTCCAGAAAAAAGTGAAATGCCTGAACCCATCAAAAATGGGTTGATTTTCAGGATTAACTGATCAATTAATTTGTGAGCAAAAAGCGTTGTGGCTAAATCTGCCCCACCACACAGCCAAATACCCTTAAGAGTTTCGCTCTTGAGGCTCTTGACTAACTCAACAGCATTTTCTGAAACAAGTTCAACATTCTCATCTGGGCTTTGGAGCATAGTACGTGAAAAGACATACTGTTTCATGTGTGAGTAAGGATTGGTTATGCCATTCTTCAATCTTAGCTCGTAGGTTTTTCGTCCCATGAGAACAACATCAAACCACTTATTCTGAGCATGTATCCCCATTACCTCACGAAGCTGTGATGGAAAGGTTTCAGGAAAGTCGGCAGATAAATTGGCAAAATATTTACCATCTTGGGAAAAGCCGTTATGTGAACCGTCGATATGAGCAATATATCCGTCAACACTGCAAGCCACAAAATACGTCACTTTTGGCATATTGACATCCTTTCTAAAAAATTTCTAGCAACACTACTAAACAAAGTAATAAACCTGTACTTTACATTTTTACTCTCTGCTGGTCATTAGAAAACCATCTTTCCCAAACGAACTTGATTTTCACCACTGCCTCATCCCTTCTTTGACTTTTGCTAATAAATAACTGCCAAATCTTTACAGCTTAAGTATGTCCTATTGTTATCCCCACAGGTAGACAATTGAGAACTATTGCCTGCCCCTCAAGTAGACTGCTGCTGGGGGCGAGCGCACTGAGAATGGAAAGTTGAGTTTGATTTAGGTTTTAATATTTAAAATCAATGTACCGTTTCTGCTAGACTGCTTGAGACAGTTGACTCCAAAGAATGAATTGATGAAAAGTATTTGTGTCTACTGCGGCTCTAATTTTGGTAATCGCAATAGCTATCTTGAGGCAGCACAAAGTCTAGGTGTCCAGATGGCAGAGCGCGGAATTACCCTTATTTATGGCGGAGGAAATGTCGGACTAATGGGTGCTGTAGCTGATTCTGTGCTAGCTGCTGGTGGAAAAGTTATTGGTGTAATGCCACAAGCCTTAGTTGATAAAGAGATTGCACACACTGGTTTAAGCGACCTTCGAGTTGTAGGATCAATGCACAAGCGTAAATCGCTCATGGCTTCGCTGGCTGATGCTTTTATTGCCCTACCAGGTGGGCTAGGAACATTAGAAGAATTTTGTGAAGTTGTCACCTGGACTCAACTTGGTTTTCATCATAAAGCTTGTGGACTGTTAAACATTGACGGGTTTTATAACAGATTGATTTCTTTCCTTAACCATGCAACACAAGAGCAGTTTATTCGCTCCCAACACAGAAGTATTGTTTTAGTAGGGGAAACTCCTGTGGAATTAATTGAAAAGTTGAGTCAATTTGAAATTCCCAATGTACATAAGTGGATTGACCGGGATCAACAATAGTCTACTCATTATCAACACATTAGCCTGTCAATTGCGCTTTTCAGTACCTTAAAAACAGCGATCGCAACAGAACGATGGAAGGCTAGATTAGTTAACTTTACTACAATGCTCAGTTCAAGATGGATTTTGGGAATTGAGCACCGCTAAGGGTTAATTGCATCCAGTAAAAACAAACCCACATCTTTATGCAATGGTTCATTATGCTGTGGACAAGCCGTTGAATGTAAGCATCTTGGACAACCAGCTTCACAATCACATTCGGCATCTTATGCGTAAGATGCAGCAGCAAATTTTGTGAAGTCGGAGAAAATAGCTTCTGCTGCCCCATTCCCACCTTCACAGGTGTCAAAAAAGTAACCAATGTTCCTGCTTTCTTTTTGTATGGCCAATTTATCTACATCCAAACTGGAGGATAAAACTACCTGATGCGGCCGCCCTGGAGTTGATCGCTTCTGAATTTTAATGCTGAATCAGTGTTTTATCAAGTGTTAAACTAATTAATAATTAGACATTCTATCTCCAATAATTAAGTATTTTCTGTCATGGATAAAAACATTAATTTACCCAATATCAAACATGAAATTTTAGGAGAGCTACAGTATAACAATGAATTTAATTGTTATGAAAACCAAGTTGTTTTTGATGAAAAACAACTTTTAATCAGTCTCTCAGTAGAAGATAACGCTCAGGTCGAATCAATATTGACTAGAGCTAGTATTATTGTACGAAATCTGAAGCATTACGCTAAAAATGCAGAAGAATATGCTGTAAAAAAGTTGTTAGAACTTAAGAATGAAGCATGGCTTGATGAAGACGAGGCATTTTTAACATCTGAAGAGTTCAAAAACCTAATGATACTTGAATAATTAGCCTTTTCTTCAGATGGGGAAGTAGAGTTATACTATGACGATGGGGATCTATTTTGGGGACACTGTATTCTTGTCACAATGGATAAAGATAACTGTTTTATAGATGCTGGTATTGGTGGATAATTCAAATTAAAGTTACAAGGTGAAACTACCAATTTGTCATTTATGTGGAACTGATTTAGATTTCTATGAGTTCTATAGTGTCGATGTTCATAGGTCAACCGCATGGGTTTGAATGGTTTTGCAGTGTGCATATTACAGCAGCATAGAGATTGTCGCATTTAAAAGTAGAAACCGCTCCTGTCCAGCTTCTTCTAAATTCTCGTTTTCCCGTAATCTACTGATGCGTAGGCATCGCTCAGAGACTGCATCTGCTGACATTCCGGCTCCAAGTAATTCAGTGGTTTCAAGTGGTCAATTTTAACGGTGTACTCCCCATACCAAAAAAACCAAAGATTAGCTGGTAGTATTTATGTAATATAGTAAAACCACATAATACCTTTATGCGAATTGAACCATACGAAGATAGCCAACTTGATACCATCAAAAGTCTTTCACTTCGGGCATGGAGTCCGGTCTTTAATTCGATTCAAAAAGCGATGGATATTGAGGTGTACCATTCATTCTACCCTGATGGCTGGCGTGTAAGCCAGCTTAATGCTGTCGAGTCCGTCTGTACTACAACAGACACGAACGTGTGGGTTGCCATTGACTCTAATTCAACCGTGGGCTTTGTAGCTGTGAAGCTCCATTCAGAGAGTAGTATCAATACGGTTCGGATAAGCAGGGGAGGCAGGGGGTGCAGGGGAGGCAAGAGAGTTATTATTAAGCAATTTCTCTCCTCCTGCTCAAGAACTGCTCGCCTCAACAGATAACTTTGTTAACCGAACCGTATTGGTTTAAGGGCGTGGTCAATTGGAATTTAATCAAGACTCATTGGTATGACATGATACGTGTAGTACTGTCAATTAAGGCAGGTAAGGTGATGCCCTCGACGCTTCTACGTAAGTTGGGTAGTTATAGTAAGAAAAATCGACTTTATCAAGCTTTTCTTGAGCTGGGTAAGGTAGTACGGACTATGTTTTTGCTTGACTATGTTTCTAATGTGGCTCTTCGGCATGAGATTACAGCAATAACCAATATTGTGGAGATGTACAATGCCTTTCTCGACTGGGTGTTCTTCGGTAAGCTGGGAGCGATTACTGAAAATGATCCTATTGAGCTTGAATTGCGGCTGAAGTATCTTGATTTGGTAGCAAGTGCAGTTATTTTGCAGAATACGGTTGATATGTCGTTGGCTATCCAAACGTTAATGTCACAGGGAGAACTGATTCCTATGCGACACCTTGCAGCAATGAGTCCATACATCACAAGACATATCAAAAGATACGGTGATTATGTAGTGAATTTACATAATATTCCCCAACCATTGGAGGCTGCTATTAATCTGCCACCAGAAATCTTTGAAACGTAGATATAGCAACGGTTTCCAGACCATCTTGCAAGTTTTTACACGTATCTCGGCTCAATACCAAGAAGGTTAAGAACCAACGAAAAAATTAGGATTTCGTGTTTGATTATTTTTTATGCCTTAAAGCGATGCCTGCGGCGGGCTTTGCTTACGCCTAAAATTTTCGCAACAAGTAAGAGTTGATGACATTAATTTTAGCTCTATTGAGAATAGACTTTACTTATTGACATAATGTGGCCGCCGTGGGCTAAATTAGCCCAAAATTCCATATTTGGTTATCTAGGTTCCTTAAAAGCAGAGTTTAGCAGAGAGTCGGGGTCAAAGAAAGAGAAAGACTTGCCTGTGGCAATGGACTGCACGACGTTGGCGCTTGTGGACGCTGTACAAAGTAATCCCGCTTCGTTGCTAGCTGAAAACCAAGAATGTGAAGTTGAGCCGAAAGACTGTCACGTTCGCGTAGCGTCTCGTAGAGAAGGTACTTTTTCCTCAGCACCCATCGCTAAGAATGAATTTTGTTTAAGTTCAGCGATGCCTGCGGCGGGCGTAGCCATCGCTAATCAAACACCAGGGCTTGTAGAACAGAGTTATTCTGCTACGTTGTCAGGAGAAAACCAAGTTTTGGGTGTAGAAATCAAACCAGTTGATGAAGGTGAAAGTTCCGCCGCGCCCGTACCAAATCCCGAAAAGTGATCGCATGAGGCGATTGTAGCGAGGTCAAATCTGCGACCTGTAAGAAGGGAAAAACTGAATCGAGCGGCGAATTCGGGCAAGAATCCGGGTTTTGACTTTTTGCAGGAGTGTTGGAATGATGACCCTGCGAAAGCAGATTGTGATCAAGAAATTGGTGGCGAAGTTTCCGCAGTGGGGGATTGCTTGTGTTGATGGGATGCTGGTGGATTGGCACAAGTAATGATCACGGAATTATAGCCACTGCCAAAAATGCTTGCAAAGCATTTGCACCCATGCCCAAAATTAAGAAACAAAGTCCAATACATATTTTCTGTTAACAGATTACATTCATGAATGGAATGCGAGGCGCTGTTTTGGGCACCCCGCAACCTGTACTTAGATTGATGAAAGAACGCTAATCACAATTAAACGACCACAAAGTTGTTTTCGGCTAGTGTTACATTACCCAAAAGTTGTACAAATTTTACCTGAGTAAATTCACCAGCACTGCCATCGGCATCAAAGTACAATGCGCCTGTAATATTGTCATATATAAATCGTTGATTACTTGTCGTTGCAGATGTTCCGATTGTAAACTGATTAGCTGATGATAACCCGCCATTAAAACTAGCAGCCGATATCTGAATTAGTTCATTGGTGGCGTTGAAGTCATAAATAGTATCAACGCTTTCATTATAACTATTGAAAACAAAGGTATCAGTACCAGTTCCTCCATAGAGACTATCATTACCCTTGCCACCTGTGAGGATATCATTGCCATCACCCCCAGAGAGTAGGTTATTGCCTGAATAGACAGCAGCACTCAAGCTATCATTACCTGCACCGCCAATAATCGTATCATTGTCATAGCTACTATACCCCCCAAAGAGCGTATCGTTGCCATTGCTCCCCACAATATTGTCATTGTACTCTGTACCTGAGATATTTAATCGTTCGATATTCTTGTAGCTAACGCTATTCGTGCCCGCCGTAATTGAGCCAATGTTAGTAGTGGCATTGAATGTCGTTGTGATTCCTCCGTTAGCACCGTTAAAATTGACGGAGTACAAATCTTCACCCTTACCCCCATCTATCGTATCATTGCCACTGCTACCACCATTGAAATCATCATTGTTCCCGGAGAGCGTATCGTTGCCATCGTTCCCTACAATGTTGTCATCGTACTCTGTACCTGAGATATTTAATCGTTCGATATTCTTGTAGGTAACGCTATTCGTGCCCGCCGTAATTGAGCCAATGTTAGTAGTGGCATTGAATGTCGTTGTGATTCCTCTGCTAGCAAACCTGTAATTGCCGGACAACACATCGTCACCCTTACCGCCATCTATCGTATCTTTGCCACCATTGCCCGTGGAGAGCGTATCGTTGCCATCGTTCCCCACAATGTTATCATCGTACTCTGTACCTGAGATATTTAATCGCTCGATATTCTTGTAGGTAACGCTATTCGTACCTGCCGTAATTGAGCCAATGTTAGTAGTGGCATTGAATGTTGTTGCGATCGCCCCTGTAGCATAATAGGTGTAATCGACGGACAACAAATCGTCACCCTTACCCCCATCCATCGTATCTTTACCACCATCCCCCGTGGAAAGCGTATCGTTGCCATCGTTCCCCACAATAAAATCACCGTACTTTGTACCTGAGATATTTAATTGTTCGATATTCTTGTAGGTAACGCTATTCGTGCCCGCCGTAATTGAGGCAATGTTAGTAGTGGCATTGAATGTCGTTGTGATTCCTCCGGTAGCATAATAGTTAAAAATGACGGACAACACATCGTCACCCTTACCCCCATCTACCGTTTGTGTAATTAAATCAGAGGCGGCAAAAGGTTCGGATAAGAAGTTTAGATAGAAGGAATCATTACCATCGCCCCCAGAGAGTAGGTTATCGCCTGTCGAACCGCTAGCATCCAAGGTATCATCACCAGCGCCACCGTTAAGGGTGTTATTGCCTAAGGAGCGATAGTCGTAGTAGAAGTCGCTAGCTTGATTCTGATAGCCAGAGATGTCAAGAAAATCATTGCCATCGCCCCCAGAGAGCAGGTTATCGCCTCTTGAACCGCCAGCACGCAAGGTATCGTCACCAGTGCCACCGTTGAGGGTGTTATTACCAGATGAGACAGAGTTGGTGGAAGAGGAGAAGTACGGGTTGCTACCTCCATACAGATAGCCAGAGATGTCAAGAGAATCATTGCCATCGCCCCCAGAGAGCAGGTTATCGCCTTTTGAACCACTAGCACTCAAGGTATCGTTCCCTGCACCACCATTGAGGGTATTATTACCTAACAAAAGAAGGTCATCTTTTTGTGGACCGTAGAACGAGCCGGACTCATCCTGGTAGCCAGAGGCAAAGAGAAAATCATTGCCATCGCCCCCAGAGAGCAAATTATCGCCTAGTAAAGAGTCAACGTTCAAGGTGTCATTACCAGCACCACCGTTGAGAGTATTATTGCCCGCACTACCCCTCAAAAGGTCGTTGCCACTCTTGCCATCAATGATGTCATTACCCCCCTGACCATTGATGACATCATCTGAGTTGTCAAAGCCGTTAACATTATTGTCGAGGTCATTAAGAAAGGTAACAGTGTTCTTGTTGAAGATAGTGCTTTGAGTGGAGTTGGCATTGAAGACATCAAAGCTGTCTGTGATGGTAGTTTGCCCATTAAACAAAATATTGCCCAAGTCTACAGCGGCTCCTGTAGATTTGCTCAAATTTTGCAGGTTTTCCAGGGCAAAGTTTTCCAGGATGAGTTTGTTAGGACTAAACACCCCAGAAAAGCTGATTTCCAGATTCTTGCCATTCTGGGTCAACAGTAGATTTTTGGCAGTTAAGCCTGCACCTTGAAATGTTAGGGTGTCTACTTCGGCAATGACTGCTGCTGTCGGGTTTGTTCCTTTTCCTACGCCACCGAAATCAGTGATATTATTATTGTTGTAGGAGAAGGAGGTGTAAACAAATTTATCCTTGCCACCGCCACCTATGAAGATATCCTTGCCATCGCCATCTGTGAGGATATCATCGCCATTACCACCGTTAAGGGTATTATTACCAAAAGCGCCAGAGGCAAAAAGAGAATCATTGCCATCGCCCCCAGAAAGCAGGTTATCAGCTGATGAATTGCTAGCATTCAAGGTATCGTCACCTACACCACCGTTGAGGGTGTTTTTGTCACGTTGTCCCTGGAAGTAGTCGGGAGAGGATTTAGAGACAGAGAGAGAATCATTGCCATCGCCCCCATTCAGTAACTTATTGCCTGATGAATCGCTAGCACTCAAGGTATCGTCACCAGCACCACCAATGAGAGTATCACTTCCTGCACCACTTCTCAAAAGGTCGTTACCTGCTTTACCATTGATCGTGTCCGCGCTGTCGCTGCCCATTAGAGTATCATTACCGTTGGTTCCAATGATATTTGCCATAATTTTTACCTACTTAAATCGATTTGTTCAGTAACTTAACTTCAGAGGTTGTTTGAAAAGTAGTTGGCTGTGATTATTAATCACATTTTTACTCCCCTTAATCCCCCCTTGGAAAGGCTACGGTGTACACACAAGTCGTGAAATTCCACCTGACACTTGGTTTCGTCCTCTAGCAGTAGGATTGTGCGATCGCTCTGAAAGTCTGTCATTGCGTTCGCGTAGCGTCTCGTAGAGAGGCGGAGCCTCCGAGGAGGGTTCCCAGCCTGGAGGCTGGGAACCAGTTGGGGCAAGGGCTGTATCTTAACTTAGTACCATTCCTATCTAAGTCTTAAGCACTGTACAAATTAATTAGAGTGTAAATTAATGAAAATTAATTATTTTAGGCTTTTTAATCATCTTTATTCAGTAAAAATCACTCTTCACAGTATCTAAAATTTCGGATTAAATGCCTAAAATACGTTCTTCATATTTGTTTTTTGCCAGTGCCTAAATCCTATTAAAAGAGAAAATAGTCAACAGTTGACTCTTGATTGGTAAAAAGATTTTGATGCCCTTCTAGTGGGCTGTTATCCGTGGGTGTCTAACTTGAAAATAGAATATCTCAAGATCCTCAAAATAACTAGATAGTCAATATCTTAACTTAGATGTCTATGCTCAAATACTCATTTTTGCATAATCTTCACATTATTGGTTGAGAAATGTATACACAAGTACTTCTTCTTGTGTTTAGGCAATCAGGACTTACGCAACTAGCACAGTCAAGGAGAAAATTAGTAGAAAAATAAATAAGCTTCTTTAAGAAGTCATGAATGCACCGATGTATTGGGCCGTTGTTTTGCACTATTACTTTGATGCGCCCAGACTTTTCGGCAACAAGTGCTTCTTTTTCCATCATCTGGATATAAGATTTTCTGTCAACGCCACCAATAACCAAACCGTAAATAAAGCTAAGAGGATGTTTTAAAAGTCGAAGCGAGTTAAAAATTATGCCAGTCGCCTGACCATAATCCGGATCATCGCAATGTAAATAAAAGTCTCAGAGGTTTCTGGTAGTCGTTCATAA
>NZ_JACJSI010000209.1 GCF_014698065.1 Nostoc flagelliforme FACHB-838
TTGATCTGACCCATCTCTGCCAGTTGCCCGGCGCAGCGTTCTAGATCCGCTTTGATGCCCCAGGCACTTTGATAGCGATCCTCCGCATTTTTCGCCATCAACTTCAAAATTATCCCTGAAATAGGTTTGGGAATCGTGGCGTTCAATTTATGCACAGGAATCGGCGGTTTGGCAATATGATAATGGACTAGCTCTAGCACGTCTGTGGTGGGAAATGGTAGTTGTCCAGTGAGCAGTTCGTAAAATGTCACGCCAAGGGAGTAAAAATCGGTGCGGTAATCGAGTAAACGGTTCATCCGCCCGGTTTGCTCTGGAGATAAGTATGCGAGTGTTCCTTCTAAAACATGAGGACTTTTGAAAGTTGGATTTGTGCGATTAAATTGGGTGGCAATTCCAAAGTCAATAATTTTGACAACGCCAGTATCGAGATTGAAGACTATGTTTCCAGGGTTGATATCTTTATGAATGATATTAGCTGCATGGATTCTGCCCAGAATATCGCACACAGCGATCGCCACATCTACAAAAGTGGATAAAGGCATGGGGCAGAAAATATCTGGGCGCTTGTGCATCCATTGCTCTAAGGACTCTCCCCCAAAATCTTCTAAAATAATCACCAGAGTGCGTTGATAATCCTGCTGGCTGTATGCCTTAATCACTCCTTCCAAGTTAAGGGAACGAGTAATTTTATATTCTTGTCTGTAGCGAGTTAGTTCTTGAGGTAAGGGATAATCAAGCTTTAGCATTTTTACGATGATCCCTACTCCATCGTCTCTGATGCCTCGATAAACTAGAGAATTGTCACTTTCGTATATTTTGTTTTGGATAGCAATACCAGGTAGAACAATCATAGAGCAGCTCTTGAGAGGATAATCTGGTACACCTCAAACTATACAGTAATCCAGCTATCTACATTTTTCATCTTCTGAAACCCTATTTGATTTTGTTCATTTCTAGCCAGTTGCAAGGTGATGGCGTTCACTTGCGAGTGCTGTATCAATAATGTAGAGCGTTTCTACAGCACTCGTTTGACAACTGGCGTAGCACGGGACACCAAAAGCGGAAAGTTTTGCCACATCCCTCGTACAACTTCTTGACTGTCCCGTTGTGTTGATATCTCCATTGAAACTGCAACCCAAAGACATTAGATGCCAATTTGCCAAAATTGTTTAGGGTGTTATCTTATCTCGTATTCAGACTCCAGAAGATTCAACAATTTCTCTTCTACAGCAGTAAGATAAGGTCGATTTAGCTTCCCCAACGACTGCAACAGACTTTTGACTGTCTCCTCTAGCGAATCGGAATACACCCGACTGATGCGCTCACCTACGGTGGGCGGTTACGCCATCGCAAATCACCTGCATCTGCTCACACTCGGCAGGCAAGTAATCGTAAGACTTCAGATGTTGCAACCCAACAGCGTACTCGCCATCCCACATTCTCACGCTGCAACTAAAGTCATTCACTGCGCTGACAATTGCCCAACAGCCACCTTTGCCTCTCAGTTCAGGTTTGTCCTTGGCAAGGATTTGACAGACTTCCCCAATTTGGTAACTGCTGGGTACTTAGGTGCTTTCCATAATTTGTTGCACCCATATTGAACAATGCAATGCGATGAGTAGTACTTTACCATCGGCTCGTTGTACACCGTCTGCTAAACCTCTTGTTTTCGCCCAGCTCACATTAATTAGGTTTAGCCTTACATTTACTAATCCTTTAGTAGAAGTATATTCCCAACCAAAACTTTTCTTAAGAAAGAGGTATTAATTAAAAAATTTATTAACAATTGTAAAGATAGTCCAAAAAATCAACAAAAATCTATGCAATCACCAGAAGCTCAAACAACAAAATTCGAGAGTAAAGCTCCTTTGTCAAAGGATACTACTTCCCCTATTCAGCCCGAATCAAAAACCGAGCCAATAACTCAGGTACAAGCAGATAGCGTGCTGACCCGCGAACAATTGCCTAACAAGGGATTTCGTATTGCCCTCACCCTGGTTACTAGCGTGATTATTCTAAGTGTTGTCGCTATTTATTTTGGCATTATTCATCCTTAGTACATTGTTACAAAATCCAATGGCACACCCCTTAAAGCTAAATCGACTATAAGACCTATGGGTGTGGGGTTTAATAATAAAGGAATTTATTAAGGTTGCACTTAATTTTGGCTTTTCTGATTTTTTCCTATACCCTACACCCAACCGTCTATATCCAGTCACAGCAATAGTTTTACGTTTTCAGGCGGGACATACCTTTTCGCTCTAATAAAAGGTGATTCCTCTGTTCCGGCTCGATTAGCCCAGAGATTTCAACAGCCGTTAAGATGACAGCTTCAAAATTATCATTTTTTCACTCCCAATACCTGCAATATCTCCTTCACCGCCGCTTTCTCCCGCTCCATCTCCTGAACTCAATTTAGCAACCGCTTAGGAATGTACTTCCACGACTCGACCTAGCGATTGCCCTGACTCTAAAATTTATAATGATAGTACGGCTGTGGTTAATCTCTGCCGCTCTTGGTAATTGTTCGCCAATGAATACTACCGCGACCTTCCCCTTTGTACCGTCTTATTTTACTAGGGCTTACTGCAATACTCAACAGCGATAATATCGATACAGTTGGGCGGTTGATAGTTTCAGCTTAACAATAGCGACTAAACTACCTGCTGCGTCAATTACTTCAATTCGGGTGAGCGCATAGACATCTTTACTAGGAAACAATATGGCAGACCTTAGCGGTAATTGGTTAGGAACTTACTGGCAAGATGACATTCCTAGTCGCTTTGAAGCAACCTTTGTTCAGAGTGGAAATACTTTTAGTGGTTCCATTTTGGATGACAACTATTTAGGAGAAGCTCAGGTCAATGGCGAGGTAATTGGGCGCACTGTCAGTTTTACTAAACGTTATTTAGTTACCTCACCTGTACCAGTTAGATATACAGGCATGGTTTCAGAAAATGAAGATTATATGCAAGGAGAGTGGAATATAGGTTTGCAGTATTCTGGTTTATGGGAAGCACGACGCGGTGGAGAAAACCTGATTGTAGATTTACAAACTCGGCTTGAACAGCAGACTTCATTGACGATGACTTAATCGCTGGCATAAATCCCTGCCTTACCCCCAGGCTTCCTTATGTGTAATTTCCGACTCTAAGAGACTTAGCACTTTTTCTTCCAGCGCCGTCAAATAAGCCCGATTCAGCTTTCCTAACGATTCCAAAAACTTCTGCACCGACTCCTCCAGCAAATCTGAATACACCCGACTGATGCGATCGCTAATCTCCTGAACCTGCTGACATTCGGCAGGCAGGTAGTTGAAGGACTTCAGGTGCTGCAAGCCAACCGTGTACTCCCCATCCCACATTCTCACGCTGCAACTAAAGTCATTCACTGCGCTGACAATTGCCCAACAGCCACCCTTGCCTATCGCGTTCCTCCGCCTCGGACAACTCTTCTACTTCAGCACCAGTAACCGTAATTGTTGCTGTAGCAGGATTTTCTGGATCAAAGGTGTCTTCGGCAGAACTAGCGGATGGTTTTGAATTGTTGGATGTAACAGAGGTGGCTTTTTTGCGCTTAAAAGGTGGTTTAGCGGGACTTAAACATTTTTGAGGCATAAACAAGCCTCAAATCCATACAGGGCAAGCAAAATACACCAAATTCTCAAAAATACTTGACAGACTACTAGATATATCAATAAACTAGGCAAAACGATGTCAAAGCCCTTCTGCATATAGAATTGAGGTTTTTTATGCCTACTTTTTGTCTAAGTCCCACTAACTGAACAAAACATTAGTGCCAAACAGATTGACATTTACATCAGTATCACTAAAGCCAGATGTACCGGATAATGTAACTAATAACTCACCTATACCAAAATCAGCGTTACCAGTAGTACCATCACCCAAACGCAGTAAAGTATTAATACCTGATGTCACGACATCAATATTGCTAATCCCTGTAAATTGAATTTGATCACCACCGACACCACGCACAAACTGATAAACAGTATCTGTACCATCGCCAAAGGCATAGTTAACGATATCAACAACACTATCGTTGGCACCTACATAGAGTTTATCGTTACCAGTACTGCCAATTAGTGTATCTGCACCCATTTTACCATAAAGGGTATCATTACTTATACCACTGTCTAAGTAATCATTACCGTCTTTGGCATCAATGTAGTCATTTTTTGGTGTTCCGACAAGGTTATTGTTATTATCATCGCCGTTAATAAAATTAACACTATCATTAATAACATTAATAAGAGATTGCCAATTAAGATCGGAGATATTTTCAACAATAGTCTTAATTTCTGGATCGGATTTCCAGATTTCAACAACGTTCTTTAGATTGCCAAGCCATTGTTCTAATCCATTTTGCTCCAGTGCCAGAACTTGACCTGATTTAACACTATTACTAATATCTTGCCAAGATAATTGGTTATTTTGTTGTAGCTGGATTTGGAAAGCGGCTTCATCTTTCCATAAATCAATAATTTGATTCGTAACAGCTAACCAATCCTGAGAATTATTACTCGCTTTAACTTGATTAACAAAATTATTGGTTTGTTGCAGTTTCTCTTGCTGTTGGGGCGTTAAGGTCGTAGTCTCAGCCCAAATATTAATGATATTTTGTAGAGCTGTTCCCCAGGCAGGTACAGTATTAGCTTCAACGGCTTTGGACAGATTTTGACCTGAGCTAACACTCGCTTTGATGTTCGCCCAGTCAATATTATATTTATCTTTGAGAACCAGGCGTAGTCCGCTATCTTTCTCCCAAATACTTAAAATTTTATCACTGGCTTGAATCCATTGCTCAGTTTTATTATCTGCGATCGCCTTGGCAATAATTTGACCCGATTGAGCAACTGCTTTTACCTGTGTCCAAGATAAACCAATAGTTGACTCTAATTTTTGTTTTAGGGTTGTTTCTATGGTGCTGACTGTATTTTGGATATTGGTTTGAATGGTATCTTGACGATTTTTGGTATCTAAAATCCCTGACGCATTGAAAATTCCTTCAACTTCACTCCAAATCACTTTCCCTGCATCGGTTACTTTTTGACGCAGGATCGGATCATCTTTCCAAAGCTGATAAACATCTTTGATACCATTTAGCCAATCTTGGTAGTCATTGTTGTCCAAGGCTTGATCAATAATTGTGTCAGCTTTACCGTAGGCTTTGTATAAAGCATCGCTCGCTTGACCAATTTTGTCGAGTTGATTCCAGTTTAAGCCAATTAAACTTTCTAAAGATTGATTTAATGTTTGGTCAGTAACCCAGAAGTTGACCGTTTGTTTAAGGGCATCCCGCCAAGTATCATAGGTTTTTTGATCAATGGCCGTATCAATTGTTTTCCCAATCGCCACAAGGTCTTTTAATTCTTGCCAGTCTAAATTGGTTAAGCTTTTGACTTGATTTTGCAGAGTAGTATCTTTTTCCCATAGAATTAAAATCTGATCGGCAGCCTTCAGCCAACTGGTTGCATCACCACCTTTATCGGCTTGACGCAGAGCTTCAGAGGTCGAGCCAATACGGGTTAATTGTTCCCACTTGAATCCTGTGGTGGTTTCAATTTTTTGTTGTAAGGTGGCATCATCAACCCAAATATTCAGAGTCGTTTTGAGGGCATCTCGCCAATTAGTGAAATTACCGTTATCAATGGCAGTGGCGATCGCCTGGCCAGCATTAATAAATTGCTTTAAATCGTCCCAGGTAACCCCTGTGATTCCACCCAGTTTATTGCGTAAGGCTGTTGCATCTTCTGCCACGCCTAAAAGTTGATCTACCGCCGCAACCCAACTGTCCGTTCGTTTTTTTCTTTCCATACCAGTTTCGTTCGGTATAGCTACGTTGTTCTGTCCAGGTGGGGCCAGCTTTGCGGCTAAGTTGCCAATGGGTTGTGGCTTGTTGTTCGTACCAATCGGCTTGGGAGAGGGCGGCGGCGGATTGAGCCTGTTTTTGAGTGCTGTCTGCTTTGATCCCTTCGATTTGTTGTTGGGATTCGTTTATTTTTTGATTAATTTGTGTTTGAAGATTAGCAAGAGTTGTGGCTTGGTTTAGTTCGGGGTAGTATTTATCGCGCAAAGTTCGCAGAGTCGTGGCGGTTTTATCACCTGCTTCGTACTCCTCTAAAAATTGTTGAATTTTGTTAGGATTTTGTTCAGTTTGTAAGGTGAGGTGTGCAATTTCTAACCGCAGATTTTGGAGAGCGCTGATATTACTTGTTAACTGCAATTTGTAGAAAAGGTGGTCGTTCTGATTCAAGCCATTAATACTTACTATAATGTTGCTCTCTTTCTGCTGAATATATTTCTGTAGGGAAGTTTCTATCCATTGTTCTTGTAAATCATTGGCTAAATCAATTTGAACGGTGAAATCTTGAGTCTCATTGGCAATTTCTTTTGCCAACTCATTGACAATTAACGGACTTAACTGATTCAACCTGTTATCTAATGGAACTCGTTGCAACTCAAAGTTTTGAAGAGATTGCAAAGCTGAATTTTCATTGCTTTGTGCGGTTTCTAACTGTTGTTGAGCATTATTTATTTGTTGGGTAACTACTTTAAAATCAAGTTCAATAATTCCTGAATGTTGTATGGGGGAAGAATAGTACTCACCGTATGCTTCCTCAGATGCAGGTGCCCATTCACTCCCGTATGTCATCTGCCCAAACCTGATAGTCGCAAAGTTAGTAACATTAGTGTTCGGCAAAGGTCCCCAACTTCCTGCATCGCCCGATCCGTAGTCGATATAATAACCAAAGTTTGTAAAAGTTACAGGATCACCATTAGCCCATTTCCAAACTCCCTCTTGATCTTTATCCGTTAATCCGATCCACAATTGTGGAAAATAAGTATATCCATTATCACCTCCAACATAATATGGACTTATTGCTTGGGAAAAATTATTGAAAATCCATGCTTCTTCATTAGCATCATTAATAGATACTAAATTAGCCCCAAGTGACTGAGCAAAATTTTGTGTCTCAGTCCAGGTATTGCTATCTGTTAAAAAATAATAACTTCCCGTTGTCGGATTAAAAACAGCCCCACGAGAATTAGCTATTGCAATCCTATCATTATAAGCTTGTTGTGCTTGGGCTAATTGCTGTTCTTTTTGCTGACGAATAGTTAGCTTTTGGAGCCTATCATTCGATAAGTTTAGCCACTGCTGATCAAATATTGCATAATCATTTTCCAAGGTAGCATATTCTTTTTCCAAATCTATCAACTGTGAAATATGAATCAATTGGGTTGACAATAACTCTGTTTGTTCAACAGACTTTTTTTGAAGCTCAATATTTTCTCCCAAATCATCCACAGTTTTTGCCAAAGCATTCCGATAGTTAATCTGCTGATCCTGAATAATAATAGCCTCATCCAACTGAATCCCATTCAATACATAATCACTATATGGATCAGCTAAATTATCCTCAATATAACCAGCTACACCCTCAAAAGCTGTTAAATTGGACTGAAATAAATTATTAACATCAACCGTAAATTGATGATTATCCTTGAGATTTTCTGCCCAAACATCACTTAACCCCCTTAACTGTTGGACAAACTGGGGAACCAAATCCACATAGCCTGCAATCGTATTTACCTGCACCGCATTACTTGCCGAAGTTTCTGCCGCAAGCTGACCATTCAGAGACTCCAAACGCCCCTGATTAATCTCTAAAGCTTCCAAAGCCAACAATTGATACTGTTGCTCTAATTTTTCTAACTTACCCTGCTTAAGAGATAACGCTTGAGTTAACCCATTTAAAATATCTGTAGATTGATTCGACTGGGCTAAATTCTCTTGTAAACTCGTAATTTTTGTTTGAACCTGAGTAATAGAATCCTGCAACAAATTTAAAGACAAATCCGTTGCTAATAACTCTTTATTATTTTCAACAAACGTATCTAAATCCTGTTGAGCAGACACCTTTTGCGTTTTAAGTTGATCCAACTCAGACTGCACCTGAATCACACGCCCAGTTGTACTATCCACAATTGCTTTTTGACTTGGAATGTCAGTATCCTTTAACTGCGTCAAATCCGTCTGTGACTGACTCAACTGCAAATCCAATAACGCTAAATCATTCCCACTTTGAGTACTCGCAAAAGACAACAGATTATTTTTGGCCTCTAGCTCATAGTAATACAGCCAAACCTGATTCGTTTTAATATTTTTCGTTTCTTCTAAAATAGGCAAAGACTGCTTAAAACTATTCACTTGCTCGAGAATACTCGCTGCTTGCTGATTAAGCTGATTTGCCTGAACTTGATAAGAATCCCGCAGATTTACTTGTACTTCATCCGTTACCCAATTATAAACATCCTGTGTGATGGACTTCCACAACCTTTTCTCTCCCATTTTTACCCAGTTCTGGACATACTGATTATGGTAATTCGCTTGCTCCTGAGCCGTTTGAGCCTGCTGAATAAACGAATCATAACTGGCCACCAACGCCAGACCATCAGTAATTTGCTGCTTAACCGCCGCCACTTCAGCCTCAGTTTTGGTAATATTCGCCTTAATTACCTCAATTTCTGCTTTGATTGCCGCCTTATGACCATCCCCATCCCCAGAAAGCATCTGCTTACGATCCTGTAAACTCTGAATCGTAATTTCTAATTCATTCTGTTGCTTTTGTAAATTTGCTAGACGTTCTTGCTCAATGGACTGATTACTGACTGCCAACAATAACTCATTTTCTATCTGCCCTAACTTGTCCTCAACCGTATCAACTTTACTGCTCAACTGTTGATGCTTCTCAAAGGCCGTTTTAATACTTTGCTCAACCTTTAACTGGAGGGAAGAAATGGTTTCGCCATTGCTCAATAAATCCAGTGCAGCTAAGGTATTGCTCAAATTATTGGAATTTTCAGTGAGTAAGTTGATCGCTAGTTTGGTATTCATGACTAATTCTTGTTAACACTTTTAGGAAATAATTAAGTAGAAGTCGATTGGGGAAAAACTTTTAGGCAGCAAAGATATATTGACCTTCGCTATCTCGTTTCAGGGCTAATTTGCCTTCTTGGTAGTCATAAATCGGTAAACAAAACTGGGGAATGCCGTCCAATTCCTGAATTTCCCCTTTTTGATCGCGAGCTACAGGACAAACAACTAACTTGCCACTTTCATCAAATATCCACTGCTGAGTTTGTGGATCTCGGACGGGAATCGGATAAATGGGCAGCCCCCGCGAACTCTTTAACCACTTTCCTGCTTCATCAGTTAAAGGCTGAAGATAAACTGTTTCTCCCTTGAGATTTTGAACCACTTTTTGCGTTTGCGGGTCTTTGAGAGGAATTCTCCCAGGATTAGGTATTGCAATCTCTAAGTCTTGATAGGAAGGACGTAAATTTGGAAGATTATTGCCTGTAATGTCGTAATGTTTGGTGTATTGGATTGCTGCTTTCGTAAAACCAAAACGTTCCAATAGGGCATGAATCCCCGTTTGTTCAATGGAGATCAACAAATCTATATCCGTTACCTTCAGTTCTTGGGCTTTGGCGATCGCTGCTTGAATTAATAAATTAATAGTTGAAGGCTTGCGGTGAGCTTCTTGAACATACATCCCTAATATTGCTCCTACACGACGGGGTACGAAGGGATTTTCCAGCATCTCTAAGGCTGAAACCTGGGGAGGGGGAGCCTCGTCATAGATATAAATAAACAGAAACCCGACGATTTCTTCGGTATATTCCAATAAAAAGCCAAAAGACAAGGGCTTTTTTAACTGGTAGGTAACATAACGTTCATAGTCAAACTCTGCCTTAATCCGCATAGAGGGATCAGCTTGGTATCTGGCCTCGACAAATGCTTTCCATAGAGGAGCGATCGCGCTTGTATCAGCTAGGGTAGCAATTCTTTGGATATATGACATAATTTTCTCTGCTTTCCATAATTAGTATGGCCAAGTCAAGCGCTTATGTTAAAAGCCTTATTCAATAAAGCTTTCATTCTCAAAATCAAAGTTGCCAGTGTTCTTAATCGTGTAATACTAGCTAAGATAAAGCCTCCCAATCAGAAGTTGTTAAGGTTTTTATCAATATATTTTTAGAGGATATTTTAAAAGTCTCGAAAGGTTTAATTTTACAACTATACATTGGGTTAAGTGCAATGCCAAATCAAGGTTTTAGTCATTTATTCCAATGTCTTGCTGTGCTAAGTATTAAAGCAAAAGACCCTTCTAAAATATCCTCTTAGATGCATTTGCCCTAAGAATAAATCAATTCTGATTTTTGAACACATATATTATCTTAAAAATATGAGATATAGGAATCATATTTGATTTCTGAAAAAGGCTATGAGATAATACGGAGGTGTATATCTGTCTAACAGCGAACAATGATAAACCAGCATTTACAAGCGGCGATCGCAGAACTACAAGAA
>NZ_JACJSI010000021.1 GCF_014698065.1 Nostoc flagelliforme FACHB-838
TAATGCTTGATAATCTCCAGTGCTGGCTTTTCGTTGCAGCCATAGGTTGATTGTGTTTCGACTGATTTGAAAAACTTGCGCTGCTTCCGTTTTGTTCATCCCGTCTAACTCTATTGCCTGAATTACCTTCTGGCGTAAGTCGTAACTGTAAGGTTTTGGCATGAGCTTTCCTTGAGCTGAACGCTTCATCTGTATCTAGTTTTACTTTACTCACTAATTATGCTGTTTGTCCTAACCGCCTTGGCGCTTGCTATAAATTAGCAACCCCGCCTACAAATTAGAGCAGATTGATATTAAGTTCGGCTAATCACTTTTCATTAAAATCTCTTTGCGTGCCCTTGCTCTGGCCTCAGCCTAAATAATAAGTCTTTATATGACGCATACCAGACAGAAACAATTCATGTATTGTTAAAGTAATCTCAACAGGAAATGGAGAAAGTTATGACAACCGTAACCCAAATGAAATGCGCCTGTCCGACCTGCCTGTGTATCGTTTCACTTGAGGATGCTATTAAAGAAGACGGCAAACACTATTGCTCTCAAGGCTGTGCAGAAGGTCATAAAACTATTAAAGGCTGTAGTCACGGAGGCTGTGGCTGTTGATATGTAGAGTGCGTTAGCTGAAAGCGTAACGCACCATTCAAGATGCGTACTTTCAGCTAACACAACGCCAGTTGCTATAACAAAGAAACAAGCTAAACCTCTGCTAGAGAGGGGAAGAGAAGTTTTGAGCAGAGGAAGCCTCGGCTCACAGTTCTCTAGTCAACGCATTGGCTCCCCTACTTTGGCTAGGTTCGTATTACAGAATAGACATTACATCCCGTGCAACAGCTAAAGTCTGCTCAATGTCTTCTTCAGTGTGAGCAAAAGACGTAAACCCAGCTTCAAATTGAGAAGGTGCTAAGTAAACACCACGCTCTAACATACCCCGATGAAAGCGTCCGAATTTAGCTGTATCAGACTTTTTCGCATCTTCGTAGTTATTAACTGGGCCAGAGGTAAAGAATAAGCCAAACATCGCGCTGATTTGACCACCACAAGCCGCATGACCAGTTTCTTTGGCAATTAGCAGCAAACCATCAGCTAGCTTTTTAGTAATTCGCTCAAGATACTCGTAAGTACCTGGCTTTTGCAGCAATTCTAAAGTCTTAATGCCAGCAGTCATCGCCAAAGGATTACCTGAAAGTGTCCCAGCTTGATATACGGGGCCGGCAGGCGCAACCATTGACATAATATCTCGACGACCACCATAAGCTCCCACTGGCAAACCACCACCAATTACCTTGCCCAAAGTTGTTAAATCGGGAGTAACGCCAAATTTTTCCTGAGCGCCACCGTAAGCAATGCGGAAGCCTGTCATCACTTCGTCAAATACCAATAACGCTCCATACTCGTGAGTTAGTTCCCGTAATCCTTCTAGAAATCCAGCATCAGGCGCAATAAATCCAGCATTACCAACAACTGGCTCAAGAATGACACCGGCAATCTCGTCGCGGTTTTCTTCAAATAAAGCTTTGACTGCTTCTAGGTCATTGAAAGGTGCAGTTAGAGTGGTGCTAGTTGCCGCTTTAGGAACTCCCGGTGAGTCTGGCAAACCAAGAGTAGCAACACCAGAACCCGCCTTCACTAGGAACGTATCGGCGTGTCCGTGGTAGCAACCTTCAAATTTGATGATTTTATCCCGATTGGTGAAAGCCCGCATCAGCCGCAAAACTCCCATACAGGCTTCAGTTCCAGAGTTAACAAATCTGACCATTTCGATGCTAGGAACGGCATCAATGACCATTTCTGCCAAAACATTTTCTAGAACTGAGGGAGCGCCGAAACTAGTACCTTTTTCTAAAGCTTCATGCAAGGCTGCAATTACCTCTGGATGAGCATGACCGCAAATAGCTGGGCCCCAAGTGCCTACATAGTCTATGTATTGATTGCCATCTACATCCCAAATATACGCGCCTTTAACACGATCAAAAACTATAGGTTGTCCGCCTACAGATTTAAAGGCGCGAACTGGAGAACTGACTCCTCCGGGCATGAGGTTTTGAGCAGCGGCAAAGACTTCTTGTGATTTTGTTGTTTTAATTGTGGTATTTACCAAGGTTCTCTCCTAACAGTGGGCAATAAAAAGCTCTATCTTAGGATAGGGTCAAACACTGCTTAGAATTTCTATCCTATAAAATTAGCGGAACCAAAAAAATAACATTATGTTATGCAAGTCGAATGAAGACTTGACTTTAGATATTTAATTCAAAAAAAATATACCAGCTGCCCTATTCTGAATGGTATCGTGAATCCATAAATTATTCTCATTAGAGTAAACTAGCTGGTATGTCTTTTAACGATTCGCGCTCACTGCATTACACCATCCCGGTTGAAAAAATTCGCTACGATGAACGGGGTCTGGTGCCTGCAATTGTCCAAGATTATTTGGATGGTACTGTCCTGATGATGGCGTGGATGAATCAGGAGTCGTTACAAAAGACTTTAGAAACTGAAGAAACTTGGTTTTGGAGCCGTTCTCGACAAGAATTGTGGCACAAGGGGGCGACTTCTGGACATCTTCAAAAGGTGCAGAGTATCCGTTATGACTGTGATAGTGATGCGCTGCTTATCGGAGTAGAGCAATTAGGAGATGTTGCCTGCCACACTGGAGAACGCAGTTGCTTTCACCAAGTAGAAGGAAAAATTGCCCCACCACCAGGGGATACATTGTCGCAATTGTTTCAAATAATATGCGATCGCCGCGATAATCCTACTGAAAGTTCTTACACTTGTAAACTATTCGCAGGTGGCGATAACAAAATTTTGAAAAAGATTGGTGAGGAAACCGCCGAGGTGGTGATGGCTTTTAAAGATGATGAAGCAGATGCGATCGCAGGTGAAGTGGCTGATTTGCTATATCATACTTTGGTTGCCTTAGCTTACCATCAAGTTGATTTAAAATCTGTATATCGCAAGTTGCAAGAGCGTCGTCAATAGAGCAAAAAACAAGTTATCTTTGCGTGGGGAGTATATTACTTAGCTAAAACTCGATTTAGGTATTGTAAAATTGCCACAGCGATCGCCACACTTAAGATGAAGTATAGCCAGTAACTATTGGTAATAATTTGTGGTTGATCTAATGCCCATCCACCCAAGGGATGACCAATAAAAGAACCAACAGCCCAGCACAAAGCGTTGATGGAGAAATAAACACCACGTTGATTTTCAGGGGCTAAATCAGTGACTAAAGAAGCAGCAGATGGATTATAGGAGACAATCGCCACAGCCAATACTGCTAATGCCAATATTGCCCAAACCAGATGATGAGATGGGGCAGTACCGCTTACCCAAATCAGGCCGAAACCAATTGCCCAGAGAATGGCGGAAACAGTCAGCGCGAGTGTGTGAGAGCAACTTTTTAAGATGCTGGTGACAGGTAACTGACAAATAATAGCGAACAACAGATGCCAAGCAAATAATCCGCTAATCGTAGTTTGAGCAAATCCTTCGGTAGTACTTTCGACAAAAACAAAGTTTTTGAAATAAAGCGGCAGGGTGCTGTGGATTTGAGAAATATAGATTGTAAAGAATATATTAACTGCTATGTAGACCAGGAAACGGCGATCGCTTAATACTGCCATCCAAGAAGCAAAAAGTTCTATTTTTTCAGATTGCTCTATCTGCTGTTGTTCAGTTTCACTAATTCCCAGATAGACAACCCCAAAAAACACCATAAAAGAAATGGCATCAATCACAAATAGCCAGCGATAATTCCCAATGATCGCAATCAAAAACCCAGCTAGCACAATTCCGATCGCTAACCCAAGATTATCAGCTAATCGAGCGATCGCAAAAGTTTCGCGGCGATTGTCAATTTGGCTAGCGTCGGCAACCACAGCTTCAGCCGCCGGCCAGTAGAACCCTATCCCTAAACCGCTAATCAAACTCCCAATTACCAAAATTGTAAAATTATTGGTTGCAGCTAAAACTAGAGAACCAATTGCTGAAATCGCCGTGGCTAGCAACAAAGTGCGGCGCCGTCCCCAGTGTTCAGAATCAGCCAAAGAACCACCTACAATCCGCCCGACAATGCCGGAAATCGAGGCGCTACCCAAGGCTACCCCAACACTGGTTGCAGATAAACCAAGTTGATTGACAAAAAAGATGGGAGCATAAAACAGGGTAAAGCCAGTACCAACTTCCGAGAGAAATCTACCAATTGCGAAAATCCAGACCTGGGGATGTATCGAGGGCAACCACGATGATAGCTGAGATTGAGAAGCTAGTTTCATCAATTTAAATGTCGTGATTTGGTGACATTTTTGTAATTCTTATCATTGGCTACAATTTTCCTCACTCATTCCACAGGGTTTCCACAGGGATTTTAGCAGTTTTCCACAGGTACTCAACGAGCCAATGCGCTTCTTGCCGCCTGACTGGGGATTGTTAATTAACAGTGCTAACAAACTTTAAGGGCTGAGTTTTTGTAAAGTAAAGTAACGGAAAATGACCTTAAAGGCTTATTCTTTCGTTCGTATTTATTTTTTATACAATCATTTTTAACATTTCGCAGCATTGACAAACCCACCCCCTCTTGGCGCACAATGATTCGGCTTGCTTTTGTAATCCGTTCAACCGTTGGCATCAAATGTGTAAAATATATTACCACCAGATGCAAGCGTAGATTGTCGGGATGGCGAAAGAGCGCGTGAAGACTTAAGCCGCTTCACCGCAAGCAACTTGTCCCTCTTGATTATCCTCATAGGAGGAAAATCTCATGAAAGCAACGGTTAGCATCTTTACAGAAATTCCCGAAACACTCCACGAGTCCTTAAAAAACTACTTAGAAACCCATCCCGATTGGGATGAAAACAGAGTGTTGACGGCGGCCCTATCATTGTTTTTACTCCAAAATGGGGATAGCGATCGCCGTGCTGCCCGAGTCTATCTGGAAACTTTGTTTCACCACTCCTCAGTAGAAATCCCCAGGACTGATTCACCCGCAACAGCTAATTTGCTAGACACCCCATAGATACTGGGATGAATGGCACTAAGATAAGCCCAAAGTCTTGTGTTGCTTAATTAATAGCCTCCGGGTTGGGAATGTATTCCGAATGGGCTGCTGCCTCTGGGCAAGCCACTGGAGGCTAGGAAGCAGCCAGGACAAAGGCTATTTTTTAACTTAGTGCCATTCGATACTGGTATGAAGAGCCTTATTCTGAATAATGCCCTAATATAGGCATGGCACACCGTGCCCCATCAAGGAGCAGTATTATAATAAATAGGACTTACGCACAGTCTACGAATTCTTCTCTACGAAACGCTACGCGTTGACGTAGTATCTCCTAGATAAGGCGTCTTGGCAGTTCGATAAATTAAGGTTTTTGGTGATTTTTGCGTAAGTCCTGATAAATAAAGATCAGTAGGGGCGCAAAGACTTGCGCCCCTACAATTATTTTTTTAACTGGAAGTGCCTTAGCTAACCGTTAGGACTTGTTATATGCGGTTGTCTTTTCTATACAGACAGATTCGTATAGTAGCAAGGCTTTGATGACAATTTAAGCCAAAACACGACAAAAAATTCTTGTTTCTAGCCTCTAGCTCGAAACGCATTAAAAGCAACTTTGCCGCAAATTCAGGAGGCAGTAGATCCCAATAGTTATTCCCAGCCAGAGGCTGGGAACAAAAGAAAGCTTTTTCAAATAACGCTTGGTCTGTATTTGAGGAATATCTACCTATTTTGATTGTGTAAATTTGTCTTTTACTAAGATCAAAGAAATTCATGAATTGCTCCCCCAGAAGTTAACAGTCAAGAGTTAAGAAACTCTAGACTATAAACTCAGGATTTGGCTTCCAATTGCTGGGGGTGAGCAGGAGATTCAAACTTATACCCTACGCCACGTACAGTTTGAATTAATGCTGGCTGACTAGCATCAATTTCAATCTTCTTGCGAATTTGACCGATATGAACATCTACAACCCGCTGGTCGCCGACATATTCATAATCCCACACCTCTTGAATTAGTTCTGCACGCCGCCAAACTCGGCCTGGGTGACTGGCTAAAAAATGTAACAAGTCAAATTCCAGAGCAGTTAAGGGTACTGGTTGGTTATTAAGTGCTACCTCCCGTCGCACCGGATCAATCATAAGTTTTTCAAATACCAAGCGTTTCTGCTCGGCATTAGTTATCACTCGCTGACGCCTCAAAATAGCTCCGACTCTAACTTCTAGCTCTCCTAACCCAAAAGGCTTGGTGAGATAGTCGTCAGCACCTTTAGCAAAGCCGCGAATTTTGTCAGCTTCGTCAGCACGGCTAGTCAACATTAGAACAAAAACACCATTACGACTTTGCATCTCTTGGCAGAGGTTAAACCCTGTTACATCGGGTAAATTCACATCTAGAATTACCAAATCGGGGTTAAATTGCTCAAATAGAGTTAAGGCTGTCTTTCCATCTTCAGCAGCCTCCACCTGATAGTTCTGCTTAATCAAAAAGCGTTGGATTAAATTCCGAACCGCAGGGTCGTCGTCAACTACAAGAATCTTGGCAGGAGCCATGACCATTTCTTTGCACAAAAATTCGTAAGATTAACAAGAGGGTTGCGTAAAAACGCAGTTGCCACTTTAGGACTAACTAAGAATCTACATGGCTACGGTGTAAGAATCCTGATCATTCACAAATAAATACTCTAATCAGGATTGTGAACAATGAGAACGCTAAACTTCTGTTAGTGACAGGATATAGACGCTCTGACTTTCGCCGCAAACCTGCTTGACCCCAGTTAGGTGGTAACTTAAAACGTTTCAATTTTAAATCGATATGCGGATATATACCACAAGCGATTATTCAGTATAATTAAAAAAATCTATTAAGGCACAGTAAGTTGCCAAATTTGAAACATTAAAGTTGATTTTTTCATAAAAACTATGCATTTTTAGGTACTCTCCGTTCAAATTCTAGATTAAAGCCAGAATTAGGTAACGACATGAGGGTATACACGGAGTTATAGCGATATGTTAAAGTGACTATAGTTGAAATTACAAAGTCGATCAAACTAACGCGTGCTACTATCCTGATAGGGCATAAAATAGGTCGAGACTTTAGTTTCGATCAAAATAAAACCTAAAGCTGTTTTTTCTTCGACAAAAGACTGCCGCTGACTGAGGCTGAACTAACAAACTCCCATGAGCGATCAAAATCCCTACGAAAAACTTGGGGTATCAGAAGAGGCTACCTTCGATGAAATTCAAGATGCTCGTAATCGGCTATTCGAGCAACATAATGGCGATGCCAAGCATTTAGAAGTAATTGAAGCAGCTTACGATGCGATTTTAATGGATCGCTTACGGATGCGCCAGGAAGGTAAAATTAAAGTCCCTGAGCGCATCCGGTTTCCAGAGTTGCGAGTGCAATCGCCTCCTAAGGAAAGTTCCGCCCCTCGCCAGCAGTCACCTGCATGGCTACAACGGATGCTGGATCAGCCAACACCTGCCGATATTCTCTTACCAGGAGCTTGGTTTCTTGGTTTGAGTTCTATTAGCTTGTTTTATCCAGAGGGAGGCGATCAGGTTTTGCAGTTAGCATTAGTGGTTGGGGTAGGCACTAGCATTTACTTTCTCAATCGCAAGGAAAGCAAATTTGGCCGAGCCGTTTTGTTCACCCTGGTCAGTTTAATAATTGGCTTACTTGCTGGGGGACTAATTGCTGGCTGGTTACTATCACAAATACCATTGCTCAATCTGTCATCAAATCAGTTTTCTACTGTACTGACGTTTATATTCTTGTGGTTGGTTAGTAGCTTTTTACGCTAAATCGATAGCTGTAAGGGAGCTTCTATAAGACAAGAAATGGTTGATCTGTGTTATTTATTTGGATGGAACACACTATAAGGGTGCATATCTGTGCGCCCTTAGTGTATTTATGGCTTGCAATGATGAGGCTAAGATGTGGCACTTAGGTAATTGTCTAAAAGTTTAAAATATCTAGTGATTCTTCTATTTCTAAATCTAATATTCTTTCTCTTGTATCTTTGAGTGCTTCTAGTTTACCTTCTTGACGATAGATGTCTGTTGCTTTTTGAAAATCTTCAATTGCTCCCTGTTTATCTGCCATTTCTAAGCGAATATTGCCTCGATTGTAATAAGCATCACCATAATTGGAATTAATCTGGATTGCCTGAGTATAATCTTCAATTGCTCCCTCAAAATCTCTTAAATCAGAACGAGCATTACCACGGTTATAATAAGCGTCTGCATAATTAGGATTAATCTGTATTGCTTGAGTATAATCTTCAATTGCTCCCTCAAAATCTCCTAAATCAGAACGAGCATTACCACGCTTTTTATAAGCTATGGCATCTTGAGGATTAATCTTGATTGCTTGGGGAAACCCGGGTTGAGAGCCTAATAAATAACGAGCAATCCCACGGTTTTTATAAGCATCGGCATAATGGGGGTTAATTTTAATAGCCTGGGTATAATCCTCAATCGCTCCTTGATTATCTCCAATATGAGAACGAGCTTCAGCCCGATTTTTATAGGCTACGGCAACATTAGGATTAATTCTAATAGCTTGAGTATAATCATTAATTGCTTCTTCTAATCGCCCTAGTTGATATAAAGCTAAACCTCTTTTATTGTAAAATTTGGCATCTTGAAGATTTATCTGGATTGCCTGAGAATAATCTGCGATCGCAGCCTCATAATCTCCTATCTGATAGTGAGATAAACCTCGTTTATAATATAAATTAACATCACCATGATTAACTTCTAATGCTTGATTATAGTTGTTAATTGCATTCGCATATTCTCCTTTCTCAAAACATTTATCACCCATTTTTACATAAAGGAGATTTAAATCTTCATCACTAGATTCAGGTTGAAAAGAAGATTTTATCACCTGATTAATAGTTGACTTAGATGAAATTTCCTGTTTGGGTAGATAGTTGTAAATTGGTGATTGTTGCCTAGAAGAATCATTTATGGAATATTGTAACTGTTCTAGATAGCACCATAAACCACCACCATATAATAATTGTTCTATCCCAAAGGAAATTTTACCAGTTTTCAACTTAATCATCTGGGTTGGGAGAAAGCCAGCCAAAAAAAGGTGATATTCAGATTGTGCTTCACTCACATCCTCTTGAATTAAAATGCAAACTACAACTGCATTTTTTTCAACTTCTTCAGAACTAATTGACCATCTCACTCTGTCAATCCGACCATGACGAGATTTTACTTCTATACCAATAGATGGGTCAGAAGTCAAGGTAAAATCTATATTGCCATCGCCGCCGAATCGCTTTTCATAATCGACTTCGGTAATAAAATCAGCTAAACGTTCTTTGACAACTTCCTCACCCAACTTTCCTTTGAGATAGCTAATAAAAACATCACGGACTGGTAAAACACGCTTATACTTCTCAGCCATCTGCCAGCAAAATTCCCGTAGTGCCTTTAACCTTTCTCCAGAGATTATAGTTAATTCACTATATTGACCTTCTGTTTCACAATGAAGCAGACAACCAGATGTTAACCTTTTAATAAAATCAGACTGTAGCGATCGCAGTAGCGTAATCCAGTCCATTTATATTTCTGCGAATCTTTTGATGAGATTATTCTATTAAAATATCTATTCGGCGTAAACCTTTTAATTAGCTTGGGCGATATTCCCAAAAATTATTTACTTTTTTGCAACAATTATTAATTTAAATTAATATATTATAATTTTTGACAGAGCATAAGATATCTCTGCTTTTTAAAGTCGAGTTAAGTAAGTGAGTGTGAAAATTTATTAACTATATCCTAATCTCGATTAAAAAAATAAGGTGCGTTAGCTCTCCTCGTAACGCACCATCTATTAGAATTTCTAGATTAATAAATCTATATTCCTTATTCTTCTGGCTCTAAATCGACTTCTTCTTCATCTCCTTCACTGGCTTTAGCTACAGAGTTAGCAGAAACAACAGCGCCTTTATCTAGCTTTTCACGCACCAGTTGTTTAATTTGTTCAGCAAACTCAGGTTTTTCTTCTAAATACTTAATGGCGTTGTCTCGTCCTTGGGAGATATTATCGCCATTGTAGCTGTACCAAGCTCCTTTGCGGACAAGTACACCAGTTTCTTCTGCCAAGTCTACAATACAACCCAAGGTAGAAATTCCTTTGCCAAAAATAATGTCAAATTCCGCAATTCTAAAAGGCGGAGCTACTTTATTTTTAGCAACTTTAACTTTGACGCGATTACCAAATTCATCTGTACCTTTTTTCAAGGTTTGAATCCGGCGAATATCCAAGCGCACCGAAGCGTAAAACTTCAATGCATTACCTCCAGTTGTGGTTTCTGGGCTACCGTAGGTAACACCGATTTTTTGCCGCAACTGGTTGATGAAAATTACTGTACAACCAGATTTACCAATATTGCCCGTAATCTTACGTAGGGCTTGGCTCATCAACCGCGCCTGCAAACCAACGTGAATATCACCCATGTCGCCTTCAATTTCAGCGCGGGGAACCAGTGCTGCTACTGAGTCAATGACTACAATATCTACCGCAGCAGAGCGAACCAGCTGATCGACAATTTCCAAAGCTGATTCGCCAGTGTCTGGTTGAGAAATCAGCAAATTGTCAATATCTACACCCAATGCCGCAGCATAAGTAGGGTCTAGTGCGTGTTCAGCATCAACAAAGGCAGCAATACCGCCATTTCTTTGCACTTCTGCGAGCGCATGTAGCGCTACTGTAGTCTTCCCGGAACTTTCCGGCCCATAAATTTCAATTACCCGCCCCTTGGGTAAACCACCACCCAATGCTAAATCCAGGGTGAGCGCTCCACTGGAAATTGTCTCCACCCGCATCCGGGTAGCATCACCCAGGCGCATGATTGCTCCTTTACCAAAGCTGCGCTCAATCTGGTTGAGCACCATAGTCAGTGCTTTTTGCTTACCTGAAGTATCGGTGTTGATAGCCATTCCTGCCTCTAATGCCTCTAAAATATATGGTTTTAAGGAGTGTTGCTCTGGGAGTTTGAGTAGAACAGATATACTATTTTAACCAGAAAATTCTGGAATAGGACTTCTCAAATCAAAAAAGGGGTGTGACAAGATCGTAACTCGATCCCTACCAGATTAGGGTAGTTTTGCACGATGATACCAACTTGCATTCAGAGATAGCTTTTTTTGGCTAGGTAAGCAAGGGGTTTTCAACAAAAATCTAAATAACACTCGTCAGTAGAACCGTACTCGTGAGCATTTGCGGAGGTTGCTCAATTTAGGAGCGCGATCGCCAATGCCAATCAGTATATCATCAACGACGGCAGCTTCATTGGGTAAAGGGGAGATGTAGATGGTTTCCAATGGTTTCCAGTGTAGGTAGTGCAGGAATTTCAAAGCTTTGGGTTACTTGTACCCGTGACATATTTGATTCTAGCAACTTTGACTTTTACATCGGTCTGCTTAAGGAGCAAGGCGATTTGGAGTTGATTACGGGTTTGAACGTATAAACCGAACGACTGGGCTGGCGTTCTAATATCTGAGCCTGGCGCTATTTTCTTCAGCCTTTAGCGTAGGTGTGTTTATCTTATGTTTACCTAGCGTAAATGCTAAGTCTTACCCTCACTCAATGATCAGTGAAGGATTTAGTGTAAAATAGGACTTTTGCTAGGAGATATACTGAAATTATTAATCTGCCTCTGTGTATAGGTGCAACCTACTTACTGGTAACTTGTCAGCCTATCCACCCAGATTAGCGTGATACAGTGATAAATTTCCATTTATTTATTAGAGACAAAATTATGCCCACAACATCGGGAAAACCTCTGCTAGAGCTAGCTACAGCATATAACTCTTTGAGAGATTCGGGTTTTGATTTCTCAACTGCTGTTGGTGAACCGATTGATAACGCTATTCAAGCAGAGGCAACCAAGATACACATCATTACAAAAACGATAGAAAAAGATAACCCTAATTCTAAAAAAAAGTTACCTGTTATCCAGCAAGTAGCCATTGTCGATAATGGTTATGGTATGAACGCTGATGTGCTTCATAGTTGTCTTCAGCTAGGTTATTCTACAAGATATAACGATAGGGAAGGTATTGGTCGCTTTGGAGTAGGAGCAACCCTCGCAGCTATATCTCAGTGTAAAAAAATTACTGTTTTCTCGCGTAGTAAATCTACAAGTGATTTTCTATCAACATACATTGATATAGATGAAATTGCTAAAAAAGAGCAATTAGAAATACCATATCCTGTAATTACAAAACAAACTCTAAAAATAAATCCTCTTATAAATCAAGACTCTGGAACCATTATTGTCTGGGATAAATGTGATCGGCTAGAAACTGATCCTAATGGAAAGCCCATAAATTCTAAGATTTTATTGGATGAACTGGAAGAATGGATATCGCGTGCATAGTGATGACCGAGCTTAGAAGTTATTGGGGCGTTCAATTGAGGAAGTATATTAAGAAACTTGCCGATGAGCAGTAATGGAAAGAGCATATCAACTAGTTCCAGACATACTACGCAGTCTAATTCCAAAGGATAAGATTGGTGTCTATGTACTAGGAAACATAGGTCTTAGTCGTTTTTATCCCATTTATATAGGTCGTTCTGATACATGCTTATTAACTAGATTGTTAACCCATAACTATAGAGATAAAGCAACGCATGTAACTTGGCGATTTACATCATCAATAAAACAAGCGTTTCACCAAGAGTGTTGCTTATATCATACTTATGAGGAACAGAACTTCTTGAATGGTGTTCATCCAGCAAGCCCCAAAGAGAGCGGACTAATTTGCCCAGTATGCTCTTATATACAGGTTGATATTCAAAGTCTTAAAGAGAGAACTAAACAAAATTAGGAGTATAGGTAAACAAATATCTTGATTTTCATACGTCAAGCGTTGAGTTACGTTTTTACCAACCTTCTACAATTTCCATAACTGTAATTACAGAAATTGTATATTTATCAAATTGGTTTAAGTAACTATTGGCTTTGAAAATAATACGAGGATTTGCTCGTTTAATAATTTCTGAAAGAATATCCGTATCAAGTAGGGATTTTTCTGCTTTATTCATCTGAACCAGTGTATCCTCTTTTTTCCATCGCCTCAGCAACAATTTCATCAACAATTTCTGGGACATCCGCATATAATCCCATTAATGGATCTTTTTTCTCCTGAATTTCTGCTAACCGTTCAATTACATGAGTAATCAATTCTGTTAGAGTTGATTGACTATTGCCAAAGTTTTTGCTCGCTCAAAGGTGAGCCTATCTAGTTCAAGTTCTATCTTTTCCATGATGGTTTTAAACTCTATTTACTGATTAATTTAAGTCTAATGGAATTTTTGGATATTTCCAGTTTGATAATTCAACACAATAGCTATAAATTAACGTTATTTGCTAAAATTTGATTAGGTTTTTGCTTTCACATTTGATGACTTTCGACCTTCCCGACACTCTTATTGTTGATACAGCACTTTCAGTATCTGGATTAACTGACTATATCCGCTTGCTGTTAGAGCAAGATGAACAATTACGCCAAGTTTGGGTAACTGGCGAAGTTTCCAGTGCTAACCACCATCGCAGTGGTTTATTTTTTACGCTGCAAGATACCGATCGCAGCGCCGGAATTAAGTGTGTAGTATGGAATAGCCAATTGCCAAAACTCGCCCAAATGCCCGTTCCTGGTGAACAGATAATCATTTTGGGCAGCATTCGCGTGTATCCGCAACGGGGAGAGTATCAGTTATCAGTTTGGCAGACTCTACCTGCTGGTGTTGGTTTACAGGCGTTACGCTATCAACAACTAAAAAATCGCTTGTTGGCTGAAGGGTTGTTCGATGCCCAAAGAAAGCGATCACTCCCAACTCACCCCCAAATGATCGCTGTCGTCACTTCACCAACGGCGGCGGCTTGGGGTGATATTCAAAAAACTTTCAAGCAAAGGTATCCAGGTTTACACGTTTTGTTTTCTCCGGCTACAGTACAAGGTGAGCAAGCGCCGGAATCTATCGTTAAGGCAATTGAGCGGGTGGAAAGAGATGGACGCGCCGAAGTGCTAATTTTATCGCGGGGTGGTGGCGCAGTTGAGGAGTTGGCTTGCTTTAATGATGAACGAGTGGTGCGATCGCTGGCTACTTGTTCCATTCCTGTAATTACTGGTATCGGGCATCAACGAGATGAATCTTTAGCAGATTTAGTTGCAGATGCTTGTGTGCATACACCGACTGCGGCGGCAGAAAGAGTTGTGCCAGCACTTTCAGAGTTGTATACTGAACATCGGCAGCGAGTTGTGGCTTTACATGAGGCGGTGCATGACTTTAGGGAAAATGCTGAGAATAAACTGCAAGTATTACGGAATCGTTTGCGACGTTTGCGCTTAGATCGGCAAGTGCAGCAGGAGGTGGAAAAGCTAGCTTGGAAGCGTCAGCATTTGGTGCAAATTACGACGGGGCGATCGCAGCAAGCAACGCAGCATCTAGAATTGTTACGGCAAAAGTTAGCTAGTCTTGACCCGAAAGCTGTGTTACGGCGTGGTTATGCGGTGGTGAGGCGAGAAGATGGGGCGATCGCTCGTTCTGCGGCGGAGTTGGCTGTGGGACAAGAGTTAGTGATTCAGTTGGGGCAGGGTGGGGTTAAAGTGAAGGTTATGGAAGTAAACGTAGACGCGTAGCGGCTTGCCGCAGGCTACCGCTCCAGACGCAGAGGACACAGAGAGGTTAATGGTTAAACGTAAAGGTGCTTCTAGTTCTGAAGAAGGTTGGAATTATGAGGCGAAGGTTGCTGAGATAGAGGGGATTATTACTCGCATTGAGGCGGGTGAGTTGGAATTGGAAGCTGTGTTTGACCAATTTGCAACTGCTGTGGAGTATTTGCGTCAGTGCGAAAGTTTTTTGCAGCAGCGACAGCAACAGGTGGATTTGCTAATTGAAACGTTAAACGAAGAGTAAAAACCAGGCTCTCTAGTTCATGATGTCTGAATAAAAAACAGCCCTGCTTTTTGAGGGGAGATCAGAAGTCTGCAACTTTAGAAGACTTATATTTACACTCTAGTCCCACAAGCTAAAAGGGGATTAAGACAGAAGTGTTTCGTTTTTATAATTCAATTAAGTTACGCTGTTGCAGCCTAGAGAGCTTTTCTAGACAGGTTGTTTAGGTTCTAAGACTAAATTTACAGCCGCGCTAAAATCCTTAATGATTAAGTCGGGTTGGTAAAGCTCCAATTGGGTGCGATCGCGAATTCCACATTCCACAGCCATCACTTTAATACCATAATTTTTAGCTGCGGTGATGTCGGCTTCCGTATCTCCCACCATCCAGGTATCAGTCACGGGGGGCAGTTCTTTTAACGCCCTAGCCATTAACAAGGGCTTATCTTCAATATCACGAGTTTTAACGTAGTCGTTACTCAGGCAATAACAACGATTTTCAGGGAAAAATCTCCCTAAATCATGTTTTTTGAAGGCATAATCTAGTTCCCGAACTCGGCGCATGGTCATAACTGCTAAATCAATTCCAGCTTGTTGAATTTTTAATAGTGCATCCACAGCACCAGGCGCGAGAGTGTCATAGTTGAAATAATGTTCTGTATGTACAGTTTGCCGTCGCAACTGGGCAAATTCTTGGGCTTGAGCTTCATCTAACCCTGAATTTAAGGCAATTTGTTTTTCAGGAACACGCGATCGCTTTAATTGCCAAAATTCTGCTTTCGGAAGTTCTTGCACTACTTGATCTGGGCGACGAGTTTTTTCTAAGCAGAATTGATAAACACGGTAGTACCGTTCAGAAACATCAATAATTGGGCCGTCGAAGTCAGTAATAAGTCTTAGCATCGGCGGAAAATGTTAATTTTTATTAAGTTTATCTCAATAGTATCAGTATTTTATTGCAGCGTACCGCGTTTAATTTGTTCGCTTTCAATGGCTTCAAATAAGGCGCGAAAGTTACCTTCGCCAAAACCTTGAGCTTGAAAACGGCGTTCAATAAACTCAAAGAAAAATGTTGGCTGTTCAAAAATGGGCTGGGTGAAAATTTGCAGTAGTAGGGGCGCGGTTTGTTGTGTCCCTACGGGAGTATATTCTTGCCAGTCCACCAGAATTTCTTGTTGAGCGATCGCTTCCAGTTCTAAGGGTGATAGAGGCAATCCCGGACGCTGTTTTAGTTGCGTGTAATAGGTTTGGGGAACTGAGAGTAA
This sequence comes from Nostoc flagelliforme FACHB-838, assembly GCF_014698065.1. GTDB lineage: Bacteria > Cyanobacteriota > Cyanobacteriia > Cyanobacteriales > Nostocaceae > Nostoc > Nostoc flagelliforme_B. The sequence continues at coordinate 16,181 of NZ_JACJSI010000021.1, forward strand.
GGATAAATTACTGGCACGAAATTTAGCGATCGCACTTACAAGATTAGTCGTCCGCAAAGCAATATGTTGAATTCCTGGCCCGCGATTTACATCGAGAAACTCCTGAATTTGAGAATTCTTAGAAGCCGGTTCATTAATTGGTAATTGAACGCTACCGTTGCGCGAAATCATCACTTGGCTATGTAAAGCAGAGCGATTGGTTTTAATTTTAAATGCTTGCTGGGGTTGAAAATCTAGGATTTTTTCATACCAAGTCACAGCACGAGCCAATTCACCAACTGCCACGTTCAGCACTACGTGATCTATGGCGGTAAAAGTGTTGTCATTTGTGTTGGTTACAAATGACGACGGACAAATGACTAATGACCTTTCTATCAATGTATGAGTCAGCCCACCCCAGGCGGCAATTTTGCCACACTTGAGGGATGCCGTACCAATATGGCGTTCTTGGATGGGTTGTAGTATTTTAGCACCGTGCATTTGCGCTAGGGCGATCGCGCCTTCGACATCTTCCACAGCAAAAGCGACATCTGCCACACCGGGTGGATATTGACGCAGAAATTCAGCTACTGGACTTGTAGGCAACAGTGGTGAAGACAGAAAAAAGCAGACATCACCACTTTTCACCACTTCTGTACAAGTATGAAACGAAGTGGTGCGATCGCCTACTGTTTGAAAAGCAAGATGGTGTACAAACCAATCCCGCCATACTTTGGCATCTTCTACATAGAAATGAACGTGATCAATTTTCATAGATATTGAAAATCCAGCATAAAAGTTTATATATCTGTAAATTTTGCCTTTTTTGCTAGATTTTCACGTCTTTCCTAAGCAAGAATTATGTAGTCGTACTCGCACTCTAAAAGAACAAATGACTATCAGGTTGAATATTAATTTCCATTGGCACAGCTTGGGGTTCGGCAGAAAGGGCAAAGAAAATCGCATTGGCAGCAGTTTCAGGACTGAGCATTTTTTTTCGGTCTACTTTTAGGTTGACGTTATCCCAGAAAGGAGAATCTACCCCACCAAAGTAGAATAACGTGAACTTGATACCAAAACGCTTGAGTTCCTCTGCCATACACTTGCTAAAACCAACAACACCAAACTTAGAAGCAGAATAAGCTGCTGCCATCCCCATTGAATGCTTACCCAAAATTCCAACCACATTACAAATGTGACCAGACTTGCGCTTTTGCATCTCTTCAGCCGCCGCCTGAGTGGTGTAAAAGCTACCTTTTAAGTTGACATCTAGCATCTTATCTAAATCAGCAGGTTCTAGGCTGTTGTAGGGCTTGAGTATACCAGCACCAGCTGCATTCACTAAAATATCGATTTGACCAAACTCAGCGATGGTCTTTTTAATTAAACTATCTACCTGTTGGGGGTCAGTAATATCGGTGGGAACGCTCAAAACTTCCCCTGGTAAATTATTTGCCAGCGTTGTTAAACGAACCGCATCTCTGGCAGCCAGTACCAACCGGACTCCGGTAGGTGCAAGTTTGTGTGTTAAAGCTGAACCAATACCACCAGTAGCACCGACAATAACAACAACTTTATCCTGCATTGTATTATTTACATTTATTTACATCTTTTTACATAATACTGAATTACAGGCTCAGGTTGTACGTAAACATCCAGAAAGTATCTATTCGGAGAGTAACGTCATTACCTCATATTCCTTGCCACTCATTTTTAATGTAAATGTGGGAGATGATTCTAAATATTTGGTAAAATTGGAACCTAACTTTAATTTTTTAATAATTGAATTAGGAGATTCTCCGGTTATTTTCTGTAACTCTGAACCTAGCTTGGACACAGATAATTTAGTTTGGGGAGACTTTAGTTGTATATCTTGAATAATTTTTAATAGTATTTTTTCTAAAATTTCTTAATTAGAAACTTCCATATAATTCTCTTTTTCTTCTTGAATCGATTGTGCAGATAAGTTATCTATAATAGTAATTATTTCCTCATTTTCTGGTTGTTTGGTATTACGTTTAATATTGATATTGGATCTTTCTTGAAATAAACTCGTAATTGCCGATAAACTCTGTAATCGAGCATTGATTGAATCTTGTTCATTTTTAATTAAATTTTGAATTTGCTCAACCACTTTTTCCAATGATGGAACTTCTGTTGCCATTGCTAAGGAATAATGAGTTAATTTGCCAGTATTTCTGTTTTCTATATGCAAATTTTGGTCTTGTCTACGTACCCAATAGACAGTTAATCCTTGGTTTTGGAGTTCGTTACAGAGGTGAATTAAAATTCCATCGCTAGAACAGACCAATATTTCTTTAACTGTTGGATAATAGCGTAAAACACAAGCACCAAATGCGCTCATTTTTGCATCAGCACTATTCTTACCTTCCGGCACATGAACAAGTTGATAACCACGATTATATAGTTCAATATCTTGCTTACCAGTACTTGGATTTCTCCAGTTAGCAAATGCTATTTTAAATTGGAGGGGATATTTACAGATACTGGCTAAAAATAATTCTGAATTAATATCTAACTTTAAGTTTTCTGCATCCAAAAGCAGAAGTGAAATTTCTGTTTCTAGTTGATGTTTAATTTCCGCTTTTTGTTGGAATTTTTGGATAAATTGGCTGAACACAGCAGATTCTAACCAATCAGGCGATAATATAGTTTGTAGCAGTTCTTCAGCTAATGCCAAACTAAACGAGCTAAGACTTTTCTCTGTGATTTTTTCTTCTAGTAGGTTATTCACTAAAGAAAATTCCGTCGCTTCAGCCGTAGATACTTTAGTATGACTGTTGCTGTTAGCAAGCAAGTCAGTTTCTAGCGGAGGAGGGAATATAGGTTCCAGGAATTGTTTACCACAATTTTTGCAGAGGTAATTTTGCTTGTCATTCCGACGACCATTTTTACGATATGAAGTAGATTCGCACCGGGGACATTTCATTTTATGATTCAGGTGGTCTGGAGCAGATACTTCTCTTTAAATATATAGTATAAAAAAACACTGTAAATGTCAGTTCGTATTGGCCAACATAAGAAAAACTCAAGGCAAGCAGAAAGTAAATTTAACTCCTCATTTCCAGTTGTACTATCTAATACTTTTTTAAATAGACATCTGGTGAAATTAACTATAACGCTTGTAGAGTGCGTAGCACTGCTACGCCTCCACATTCATTTTTACCAGAGGTCTAATAGTTATATTTTTAGAAATATTTCAACTGACGCGGGCGAAAACATAATCGCGGGTGCGAGAATCCACGGGGTTGGTAAAGATTTTATTTGTAGTACCAAATTCCACCATTTGAGTAATACGATTTTCATTACTACAAAAGAAAGCCGTAAAGTCAGATAGGCGAGTAACTTGCTGCATATTGTGAGTAACAATTACAATTGTCAACTCAGAGCGCAAGTTATGGATCAAACTCTCAATTTTCATACTACCCACCGGATCAAGACCTAAACAAGGCTCATCCATCAATAGAACGTTAGGTTTGACTGCTAAAGCACGGGCAATACATAATTTTTGTTGTTGACCACCAGAAAGCTCTAAAGCTGATTTGTGCAGCTTATTCTTTACTTCATCCCAAAGTTCGGCAGCTTTGATAGCAGATTCAACAATCCCATCTAATTCTACTTTCGGATGCCAACCAACTAGTTTCACCCCATAAGCAACATTATCGTAAACGCTCATAGGAAAAAGATTTGGCTTGGGAAAAACCATACTAACTTGACGCCGTAAACGATTGATGTTGACACGACGCTCATAAATACTCTGTCCAAAAAATTCTACTTTTCCCTCAACCTTCACATCTCCTTCTAATTCACTCATGCGATTTAACGATTTAATAAAAGTAGACTTGCCACAACCACTAGAACCAATAATTGCCGTGACTTGGTTTTGGTAAATATCCATTGACACGTCTTCAACTATCTTTTGAGTGTCGTAATAGAAGCTGAAGTTTTTGACTCTTATGGCTGGAATTAGTTTACTCATATTCCCAAAAGGTATGAAACAAAACTTGACTAAGTAAAACACTATAAATCAGGGTCGCTGTTTCACTATGTTACCCCTAAAAGTAGATGTTCATGGAAATTACGTAGTTATACAGTAGCCACACAGCAGCTAAACTGTTAATAAATACTTGTATTAAAGCTATGTCCCAAAATTTATCTTTTACAGAGTTTTTATACCGAATTTGGACAAAAATACTTACAGTCATTGCGTACTCATAACGAGACGCTACGCGTAGTTTGCTTCTCCTTAAGAGTATGCAGTTCGTTAAAAAAATTGACTTTGGCAAGGAGTTTTAGCCTTAACTGAACTGTATTGACTTATACTACTCATCAATACTTGTCGGTTAACGGAAAAAGGGGAATGGGAAAGGGGAAAGAAAAAACCTTTAACCTTTTCCCAAAATCAAATTCCAGTTTAAAATCTAAAACCCGAGCAGTATTGTACCCCTCATAAGCAGTGAGGAGCTAGTTTAAGCTAATCGTCATTTTTCTAGATTGATTAGCTTGTAGTAAGTGGCTCTAGCCTTGTTTTTATGTAACTTAAATGCTCATTAGCTTATCTATAAAGATGAATTAGTAATTTTTTTAACTAGACTTTACAAATATTCTCTGACACCAGATGCCTTGACAAAATCATTAAGTCACCCTAAAACATAGCTTAACCGAAACGCCCTGAAACGTAGTCGCGGGTGCGGGGGTCTAGTGGGTTGTTAAAAATTTGCTCTGTAGCGCCAAATTCGACCATTTGACCAATTCGACTTTCATCAGTGCTAAAAAAAGCTGTAAAATCAGAAACGCGAGCAGCTTGCTGCATATTGTGGGTAACGATCGCAATTGTCAACTCAGACTGCAAACTATGTAGCAGTTCTTCAACTTTCATCGTAGCGATGGGGTCAAGAGCCGAGCAAGGTTCATCCATTAACAGAACTTTTGGCTTGACTGCTAAAGCACGAGCAATACATAATCTTTGTTGTTGACCACCAGAAAGCCCTAAAGCTGATTTATCTAGTTTATCTTTGACTTCATCCCAAAGAGCAGCGCTTTGAAGTGCAGATTCGACAATTTCATCTAATTCTAATTTTGAATACCTACCTGCTATTCTCATACCGTAGGCAACATTTTCGTAAATGCTTATCGGGAAAGGATTTGGTTTTTGGAACACCATACCAATTTGGCGGCGTAACCGATTAATGTTGACACGAGGAGCATAAATATTTTGACCAAAAAATTCTACATTTCCTTCAACTTTTACGGGCCCTTCTAATTCGCTAATGCGATTAAGAATTTTGATGAAGGTAGATTTACCACAACCACTAGGGCCAATAATTGCGGTTACTTGATTTTGATAAATATCTATTGACACCTTTTCAATCGCTTTTATCGTGCCATAGTAAAAACTGATATTTTTAACTTTGATAGCTGGAATTAGGTTACTCATGCTTTCCCAAGGTGCGAAATAAAACAAAAATTTATTTTTACTTTTTTTTAGTTTATCCTTCTCTGCTTAATAACTAAGCGAGAAAGAATACTGACAAATAAAATTAAGCTGAGTAGAACTATAGAAGTAGTCCATACTAATTGACCTTTTTGCGGGTCGGGATCGTTGTAGAGATTAAAAATCAATACTGGTAATGAAGCTGTTGGACTTAATAATCCTTCTGACCAATCTAGATTAAATAAGGCAGTAAAAATTAAGGGTGCTGTTTCACCAGCAGCACGAGCTACAGCTAATAAAATGCCTGTGGTAATTCCGGGAATTGCAGCAGTCACAACGATGCGAAGAGTAGTTTGGAAACGAGTTCCACCCAAAGCGGCTGAGGCGAGGCGTTGAGATGTAGGAATAAGTTTTAAGGATTCTTCTGTTGTCAGTATAATTACAGGTAGCATAATTACGGCTAAAGCAAAACCACCTGCGATCGCACTAAATCCTTTAGTTACCAAAACTATCACACCGTAAGCGAATACGCCTACAACAATTGAGGGCACACCTGTCAAAATACTGCTGATAAAACGAACAAAACCAGCAATTGAGTTGGTTTGACCAAATTCCGCCAAGAAAATTCCTGTCATTATCCCTGTGGGAATGCTTAAAATAGCACCAATCAATACCATGATTACGGTTCCCAGGATGGCATTGGCAAAGCCATTGTCAATCACTGTTGTGACGAACATCTGTGATTTCAGCCCAGATATTCCTCGAATGAGAATTTCCCACAAAATTGATAATAAAGGAATGAGTGCTAGACCTGTCAAACCAAAGGCGATCGCATTCATTGCATAAGTAAATATTACTCGTTCTGTTGGCAAAGGACTGCACAGTTCTTTCGCCAAATATTCATCAGTTTTTGATTGGATATAACCACTCATATTTTTTAAATTTATGATTGATAAATTTTCTGATACACTGAAATCAAAATTTATATTTGAGTTATGAAGCTTGTTTCTTTTAAAGAATATAAAGGGTACAAATAGAATTTTATAAGCTTTTTTATCTCGCTATATTTTCTATCTGTACGTCTTGCAGCATTGTGGCAGTTTTAAACTAATATAGTATTACTTATGTTTTCTGCCAACCCACTTCACTAATAGTACAGCGCCAATATTTACAGCTAGAGTCAACCCAAATAAAATCAATCCCAAATAACTTAAAGCACCTATATGTAATCCCGGTTCAGCTTCGGCAAATTCATTAGCTAATACAGAGGGAATTGTATAACCTGGATTGAGTAAAGAAGCAGTGATTTGAGCAGAGTTACCAATCACCATAGTGACAGCCATTGTTTCACCCAAAGCACGCCCTAAGGCGAGCATTGCTGCACTCACTATTCCAGAAAATCCAGATGGTAGCAAGACGCGAAAAATTGTTTCCCAACGGGTACCGCCTAAAGCCATAGATGCACTACGTAATTCTTTAGGGATAGCCATTAAGACATCGCGAGTAATTGCTGCCATTGTGGGCAAAATCATGATGGCTAGAATAATTCCAGCAGTTAGCATATTTGTGCCAGAAGGATCTTCTGTATTAAACAGTGGTATCCATTTAAAAGTGCTGGCGAGCCATTTTTGTAGAGGTTCTAGAATTGGAATAAAGACAAAAATCGCCCATAAACCAATAATGACACTAGGAATTGCTGCAATTAATTCAACAACAAATGCTAAGGTTGTTCGCAACGATGAAGGTAAGAAATTTTCACTTGTGACTAAGGCTACTGCTATTCCCACAGGGACAGCGAATAAAATAGCGATCGCACTACTTACCAAAGTTCCATAAATATAAGGTAATGCACCAAAAATCTGATTACCTGTATCCCAATCTTGACCCCATAAAAAACCCAGTCCAAACTGCTTAATAGCTGGGAGAGCTTCGGATAAAATTACCCAACTCATCACAAATAGGACTGCAACAGTAATCACGGCAAAAGAGTATACTAGCCGTGTAAAACCTTGGTCAAACCAGAGATTTGTGCCGCCAATAGCTGTTAAACTGAAATTTTCATCGCCTAAATTTGAATCATCTGATGAATTTCTGTCGGCTGGTTCCGATAAATTTGCCATTACAAATCAATAAAATAGATTTTTTATTGCTAATAGAGTGAGTTTTAACTCACCCTATTAGGATAGAAAAGTAGTAAGATTGCAAATTAAGGTTTGACAGTACTATTGACTGTCTGAAGCACCCGATTTGCTACCTCAGATGGAATTTTGGTGTAGTTGAGATCATCGTTATATTGTTGACCGTCTTTCAATACCCAATTAATCCATTTCTTGATAGCATCGGCTTTAGAAGCATTAGCATACTGTCTATAAACCATCATCCAAGTAAGACCGACAATTGGATAACCTTGTCCTGGATCTCCTACGAAAACGCGGTAGTTATCTGGGAAACTCACAGTTGACAAAGCTGCATTTGCAGATTCTAAAGAAGGAGCAACAAATTCTCCTTTCTTATTTTGTATCAGTGCTGATTTCAGGTTGTTTTGGACAGCGTAGCTATATTCTACATAACCGATAGAACCAGGAGTACGAGCTACTACAGCAGCTACGCCTGGGTTGCCTTTGCCTTTGAGGACGTTTGGCAGATTCCATTTTGGAGCTGTGTTAGCTCCAACTCTGCCTTTAAAATAACCACTGATTGCACTCAAGTGATTGGTGAAAATGAAAGTTGTACCACTACCATCAGCGCGAACAGCAAACTTAATTGTTTGAGATGGTAGATTGACACCCGGATTGTCAGCTTTAATTTTTGCGTCATCCCATTTGGTAATTTGACCTGAATAAATTGCTGGTAGTGTAGTGCGGGACAACTTGAGATTATTAACACCTGGAAGATTGTAAACAACAGAAACAGCACCGCCTGCTGTAGGTACTAAGATTACACCGTTCTTGACTTTAGCGATTTCATCATCTTTCATTGCAGCATCACTACCACCAAAGTCAACTGTTCCAGCAGTGACTTGACGAATACCGCCACCGCTACCGATTGCTTGATAGTTAATTTTCAATTCTGGATATTTCTTCTTAACTTCACGAGCATACCGTTCGTAAAGCGGAGCCGGAAAAGTTGCTCCTGCACCATTCAGTGTTTCAGCTTGGGCGATCGCACCAAAAAACGGACTAACTGCAATAGAAGTTGTCACCACTGAAGTAGCAACGACACGATTCAAGATGCTGGTCGAAAAAATCATATTACCCGTAATTAAGGAATACTCTTCTGCTGTAGTTTCAGCCTTAAACTAAATTACATTTTTTATGGTTAACGATGAATAAACGAAGCATTAAGGTAGGTTTAAATATTGCTTTTAACCATAAATATTTTTTGCTGATTAATATTAATTTATTTTTGCAATTTCCTAATCAGCCGCCATCTAATATTATGTGATTGATGTTTGTTTGCGGCTACAATACAACACCAAAAGTATAAGTAATCCTATTCCTGCCAAATATTTAATGGCATCAGGTACGCTGGGATTCGGTGAAAAAAAGCCTTCGATCACACCAGCAATAATCAATATTGGTACAATCCCAAATACTAACTGCACCGCCTGAGAGCCGTAAAATTTCAGTGCATCTCCACGGCGATATTTACCAGGAAATAAAATTGCTTTTGCTAATAAAAATCCTGCACCTCCAGCAAAAAAGATCGCAGGTAATTCCAAGGAGCCATGCGGCAACACAAAGGCCCAAAAAGGATAAGCTAGATTATTTTGACCCACCAAAGTAGCAACAGCACCAATCAATAAGCCATTAAATACCATTAAATAAGCTGTGTATGCTCCAGCCGTGATGCCACCGGCGACAGCCCCAAAAGACACCGACAAATTATTGACCATGATGCCGCTGGATGCCAGAGGTTCAACGCCGACAATTGACCCCATCCACAATTTATGCTCATCTCGCACCTTGGCAATCAAGTTTTCAGGTACGATCAACGACATAAAACTGGGATTTTGCCAAGAATACCACCAAGCCACTAGTGCCCCTAGTAGAAACAACGCCGTCGCCGCAGCAATGTATGCAAATGTTTTCTGAACTACAGATGGTAATCCCCAACGGTAAAATTCTAGAATTGCCTCCCATTCCTGTCGCCGTGAACCTTGGTAAATCTGCGTGTAGGCACGAGTTGTTAAAGATTGTAAACTTTGGATTAAAGTATTGCCGATTTGCTGAGTGCGGGCACGGGCCAAATCTGCGGCTACTGAACGATACAAACTCGCTAACTCTCTAATTTCTGCTGCCCTTAAGGACTTTAACCCTTTTTTTTCTATTTGCCTTAATAGGGCATCCAGACGCTGCCAATTTGCTTCTCGTCGTGCAATCCAACGTTGAATATTCATGAATTTTGGGAACACTGACTTTAACTTAGCTTAAGATAACCTCAAATTGATCTCCGTAGTTTCAAGGGAAATTTGCCATTATGTCTGAAAATTTTGGATCTCCCAGTCCCATACAACCACTGAGTGTAGGAAATGTTGTCAGTGCTGCGGTGCGGTTGTATCGTTCTCATCTGAAGGAGTATTTTTTATTGGCGCTGAAAGCTTATGTATGGGTACTGCTTCCAGTTTATGGATGGGCTAAGTTTTATGCTCTTTCAGCGCTGATTTCTCGTTTGGCCTATGGCGAGTTGGTCAATCAACCCGAAAGTATTTCGTCAGGTGAACGTTTCGTCAATTCTCGATTGTGGCAGTTTTTAGTCACAATGCTGTTAATGTTTCTGATTGGTATAGGGATTGGCTTAGGTGTTCTAGTTTTATTTGTCTTGTTTGGTTTTTTCTCAGCGTTCGTAGGGTTAGGACTACAAGGAAATTCAGTTACTTCTATTTTCATTGTTATCCTCACGATTGTGCTGAGTATTGCGGCAATTGTGGCAGTTTTATGGCTTCTTACACGATTTTATTTAGTAGATGTGCCCCTTGCTATTGAAGATAATGTTGATGGTATATCAACTATTAGCCGTAGCTGGCAATTAACTCAAGGTAACGTATGGCGGATTCTGCTTATCTCATTTGTGGGCTTTTTAATCACAATACCTGCTCAAATTGTTCTCCAGATTATTTCTGCTGTGATTCAGGGAATTTTCTCACCCTTGATAAACGAAAATTCTACTATTTTTACGCCAATTTTTCTTGTGTTGATTCTCGGATTAAGTTTTAGTACTGGCGCAATAATTTTGCCATTTGGGCAAGCAATTAAAGCTGTTATTTACTATGACATGCGAAGTCGTCGTGAAGGGTTAGGCTTGAAGTTACGCGATCGCGAAATTTAAACGACAGTATAAAGACGATTATGCACCTTTTCAATAATGTTAAATTTAATACTCCAGAAAGTGTAGAGCTAGAATTTACTCTTGCTGGAATCGGAAATCGTGCCTGGGCTTTGCTCATTGATTATCACATTTTAGCTGTGATTTTAGTGGGATTTTTCACAGCTTGGTCTATCATTTCAGTCTCGTTAGGAGATTTTTGGGTAAATATTTTCGGTGCTGGCGTGACTTTGTGGTTGATTGCGATCGCATTCCTTGTTAGTTTTATTATTTACATCGGCTATTTTGTATTTTTTGAAACTTTATGGTTTGGGCAAACCCCTGGTAAACGAGTTGCTAAAATTCGCGTAGTTCGAGATGATGGGAGACTCATCGGGTTACAACAAGCAACTCTACGTGCCTTACTGCGACCCTTTGATGAGATTTTTTTTATTGGCGCTTTTTTAATTATGTTCGGTCGTCGTGAAAAGCGCTTAGGTGATTTGGCTGCTGGCACAATTGTAATTCAAGCCCAAACAGCCACTGCATCTGCAACATTGATAATTTCAGAACAGGCTAAATTACTCTATGAACAGTTAATTGAAATTGCCGATTTCTCACAATTGATGCCAGATGATTTTGCTGTTATTCGTGAGTATTTGCAGCGACGTGGCGCAATGTCGTTAAAGCCCAGAGCATCACTATCTCTAAAGTTAGCCGAGCAAGTTGTAGATATTATTAATTTAGAAAAGTTGCCAGAAGCTGTTACATCTGATGTTTTTTTAGAAGCAGCTTACCTCGGTTATCAAAAACCGGAGTTTTAGATGAGAAAAACTATAAAATTTCTATTACGACATCTGGGGAAAAGTGGAGACGTAGCATTGCTATGTCTCTATAAGGGTTCTGGATAACGCATCGCTATATTTACTAGTGAAGGGTTTATACTGGATTTTCTACAATTATCTTACTGAAGATTATCTCAAATGCTGCTTCTACATTCAATTTTTTAGGAATATTTACAACACACCTTTTGTAGTAATAACTCTCTGTTTCGGTTATTACTGAGATAAATTTAATTGTAAAAAATAATTAGTAATATGTTCTAACGCACTGAGAGTCAAAACCTTGGTAGGAACACCTTTTTGCACATCTTGCAAAAGGTTGAGGATCTTGTTGGCGATGGGAAGCGCCCGAATAGCACCAGCAGCAAGCTTGGCCTGCTGTGCGTCTTTTGTTGGATCTTTCGCTGCCAGTATTTTCGACTAAGGTTGAAATTTGAAAATCACATCCACCCTCCAATTTCCGCATCAGTTAAGGGTTTCTCTAACTTACTATATTCTGTCTGAGCAGCCCGTAATACGTGTTTCATCTGCACTGCTTCCCCAGCATCGGCAGCTAAAAAAGCTGCATTTAAGGCTATGTTACGGATATTACCCCCAGCGACATTGAGTCGTGCTAGTTGCAGAGCATCTAAGTCTGCGGTTGGGGTTTCAGCTGGAAAAACGCGTCGCCAAATCTCTGCTCGTTGGGTTGTATCGGGGAAGGGAAACTGCACCACAAAGCGAATCCGCCGCAGGAAGGCTGTATCAATTGCACTCTTCAAGTTTGTGGTTAAGACTGCTAAACCTGGGTAGCTTTCCATCCGTTGCAATAGGTAGCTAACTTCTATATTGGCATAGCGATCGCGGGCATCTTTAACTTCACTCCGTTTACCAAATAAAGCGTCAGCTTCATCAAATAACAAAATCACCCCGCCTTGTTCTGCGGCATCAAATACCCGGCGCAAATTTTTCTCTGTCTCGCCAATATATTTGCTGACTACCGATGATAGGTCAATACGATATAGGTCGAGGCGCAATTTATGAGCCAGCACTTCTGCCCCCAAGGTTTTACCAGTGCCACTAGCACCTGCAAATAAAGCGCTGATTCCTAATCCCCTAGCACTCTTGCCACCAAAACCCCAATTATTATATACAGTACTACGCTGACGTACATGAGCCGCAATTTCCCGGAGAATTTGTTTTTGTGCCTCTGGTAATACCAAGTCCTCCCAATCACCAGATGGCTCAATTCTCTGGGCGAGTTCATCCAAGCGTGGGCGTGCTTGCACACGACAGGCATCCCATAAAATATCGCTGATATCACTTTCTGGCGTTTGTGCTAACTGTCCTACGGCTTCTGCACAAGCAGCGCGAATGGTTGCAGCACTTAGGTTAAACTGATCTACTAAGATTTTAACTTGCCCGTTCATTTGCGGTGCAATTGTACTTAGTGCATCTTGCCAAACAACACCTTGTTCTTTGCTACTTGGTTGATCTACGTCAAAATTAACTACTAGGCGTTGTGATAAACCTATCCTTTCCCGACTCGTGACTATTAAAAAGCCCTTTGTGCGTTCAATGAAACGAGCGATCGCATTTAGCCGCGCTGTATCATTAGTATCTAGTTCGTTGCAGTCTATGAGCAACGCACACTTACTTAAAATCGTCTCACGAGTCCATAGGCGGATGAGATTATCCAAGTCGCTAGGTAGTAAGGGAATGACTTGTGCAGGCATTACCCACAGACTTAAATCATGAAGTTGACAAATTGTAGCGGCAATGGCGCGTTTGCTAACACTCTCATTACTACATAATTGGATAATTGGCAAGCTATTAACCTTATAAGCTTGCGACCAAATTGCTGCTACTCGCTCTGCTAAATCTTGGTGCGAGGGTACTAAATCACTAACTTCTTGTAATGGTTCAATGATGCCAGCTAGCCGTTCGTCAAGATATTGGATACCCGTGAGATAATGTAAAATTCGCTCATCAATTCTTAAAGGACTGAGGGTCAGGGCATGACCATCACCAATTTGAATTAACCGCCAATGACGTAAGAGAGAATTTGGAGCGATCGCATCCCAGTGGACATCAGGTAAAGCTGCCAAAGCTAAACTTAAGGTTGGGTAAGCTCGTTGGGAATCGCCGTGCATCATAGCACATAATTTGGCAAAATCTCCATTCAATTCCATACCTGCACACAACAGCAACAAATTACGCTCAAATAATGAGAGGCTAAACATTGTGCATACTCTCTCCAATGCCGATGGTGCAGGCATAGCAGCAGCAGCTTCCTCTAAAGCTTGCAGTAAATTCTCTTGGTCTTTCTCTTGAGGTTGATTTTGTACTTTTGCCGCGTAATTTTCTAAAATATCACGCACCACGGCTAGGGCTGCTGATAGGTAGCGGTAGTTTGCATCATCCCAATTGCGATTAATCGTTGTAGCATTCATAAAATAGTCACCTGTGGCGAATCATATTCCCCAGACTGATTCTTGTGCAGTGGACTTTCCGCTCCATCTACCCGCACCCGGACAATATAAGTTCCTGGCTTGATGTTTTTGATCGGAATAGTAATTGCATCAGTATCTTCAGTACGTGATGCAACAAAGAAAGAGTACGCTGACGGGGTATCACCTGATGCCTCATTAAGTAGCAAAACTACTCGCTGTGCCTTACCAACTTTGGGCTGGAATTTAACGGTAATTTCTGCTGTGCGTAAATTGTCGCCGCTATTTTCCACTTTAGCGACGAATGATGTAATTATTGGGTGTAAGACAAAAGCCGCAACATTCGATTCAACTAAAAGATCCATTTGCCCTACATTACCCATTCTCAGGTGTACAACTTGGATACCCTGTACACTTGCGTATAAATCTGGCGGGATTAACAGGCTGATTTGAGTCTCTTTTACTTCTTGAGGTACTATTAGTGTCTCCGTATTTCCCAAACGAACTCGTGTGATTTCACCGCGTAACCGTTTACCACGAATTACTAATGTTGTGCCTGTAACAATCATTCGCTCAGTCTTAGCCGGAGCCATAACTTGCTCTATACTCGGCTGAGACAAGGGCATCATATAGAAACCTTCAGAGTTGTCATTGCTACTCTCAATCAATACCATTGATGCCAGATAGGTTGCTGAAGGTCGATAGTGTGTTTGTAAAGCAGACCATAACTTAGAAGTTTCTTCCATGTTAAAAAACTCTGGAGTCAATTTGATCTGCCCAATTTGTTCAGCTAAATCCGAAACAGATACACTTGCTACAGCTTGCGAAAAAGCACTTGAGGTATTGGTTGTAGATGCATTGATCAAAGTGTTTTCAAGAATATCAGATGTAATAGCTGGTGTTTTATGTAACAAATGCATTGCGTAGCCAAGTAAAAGCTCCGCTTGAAAATCTTTGGCTCCATAAGCTGTCAGCAAGTAATGGAGATCAAGAGCTAATGGTGGAGTCGGAGAGCGCGGGTTTCCATTAATACGTGAATGTCGGCTCCGAAATTCCTGAGATACCCAATCGACATTGCGATTCTGTGTCACTTGATAGAGAAAGAGGTTGAGTTGAGCACGCTCGTCAGCTTCAACTGAAATTCGATCAGGTGGTAGAGCAGTTACAATGACATCACCAACACTAGCAGTGATCGGATCACTGACTAAACCATTTTCCAGCAAGACTTTTAGTACTGCTGTCACGGCGGCTATAGAGAGCACATTACTCATCCTCATTCCTCATGGCAATAGCACATATTAATCATGTACGCCAGAATACATTGACAGAATATATTTTGCAAAACTTTAAATATTCTGTAGCGGGGATTAGGGATTGGGGACTAGTTGTTAGTAATCAGTCAAGCTAGTTTTGATGATTTGTAATCAGGACTTTAGTACTGAAAAAATAAGGGCTAAAGTCCTGACTACGAACTTGTTAACCCACCCATCAATTTGAACTTGACAGAGTATTAACTATGGATAAAAAAGAGTCCCGCTGATGATCGTAGTCGAATTTGCGTTAATTAATTTAACATCAGAAAGCAATTTCAACTACCACAGGTCTTAATTTTAAACATTTTATCAAATTGATAGGATTAGTTTTATGTTAAGCTGAGTATAATTAAATAAAGTACTAGTAGTATATATTACCGATGTCAATCTAAACTTACAAGCAAGTAAAACATTTGTAATACTAGTATTATCTCTGACTAAAATTAGCAGTTTAACGTAACTAGGATGGGTTTCCCCAGATGCAATCCCCACCTTCTTCAAATTCTTGGATTGGTCGCTTCGTAGGTGATAACGAACGATACCGTTTAGATAAACGTTTAGGCGGGGGTGGCATGGGAGATGTCTTCCTGGCAACAGACACCCGTGTAGGTCAGCAGGTAGCGTTGAAGTTGCTCAAAGATACGCTGGTGGCATCACAAGAAATGAGAAAGCGTTTTGAGCGTGAGGTGGCAGTTTGTGCTGCTTTGCAAAGTGACCACATTGTTAAGATTAATGATTGTGGTGTAACCCCGGAAGGTTTTCCATTTTACGTAATGGAATATTTGCGGGGGCAAACGCTTAGGCAATTACTGCTGCGCGAAAAGCGGCCATCGGTTGAGCGGACGGTAAAGATTATAGCGCAAGTTTGCAAGGGCTTACAGCTTGCCCATCAAGGAGTTACTCTGCAACGGGATGGAGGTAAAACCACTGAGCATATTCAGGTAATTCACCGCGATCTGAAGCCAGATAATATATTTTTAGTACCTACAGATTTGGGAGAGTGGGTCAAGGTTTTGGATTTTGGTGTTGCCAAAATTCGTAGTGAATCTTCAGAAAATTCCAATATTACAAATATAACTAGTACATTTATCGGTACATTTCGTTACGCACCTCCTGAACAAATCCAAAGCGATAAAAATTTGGATGCCAGAGGCGATATTTACAGCTTAGGGATTATCCTTTATGAAATGCTGAGTGCCGCTGACCCCTTTGGAATCAGCATTAAAGGTAATCATATTAGTGAAGCTTCTTGGGTATTAGCTCATGCTTATGAGCCACCCAAACCACTGCGATCGCAACCAGGGTGTGAGCATTTACCCGTAGAATTGGAAGCGGTGGTGATGAAATGCCTCCACAAAAACCCAGCTAACCGATTTGCAACAGTAGAAGAACTGAATCAGGCTTTGCAAGCTGCTGCTAAGTTTGCCACAGGAACTATTAATGTACCCGGACAAATTGCTGGGCAACCGCAACCTTCCTACAATCAAGGTTCAAATCACGAAACTGTTCCCAGACAATCGAACGACGACACTATTATTCGCCCTCCATCTGCATACAATCAAGGTTCAAATCACGAAACTGTTCCCAGACAATCGAACGACGACACCATTATTCGCCCTCCATCTGCATACAATCAGGGTTCAAATCACGAAACTGTTCCCAGACCATTTAACCCGATTGAGCAAAGCCAATCTGAGGAAACCGTTCCTCCCCTTCAGGCTGGATACAATCAAGGTTCAAATCACGAAACCGTTCCTAGACCATTTAACCCAGTTGAGCAAAATCAACAGAGTCCTGTGAATAATCAGAACGCCAACAAACCTGATGTGACGTTATTTCAACCACGATCAGCATTTAATCAAGGTGGACAACAAACACCACCAGATAAGACACTATTTCAACCGCGACCAGGATCTAATCCAGGTGGACAACAAACGCCACCAGATAAGACACTATTTCAACCGCGACCAGGATCTAATCCAGGTGGGCAACAAACGCCACCAGATAAGACACTATTTCAACCGCGACCAGGATCTAATCCAGGTGGGCAACAAACGCCACCAGATAAGACATTGTATCAACCGCGACCAGGATCTAATCAAAGTGGGCAACAAACACCATCAGATGCGACGTTGTATCAACCGCGACCTGCATCCAATAAAGGTAGATCACAAGCGCCAGTAGATGACACTATTTACCAACCAAGGCTAGTTGGGCAGCTAACTACAAAAATTTCTCCCAATTTTTTGCGAATCCTGGGAGTGGTCTTGGCTATTGGGCTGACTTTAGCATTGGCAACCTATATATATACTCAATCTCAATCTCGTAAAGAGCCAAGCAACCAGCAAAGTTTACCTAATAGCGATCGCATTCAAAACTAATCAACAAAGAGGCAGGAGAGCAAGGGGCAGGGCAATACGGTTCGGATAAGGTTTTTTGATGACACGCCCTAAGTCGCAAAGACCCAATAATATCATGTTCGACTTAATACTTATGTCATTGCGAGCGTAGCGCGGCAATCCCAAACCTTTGCGATTGCTTCATTCCACTTCGTTGCATTCGCAATGACATATTATAAGTGATTTGCCGAACATGATATAAATCGCTGTCTCTACAAAAGACTAATTCTTGTAAAAACGGCGATTTATCGCGTCCCTTGCCTTAATCTAACCGTATTGGGGGGCAGGGGGAACTAAAGGTACAAACCTCACCCGCAAGTGGCGTGATTTGTCCCCCTGCTCCCTTGCTCCCTGCTCCTCTGCGTCTTGATTCTGACTCCTGAATTCTTCAACTATATTCATCCCAAACTACGGGAAAGGAATAATCTGAAAACGCCGAGAAATCATGATTCTCACTGCGGGTTTCTTCATCTAAAACTTTGATAACTTTGTTATAAATGTCTTGTGCTTGTTGCGGGGAATCACCGATGCTGGTTAATCCCAATTTGCCAAACTGCGAAAGGCAACCCATAAGATGAAACACTGTACCCGTTTCTGTACAACTGTCGAAGTGCAGTCTGTGGTGAGCGATGACATCCATCAAATCATTAGGCAATAATCCCTGATAGCGCTCTTTTTGCAGATTATCAGTGGCAATATAGTATTTTGGACGACCCTGTTGACTATAAAATAAACCAGTGGAAAGGTCATAGCGCCCGTTGGTTAATAATTTCAGGGTCATGAATGGATGAGTTGTACCGCCTTTACGCAGGTTAATTTCAATTGCCTGAATATCCCACTCTTCATTTCCCTTGTCAACGGCGATAAAATCTACACCAAATCGCTCTAAAGTGCCTTTCTCTGCTAGCTTTCTGCCAACTTGTATTCCCAATTGCTGTAATTGCAATCGATATCTTTCATCAGCCGGAAAGCGACAACCAAGATAAATCTGGCCGTCTGGGCCTCCAAGAATTTGGTCGTGGGTTGAAAGTATTTCCACTTCACCAGTGGGTGTAATCCGTCCTTGGACGCTGGGCGATCGCTTAATTTCCCCTTCGACAAATGCTTCGGTGATTGCCCCTAATTCCGGGATTCTTCCAGAAAAATTTTCCCAAGTCTCTTGCTTTGCTTGAAAGCGCATTATTGAGAAGCGATCGCTAATTGCTGCTACCCTTTCGGCATGAGTACCTTTGCTTGGGGCTAAATTTTCAATCGGTCTCAGATCCAGCAATGCATTCCCTTCTCCAGAAATGCCTTCGTTGAGTTTTATTACTACCCGTTGTAATGTCGGTTGTCGTTCCCACAAATCAACGGTAGCCTCTGCCAAATCTTGATGATTCCAAATTTTTTCGCTGCCATCTGGATGCGGTACTCCACTTTCGGCAAAGATTTGCCGACTACCACTTTTTGTCCCCCAAATCTGTAAATTTGGTGCAGCAGCATACAGTGGTACACCTAATTTTAAAGACAATTCACCTTCCCAGTGCGAAGAGTTATAGCAGATCATAAATGATTTGTCTAGCCTCAAAGATTGATGAATCCGCTCTAGCAGGCGGGGGCGTTCTAAAATCTTTTGGCTCAGAGACTTAAGGGAGGAATCGTAAGTAGAAAGTAGTAGCAAACGATTGCGAGCATGAGAAAAAGGAATCCCTGGCAACAGTTGCAGATAATAATCAATGATACTAGGATGCAGCGGTACTGATGTTACATAAATCAGCCGAGTCCGGGGATTCCGCAACCGAATTAAGGAAAATAGTAATCTTTCTTCATAATGCTCGCAGCCTTCGATCTTTCGGAGTTCTCGTTGGTCGAGACTCAGAGAAGGAATAATTAAAATATCTGCTTCACTATTGTCAAATAGCTCGCTCGTTTTCCAGCGATCGCGCAGGGTTAATTGTAAGTGGCGAAATTTCTCAACCTGTTCTAACTCGGAAATATTTAGTGTTGCCATAACCCTTGCCCTCTAATGATCTCAATGTAGCGCACCACAGAGATTTTTGGAAGATGCATAGTTGCGGTGTTAGGATTCGGGTAATTATGCCAGATATTTAAAGAAATCGATCAGAATAAATTAAACTATAGCAAGCCGCAGATGCCCGACTTCTTAAAGATGTCAGATATCTCGTAAATCACTATTTACTTAATATATTTTCAGTCTTAAGGTTGAGACAAACCCAGCTTACTTTACCTCTACAGGGCGATAAAGTAGAGCAATATAATAGCTAACTTGAAAGCAGTTCAAGAAGATAAATTCTCCATTAGATTTTTTGTAATTAGGTGTGAGGATAAATAATGTAAGTTGCGTACAATTGCTAGCAATAAGTAAGTTTGGCAAACATCCAGGATATAAATGCCTAAAATTGCAAATGGCTAGTGAGAGTCAAACCAAAAAATAAACCTTGGGTTGAATTTTCGATCCAAGGTTTAGTTTTGAAATGGAGAATGGGAAAAAGCAAGGGAGAAGAGTTTTCTTCTCTGTATCCTCCACCCTACCCTCTACCTCTTTTCAATTCCTAATGCCCAATTCAATATTCAATTACCAAACCAGAAACTATGACTGAATCAAAAGAGCAAAAATTACAACCACCACAGCAACAACAACCACCAGGTGTTGAATCAGAAATGACACCAAAACCCAAAGCAGATGATGCCCAGTATCGGGGTAGTGGTAAATTACAAGATAAAGTAGCATTGATCACGGGTGCAGATAGTGGTATTGGTCGTGCTGTAGCGATCGCATTTGCTAAAGAAGGTGCAGATGTAGCGATTCTTTACCTAAATGAACACGATGATGCCAAAGAAACAAAACATTTGGTAGAAAAACAAGGCCGTCGCGCAGTAACCATCGCAGGTGATATTGGCGATGAAACCTTTTGTCAGCAAGCCGTACAACAAACAGTTGGTGAGTTTGGCAAACTCGATATTCTCATCAACAATGCCGCCGAACAGCATCCAAAAGAAAGTATCGAGGAAATCACCAAAGAGCAACTAGAGCGCACTTTCCGCACTAATATCTTCTCAATGTTTTTCATGACCAAGGCTGCACTTAAGCATTTGCAAGCAGGCAGTTCTATCGTCAATACCACATCGGTAACAGCTTATAAAGGTAATCCACAACTACTAGATTACTCGTCTACAAAAGGTGCGATCGTCGCTTTTACTCGCTCCTTATCAAAAAATTTGGTATCAAAAGGAATTCGCGTTAATGCTGTCGCGCCAGGGCCAATTTGGACACCTTTAATTCCCTCAACTTTTCCTGAAGAGAAAGTTGAAACTTTTGGTAAACAAGTACCAATGCAACGAGCCGGACAACCAGAAGAAGTTGCTCCTAGCTATGTATATTTAGCCTCTGATGATGGTTCTTATGTCTCTGGACAAGTATTACATGTCAATGGTGGAGATGTTGTCAATGGGTAAGTGAAAAATTAGTCATTAGTTATTAGTCATTAGTCATTGGTCATTCGCTTTGGATAAAAGACTAATGACTAATGACAAAGAAATAATTATTTCCAACTCTACCCTTTTTGTCATCCATTGGAGGGATGAGTAAATATAAGAATATTGATAATCTATCTAGCAGCAAACATTTAAGAAATAATAACTACGTCTATGGCATCTCCTACACCGCTGCATGGCACAGAACTAGTAGATTGTGCTAGAGCAAATGCCAAGCAAGGAATTGAAACTGCTGCTTATCAATGTGGCTATGGTCAAGACCTGAATAAATTTGCCAGAGAACTAAGACAAGCTTGTGAAGAAATGAATCTACAAGTGAAGGAACTCAGCGGATTGATTACTGACCAGGACATGATACTGCAATTGGGTACTGGCGAAATTGTTGCTCCAGATACAGAATCAGAATTGTAAAAATTAGTCATTTGTCCTTTGTCATTTGTAGTGTGTTATTCACTAATGACCGATGACTAATGACTCTTTTTATAAATTTAAAATTACTCGTGCCAAATTAAAGTAAATCAAAACGCCTAGTACATCAACTGCTGTGGTAATAAATGGTGCTGACATTAATGCTGGATCTAAACGGAGATAGCGAAATAGAAACGGCAGTGCTGAACCGGAGATAGAAGCTAAAAGAGAAATAGCTACCAAACTAACGCCTACAGCGATCGCAACTTCTAATCGTCCTTGCAGAAAATAAGCCCAGATAGTAGCGATCGTACCTAACATTCCCCCTAATAATAAACCTGCGATCGCTTCCCGACCAATTACTTGCAATGCGCCAAGCGATCGGATTTCGTCAGTGTTCATCCCGCGAATCACCACTGTGGAAGATTGGGCCCCCACGTTACCACCAGTACCAGTCAGCAAAGGGATAAACGCTGTCAATGTCACCACTTTTGCCAAAAGATCCTCTTGTGACTTAATAATCGTTCCTGTAATGGTATTGGTTACAAGTAAAACCAACAACCATACAACCCGCTTTCGCGCAATTTCCAATAAATTCATCTGAAAATAGTTGTCGCCCCCCGACTGCACACCACCACCCAAGGCATAGATATCTTCGGTGGTTTCTTGTTGCAAAATATCAATTACATCATCGACGGTGACAATACCTACTAAACGCTGTTCTCGATCTACCACAGGTACAGCCAGAAAGTCATATCTTTGGATTAATCTCGCTACTTCTTCCTGATCTGTATCAGTGTGGACGAATATCACATCACGCGTCATAATTTCGCCAATAATTTGCTCAGGCTGAGAAGTCACCAACTCCCGCAACGATACAATTCCCGTTAAGCGCCTTGCCGCATCCATAACATAAAGATAATAAATCATCTCACTGGCATTAGCTAAGTTGCGAATTCGCTCTAGAGCTTGAAATACTGTAAAGTTTTCTTTCAGCGAGATTAACTCTAATGTCATGATTCGCCCAGCCGTATCAGCTTCATAACCCAATAGTTGGGCTGTAGCTTGGCGTTCTGCTGGACTCAGTTGTTCTAGCAGACGATTGACGACTTTTGCCGGTAATTCATCAAATAACCTAGCTCGGTCATCCGGCGACATTTGATCGACAATATCGCGGACTTCTTGACTTTTAAGTTCCTCGATTAAACGTTCTTGAACGCTGTAGTCGAGATATTCATAAACCTCAATTGCCTCATCCTTAGAAAGCAAGCGAAAAGCCAAAGCATGCATCGCTTCTGGCAAACCCTCAATTGCCTCGGCAATATCCGCAGGCTGCACAGGCACGAGAATAGCTTTTGCTCCCTGCAAGTCTCCCGTTTCCAGGAGCATTTGCAGCTGAGTCCGCACTAAATCTCGCAATTCCCTGCGTGAGACATTCTGGATGGTAGAGTTTAAATTGTTTATCTCAGTCAAAATCCACTTTCCTTAGCCAGTTCGAACAAGGTTGCTGCCCTTAGTCTAGGGGAAAGTGGGAATGTACAACAAACATCAAACTTATAATTTTTCTGATTTTAAGTAAATTAAAAAGTTTTGTAAATAAATGCAAAGATAAGGGTTTCGTATGGTAATAATTTGTGGAGCGTCTTGTTTGCCCAGCATATCGTAGATAAAAGAATAAATATTAAACCACTATTGGGTTTGGAGTTTGATTTTCTAACTTATGGTATAAACAACCTATTCTAACTGAAAATCTTGCGTAGCAAGGATTATATTATTCCTCTGATAAAAATTATTAAAAAGCACTAAGTCAGCACTATATCTCTGCTATTGTTTGTAACAAATATATAAATTGATAGTCAAGATGAAGCATAGATGAGTGATACTTTTTCAAATCTTTAAATATTAAAATTTTTCTTTATACAATTTTTATATAATGAATAATTATGTGGGTAAAAAACATGGCATTATTGAGTACGTTGACAATTTTTATTTAAAGAAACATCAAAACTTTGATGTTTCTTTAAATAAAATATATTAATGTAAATATTTCGATAAAATTTCATAAAGAAGATAGACATAACACTATGATCTATTGTCAAATGTGTAGGTAATCAATCCAAAGAAAATACTTAAAATAAATTGTGTAACCTTATGGTTTGATCGACTTAAGTCTATATCTGTTCAGATTGGAGTTCCTTTGCCTGAACTTCATCCATCTGCATATTTAGTGAGATTAGAAGCTATCCATAGAGGTGAATTTTGATTAAATTCATGTTAGTCAATCTCATCAAAAACTTATGAATTATTAGAAATAAAGCAAAGGTTAATAAAGGCTAATATGCCCTTAAATTAATCTATGGTATTTAATTAAATACAAACTTTCTTATATATTTGCTTTTAAAAAAGATATACGAAAGTATGTAATTTTGCCATAAGCTTTTATTTTAATGTTGATACAGATAGGTAGCAAAGTACTAGAGCAGATGAGCAAATAAACACACATATCAATCAATAATTAGTATCAGCTATTAACTGATATAGTATCAACATAAATTAATGTATAAATAAGCAAACAATGGTTTGTTTAATACATTTGCAATATGATTGTTACGCATTTTTGGCTGGAAACATTCACCATAAAACTAATTCTAAATCATTGATTATGGCATTAGTTTTAGCACTATTGTGAGGCATATATCTCAATGAAAACTCAAGAGTTATCAACATCCCCAAATAATGCAATAACTGCTGCTGCTGTATCTCCTCTAGCAGACCCGGTACGACTTACTGGGGCTGGAGATGGGCTGAAAGCAGAGTACTACGACAACATAAACTTCACCAACCTGAAGAAAACCCGCACAGATGCAACGGTGAACTTTAACTGGGATTTTGGTTCTCCAGATCCGTTAATCGGCGTAGATACCTTCTCAGCGCGTTGGACAGGTCAGGTAGAAGCTAAGTACAGCGAGACTTACAACTTCTACACCACTAGTGATGATGGTGTGCGACTGTGGGTCAACGATAAACTAGTCATCGATAAGTTTGTCGATCAAGTTCTTACAGAATACAGCGGCGCGATCGCACTGGTTGCAGGTCAGAAGTACAATATTAAACTCGAGTACTACGATAATAACGGAAGAGCCGCTTCCAAACTGGCTTGGTCAAGCTCCACTCAGGCAAAGGAAATCATTCCTCAGTCGCAACTTTATAGTAATGTCAACACACCTGTTATAGGTAACGGCAACGGACTCAAAGCAGAGTACTACGACAACAAAGACTTCACCAACCTGAAGAAAACCCGCACAGATGCAACGGTGAACTTTAACTGGGATTTTGGTTCTCCAGATCCGTTAATCGCTACAGATACCTTCTCAGCGCGTTGGACAGGTCAGGTACAAGCCGAGTACAGCGAAACTTATAAGTTTTACACCAATAGTGATGATGGTGTGCGACTGTGGGTCAACGATCAACTAGTCATCGATAAATTTGTCGATCAACCTCTCACCGAAAACAGTGGCTCAATCGCACTGGTTGCAGGTCAAAAGTACGATATTAAACTCGAGTACTACGACAATACCGGAAGAGCCACTTCTCAACTCTCTTGGTCAAGCTCCACTCAGGCAAAGGAAATCATTCCTCAGTCGCAACTCTATAGTGGTGTTAGCACACCTGTTATAGGTAACGGCAACGGACTCAAAGGAGAATACTACGACAACATAGACTTCACCAATCTGAAGCAAATTCGTACAGATGCAACGGTGAACTTTAACTGGGATTTTGGTTCTCCAGATCCGTTAATCGCTACAGATACTTTCTCAGCGCGTTGGACAGGTCAGGTACAAGCCGAGTACAGCGAAACTTATAAGTTCTACACCAATAGTGATGATGGTGTGCGACTGTGGGTCAACGATCAACTAGTTATCGATAAGTTTGTCAATCAACCTCTCACCGAAAACAGTGGCTCAATCGCACTGGTTGCAGGTCAGAAATACAATATTAAACTCGAGTACTACGATAATAACGGAAGAGCCGCTTCTCAACTTTCTTGGTCAAGCGCCACTCAGGTAAAGGAAATCATTCCTCAATCACAACTTTATTCACCAGCTCTTCAACCCACTATTACCTTAGGAGAATCTACCACGACTCTAAGCGAATCTGATGGTAACGCGATCATAACTTTGCTCAGAAGTGGTGATTTAAGCGGCACTTCTTCAATCAAATATGCAACCATAGCTGGTACTGCTACGGCAGGGGTTGACTATGGACAAGAAGGCGTGGAAACTGCTGGGACACTTACCTTTGCGCCGGGAGAAACCACCAAACAACTCACCATTGCGATTAATGACGATTCCTTCGCAGAACTAGATGAAACCTTTGGTTTCGCTATCGATCAGCCAGATGGGGCAGGACTAGGGCCTCAAAGAACTCTTGGATTTACGATTAAAGATAATGATAGTCAAGCCATCAATTTCACTCAGCCAGTAGTTAATGAGAGTGGCGGTACTGCTACGGTAACAGTTACACGGGGTAATGCTTTGGCGGCTGCTAGTGTAGACTATACAACTGTGGATGGGACTGCTAAAGCTGGATCTGACTACCAAGCTGTATCTGGAACCTTGAGTTTTGCAGCAGGACAAACCAGTAAGACGATTTCTATTTCGATTAAAGATGACACCATTACAGAATCGAATGAAACGTTTACTTTGAAATTTAGTAACCCAGTTGGGGTGGTACTAAGTACCAGCCAGACGGCTATCACTATCATCGATAATGACTCTGGCAACTTTGAGAGAAAGACTGTGGTTTCTGGGTTAACTCAACCTATAGATTTTAGCTCGTCATCTGACAGCAAGCTAATGTTTATTGCCCAGAAAAATGGAGTTGTGCGGGTGTTCGATAACAGCACCAATACTTTACTATCAACGCCATTTATCGATATTTCTACACAGGTAAATAATACAGCCGATCGCGGTTTGTTAAGCATCGCTGTACATCCAGATTTTGGCAAGGATGCAAACGGTAAGAACTACGTTTACCTGTTGTTTACCTACGATCCCCCAGAAACCAATCCAAACAATCCTAAAAATAATCCCAATAGTACGTTAGACAATCCCGATCAAAGAGGGAACCGTACTGCAAGGTTAATTCGGGTGACAGCCGACTCCGCCACTGGTTACAAAACTGTTAAGGCTGGCACTGAAGTTGTACTAGTGGGCACAAACAGCAATTGGGACAATATTAGTCGCCCTGATGCTGATAGCACAGTTATCGACGCTGACGATACATTGAACGCTGCACCATCAGGTATTATCAACAAAGACACTGGCAAGCGGTTTAATAACACCCAGGAATATCTTGACAATCTCGACAAAGTTCAAAACCTCCGGGATTTTATCGCCAATGATAGTGCTAGTCACTCTGCTGGTAGTGTGCGATTTGATACTGAAGGGAATCTTTTTGTTAGCTTTGGTGATGGTACTTCATACAACCGACAAGACCCCCGAGCAATTCGCGTCCAGGATCTTGATAATATGTCCGGCAAGCTTCTGCGCATTGATGCAATTACTGGTAAAGGTTTATCAAGTAATCCTTTCTATAACAACGATCCCGATAGCAATCGTTCCAAAGTTTATAATTACGGACTGCGTAACCCCTTCCGCTTCACTGTGGATCAAAAAACTAATATTCCCTTCATCGGTGATGTCGGCTGGGGGTCATGGGAAGAAGTCAATACTGGACGAGGCAAAAACTTTGGCTGGCCAGGTTATGAAGGTGGGGTTGAGTCAAATGGCAATCTCACCAGCATAAAACAGCCAAACTATGCCAAAATCAAGGCGGTGCAAGACTTATACAATAATGGTATAGCCGTTACAGCACCTATTTACGCCTACAATCATTCAAACGGTTCTAATGCGATCATTGTAGGTGATTTTTACACTGGCGGTGTTTATGAGAATGCTTTGTTTATCGGTAATACCAGTCAAGGAACTATCGATGCTTTAACATTGGACAGTCAGGGCAAAGTTATTTCAACCAAGCGGTTTGCTTCTGATGTAGGAGTGCCTGTAAATATTACAGCTGGAAAAGATGGCAAGCTGTACTATGTAGACTTGCTAGCAGGTAAGATTGATAGCTGGGAACCTGAATCTATTTAGATATGACATAACAGTTATCTGAATTAATACTCAGATAACTGTGATAATTTCACGCAATTTTGACAAGAAAGCTGATTAAAAGCTCTTTAGAAATAGGATGATTTTGGTCAAGATAACTTTGTCAAAAATCCTAACAACTTTTTGGTATTTGATGTCAAGAGTGTTCGCCGATAAGCATCAGCTGCTTTTTTAATCGCTTCGGCTTGAGTGGGATAAGGATGAATTACATTGCTTAACTTACTCAAGCCTATTTTATTCACCATTGCCGTAGTCACTTCTGATATCATCTCACCTGCGTGGCTGGCGACAATAGTTGCACCGATAATTTCATCAGACCCTTTTTTATGGTGGATTTTGAGAAATCCTGACTCTTCACTATCTGCGATCGCTCGGTCTACATTACTAAAAGGTATCTTAATTGTTGTCACTTCAATACCCAACTTCTGCGCTTCGTCTTCATACATCCCAACGTGGGCGATTTCTGGGTCAGTATAAGTTACCCAAGGCATCACTAGATTACTGAGTTTCGAGCGTCCTATGCCAAAGGGAGAAAATAGCGTATTTTTAATCACAATCCGCGCCGCTGCATCAGCAGCATGGGTAAACTTCCAGTTCATGCAGATATCACCAGCTGCATAAATTTTGGGATTGGTCGTCTGGAGATAATCATTTACCTTCACACCTTGGTGCTTATCGTATTCCACCCCAACTGATTCTAAATTCAAACCTTCCACATTTGGCGATCGCCCCGCACCGACTAAAATTTCATCGACTGTCACCGAATCTCGATGACCATTGGTGGAAAAGTAAAGCCGTTTCCCCTCGGTGACAGTTACTACTTCTTCTAACTTGGAATTTAGTACCAGGCGAATTCCTTCTTTAATTAAAACCTTTTGGAGAATTTCAGCGCCCTCAGCATCTTCTTTATTAAGGATGTGAGAACCGCTATGGAAAAGTACCACTTCACAACCCAACCGCCGGAAAGCTTGCGCCAATTCGCAACCAATGGGGCCGCCACCAATCACCGCCAAACGTTCCGGTCGTTGAATCAGCGAAAACACCGTCTCATTTGTTAGATAACCCGCCTTTTCAATTCCCGGAATCGGCAGTTGTGCAGCTTTTGCACCAGTCGCAATTACAGCTTTTTTAAATTGGAGGGTTTTATCGCCAACTTGCACCGTATTCTTACTTGCAAATCGACCACTACCCAAAAAGACATCAACACCCAACTTTTGAAACCGTTCCGCCGAGTCATTAGGGCTGATATCAGCCCTAATCCGCCGCATTCTGACCATGACTTTGGGAAAATCAACATCAATATTGTGTTGGGGAATATTAACTCCCAAGTCTTTAGCATCCCAGATTTCGCCGACAACGCGGGCAGACCGAATAATAGTTTTAGATGGTACGCAACCAACATTTAAGCAATCTCCACCCATAAGATGCTTTTCAATCAACGCCACCTTTAAACCCACATCTAAACCAGCTGCACCCGCCGCCACCACTAATCCCGCCGTACCAGCACCAATTACTACCAAATCGTAAACGTCGGCGGGTTGAGGATTAACCCAATTTGGCGGATGGACGTAAGACACTAACTTTTGGTTATACTCATCTATTGGGCGAACTGTAACTCTCTCTAAATCTGAATTGGTCATTGGCAAAACCTCTTTTAAAATTAAGAATCCCGATTAATTTAGGCGGCTCAGTCTTGTACTTTTTATGCTTGTTTATAGCGGTTCTCGATTGAGTGAGCTACAAGAACCCCTCTTCCCTTGCGGGGCTACGGTGTACACACATCTTTGTATAAAATCAAAATCGTTGAAGATCCCCCTAAATCCCCCTTAAAAAGGGGGACTTTGACTCTGGTTCCCCCTTTTTTAAGGGGGTTAGGGGGGATCTAAACGCTGTGAGGCAACTCTCAAAGACTTGTGTGTACACCGTAGCCTTGCGGGGTGGGGTGCAATGACTATGGGAATCATAACTAATTACGCGGACATGATATTACAGCAATTTGCAGTTGACATAAACTTGTACAGTGGTGCTACCCTACAATTCTTCTTCTAAAGCTTTGCGTGCAATCCGGGTTACATAAACTGTAACGGCGACAGTGGCAATCAAACCCAAGATGCGAATTACCCATTGTAAAGTCGGGTTGCTAGGTTGAGCCTCAGTGCCAATCATCGCCAGATTACCTGCAAGAGAACCAATATAAACGTACAGAATGGTTCCGGGAATCATACCCAAGGAGCCGATGAAGTAATCTTGAAGTGAAACTCTGGTGATGCCAAAGGCATAGTTGAGCAAATTGAAAGGAAAGATGGGGGATAGTCGCGTTAACAGAACAATTTTTAATCCTTCTTTACCTACCGCTTGGTCAATCGCCGCAAATTTTTTGTTATCTGCAATTTTCTTCGCAACCCAGTTTCTTGCTAAATAACGTCCCACAAGGAAAGCAGCAGTAGCGCCAAGGGTTGCACCGATAAACACGTAAAGAGAACCCCAAACTACACCAAAAATTACACCAGCTCCCAAGGTGAGAATAGAACCTGGGAAAAAAGCAACGGTAGCGATAATATAAAGGGCAATAAATGCGATCGCTCCCACTGTACCAAGGCTATCAATCCACTGCAAGGCGTTTCGTAAAATTGTTTGGGGATTGAAAGAATTGAGATTGGGAGATTCTTGTGCCAAAGCTGGGTCTGTGTTTAATGAGAAAATACTCGCCAATATCAGTAATGTTAATATACTTAGGTTAAAAAACTTCTGCAAGTTTCTGGCATCAATACTTTTAAATATCTGAATGATTGTTGTTTTTTTCATGGGTTTTTATTTCTTCTATTGCCACACTTTGAGATAATGCTTTCTGAGCAACTTTTGTGATATATACAGTCACAGCAACGGTAGCAATCAACCCAACTACTCGCATTATCCATTGCCAGACTTGAGTTTCTAGAGTAATTGGTTGAGAAGAGGTGTTAATCATGGCAAGATTACCAGCTAACGAACCAATATAAACGTACATCACAGTACCGGGAATAATGCCGAAGGAACCTAATATATAGTCTTTGAGAGAAACCTGTGTTACTCCAAAAGCATAATTTAATAAATTGAAGGGAAAGACGGGAGAGAGACGAGTTAATAAGACAATTTTCCATCCCTCTTTGGAAACTGCTAAATCAATGGCTTTAAATTTAGGATGTTTTTCCATTTGTTGGGAAACCCAATCCCGTGACAGGTAGCGTCCAATGATAAAAGCCAACGTTGCTCCGATTGTTGCAGCAATTAGCACATATATTGATCCCCAAAATATTCCAAATAGACAACCACCTTTGAGCGTTAGGAGAGAACCCGGTATAAACAGTAATGTTGCTAAGTTGTAAATGACTATGTAGGCCATAGGCCCTAAGACACCTAGACTTTCAACCCAAATGACTGAGGTTTGTAAAAGTCCTTGAAAGTTTAACTGTTTAGCAGCAATTATGAAAGTAACAGCGAGACAACTTAGGAGTAGTAGTTTGAGTTTGGAATTTAATAAACGCTTCTTCATTTTTATAAATTTGACCTTCTGAGGTTCAACTTTGACCTTCTGAGGTTCAACTTTGACCTTCTGAGGTTCAACTTTGACCTTCTGAGGCTCGACTTTGACCTTCTGAGGTTCAACTTTGACCTTCTGAGGCTCGACTTTGACCTTCTGAGGTTTAACTTTGACCTTCTGAGGCTCGACTTTGACCTTCTGAGGCTCGACTTTGACCTTCTGAGGTTCAACTTTGACCTTCTGAGGCTCGACTTTGACCTTCTGAGGCTCGACTTTAAAACTTACACCTCAAATCCAATGCCCCTAAGATATACTACCTACATGAGAAACAGCTTAAAGCCTGTTAAATTTTTCTCGGCGATACCAGCAACGAACTCGCTCAGGTGAAACGCCGAGTAAGTAAGCAATAATTACTATTTGATTAAGTAGCGTAGTTTTGAATACTCCCTTTTGTAACCATCTACGAGCTGAAGTGATAACTGGTGTGGGAATAATTACAATGCGTCCGATGCGTTTTAAACGACGCATGAGTTCAAAATCTTCCATGATAGGCAATTCGGGAAAGCCGCCTATTTGCTGAAATACTTCTTTTGTTAAAAAAATTCCTTGGTCGCCATAAGGCATTTGATAAATGTGCGATCGCACATTTACTCCCCACTCTACCCATCGTAAACTTAAAAGTGACGCATCAATTCGCAACTTAAAAGCACCAGCCACAGTCCCAGGCTGTTGTAGTGCTGTGTGAATCATCTCATCGAACCCAGTGGGTAAACGAGTATCCGCATGGAGAAATAACAAAATATCACCGCTAGCCGCTAAAGCACCGACGTTCATTTGCACAGCACGACCGGGAGGGGATGAAATAATTTTGATACCTAAAGACTGAGCAATTTCTACTGTGCCATCATTTGAGCCACCATCCACTACAATCACTTCTATATTTGTACTGGGTTGGGTAGTTGCGATTGCTTCTTTGATATTTACCACTTCATTAATAGCTGGAATAATAATAGAAATTCTGTTACTTCCAATATTCTGATTCATAATTTTTTAAACCATTGAGGTACATCAATAATCAAGATACTGGCAGAGCTTATAAACTGTGTAAAGCTCACCGATCAACTGTTATAAATTTTGTGGCATAATCCACAATAAATCTATTTACCAATTAGTAATTCTATGATTATCGACCCTTAACAAATACCTACAGAAAGAAGCTCAAATTATCCTGAAGAGTTCAAACCATTAGTTGCAGGAAGAATACGACAACGGTTAGGAAACTTTGCCGGATTGAAAAACTTTGGAGTAAATTTTAGTCAAGTTAGAGCCTGGAAGTTATTCGGCATACTTGGGTTAAGGCTTGCTTCTCCTTAACCCAAGTATATTTGCAAATAATTAACTACGGTTATCTATCTGAGCGCGTTGCAAACTTCCAGAGAAATCAACATAGATACTTTTCCATTCTGTGAAAACATCCAAAGCAGTAGTTCCCGCTTCGCGGTGTCCGTTACCGGTTTGTTTCACACCACCAAAGGGCAAGTGTACCTCTGCGCCAATAGATATCTCTTCACAAGCACTCAACCATTGCCCATTGATGTAATTGCGGCAAGATAGCGGAGTTGTCATCTTGAAAATCTCCGGCTGATAATCTACTGAAACTTGTGTATTAAGTTTGCTTGCTTTCTAGGTTATCCTCAAGTTGACAAAATTGGGGTAAGAAACAAATATCAATATAAAAATTAAGGCACGAAGGCCAACACTCCTACAGGAGAACCAGAACCACCACGTAATCTTAGAGGTGCGATCGCTAGAGTAGTACCTTTAGCTGGCAGTTGATCTAAATTTGTCAGATTCTCCAGCACAAGGCGCGGTTTTTCTAAAACTAAGCGGTTAATCGCAAAACTGTTATCTTGTCCTGGGTCAACACCATGAGTATCAATTCCTACCCCAGCAATGTGCCGTTTATCCAGTAAAAATTGAGTTGCATCAATGCCAAACCCTGGAAAGTGCGGAATTCCTTGAGCATCATGATTAAGGAATGCACTTTTATCAAACCACTTTTTTTGCCAGCCAGTATGCAGTATAACTACGCAGCCACCAGAAATTTCACCGTGTTGTTCTTCCCATGCCAAAACATCTGCAAGAGTCAAGGCATAATCAGGATTAACTGCTGTGGCTTGGCAAATATTTATGACTACCGCAGGTACAACCAACGACTGGGCTGGATATTGGTCAATTCCCACAGCATAACTATGAAAACTGTTAGGGGCGTTGATATGGGTAGCGCTATGTTCCCCCAACGAGAAACGCCGCAGGTAATAGCCATCATTATTTAATTCAGCCACAGTTTCAAATTCGACTGTAGGATCTCCAGACCATTGGGGAATATCTACGTCAATGACATGGCTTAGGTGGATAACGCGTGTGTAGGTGATACTATTTTGACTTTCGGGTTGTATCATCCCAGCCTTCTATATTTATTTGTACTCAGGGATTTTTTAAAGTGCGTAGGTGCAAGCTCTCGTAGACATCGCCTGGGTTGGACAACGCCTACGCCAAGATAGTACTATCATTACAACGTTTTTCCAATCTAATTTCCTATACTAAAAGAGATAATCCCCCCAATTCCTGTAAATTCTAGGTTATTGAGGGGGTTAAAATATTGCAGCAAAAAGCGAATTGATCTTAGTTAACAACCAATAGGTTAATTTTTGATTAAGCTAAGATTAAAATTATGTCTCTAGAAATTAAATATGCGTTATCCATAACCCTTGGAGAGACATAGAACTGCTACGTCTCTCCATTCATTTTTATCAGATGTCTAATATCTACGTTGAGGGTTATTGCTTTAGTGGAATCATGACAACAAACTCGGCACCTTCTCCTGGCGCTGAAATACACTGGATTTGCCCACCGTGTTTTTGAACAACAATTTGGTAGCTAATTGACAGCCCCATGCCCGTGCCTTTACCCACAGGTTTTGTCGTGAAGAATGGGTCAAATAGTCGTTTGTGTACTTCCTCAGTCATGCCTGGACCATTGTCGGCAATGCTAATGATTACAAGGTCTTTTTGGATGAGGGTGCGAATGCGAATCTGGGAAGAAGTCATTTGTCCTTGGTCATTTGTCCTTTGTTCAGTGTTGTTTACTAATGACAAGTGACTAATGACAAATGACTCTTCTAAAACATCGATCGCATTTGTCAACAGATTCATAAACACCTGATTCATCTGTCCAGCGTGACACATTACTGGTGGTAGGTTGCCGTAGTCTCGAATTACTTGAATTTCAGGATGTCCGGGTTTGGCTTTGAGGCGATTTTGCAACAGCAGTAAGCTGCTATTTATACCTTCATGAATATTCACTGCCTTGGCACCGTCCTCATCAAGGCGAGAAAAATTGCGTAAAGATAGGACAATCTGCCGAATGCGTTCGGCTCCCACGTTCATAGAATCTAGGATTTTGGGTAAATCTTGCTTGAGAAAATCTAAATCAATGTCGTCGATTTGTTGATCAATCTC
Organism: Nostoc flagelliforme FACHB-838; assembly: GCF_014698065.1. Classification (GTDB taxonomy): domain Bacteria; phylum Cyanobacteriota; class Cyanobacteriia; order Cyanobacteriales; family Nostocaceae; genus Nostoc; species Nostoc flagelliforme_B. The sequence goes on from NZ_JACJSI010000021.1 coordinate 51,019, forward strand.
TGGTGTTAGTGGGTAGTTGTTTTGTTGATAAAGTTCAACTAGGTGCAGCAAATCCTTAGTATACTCGCGGGCGTGGCTAATATTGCCATAAATGAAATTGACAGGATTATTAATTTCGTGGGCAATACCTGCAACCAATTGTCCTAAACTAGACATTTTTTCAGTTTGAATCAGTTGCGCTTGAGTGAGTTGAAGTTCTCGCAGCGCCGCTTCTAGTTGCTGGGCTTTATCTTGGGCGGTTTGGGCAGCAATGCGACTTTGGGTGTAAAGTTTAGCTTGGTCAATAGCGATCGCTATTTGAACTGTAACTGCTTGCAGTAATTCTACTTCGTTGTTCAGCCAAGACCGAATGCCACTAGAATAAGCACAACTAAATGTGCCAATTTCGCCCGATTGTGTGTGTACGGGTAGCGACATAAAGGCAGTGAAACCAAAATCTTGTAAAAACTGCTGTGCTACGAAATCTTCCACAGTTCCAGCATCATCAATGCGAATGATTTCTCCGTTCAAAGTTTTGGCTGCGATTAGTTCGATTTCTGCATTAGTTGCTTCTTGTTGGTTAAGAAAACAGGGGAAAAAGGAACTTTTCGTCTCATATACTTTTTCCCAGTAGGGTATATCAACGTCTTGCCGATACCAAAAGAAGGCACAGCGATCGATCTGAAATAAGTTGTGAATCTCCTGCACTGCGGTTTTCACAATATAATTGAGATCCAAAGAAGCTCGAATCTGATTAGAAAGACGATTGAGTAATGCTTCTCGCTGGACGCTTTCTCTGAGTGCAATTTCTCCTTGCTTGCGTTTGATGCCAATGGCAATTTCTTGAGCGGCAAATTCCAGTGCTGTGAAAGTTGATTCTGTAACAGTTTGGCGGGCAAACATGGCTATCACCCCTACAGTTTCATCTTCGACAATCAAGGGATAGCCAGCGAAGGCGACCATACCTTGTTCTTTTGCCCACTCTTTGTTACCTACGAGGGGATCTGTCTGCACAGAGTTAGTTAAGTGGGGTTTGCCTTCTTCAGCAATCAAACCAATTTTGAATTGACCAACTGGCACACGTTTATGGGGCCCATTGATATGAGTGTACATCCCAGAACTGACTTGCAACTCCAATACATTGTCTTGTTCGTTCAGTATCCAGATGCGAGCAAAAGCTGCATCAAGATGTTCAACTAAAGCGTCAGTGCAGCGGCGCATCATGTTCTGTAAGCTGTCAGTCTGGGTAAGGGCCGCGTCTACATCAGCACGAAAATTTGCTAAACGTGCTCGTTCTGCTAAAGCTACTTCTGCTTCTTTGCGGTCAGTGGTGTCATAGCAAATACCAACGAAGTATAAAACATTGCCATTAGCGTCTTTAATAGCAGATGAGTTGCTTGTATGCCATCGCCAACTACCATTTTTGTGTTTGACTCGATATTCAATTGCCTTTTGTTTCTCGCCTGTTGTCAAAATTCTTTGAAAATAATTGGCACAAATATGCACATCGTCAGGATGTATAAAGGGAATAAAGGATTGGCCTTCAACCTCTGCCACCTCATGCCCAAAAATTTCAGTCCAGTTAGGAGAAACGTAAGAAAATATTCCTTCAAGTGTCAGTGCAAAAATAATGTTATTAGCGTTTTCTACAATGCTGCGGAACTTGGCATCGCTTTCTACTAAGGCTGCTTGGACGTTGTTGTTGGCATCGCGGACAAGAACTATGATCTGCTGTTCTGGTAATGGTAATAATCTGGCTTCAAAATTATTGTTTTCTTCTGGTGGCGATAAGGTATATTCAAAACTGACTTCATATTGAGTTTCAAGTACTTGAGTTATTGCTTGGTGGAAGCGATCGCCTAAAGCAGGCGGTAGACATTCTCGCAAACTCTTGCCCTGACAATCTCCTGGTAGAATAGAAAGACTCTCCATCAATCCTTGTTTGTAATCCAAAATCGTTCCATCAGCATCAATACGAAAGTACAAATCAGGAAGCACTTGTAAAATCGCTGCAAATTCTGATGTTTTTTGGCGTAACTGCGCTTCAGCCGCTTGGCGTTTTCCAGTTTCAGCTTGCAGTTGCTTTAGTACTTTTTGCCTTCCTGTAATTTTACGTAGGTGGTAAGAGGAATTTGTCGATGGCGAGTAGCTTTCTGTTAGCACAGGTTGGCTTACGACTATCGGCCCTTTTGTTAGATCCATGCAATAACCGATGTAACCAACAAAACTACCATCTGCGGAAAATCGTGGCGCAGCTGTATCTAAAATCCAGTGATATTTGCCATCAGCCCGACGCAGGCGATATTGCCTCTGGAAGGAATCATGCCCAGTAAATGCTTTATGGTATATATCTTTACATCGCTGTCTATCTTCTGGATGGACGCTACAAGTCCAGATATTGCCTATCTCATCTTCTCGCGCAGATGCAGACGCGCCTGTTGTTATACGTGTTCCAGTAAATTCCAGCCAATGGGAATTGAAATAACAGTAAAGTGCATTGCATCCAGACATCCAAATCATCACAGAAGTAGTATTTGCCGACTGGAAAAATTCTTTTCCACCCTGTTGTATTTCTTCCTCTTTAACTATGATTTGGTTGATGTAGCTCTGCACCTTTTTAGAAAACACTTTTGCCTGCCTGCTCTGCCTAAATTATTGAGGTAATAGTCTGAAAATAGGATTTGTTAATAAATGGATATCATCTTCATCCTGATATATTATTTATCTTAATACTTTATTTATTTTTGTACTTGCAATAATTCCTCTTTTTCTGTAAATAAATTATGAAAATGCTGAAGTTATCATTAAGATTAACTTCAGCATTTCCTGAGAAAATTTAAACTATTTATGTGTCAGAGAAGTTGTTTAACTTTATTTATTATTTAAATTATCTATAAATTAGCGCTTCTGGGTTGAGTAAAATACAGACCTAACAAGAACAAACCCAAACCTTGTAGTGTTGGCAAATAAAATTCAAAGCCTCTCTACTCAAAGGAAAGAGGTTGTATGCAAAGGAAAACCGCTAATTCATCTTAACTATGTAACTGCATTGCTCAGAAACCCGATTTAGCTTCATGGAAACCATACAATTCGCTGTTAACTGCTTGCATCTTTATAATAACTTCACAATAATCTCTAATTTCATATCAAATAAATATTGATTTTTCATCAAGAAGAATTCAGGATAAATTAGAATGCTGGCGACTAGTATTTTGTCAAGATAATTTTAAGGGTTTGTAGTAAGAACTTTAGTGCCCAAAAAATAACGACTAAAGTCCTTACTACGAACTTTGATTGTTCAAAACGCGTCATACCAAAATTGCAAACTAAATGAGAGAAATGCTAAATGTGATATCAACACATTGCAACAATGGCTGACAATCGTATTTTATATGTTATAAAGCTCACAGAAATTAATGTTAGGCGGAAACTACTTTATGGAACCAGATAAACTGGGCCGTTTTAAGGAGTACGGCGAATTCATCCTCCGAAAGATAGATTCTGTGCCCCAGTACCCTTCTAAACAAGAAGATTGGGTTCCAGATAGTCTAGATGACTGTCTTCTTCGTCTGCGGTCAGCCGCCCAGAAAATTGTAGACCTTGCAACTTCGCCTGTGAAAATTGGCGTGATGGGGGAATTCAGTAGTGGGAAAACCTTACTTTTAGGCAGTTTAATTGGATATGCAGATGCTTTGCCAGTCAGCGAAAACCCCACTACAGGTAATGTTACCGCCATACACATCATACCGCAAGATGACTTTGCCACTACACAATTAAGCAATTTTACGGTAGAGTATCTTTCTCATGAAGGTGTGCATGAGTGTCTACGCTTCATGTTAGGGGAAGCCAATAAACGGACAACAGCAGCGGGGCTTCCTCCTATACCAGTATCGAAACTCAACTCTGGCACAGATATTATTGGCTGGTGTGAAGAAGCATGGAATAGTAGTAACAATTTAGAGCTACGTTATTTACTCCGGGAGTTGGTATTGTTCCTGCGGGCTTATCAAGCTTATGGGGAAGTTATGTGTGGCGGGCACTACCAGATTGATGCTATCACCGCCCGTGAGGGGCTACAGCTAGTCGAGCAGCCAATGGCAATCCAAACTCTGAAATTTGAGGATTTACCTCCAGCGCACATCCGATTACCAAGTCCACCCCAGAGGCTGCCAACAAAGTTATTACAAAACAGTTTCCCACTTATTCGCCGCGTAGATATCGATGTGAAAATCTCACGAGAAATTTGGGATTTTGCAGGTGCAGCGAAATTTATTCTCATCGACTTTCCGGGGTTGGGGGCTGCTAATTCTGGGGCTAGGGATACCTTTTTGTCACTGCGAGAATTGGCAGAAGTACAAACAATTTTGGTACTGCTAAATGGTAAATCTCCTGGGAGCGATCGCGCCAACAAAATCTTTACCATGATGCAGCAGCAGCGACCGGGACAAGACCTAAAAGATTTAATTCTCGTAGCTGTGGGTCGTTTCGATCAACTACCCCTAGATAGCGAAGGTGGCGAAAGAGAACTTGACCAACTGATTGAAGATAGCCATTTAGAAGAGGAAACGGTTCTCCAAAAACTCAAAGTTCTGCAAACTACCATTGACGGTGCAGCAGCATTTACAACCCAAAAAGACCGCATCGTTTTACTGTCGCCACTGTTGGGATTGGCTGAATTAGCAAAACGTTCTACTACAGTCAAAGCTGGCTCACCAGAGTTTTTAGCTAACTTAGACTATCCTGATTACCTAGACAGGTCTAAACGGCTACAACAGAAATGGGAGCTATTAAGTGAACGGTTGATAGAATCTAACACCCGTAGCTATTTGGGCAGACAGTTGGGTTACTTTAGTCAAGATGGCGGACTTAGTAAGCTGCGGGAATTGATTCAAACCCACGTAGCTACTCATGGTTTGAAGCAGCTGTATGAAGATACTCGCAGAGCTGCTGATGTGGTGAGTCAGCAACAAGATCACTTGAAAGACATCATAGATGAAATTCACGAGCAAGGCATTCCCACAGGGGATAGCCCCGCTTTTCTTGAGTTGCGCTTTGTGGTTGAAAGCTTAGATAAAATCTACAGAAATTTCCAAAAAGAGATAGGAAAAGAACCACTCAAAGATCGGCGCGGTGTTGTCGTTAGCGATGTAGTTAAAGACGAACTCACTTTTAGAATTCTCAATTGGAACCAGTGGACTCTACTCTTCAATAAAGCCAATAATGGAGCGATCGCTCTGGCAGAATCTAAAGGTGCAGCCGGGAAATTATTTGATCGTGGAAACCGCGTAAATACTTCTATTCCAACTAAAAGCGATGATTTTTATCCAGTATTTGAGAAAACCGTTAAAGAAGTAGAAGATTTTGCCCGCGATCGCATCCATCAAGCAGTAGTGGATTTGTTGAACCAATTATCAAATTATATAGCTCCAGAACGCGAACAATTGCAGGCATTTTTTCATCCAGAAATGGAACAAGAAATCGAAGAAAAATTTGGTTTTGAAGATGCCGATCTCTTTTACAAATTATTACTAGGATGCGATCCTAACGAATGGAAAGAAGCAATCATCTCGGAAATCACTAGTAAAGACAAAACTGTTGCACCTGAAATTATCTTTCCCTTAGCACGTAAAGACGATAAACACAACGTTGGTCAAATTTTTGATTGGGCACCAGAGAAAAGCCAAGGTTTACCGAGATCGAGTAATCACCAACTTTTAGTACTGCGACTGCGAGATGAAATTACTGCCAGTGCCAGCCTCCATCTTGTGCAGTATGTTAACGAAGTTAATCAGCAAATTAATTCCGAACTAGAAGGCATTTTGGATCAAATTATTCCTAGTTTGCAAAACCTTTCAAAAAAAGAAACTTTGCTGAGATATTTGGCGGCTGGAGACTTGCCATCTGAGATCGTAATTCCTACTTGGTTGCAGATTATTTCAGAACTTGCTGCTGTTTCTTACTTAGATAATTTGAAATAAGCCAACTGAGAAAATCGCTGGTTGCGATCGCTACAGTTATGAGGATGTATTTGTGAGACGGGATGCAATTTTTTATGCAATTTTCAAGCGTGTGCCAGGATTATTTTTTGAGTTAGTAGAACAGCCACCAGCCGAAGCTGCTAGCTATCGTTTTGAGTCAGTTGAAGTTAAAGAACCAACATTTTGGATTGATGGGGTATTTTTACCTCCACCTGATGCAACATCTCAGATGATCTTTTTTGCTGAGGTACAATTCCAAAAGGATGAGTTACTATACCATCGCTTTTTCTCAGAATCCATGCTGTATATGTATCGTAACCCATCACTTTACGATGACTGGTACGGGGTAATTATTTTACAGTCTCGCAGCTTGGAACCGGAAAACACTACTATTCATAGATCGCTACTGAACAGTTCCCAAGTACAACGGATTTATTTAGATGAGTTAGGTAGTCCTGATGAGCAAAAAATAGGTATCAGCTTGATGCAGTTAACTATTGCCTCAGAGACTCAAATGGTGCAGGAAGCGAAACGTTTAATTGAGCGGGTGCAACAAGAACAGATAACTGTCTTAGCGAAGGAGGAGATAATAGATGTAATCACAACAATCGCAGTTTATAAATTTGCCAAGTTAAGTCGTGAAGAGGTAGAGGCAATGTTAGGAGTTAAGTTAGAAGAAACTAGAGTTTATCAAGAAGCTAAACAAGAGGGACGAGAAGAAGGACGAGAAGAACTAAAGCTTGAACTTGTACCTCAGTTCTTAGCTCGTGGTATGTCAATGGAAGATGTTGCCCAGTTACTTAGTTTAACCATCGAACAAGTAAGACTTGCAACTGAGCAAGAATCTTCAACATCAACTTAATAACTGCTGCAATTTTCATAGCGATCGCCTAGTTTGGGCTACGCCTACGCCCTTTCATATAAAAGCGTAGTCCAACCTAAATATCGCGCCAAATAAAAAAAGCCAGTGCTAAAGAGAATCAATGGTACAAGACCAAAGATTCTCTAAATTTGTAATTTTATGATAGAACATTACAGTTTTTAGCTAGGTATAAAACAAACAACAGAAAGTGATAGTATAATGAACCCTTTTCAACTCAACAAATATAGTGAGCAAGAACCAAGCGAGAAACAACAAAAAAGATTTCCGGGATGGTTTGCTTTAGATTTTGGTACATCAAATTCGACAGTTACACTCTTTGATCCAATTGAAGTACCGATCGCAGAAATTCTGCCAAAAGAACAGGAAATGCGGTTGCGCGATCGCTTATCAGAATGGCTAAGTGCTCCCGCCTCAGTAGCTTTACCAGATGTCAGCGATGATGATTGGGAAAAGTTTATTGTAGAAATTAGCAAAAATCTGGAGATAGAACCCAGCCGATTGACTGAAGTCTTTGAAACTGACAATAAAGAGCGATTTTTAGAAGCAATTCGCCAAATTGAGCTTTCTTTAGGAAACAGCGAGAGATTCCGGCGTGCTGTCAGCAAAAAACTTTACCAAATCTATCATGAGGTGTTCCGCGTCCCTACTCTAGAATCGCAAAATTTGATCCCAGTTGTGCTGGATATCGATCGCCGCGATACGGAAATTCCCAGCGAGTCGGAAATTTCGCACTTAGGAGACTTAAAACTGCGAATGGGTAGGGAAGCTAGAGATAACCGAAAAAAAGTGATCGCTCAAGGTACAAGCGGTTCTTTAAAGGAAATTATCAGCAGATTTCACCATTCACCCAAACGCTATTTTGGTCAAGATCGTTTGTTTCCAGTGATTTTGGATGGTGAAGAAGAATTAATTACCGCTAACGAACTGATCCAATCTGCTTGGGCGCATTTAATCGAGTTAACTGAAGACTACCGCCAACGCGCCCAACGCAGGTTTTCAGAAGGAGATTTTTTAACAGCAGTTGTCACCTACCCCACTGTCGCCCCACCAGTTGTTCGCAAGGAAGTTAAGGAACTGGTTGAGCAGTTGGGCATCGATGATGTGCAAACTGCTTATGATGAAGCCGTTTCTGTAGCGATATTTTTTTTATGGCGAGAATTTGGTGGTAATCTCAACATTGGTATTGAGTCATTCAAAACTCGTTGTCGCCAAGCAGGAAACAAATGGTCACAAAATGTTCTCGTTCTGGATATTGGCGGGGGAACCACAGACTTAGCTTTAATTGAACTGACTTTAGAAGATAAAACTCCTACTTTTGCCGATTATGAAGACCGAGGTTTAGGAGGACGTTATTATAAACTCACTCCAAAACTATTAGGTTCATCTGGTCATTTACAGTTAGGCGGTGAGTTAATTACACTGCGAATTTTTAGATTATTAAAAGTTGTGATCGCAGACTTTCTATTGACAGCAGTAACAACAGGTAATATAGAAAATGAAAAGTTAGAAGATTTAATTAACTCAGAGTTAAACGAGCGCTTCTTAGAACAAGGTAAATTCAAAACTGGCAGTCTTTTAAAATGTATAGATAGAGAGAATCCAGAAGGTGATATTGCTTACAAAGATGCCTTAGATACTGCCGAGAAAGTATTGCCTACCCGTTGGCAACAAGCACCTCAACGCCTACAATCTTTTTATATTCTCTGGGATCATGCAGAAGCAGCTAAACTTAAACTTGGGCAAAAGCCACTAGCCGAAAATTCCCTATTAACCTTCACACTTTCTGAGCAACAAATTTCCGAACTGCTCACCCAAAGCGCCGTCAAATTCCAAGTCAAAGATCCCAATAGCATCAGTGTCACCCTAGATAACCAGCAATTTGAACGAGCCGCCGCTTCGGGAATTAAAGAAGCGATCGGCATTGCCAAGGGATTAATGGAAAGTCGTTTGCGTCCCGATGATATCACCAAAGATTCTTGGAATTCCCAAAAAGTTGATTGGTTAATTTTGTCTGGTAAAACTTGTAATTTAGACATAGTGCAGCGCCAAATCTACCAAGAATTTAGTAAGTCTCCATATTTTGTCTGGAATCCAGAACGGATTACCTTTGTGCTGGAATTTACCAAGTTAGCGACCTCAGCAGGTGCTTGTTATGCCGAAAAACTACGAAGATTGAGATTCGATCCAGAAGAGTCTAAAAGCTTGTTACGTAAGGGAGCCAACCAGTTAGAAATCGATGTTAAAAACCTGTTTTATTATTTGCCCTGTAACTTCAAACGCAAAACCCAAAGTAACGATTTGCTAACCATATTCAAGGCTGGGCAAGAACTCTATCAACTAGCACCTTGGGAAAGTGTTGCCAAGGTACGTACTGCATGGCAAGGAATTCAATTAACTAATATTATTTACCGTCAAGACTACGAGGATGGAGATTTACGATTATGGGGTAGCTTCGACGGCAAAAACCTCATGAATAAACTGGGAATGCAAGAAGCTGAGTTTCTGAAAAAAATAAAAGTTCAGTTTGAAATTGACCAAACACTTGAATTTAGTGTGTTGTTTTGTCAAGGAAATCCCCATTATTTAATTGATATTCCTGGTATTGATTTAGAATCGGTAGTTTCCGAAAAATCATCACTATTTGCTGATGGTAAATTGAACTGGAATATTGCTGTGGAAGGCTTCAATAAAGATTTAAATGATGGTGACATTGCTATCAATGTTCTTGAGTCTGCAACTGTTGATCAACCAGATGCTTATCATCTTGTATTTGAAGTAGGAAATGATGGTAGTAAATTGTTCCAAAAATTTCACTATCTACACGATGGCGCGACGCAACCAGGAATCGGGTTAATTAGTAATCCCTTACCTCCCTTCCCGCAAACTGGCCAACACACTTTCTACATTTACCAAACAGATGCCGAAAGCAACAGTAAAAAATGGATAAGAATTGGCGCACTCAGCAAACCAGATGTAACAACAGATTACCCTTGCCAATATCGTGTAACTCTAGACGATCAAGGCATTCTGCGGATGCACGCTGGTGAAGTGCCTTACTGGACATCACAAAATCAAGAATGCCTGAAGGAAGAAGGATGTGTTTATCGTGCTGAATTAGAATTGCAGCCTAATGAAGTTGATAAAGAACGCGATCCATTTTGCGGTATACATTAACTCTTGCATCAAACCTCTGCGTTTACTTTGCGCCCCTTTGCGTTTAAAAATCTTAACTTTTTCAACGCAGAGGAGCGCAAAGGTTAGCGCAGAGGAACGCAAAGGTTTGCAAGTTTAATTCGCTACAAATCACATATCAAGTAACAGATTCATGCAGCACTTGCGTCAATTATTAGAGATAGAAAACTCAGAGTTAGCCCAGTTACTGCGGTTTAGTTTGTATGGACTAGAGGCTACTCTAAATCAGGCTCGCGTAGAATTTCCACTAGATCCAGGAGCCAAGGTGTGCGATGAGGTGCTGCAAGAACTTCATCTCCTGTTGCAACCTGCACCGCCACAGCAAAATACTGGTTGGGAAGATGCGCCAAATGAGTTAAAACTCTGTCACCTCCGAGAAGCTTTTAATTCTGACTCAGAACTTAGTTATTATCTGGGTAATTCTCAACTCCAAAGCCAAACAGATTCTGATTTGTGGAATGAAATTCAAGGCAAACTGCTGCGATTACCAGAAGATTTAGCTGCATCTTGGCAACAACGCACCTTAGATTTAGCTGAACAAGTTGGTGCGATCGCAGATAATTCTAATCTCTATCAACTTCCCTTTATCCGCGATGAAATTATCTACCCCGGACTTAGTGGCACTGTTCAAACTCAGGGATTGAGCTTATCTCAACAAGCACTTTTAAATTCTCAAGTTCCCCAAGGTAATATATCTGATTTATTAGCGGGATTTCTACATTTATATATAAAATTTATTGAAATCGATCCAGATTTACATCATGCTTTAAAAAGCGTTTTTAGCTTTGATGTCATTTCTTTACACTCCAAACCAGAACAGCGACATCAATACATTGAGGCTTTGAGCGATCGCTTCCAACGCACCCTTAAAGCGGAGGAAAATACCGACTCTCTATTAAATCTGCGTGCCTGGATTGACATGGACGAAGCGATACATTCTCTAATATTCATACCACCAGCTGAACGCTATTCTTGGTGGGGAAAGTTGCAACACGAATCACGACGTATCCTGAAGAAAGTCACCGATCAAGCCATTAATGCAGGTAACGAAGTGCGAATTCGCCAATTATCGGGACTTTACGCAGATATATGTGCTTTATCTAAGGATGACTTACAACTAGACTGTGGTGGTATTCCTGGCGAAGTCTTAACTTGTCTTCGAGTATATGCACGAATTAATCAGGAAGAATCTCCGGGCCGTGTAATATTTCGCTCATCACGGTAAGAGAATTCTCTGCTAAAGCAAAGGCAGACGATTTTATAAATCGCTGCCTAGCCTGATTATCTAATGAAGGTAAAAACGTTTAAATCTATAAAATGCCCCAGAAGTGTAAAATCCCTTGACCAGAAAACACTTCAAGTGCAACGGCAGATAAAAAACCAATCATTGCAAAACGACCGTTCCAGTTTTCGCTCTGAGGAGTGAAGCCCCAGCGCAAAGCATTAGGATCTTCTGGAACCGAAGCCGTAGTCTTCTTAACGTCTGCCATAAATAATACTCCGAGCTTTTATGTTGTAACAGTTATCACTGCCTGTAAAGTAATGTAACAGGTTTTTACGGAAATGCAACATAAACTTTATTTATAGATATTACGGGTACGTAGTTTTATCTTAACAGGTTTGCGATACACAACGGCGAACTAGCAACAGCGAATTACCTATGACTCACTACCGGGAAAAAATACAGGTAAGATAAATGCTGTGAAGATTCCACACAACACAATCACCTCAATAATTCTCAGGGAAAAATTGTTTTGCATAAAATTATTCTTTAGCGCACCGAAGTTAGCGGAATTACTCAACCACCCACGAAAACGACTAGACCATTTAGCAGGACTATCTTCTGGGCGAAACTTCCATGAGAAAATGGAGAGTAACAACGGCGCACCACCCACCTTGGTAGACATTAAAACATGAATTGCCACACAGCAAACCATGACAACCCAGGCGCAAAGGTGGAGAGAGTACCAAATATGATGTAGCTGCAATGTGGGAAGCCACTCTTCCTTCATCATCCTGCCAGAATTAACAGCCAAAACAGCGGCGATGAGCATGAGAGTATTTGCCAGACGTTGCAAGCTAACCCACCAAATCGGCCTGCCAACCTGGGTTAGTTGCCGTAAAGAATCAGATTGGAGCAAGCGCTTTTGTCCAGCATGAAAGCTGTAGAGAGCAAAAGCTGGTAGAAGAAGCAAGAAAAATAAAGCAAAAGTGCCGTGAATGCCTTGAATATCCGCGATTTGAGGAAATGGTATTTTACCAAATCGGCGATCGTATGTGTTATAAACCAGAAATCCGGTAATAATTGCCGCTATAACTAAAATTCCACTCGCGCTGTGAAGAATTCGCAATAACAAAGGTTGATAATGTGCAGAACGGGGCATAACAATCATCTTTAATAGCTTACTTCAGAAAAATTTCTAGAAGACCTAGAATACTTGTTAAAAGTTAATATTAAAATTTTAATACAACACAAAAAGCAATTATCAAAAAACTAGCTTTAAAAGCAATACGCTTGGGTTAAGGCTAAAGTTTTTTATCAAAGTCAAATTTTTAACGTAGACTCGAAATGGCTTGCCGCAGGCTACCACAGAGGCATAGAGGAAACAGAGAGAAGAGAAAAAAAATGCTTAACCCAACCGTATTAACTTTATAAGCTCATAATAATCATAAACTTAAAAAATAAATATCCAGCAAATTTTAAACATTATAATCCTAGTTATGATTAAAAGTCCTCTCCGATATCCTGGTGGAAAATCAAAAGCAATAAATCAAATAGTCGAATATTTACCAGAGAGCTTTTCGGAATTTCGAGAACCTTTTGTGGGTGGTGGTTCTGTATTCATTTATTTAAGACAAAAATTTCCTCATATCAAGATTTGGATTAACGATTTAAACCGCGAACTATTCTTGTTCTGGAAGTTTGCACAATCTGACATATCTAACTTAGTTCAACAAATTCGCCATATTAAAGTAAAATACACAGATGGTAAATTACTCTTTATAGAATTAACTAATCTAAATATCAATAATTTATCTGATTTAGAAAGAGCAGTTCGGTTTTTCGTACTTAATAGAATTACTTTTTCAGGAACTGTAGAATCAGGTGGCTTTTCACAAGAAGCTTTCCATAAAAGATTTACTTATTCTTCTATAGAACGACTTGAAAAGTTAGAAAATATATTATCGAAAAACGTTGAAATTACTAATTTAGATTATAGCCATTTATTAAAACTAAAAGGAGAAGATGTATTTTTATTTTTAGATCCACCATATTTTAACGCTACCAAATCAAAGCTGTATGGTAAAGATGGTGACTTGCACACTTCTTTTGAGCATCAGAGATTTGCTGACCTTTTGCAACAGTGTCATCATCGCTGGTTAATTACCTACGACAACTCACAGCAAATTCGAGAAAGTTTTCAATGGGCTAACATCTCAGAGTGGGAATTACAGTACGGGATGAATAACTATAAGCAGAGCAGTGCGGCTAAAGGAAAAGAGCTATTCATTACTAATTACGAAGTTAAACTTTGTTGAACGTTTTGCTTTTCATGATAAGTTAGTCGCGCACCCAGCGATACCATCTGCGAGAGAGTCTGTGCCATAAAAAAATTCGTAAACAAGGGACGCATAAGTAAGTCAGGCAACCGTTTAGCTACTCCTGTTAACTAACGATTTTCCGACTAATGGCTTCTCCAATCTCCATCAGTGTCCCTTCCTCTTCGGGAGTAAATTCGTAGGGAATCGGCTTGGCAATGCCCAAAGTACCATGCAATCGGCCATTCAGCATAAGCGGCACTGTGATAGAGCCTTCTACCTTAGTTTCTTTTGCTGAGGGTTTAACCAATCCCGATTCGTCGGTTTGCAGGTTGCAAATCTGTACGGGACGCTTGCGTTCGGCGGCGATACCGGCCATTCCTTTGCCAATGGGAATTACAGTCATTTTAGGCAAGAGGAATTCGGGAATACCCCGGTAAGCCTTTAGGTGCAATAACTGGCTGTCCTGAACCAATGTATGGATGGTACCTGTAGAGCAGTCAAAAGCGGCCAGGATTTCGGTCAGTAGCTGGTTCCAGTCGATGGCAGACTCTTTGTCAGCCAGGGTATCAAAAATAGGTTTGGTAGCTGAAGTCATAGTCCAAGGATATGAAGTTTTATCATCAATGCCGAAAGTAGTTAGGAAAATTCACTTAGCAAAACTAATCTTGTAAATTTAAACCCTTTCCCTTTCCCCTTTAACCTTTCCCCAGACCAAAAGATAGATTATTGGGTTTATCCGAAAAGTATTGAGATGGGAAGTACCAATTGCAGATTTGTAACCTCCAGAGTTTGACTAGGATAATGGATGGAACTAGAAGTTTATAGGGTTGTTATATAATCCTTTAACCTTCAAGAGTTTAAAAACTACCGAATAGGGGCGTGTTTTACAATTTAAGAGCTTCTGGTCGTTTTCTGCAAGATGATATCGCTCTGGGGTAATTCTTGGTTCTTCAAATTCGTCCACAGAAAATCCTGCTGCCTTGAAAGCTTTCCAGTAATCGGAAAGAGGACGGTGAAACCAGATAAATGGTGTTGTAAAATGATTCCAAGGTTGATCGTTGCGTTGTGTCCTTTCAAAGTAAGAAGAAGTCCAACCATAAAAAACTGTCCCATCCTCATTTACAGTCCTCGAGTTGCCTTGGGGAAAGCAAGGATGTGAGAACACAAGGATTGCAATACCATTAGGCTTAAGCACACGATTGAATGCCTTTAATGCTCCTTCGAGATCAAACAAATCCATGAGAACATAATTCGAGATAATCATATCAAATTGCTCATCTGGAAGCGACTTGAGTTCAGTGCATGAATCCAAATGAAAATCTATATTTAGATTATTTTGGCTAGCTCGAAATTGGGCAATTCCTATCATCTGAGGTGAGAAATCTATAGCAGTTACACTGGCCCCTTTAAGGCAAAGCTGGCGTGCTAGATATCCTGTGCCACAACCAGCATCGAGTACAGACAACCCTGCAACATTACCAGCGAAACTCCATAGGACTGGATCTGAGTTCAGAATTCGATTGCTGTCGCCATCGTCGCTAACTTGAATATCCCAATCTCTAGCTCTATTATCCCAGAGTTCAAGTATTTCTTTATCGTCAAAGTTTGCCATTATTTCTTCAGTCATCTCTTCCTTCTGAAAACAATAATTTAATCATTTTCACATAGGAAACTGCTAAACTTTATGGTGTGTGGCTCCGTGCTACATGTTATACCTAACTGAATTGTGAGAGTAAGCTCCGAGTGCAAAATTTTACAATATAGCGATCGCTAATCCGAAAAAAAGATAAAACTATCAAGATTTGGCAACTGCGATAGGCGATTTAGTCCCCAATCAACAGAGGGACGGTAGAATATACCTAATTTTCGTAGCTTCAAAAGCCAAACTATGACGATGCATTCCACACTCCAACGTGCATTTAATCACCGCCGCGTTCTGAAAGTGATCAGCGGTTTGAATAACTTCGACATTGCTAGCGTCGCTGCTACTGTCAAAGCTGCTGAATTTGGCGGTGCTACTTTTGTCGATATCGCCGCCGATCCTGCCTTAGTCCAGCTAACTAAAAGTTTGACTAACTTACCAGTTTGTGTATCAGCAGTAGAACCAGAGAAATTTGTGCAAGCTGTGGCAGCTGGTGCTGATTTAATTGAAATCGGCAATTTCGATTCTTTCTATGCTCAAGGACGCCGCTTTGAGGCTTTGGAAGTGCTAGCACTGACTAAGCAAACCCGCGCTCTTTTCCCCGAAATTACTCTGTCTGTCACCGTTCCCCACATCCTGGAACTAGATCAACAAGTACAGTTAGCAGAAGAACTGGTGAAAGCTGGAGCAGACATTATTCAAACTGAAGGCGGTACTAGCAGTAAGCCAGTTCACCCCGGAACTTTAGGATTAATTGAAAAAGCTGCCCCCACCTTGGCAGCAGCTTTTGAAATTTCTCGTGTAGTGTCAGTACCTGTATTGTGTGCTTCAGGCATTTCTAACGTTACCGCACCATTAGCGATCGCATCTGGTGCTGCTGGTGTTGGTGTTGGTTCTGCCATCAACCAACTCAATAGCGAAGTGGCAATGATTGCTGCTGTGCGTGGCTTAGTAGAAGCCTTAGCAACTGCAAACAACCGCGCGATCGCTTAGTCTTGAATGGGCAGTGGGGAGTTGGGATTGGTGAACATTAAAATTCCCTCTTACCTGTTCCCCTCACCCGAAACAATCCTTCAACGCATAAATCACCTGGTCTTGCTGCTGTTGTGTCAGTTCTGGGAACATCGGCAAGGATATGACCTCATGGCAAGCTTGCTCTGCTATTGGTAAATCCCCAATCTGATAGCTCAGACTTTGATACACTGGCTGCAAATGTAAAGGGTGGGGATAGTAAATCATTGAATTTACACCCTGCTCTTGCAATTGACTACGCACCCAATCTCGATATTTAGCGCTAGAACCATTTCGTCCTTCGCCTGATATGCGAACAGTGTATTGATTCCATACCCCAATACCCGCAGGTAATTCTTGGGGCGGGACGATCCCCGGAATTTGAGACAGGTACTGGTAGTAATAGTTGGCAATATCTCGTCGGCGATCATTCCAAATATCTAAATAACGTAGCTTAATCTGCAAAATAGCTGCTTGGAGAGCATCCAAGCGGCTATTTACACCAATTTCTTCGTGTAAATATCGAATTTTACTACCATGTTCCCGTAGTATTCGCAGTTTAGTGGCGATCGCAGGGTCATTAGTCGTTATTGCTCCGCCATCGCCGCAACCACCAAGATTTTTGGTAGGGTAGAAACTAAAGCAACCAATATGTCCAATACTTCCTACTTTTTGATCAGCCCAAATTGCTCCTGTAGACTGAGCGCAATCTTCAATGATTGACAAATTGTGAGACTGAGCGATCGCCATCAATGATGTCATATCCACGGGTTGTCCAAATAGATGAACCGGGATAATCGCTTTAGTTTTAGGTGTAATCGCTGCTGCGACTTGCTCCACATCCAAATTAAACGTAGTCGCGTCAATATCAACGAAAACAGGCTTTGCACCCACGGCGCTAATCACTTCAGATGTCGCAATAAAGGTGAAAGGCGTTGTAATCACTTCATCGCCTGCACCAATGTCCAAGACTCGTAACGCCAGGTAGAGCGCATCAGTACCAGAATTACAAGCCACACATTCAGTGACAGTATTATAAGCGGCAAACTGTTGTTCAAAGCCTTGGACTAAGGGGCCGCCAATATAGCGGCCAGAAGCCAAAACCTCTAAGACGGCTGCACTTATTTCTGCTTCGATGGTGGTGTATTGCTGCTTGATATCAAAGGCAGGGATAGGATTTACACTTTGGATCATGAGTTCTCATTTTATCGGGAGATACAAAGGATGCACTTCGACAGTCAATTTTTGCTGATTGAATTGTTAATCAAAGAGGAGCTACTAAAAGACTATCGCCCAAAATACGCATCTATTAGGGTTTTTACTTAAATTGTGGGAAGGAAAATTACCGCGGGGTATTGGGGACTGGGTACACTTCGACATGATTAGACTTCGCTCACCAGCCACGGTAGTTGAGCGCAGTCGAAACTCAGTGCAGACGCTCGTGCCTCGCTAACGCTGCGCTATCGCTGGGGACAAGAAAAACATTCAAAAATTTGGGAGGGGTGAAAACAAATTCCATAATTTTTCGTTTGAAAACCCAATCCCAAATCCCCAGTTCCCAGTCCCTTTTACTCCAGATCCAACACATCGGATCAAAGTTCCAAGTGTGTAGACTGCTTTGAAAAGAAAATACCAGGAGATAGAAAACCCATGCAGGATCTGATCAAACTGGATTTCGTAGATTTAGCTGTTGCTATCGGATTGATGGCGATCACCATTGGTGTATCTGCCTGGGAAAAATTAGGGCTAGAGCTAAATTTAGCCATTGCTACTGGGAGAACCATCTTACAACTTCTTGTATTGGGATACATTTTAGATTTCATCTTGGCTTTAGACAATGCTTGGGCAGTTTTGGCGCTATTAGCAATAATGCTGACAATTACGGCGATTGTCGCACGAAATCGCATCAGCCAAAAAATTCCTCATCTGTTGCCTTTAGTGTGGGGTGCAATTTTAATTAGTACCGTTTTGACAGTGCTTTACACCAACTTCTTGATCGTTCAACCAGAAAGATGGTATGAGCCACAGTATATAATTCCCTTAGCAGGGATAGTTTTAGGTAATGCTACTAATGCAGCTGCGATCGCAGGCGATCGCCTTGTCAGCGCCATTAATTCCAGCCATCTCGAAATCGAAACCCACTTGAGTTTAGGTGCTACTCCAGAGCAAGCAGTTAGCCAGTACCGCAAAGATAGTATCAGAGCGGCATTGATTCCCACTCTCAATCAAATGATACTTATAGGGATGGTCGCAATCCCAGGAATTACCACCGGACAGTTATTAGCTGGAGTGAAACCTCTAGATGCTGTCTCTTACGAAATTTTGATTATGTTCATGGTGGCTTTTGCTAACTTATTGACAACAGTTTTAGTTACAAAAGGGTTGTGTCGTCAATTTTTTAATTCTGCCGCGCAGTTGGTGAGGTGAAGGGGTTAATCTAAATCCCTGAGTATTCGATCAATCTCTTGTACTAGTACAGATGTACATTGGTGTCAACTTAAGCTAAAACCCTTGTTTTTAATAAAAGGTAAATTAAAATGGCATTTAGTAATTACAAAAGTATTAGCGCAGTAATTAAAAAATTTCAAATTAAATATGTACAGTCTAATTTTCTACTGGAAGTAGATTTTCCAGTTAAACAGTCTTTTAAAGAAGAATTAGATTTGCTATTTACAGATGGTGTTATTGATAATTCTGAAGATGCTATTTGTGAAAATCTTATCTATCCAGTATTGAAAGAAGTATGGAAAAATTACCGAAGTAAATTAACACTTTGGAGTCATGAAACATTAGTTTATGATGAAGATTTATCAGGTATTCCAGATTATACGGTGACGCAGCGAAACCCTCTAGGTACGATTGTTTTTGATAAACCTTATTTTTTAACGGTTGAAGCTAAACAGGACAAATTTGAAGAAGGTTGGGGTCAGTGTTTAGCTGAAATGATTGCAGTCCAGCGAATTAATGATGATTTTGCTAGTGACGTTTTTGGGATTGTTTCTAACGGGAAAATATGGCAATTTGGAAAGTTGATTGCTAATGTATTTACTCGAAATAAAAATTTGTATGTGATTCAAGATTTAGATAAATTATTTGCTGCGGTTAATTATATTTTCCAACAAGCATTTCTAATGGAAGCACTCAAGCGACCAGATACAAATGATCAATAACCTATGCAATCAAGTTATCTTTGTAGCGATGTATTAGAGCTTAGTTATGCCAACATTAGCTTTATCAAATATTCCAGAAGTCCAGCAATATATAGCTGCTTTTCAGGCAGCAAATAAAATGTTGAATGCAGTTCTTACGTGGAACAATTTGGGTTATCGCTTTGGAGCAAAGTTAGGACATCGATCTGAATTAGAAATTAACAAGTTCTATGACTTTCTGGCTCAACAATACTTAATAAAAGTCGCTGAGTTAAGCCCTGAAAACACTGCCAGGTTTTTTCCTGATGAGTTAGATTCATCGGAAATATTTCGTGAAGGAGCGGTACGCCAAGTTTCAGTCAACGCTTATAAGCGAGAGCCTAAAGCTCGACAAAAATTTATTGATTATTACGGTTCAAGTTGCTCTGTTTGCGATTTCAATTTTGGCAAAGTCTTTGGGCAATTCGGCGAAGGTTTTATTCATGTGCATCATCTACGCCCTATTTCAAAAATAGCTGAGGAATGCAATGTTGATCCTGTGAAAGATTTACGTCCTGTCTGTCCAAACTGCCACGCTATGATTCATCGCCGTTCACTTCCACTCAGTATTGAAGAAATTAAAGGGTTATTAGATACTTCTGATCGTAGTGATTTCGCTACCTAACGTTACGTTGGATTTGCCCAAAATCAAAAATTCCTAACTCCTAACTCCTAACTTTTCTATCCGCCTAAAGTCCGCGTATAAATTACCTGACTTTGGGAGTCATAAAGGAAAAGGGACAAGTTGGCATTTTCACCAATTACAGCTAAGGCTTCCCGTAAGATTTGCAAGTGATTGGTAACATCAACGGCAGTATCCGAATTCTCAGAATAAGGATTAGCCAAGTTATTTTGCCTTATTTTGTCATACTCAGGCGTTAATCGGACAATAATTCCTGCGTTGTCAATGCTAAAGGTGCAAATCCAAATTCCATTAATACAGGTTTTATCTAAATCAGCGCGGGTTTGTTGCAAAATACTAACAACTTGTAGTTTTTCTTGTGCTTGTTTGAGCGCAGCTGAATAGGGTTTGATGAGAGACTCAGCCTGAGTATAGTACAAACTATCTTGGCGAACTTTTTTAACAGTTTGTAAAGCCTGATCCCAATATGTTGCTGCTGCTTGCCATTGGTTTTGCTGTTCATATACTTTGGCTTGCTTGGCAATGCTAAGGGCTTGTTGATAGGTTTTAACAGCTAATCCTTCTTTAGTAGTGCGATCGCGTGCTACTACAAACTTAGGTTTATAATCTACCAAAAGCTTTTGAGCATCTTGGTATGCAACGCTAGTCCGGGGAATAGTATTCAAGGCATTAATCACCACCAGCCAAGTAGACTGCACTTTTTGCCAGTCATTTATGGATTTAGCAGTAGCTTCTCGTTTCTCGGCTGCAACGGCCACAGCTTTTGCTGTTGTTAATTTTTTCAGCCATTTTTCCTCCGTAAATATTTGCTGATTTACAGCATGCAAACGGACACGGAAATTAAGTAATTTACCCTGCGCCAATCCATAGAGTTCACTAGTGGAACTTATAGTTTCTAGTGGCGCTATAGCCTGTCGCCACAAGTATTGTCTAGCTTGTAATTCCTCTAGACTATACGTAGGAGTTTGAACTTTTTGTGTCGCTAAAGATGCCGTCTGCAAAGCTTTAACCACCTGGCTGATTTTTTCTGACCGTCCAGACAAACTTGCTTTTATTTCTTCAGACACCTGATAACGCGGCGACCAACTAGGAATTACATTCAAGGCTGCACTAGTTGCCGCAAGTTTCTGTTGTACAGCTACTAATTCTTTTTCAGACTTAGCACGACGTATCAATTGCGGAGATTTGATTTTTAATTGCTTGGCATTTTGTATTTCTTTACACTCAGACATTACACAAGGGCGAGTTAATAAGTAAGCACCACAACCTAAAACTACAGTTCCCACCAAGGCTATACCCAGTAGAATCGGTTTGACTTGAAATTCTGGCTTTGATGCCGACAAATTCGGCACATCTGCAAACGGATCAAACGCTTCCTCTTGCTCAGTTTCATCGATTAACGGAGAATATGTCAAAGATGATGAGGGGGATGAGTAGGATATTGCTTCCTCATCTCCCCCTGCTCCCCATCCCCCCATTCCCCCATTCCCCCATCCCCCTGTCTGCTTCAACGTCACGAAACATTTGGCATAAGGGAGTTGTTCACCAAAAACTCTGAGGAAACATTGCACCCTCTGCTCTTTTGGGGGTGCTAGAGACTGAAGTACTTCCTCAATAACTGCAAAAATTAGTTGAGGGTCAACTATTACATCTGATGCATGTTGGGTTAAAATCATTAGCTCGTCTTTATTGACGGCACACTTAACCTCGAAGATTTCAGCCGTTGAAACTTCTACAAGTAATTGCTCCTGCAAAGTTTTGCCTAAAAGCTGTAAATCTTCCTGCTGGACTGCTACTTTCATAGAGCTTTCCCGCTGAATTTCTATATTGTTTTGATTATTTTTAAGAGGATGAAACGAAGTTTCTCGGTTTTTTGAATACAAATGCACAGTTTAACCAATCACAGCCTAAAAATATGAACGACCAACTTTCTAACACAAATTCTGAGTTTTCACCAAAAATTAAAAAAGTAGTTATTGTTCGCAACGATACATTTTCGTCGCGCTAGATGCAAAATTAAATAATCTGTCTCCAGGTATAAATCTAAAATAAAAAATGGGAATAATAGAGGTTTTCACTATTCCCCGGCATTGTTTCCTGGCAATTAAATTTACAGCAGATACTAAATAGGTGGGCAATAATAAATTAAACTATGTTACACAATGTAAAATTAGTTAAATTGTCTCTTGATCAGGGGTTCAGCCCTGAGTATATACCTTTAATTATTGATGCTTGTTTACTTACGTAAAAAATTATAGTTACAGACCAGTTGTGACCAAATTATCCAAGGGTTAAGAAAACGATGCTATGTCAGAGGGTTTTGACAGAAATGCTAATTATCTTCTATGCTGGGAAACTTACTGAGGAGATTAATTATGTGTTGTGGCTTTGACAAAAACAGGTTAGCTGTCGAAATTAATGTACCTCATTTGCTGAATTCGATAAATTCGATCCGTAAAAAATAAATTTTTATACCTGCCAAAAGCTAAATTCTGCAATAAAGGTGCTGCAAAATATTAAGACAGGAATCAGCAAAAACTTGGAAAGTGTCAATAGTCAATATAAGGTGTATCAATGGATTTATTAGAGTATCAAGTTAAAGAATGGTTTAGCAAAATAGGCATTCCGGTATTGCCTTCCCAACGAATTGACCATCCTACGGATTTGAAACGTTTAAAAATTCGTTTTCCAATTGTACTGAAATCTCAAGTACACGGAGCAGAAAGGGCAAAAGCAGGTGGAGTCAGGTTTGCCCAAACAACTATCGATGCGATCGCAGCTGCTCAAAATATCTTTAGTCTACCAATATGGGGCGAATTGCCGGAAGTTGTGCTGGCAGAATCTCAATATGATGCCAACCAGGAATTTTATCTCGCGGTGGTTTTAGATACTGCTGTCTGCCGACCAGTACTTTTAGGTTGCAAAGAAGCAGACATCGATTGGGAATCTGCTGGCGAAAGAATGCATCATGTTGTCGTGGAACAGGAATTTTCGCCATTTTATGCCCGACGACTGGCTTTGAAGATGGGTTTACAGGGAGCGCTGATGCAGTCGGTAAGCAGCGTTGTTCAGAAAATGTACCAGTTATTTGTGCAAAAAGACTTGGATTTAGTCGAAATAAATCCCTTGGCAGTCAGTGCTACAGGTCAAGTTATGGCTCTTAATGGTAAAGTCAGGGTCAATGAGCGGTCAATCAAGCGTCATCCCGACCTTACCGAGATGGCAGCAAAAATTATTAGCCGTAATACCAGTACTGGAATCAATGGTGTATTAGGCGATTGGTATGGTGTAGAAATGCATGGAAAAATCGGTATCTTAGGTAATGGTACTGGTTCAGTCATGGCAACTCTAGATTTAGTTGCTAATGCTGGTGGCAATCCAGGTGTTTGTTTGAATCTACGTCATGCTTTCCTTACAGATACTAAACCAACTACCTTCCGCGATCGCCTAGAGACAGGTTTGAAAATGCTGGAGGCTGATAAAAGCATTCAAGTAATCCTAATTAACTTTCTAGGTAACATTCCTCAAACTGAGGAAGTGGCTGAAGTTATAGCCAAGTTTGTGCAGCAAGACAGTAGCGAACTTCAATCACAGGTTGTGCGTTCTAATGGTAGTAAAAGTCGGCGAGAACTGAATTTTTCACCTTTGGTTGTCCGTCTTGCTGGTTCTGAATTTAATGCTGTTAGAAAATATTTAACAACGCTAAAAACCCACAGCGATGTGTTACTTGTGGTAGAAAACTTAGATGAGGCAGTAGAGGCAGCAGTTCGTCTTGCTAAACCGACCGTTAGTAAGAAGTAGTAAAAATTGAATCAATACGACACTGCAAACTTGTCATTTTTATGCCCAGTATTCTAAGGCACTGGGTTGTTAAACTTACGGTAATTTTTTATGAACTTAACGCCAGAGAGTAAAGTCTTAATTCAAGGCTTTTGTGAATTTATATCAGGCACTCATGTTGCTCAAATGCAAGCTTATGGCACGAATTTGGTAGCTGGTGTCAATCCTGGATGTGGCGGACAGGAACTGCATGGACTGCCAGTATTTGACTTAGTAGAAGAAGTAATAGAACAATTTGGGGCAATTGACACAACAATTATTTGTGTAGATCCTTACGATGTCCTAGATGCGGCATTAGAGGCGATCGCATCTCATATTCGCCAAATTATTATTATCACTGCTGGCGTGCCGCCTTTGGATATGGTGCAATTACTCCGCAAAGCCGAAGCCTGTGAAACTTTGGTAATCGGGCCAAATAGTCCGGGGATCATTGTACCGGGAAAAATTCTCTTAGGTACTCAACCCAGCGAATTTTATACCCCTGGGACAGTGGGGATCGTTAGTCGTAGCAGCACCCTCACCTACGAAATCGCCTACGAATTAACAAAAGCAGGTTTAGGGCAGTCGATTAGTGTCAGTATTGGTAGTGATGCGATTGTTGGTTCCTCCTTTCTGCAATGGCTGCAAATTCTCGATGAGGATGAAACTACAGAGGCGATCGTTTTAGTCGGTCAACCCGGTGGTGGTAGTGAAGAAGCAGCAGCGCGGTACATTACTGAGGCAATTGATAAACCAGTAATTGCCTACATTGCAGGCCGACAAGCACCACCAGGAAAAACTTGGCGACAAACCGGGACTTTAGCAACAGTTATTGGACGCGATCCTAATTTTGGCACAGCCCAAAGTAAATTAGCTGCTTTAAAAGAAGCGCAAGTTCCAGTAGCGGAACGCCCTTCTCAGATTCCCCAATTATTGAGAAAAGAGATTAACTAATTACTAATTCGTAATTCTTAACTACGAATTACGAATTATTTAGTCAGTCTTGGGAACGATTTTGAGGAAATAGGTAAGCGATCGCAGCGTACCCTGAAAGACTGAGTAAACTAACCAAAAAAGCAGCTAGAACAAAAGTAGACATAATTTTATACTCAATGCAATTCCAAAATCTCGGCATTCATCAACAAACCAAGATTTGGGATACTTTCAAATTAGCAATTGGGTATGACACAGCCGTGACTACCTTGTGTCAATCCCTAGGATCTCAAGGCTTTGTCTCAAGCCAAAGGCAGAAAAAACCGAAACGTACTGCCAACTCCTAACTCGCTTTCTACCTGAATTTTGCCGCCCTGTAATTCAATCAAACGGTGGGAAATAGTTAAGCCAATACCAGTACCCCCCGAATGGCGATCGCGCGACTGATCTGCTCGCCAGAAGCGCTCAAACACATGGGGCAAATTTTCTGGAGCGATACCAATACCTGTATCCATAACCGCAATCCAGAGTTGAGATCCTTCAGTTCCAGCACGAATGGTAATTGAACCTTCGTTAGTGTAACGCACTGCATTACCTAGCAAATTAACCAACACCTGTTCTGTGCGGTCAATATCTGCCAATACAGGAGGCAGCACAGATGGACATTCTAAGAGCAGAACTGGCCCATCTTCCAACAGCTGGTCGGTGAATTTCTCCACTAATGACTCTAACAACGGACGCAGATTTACCCGTTGTATATTAATTGGCAAATAACCAGCTTCTGCCTTAGATAGTTCTTGTAAATCGTTCACCAACCGCTCTAAGCGCCTAGTTTCTCTCGCTAAACGCCGATAAATTTCAGGAGACGCTTCAATTTCCCCATCAGCCAGTTCTTCCAAGTAACCACGCACAACTGTTAATGGAGTCCGTAATTCATGAGTCATGTCTCCAATCACTTCTCGCCGCCGCGCTTCTACTCCTTCTAAACTGGCTGCCATCCGATTAAAACTAGCACCCAGTCTATTAAGTTCTGGAATATCAGACAGAGGTAATCGTGCATCCATCTGACCAGCAGCAAATTTTTGGGTGATTTGTTCCATCTCCGTCAAGCGTTGCATAATCCGTCTAGACACCCAGTAACTCAATCCTCCAGCTGCGGTGCTACCAACTAAGACTGACCAAATAGTGCTTCGCTGCCAAGCAAATTCAAATCCTGTAACCAATTTAGTACGAACATTGATTAAGTTGAACCCCTGATTTTCTAATCGTTCCAAATGCAAGATAAACAAGTGGGGGGAAGAGATTTTGCTGATACTTACCAGACTAGCTACCCCCACAATCATTACTACTAAATGGGAGAAAAATAAGCGCTCTCTCAGCCCCATCTTCATAACATTTACGTTACCTGAGGATCTTCAAATTTATAGCCAACCCCAACAACAGTTTTAATAAAAGTAGGATTTGCCGAATCAGGCTCAATCTTTTTTCGCAACCGAGCTACATGAGTATCTACTACTCGTTCATCGCCAAAAAAGTTATCTCCCCAAAGTTTATCAATTAGTTGAGTGCGGTTCCAAACTCGACCAGGGTTGCTGACAAAGGTAGTTAGCAAGTTAAATTCTAGGGTAGTTAAGTTCAAAACTTCAGCTTCCTGAGAATTGATCTGACGACTGGCAGTGCGCTGGTCTACATCGACAATAAAGTGTTGGGTACGATTAGCTTGATGTTGTCCCCCTTGGCGTAGGCTACGCCGCAATAGTGCCCGTACCCTAGCTACCAACTCTCTGGGGCTAAAGGGTTTAACCATGTAATCATCAGCACCAGTAGATAGACCTATGACGCGATCGATTTCCTCACCCTTAGCCGTGAGCATCAAAATATAAGGATCTTTTGCACCTGGTTTCTGGCGAATTCGGGCACAAACTTCCAGCCCATCTAAACCAGGAATCATCAAATCTAAAATGATTAAATCCGGTGGTTGCTCCTGAAACATCCGCAAAGCATTCATGCCATCTCGCGTAGTGCGACAAAAAAATCCTTCTTTTTCTAAAGAGAGTTCAATTAAATGAGCAATTTCTGGCTCATCTTCAACTATTAGAATATCCATTTCAATATACGGTCGAGCAAAATAGGCGGATGGTATTGGGGATTGGGTACTAGGACGGTTATAGATGGGGATTTAAACCCCACCCAATCTGATAACCGATAAACCTTTTATAAGCTTGCAATAGCTCAATATAGATTTTGATAGATTTGAGATAGGCTATTAAAGATTTGAATTGGACGGCGTGCGATAACTATAGCCAAGATTAGAATCTTTTTGAATGTATGTTTTAATACTATCTAGATCAATGAAGCAGTCAGAAACATCAATCAAACTTTCACTGGTGGTTGTTTGCAGGCTGACCACTTCTACCCGAACCCCCATTCTGCTGACGGCGTTCACAGCATAAGCTAAATCCCCATCTCCACTGACTAAAACCGCAGTGTCATAATAAGGAGCTAAAGTGATCATGTCTACAGCAATTTCTACGTTCAGATTTGATTTTTTGAAGTTTTCTGCTGCTAAAACAAGCTCTTTTGCCACTACACGGTAGCCATTACGACGCATCCATAATAAAAAACCCTGTTGCTTTTCATTGCTGAGATCAATACCAGTATAAAAGAAAGCACGCAATAGTCTAGAACCGTTAGTTAAATGACAAAGCAATTTCACATAGTCAATTTCTATACCTAGCTGTAAAGCTGTATGAAATAGGTTTAAACCATCAATAAAAATAGCAACTCGACCACGATTCAAGCTATTGAAAATCGAACCATCAGGTGCAGTATCTTGTATCTTCTTGGTATCTTTACCTTTGACAGCAGTATCATTCAAATTTTGCCCTTGCCAATTGGGTTTAGCTTTAAGTATTTTAGGTTCCTTAAATTCATTTCTTTGTTTGCTAAAATTAGTTATAATCATTGATACCTCTGATTTTAAAATTGGAAAAAGTTTTGAGTAAATTGTCTATAGTATAGTCTCTGCTGATTTATAAACCTACTAAGTAATGGTATTAAGTCACTAGATGCAGATAAACTTAACTCCCATTAAACAGAATTAAAAGTAGGCGCACCAAGGTCTGTCATCTTTGTTAGGGTGGGTTGAACAAGATATTACCTATGTCCACAGATATGTTAATCTTTACCCACCGAGACAGCAAGAGTTTGAAAAAAATAAATTTTTTTCTCAAGGTAGGGACAACAACCGGAGAACGTTATCTATCTACATTTTATTTTACCTCTGTATTTTAATAACCTTACAGATCAAATACGGGCGAAATTAGAAGCACTAACAATGTAATGTACGATTCCTGTGGCGGGTTACGCCAACACACCTCAAAACGTAGGTTGTACTAAGATATTTAAGTAATATTTAATGTAATAAGCACTGACGATAATATTAGATTCCCGACTTCTTTAAAGAAGTCGGGAATCTGAGTCTTAGTCTTTAGCTAACTTATTGTTGGATGTGTAGTAAACCTTACTACCAGTATCAGGGACAAAATGGCAGCTGATACATGAATTCCATACTGACTTCCAAATTGGTTCTTCCGATTTGTGGAAATATTCACCCATCACTGGTTTTATTGCCTCAGTTGCCTTCAACAAATTGTAGTGAGGGATGTTAAGGAATATATGGTGAGCAACATGAGTACCGATATCGTGATGGATATGATTAACCAAACCATAATCACGGTCAATACTGGAAATTGCGCCTTTTAAGAAAGTCCAATCTTCTCCACGATACCAGGGCAGCTCTGGCTCAGTGTGGTGCAAGAATGTCACCAAATCTAGCCAAACTATGAACACCAGGTAGGGCACAGCGTAATATTTCAGCAACCACATCCAACCCCATTGGTAGGTGAGGAAACCTAGCAAACCTACCATGCCAATCAAAAGTACTGTACTAGTGATGACATCCCATTTTTCCGATGGTTTGAAAAGCGAGCTGCTGGGCAAAAAGTGGGAGCCTTCTTTATTAGGAGAACGCTTAAAGAGATATACAGGATAAGCCAAGAGAAAAACATAATATCTGCCTATCTTTTGGGCTAAAGGCATATCCTTATATTGGGATTCTGTCACAGGATACCAGCTTTCATCGTTATCAAGATGGCCAGTATTTTTGTGGTGAGTTCTGTGACTAATCCGCCAACCATGATAAGGAACAAGTATTGGTGTGTGAGAAAGATGTCCAATCAAATCGTTAAGCCATTTCTGCTTAGAAAAAGATTGGTGTCCGCAGTCATGCCCGACCACAAACAAAGCCCAAAACATCGTTCCTTGCATTAGCCAGAAAATCGGAAAGAAAAGCCAAGAATCCAGGTAAGAAGCAACTGCATAAAGCAGACCGATAATCAGGATATCACGAAAAAAGTAAAAAAGTGATTTTTTCACATTGGGCTGAAAACATTCAGCAGGAATTGCAGCTTTTAAATCCTGAAGAGTGAAAGGTAATTTAGTTGTATCCTCAGACGTTTCAAAGCCAGGAGGATTATTGGAAGTGATGATATTTGATGGCACTGGATTCTTTTGTTTAGATATAAATCGGAACTTGATTTGAGACAAGATAATCTCACCTCTAAGATGCCCATGATACTAGCGATCGCTAACACACAAGAGGATAGATAATTTCTGGCAATTTATTTAAAATTTTATTCAGTAAACAATTGCCAGATTCTATTTAAACACAGCATGATAAACGCTCTCGTTGATTCAAGAGCGTGAGTGTAATCACAGCGCTATTCATCGCTCTGTATAATGTTCGTTGAAAGTCTTATAGCCAACATCAGTTGTGTATAGTTGACATTGGTCTGTAATCTGCTTCATTAAAGGCCAAGAAAACTGACACTCATCATGCAGATAAGGCTCCCAATTTTCTTTGATGCTGCTGTAAGCTAGCCGCAAATTATAAGAAGGAATCGCAGTGGAAATATGATGAGGGACATGAACATTGATATCATGGCACAAAATTTCTACCCAGCGCGGATAATCGCAATGAATAGTGCCAGCTAGCTGTGCTAGAGCTTCGTTCCACTTGTTCGCTGTCGCAAAAGGAACATCTGCGGCAGTGTGGTGAACAATAGTAAAAGTACTCATCCAAAAATGGTAAATTATCCAGGGCACTAGCCAAAACTTGACAAATCCCCAGATACCAGTTGTGGCGATGAGAATCGGGAAAGCGATCGCTACAAACACAACTACTACAGCCACAGAAAGCTTGATACTTGATTGGTCTTTAATTTTGAAGTTCCGCCAATCAAAATGCACTACAGCCCAATGTCCAATGGAACCTACCCACCAGAGGCGTTTACGCATGAACAACTCAAAAGCAGACTGCCGGGTTTTATCCCAATTTTCAAACACTTCCGGTCTGATTGGATGCCAAGCGTTGTCCTCATCCAGTTTGTTGGTATGAGTATGGTGATAATTATGCTTAATGCGCCAACTGTGAAAGGGGTAAATCAACGGCATCATGAAGAAGTGCCCCACTAAATCATTTACCCAACGGCGTTTGGCAAAAGACCTGTGACCACAATCATGACCAATTACAAAAAAACCTGTTAAAGCGGTGCCCGTAAAAATCCAAGCTAGAGGCAAGAGAAACCAAGGAGTGATAATCAGGCTGTAATAGCCCAAGCCAACCGCCAAGACACTGAGCAGTACTTGTGTCCAAGCTTTGCGACGGTTCTGCTGAAAACATTCCCGTGGCAGGGTTTTGACAATATCTTTGAGCCGAAAGTCGGAATTACTAGGCTCGTCACTTAGTTTCTGGCTATTAATTATTGATGTAGTCATGGACACCTAAAAAACAACAAACTCCTCCACCAAGTCACTAAAAAAGTGACTTACCGCAAAAATTCTTAATATTAGCGCTTCGGATTATAGCAATCTAACCGACACAAGCGCACCAGTAAATAGCTTTTTGAAAAGTGAGGAGTTAGAAGTGATGAGTTATGAGTTAAAAACGTTACGCATCATAACTCCAAACTCCAACTTCAACTCCTAACCCCTAACTCCTAACTAACTTTTGTTGGGGCCAACTTCACGTTAGTAGCCAGACCAACTGCTTGTAGCAATTGAACAGTCATCCAAGTTAAATCGATTTCCCACCATTCCAGCCCATGACGAGCTGAGTATTGAAAAGCATGATGGTTATTATGCCAGCCTTCACCGAAAACTAGTACGGCTACCCACCAGCAATTAGTGGATTGATCCCCAGAATCATAGCTCCGATAGCCAAATTTATGAGTAGCGCTGTTTACCAACCAGGTGCAGTGGTAAACCCAGACAATGCGAACAAAAATTCCCCAAATAACAAAGGGCCAGCCACCCAGAAGCAAAAGCAATACGCCTAGAGCAACCTGGATCAAAATGAAATATTTTTCTAAAAACTGATAAACTGGGTCTTCGGCAATGTCTTTGGTGAAACGAGGAACATCAGCGTGAGCGGGACAATAATGAATCAGCCAATCCATGTGGCTCCACCAGAAGCCTTTATTAGAGTCATGGGGATCAGCGTCAGTATCAGAGTTTAGATGATGAATGCGATGTGTCCCGATCCACTCAATTGGGCCTCCTTGACAGGAGAGTGTCCCAAAGAAAACCAGGAGATACTCTAGCCACTTGGGAGTTTGAAAACTGCGATGGGTGACAAGGCGATGAAATCCTAGAGTAACGCCTAAGCCGCCAGTCACCCAATACAGCAAGAAACCCACACCAACTGCCGTCCAGCTAAAGTTACCAGGAACAAAAGCAAATAAAGCGCCGATGTGCAGTCCAATGAAGAACAGGGTATTAACCCAGTTAATTTGAGGTTTGGTTGAAGTAGCAATTGTCATGCAGTAACCTGAATTTGAATTTTCCAGCCTAGTCTGCGCGATCTTAAAATCCGCATATCTATAATTTAATTTTTTTTGAACGAGGAACTGATGAACAGCTTAGAGCAGCTGCTGCAAGCAGAACAGGCACTATTAGAAATTTTTTCTGGAATTGACACTAATATCAAGCATAATCTAAAACGAGTGCTGGATGCCTTTCGTAATCACCGTGTAGGCGCACACCACTTTGCTGGGGTAAGTGGCTATGGTCACGATGATTTAGGACGAGAAACTTTAGATAAAGTTTTTGCCGAAGTTATGGGCGCTGAAGCTGCGGCCGTGCGGGTGCAGTTCGTTTCAGGAACTCATGCGATCGCTTGTGCTTTGTTTGGTGTTCTCCGTCCCGGAGATGAAATGTTAGCAGTGGTCGGTTCTCCCTACGATACGCTTGAAGAAGTCATTGGTTTACGTGGTCAAGGTCAAGGCTCTCTTATTGAGTTTGGCATAAATTACCGCCAATTGGAGCTAACCACAGAAGGAACTATAGATTGGCAAGCTTTAAGTACTAATGTGACTGAAAACACTCGTTTAGTGTTAATTCAGCGCTCTTGTGGCTATTCTTGGCGACCTAGTTTATCAATTGCTGATATTGAAAAAATTGTCCACTTAGTCAAACAGCAAAACCCGAACACCGTTTGCTTTGTGGATAACTGCTACGGCGAATTTATTGAAACCAGGGAACCTACAGCCGTAGGTGCTGATTTAATGGCGGGATCGCTGATTAAAAATCCTGGTGGAACCATTGTCAGCGCTGGTGGTTATGTTGCCGGTCGCGCCGACTTAGTGGAAGCATCGGCCTGTCGCCTTACTGCTCCCGGTATCGGAAGTTATGGCGGCGCTACTTTTGACCAAAATCGTCTGCTGTTCCAAGGCTTATTTCTGGCTCCGCAAATGGTAGGAGAGGCGATGAAAGGGACGTATTTAACTGGTTATGTATTTGACAAACTCGGTTATCCAGTGAATCCCGCACCTTTGGCTCCCCGTGGAGATGTAATTCAAGCAATCAAACTCGGTTCTGCCGAAAAGCTAATTGCTTTCTGTAAGGCGATACAACAGCATTCTCCTATAGGTTCCTACTTAGATCCTGTTCCAGATGAAATGCCGGGGTATGAGAGTAAGGTAGTCATGGCTGGGGGGACATTTATTGAAGGGAGTACCTTGGAATTATCAGCAGATGGGCCTTTGCGTGAACCTTATGTGGTTTATTGCCAGGGGGGGACTCATTGGACTCATGTAGCGATCGCATTAGAGGCTGCAATTAATGCAATAGGAAGTGCTGACACAAGACCATAGCATATATTCTGCAGGGCATCAGGTTTATTGAGAAATTAGTGAAAGGCAATCACATTACTTATCTTGTGACAAGTCAGAAGTGATTCTTATTTCTCCTCATTATCCGATCTGGTAGAGGTTAGGATAAATTTAATTGGAAGATTGGGGCTTTCTCTGCTGAAGTTTCTGAATTTTGTCAATAATTTTTTTGTACTTGTCTGTTGCTCTCACTGTTCATTAGATGATTTTGATGTAGATAGTATTTGGCAGAACAAAGTTTAGTTGAGTTTTGGACTGGCTTGGTAAATACTTTGTCACCCTCATTTACTCAATAGCATAAATACTGTATTTAATAATTACATATAAGTAAATGCGTTCCGTACAAACAGAAAGCACTTAAGACAAAATTTACAGTAGATTTAGAAATCATGAAGTGACCGCATTACAGGCGATGTGACTGCTGGGATTGATTTTGGCTTGTTAGTTGCTGCTCATCTGTGTAGTGAGGAAACAATTAGAAGAATAAAATGGAACTACTATGATAGAAAGGCTAGAGCGGATTGAGCCAATTCTAGAATGGACAGCACAAAGGGCTGAAGAGAATAAAGATACGATGTTTGGCAATAAGCCGCTTTGCGTCTACGCCCAACTGTACTCAACCGTAAATTTCTTGGTGCAGCTACCTAACTTTGAAGCGATTCTCACAGAACAAAAAGAAATTGAGGCTGAGATTAGAGAATTGAGAACTGAAAATCAAAGCATTTTAGAACATTTGTTTGCTAGACAGGAGAATGGCGAGTAATGAGCGATCGCCACAATATTACTACTACTGCACGTCTTAATGTCTACATCCAAGGTCAAGGATTCCCCATTCTGGGCTTACATGGCCATCCTGGTACTGGTCGTAGTCTTTCTGTCTTCACCAATCATTTATCAAAACGCTATAAAACTTTTGCCCCCGATTTACGCGGATACGGCAAAAGTCGCTACAACAGCAATTTTGACATGAATGATCATTTGACTGATTTAGAAGCGCTGCTAGACCGCTTAGAGATTGAAAAGTGCCTAGTATTGGGTTGGTCACTTGGGGGCATTCTGGCAATGGAACTAGCATTACGTTTACCAGAACGCATTACTGGGCTGATTTTGGTGGCGACAGCCGCAAAACCCCGTGGTAGCCATCCTCCTATTAGTTGGCAAGATAATTTATATACTGGCGTTGCTGCGCTATTGAACTATATAAAACCGAGTTGGCGATGGAATATTGAAACTTTTGGCAAGCGATCGCTTTTCCGTTACCTAATCCAACAACATACATTTACTACTTACAATTACATAGCTAAAGAAGCAGTACCAGCTTATTTACAA
The DNA here is from genome assembly GCF_014698065.1 of Nostoc flagelliforme FACHB-838. Taxonomy (GTDB): domain Bacteria; phylum Cyanobacteriota; class Cyanobacteriia; order Cyanobacteriales; family Nostocaceae; genus Nostoc; species Nostoc flagelliforme_B. Next base: position 85,390 of record NZ_JACJSI010000021.1, read on the forward strand.
ACTTCCCCTGCTGCTACTCGCGCCCTCTATAGTGCAATTCAATCGGGATACAACCGACTTCTAGATTTACAACAAATTCAATGTCCTAGCTTAGTACTTGCTGGTGAGCAAGACCGCCACATCACATCTAATTCCAGCTTAGAAACTGCTCGACACCTACAAAATTCTCAGTGGCAGTGCTATCCTAACACCGCCCATCTTTTTCCTTGGGAAGTCCCCCAGTTGGTTCTCAGTGACATTGATCGTTGGCTGGAAGAACATCCGCAGGTAATCAGTAGTCAATAGTTCAATGGATAAAAAATTTTGACTATTGACGAAGGATAAATGGAGAGAGAAGATATGGTGACGCAGTGAGTAAAAGAATTATCTGTGTCTTTGTGTCTTTGCGTCCCCATATCACTCCACCCGATTCATTCTCTGGCCTAACTTAAATTTGACCGCCAAAGGCAGGCTGTACTTTGCGGTCAAATCTTTCCCCCAAGTCGTCAGCAATTGTTAAAGTATTAGGTTTGCAACGCTTGACACTTACAACAATTCCCGTAGCTCCTTCAAGCTCCAAATCCTCTATGTATCCTTTGCTTGCTAATGTTGCATCAGAAGAACTCAGAAATGGCCCGAAGTAGTACGTGCAACGGGGATTCTGCGTCACAATCTCTACCCACCAAGCCAAGCCGATGTTCTCGAACGTGTTAATCAACAGTTCCTTGAGGTTATGCCAAATGGTTTTCATGGTTTTCGCCGATTTATAAACGTGCTACAGGGTGTTAAACGATATGGTGCTTTATTATCTTTTACATTTCTTTATACTCTGTTACTGTTATTTTTTCAAAGAAATTTTTTGTAATTTTTCTAGGTGCAGGGTATTTAGCGATCGCTGACGATAAACTTCATAAAGCGCCATACCCGCTGCTACAGAAGCATTGAGGCTGGGAGTTTTACCCTGTAGAGGAATAGATACTAAAAAATCACAGGAGCGTTGAGTTAACATACCCAGACCTTCACCTTCTGAGCCGATTACCAAAACGATTGGGCCAGTGAAATTAACTGTATGCACAGGTTCGCTTCCACTTGCAGCAGTGCCGTAAATCCAAAAGCCAGCTTCTTTTAATTCTTCTAAAGCGCGGCCGAGGTTGACAACTCTAGCTACAGCAAAATTTTCTAAAGCGCCTGCTGCCACTTTCATTACAGTAGAAGTGATGCCAGATGCTCTTCTTTGGGGAATCACTAACCCTTGAGCGCCTATTGCTTCGGCAGTGCGAATAATTGCTCCCAAGTTGTGGGGATCAGTAATTCCATCAGCCACGACAATTACAGGATCGGTTACAGATTTAGCTTGTTCCAGTAGATCCGCCAATTCCATGTAGGCGTAGGGAGCAGTTTGTGCCGCCACACCTTGGTGATTGGCCCCGTTAGTAAGATGGTCTAAGCGCTTGGGTTCAACCTCATCAATAACTGTGCCATTTTCCTTCGCTTGCAAGAGGAAATGGTGAAAGCTGGGATCGTAGCGCAAACGGGTAGTAATCCAGATCCGATTGAGATTGCGTTGATTTTGCAACGCACTCAATACGGGGTGACGACCGTAGATGAGATCGCTATCTTCTTCTATCGGTTGTGTAGATACAGACGGCTGGGAGAAGTTGCTATTTCGTTGTCGGGAGTTGCCATAGCTGGAGTTGCTATCTATTTTCCTGGGATTGCGAGTCGGATTAACAACAGAGATGGTGTTGCCATCTACTTTTCTAGGATTGCGAGTCGGATTCGCAACAGAAATAGGATCGCTATCTACTTTCCTGGGATTACGAGTTGGATTCGCAACAGAAATGGGGTTGCTGTCTATTTTCTTGGGATTGCGAGTCGGATTAGCAGCAGAAGTAGGATTGCTATCTACTTTCCTGGGATTACGAGTCGGATTAGTAACAACACGTTTACCTTTAATTTTTACGGGTTGTCCACGATTTGCTTCGCCAGAAGTCTTGACTTTTCTTGGTTTATTCTGCATTTGAGTTTATAGATATAGCGTATGGTTGATCATCCCGATTACCTCAATTTTTCGAACCTAATCTAGTGTTGTGTCTACTGTGAAATTGAGTTTTCACTCCTTTTCTATATGAAGTATTTGCAACAGTTCGGTTAGACGCTGGTAATCGGTGAGATATAAGTAGCCAATTAAGGTTTCTAGACTAGTTGCCTGTTGATAAATTTCGGGATTAAGTCGCTTAGGGCGTCCTGTTGCGGCGTTTCTACCCCGTCGGACAATTTCTAATTCGGTATCCCTGAGATGAGGAATCAGCGATCGCAAATGTAGCGCTTGTGTTTCCGCTCTTACCTGCTCCACTACCAGACTATGGTAAATTCCTGACCGCTGCAATGGCAGCAGATAGAAAATTCTAACATACAACTCATAAATTGCATCCCCCAAATATGCTAAAGCAATAGGAGAAATGTTTTGCACTTGTGAGAGAGAAATCTGTTGGAATGGCGCTGTGGTTGCCAAGAGTGCTTGGTTCCAAGATAAACTCTGTTTTGGAGCTTTATCTTGTCCATCTAATAGCTCTTCCTCCTGTGACTTCACAAATAAATCATTCCTTGACGGGCTACATTTGGCAGGCAATCTTTACAAAGACTGATTTTTCTGAAGTATGCCATGATAGTATACTTAGCATAATCAATACTATCAAAATTACTTCCTAATTTCATCTTTTTGATTGATAGTTGGCATTTTAAGTCACCCTGATGTCAACGCCTATAAACCAAATTTTGCCTACTTCTTGTGGTATGGGGCGAAAATGGGGTAAAATTTGGACATCAAATTCACCCTTTTATTTGATTGCATTGCCATGCTTACTTAGTAAGCTGCAACTATTCACTATACAGTATTAAGCCAAGTCCACCTATAGATAAATCTGCTGGCTTTGTATTTCTTACAAATTTTTCAGATTTGATTGTTTATCAAAACAGAATTCAGGAGTCAGGAGTCATAATCAGCATGAAATGGAGTCCGGCAGACGGATCAGTAAACGGCAGTTTTGACCCCACACTAAAGAAAGCATATTTAGTGTTCAACTAAATAGTGTTAGGTCTGAATACCCCACGCTTTTGATTCTGATTCCTGAATTCTTGTTCAACTTATATTCTAGCCAACTATTACATAGCGAAGAACTGGTTGTTTATATCTTTTAGTTATTGCTCAACTTTAAATATAATAGTTCAACTGGCTTTGTGCCTCTCCCACAAGGAGAGAGGTTTTTTTTGCCAGAAGTTTTAAAAATTAAGCTATCGGATGTTGAATCTAGATAGCTAAATTGAACTCTCAGGTCGAGCTATCAAGACTACTTGACGTTTTCTAGAGCGTCTTCAACTGATTTTTGCAGGGAGAGAAACTTCTCTAGGCGAACAAGCTTGACCGTTTGAGTTACGCGGGCATTTGTGACAATTTGCAAAGTGCCCTCAGCAGTTTGAGCCTGCTTGGCTAGCTGTACCAGAGCACCCAAGCCAGAGCTATCAACAAAGTCGATTTGTGAGAGATCTAAAATAATGTGCTTAGGGCCCTCATCAATCTTGCTGCCAAGTGTCTTGCGAAATGTCGGCTCAGAAAAAGCATCTAACAAACCTGTGAGGCGGAATAGCTGACAGTTATCCCGGACTTCACGAGTGCCTCTCAGGCTAACGGTTAGATTTAGTGGCTCAGCAATAATTCCCTCCTCATGAGTTAAAGTGAACGCTCAAGTATAGATGGTTTTTGAGCAAATTGTCTACAATCTGCTGGAATAGGGGATTGGGGATTGAAAAGAGGCCAGGGGCAGGATGCGGGGGGCAGAGGGGAAAATTCTTCTTCCTTGCTCCCTGCTCCCCTGCTTCTTGCTTATTCCCCATTCCCTATTTTTACCTCACCTCTGCCACGGCTTGACGTGCTGTTCGCATGGATTGAACAAATTGCTCAAACAAGTAATCAGCATCGTGGGGCCCAGGGCTGGCTTCTGGGTGATACTGTACGGAGAATACGGGTAGAGATTTGTGACGTACTCCGGCAATGGTGCGATCATTTAAATTCAGGTGACTGATTTCCACATCTGCCGTAGGTAATGAATCTGGGTCAATAGCAAAACTATGGTTTTGGCTGGTAATTTCTACCCGTTGTTGTAAGCCTGCTGGCTGATTCAAACCACGATGACCAAATTTGAGTTTATAGGTTTCTGCCCCTAGTGCATGACCTAAAATTTGGTGTCCCATACAAATACCGAAGATGGGTTTTTGACTTAACAGGAGTGCTTTGGCAGTTGCAATCCCTTCGGTGACGGCAGCAGGGTCGCCAGGCCCGTTAGAAAGAAATACACCATCTGGATTGTATTTGAGAATTTCCTCTGGTGGCGTATCAGCGGGTACAACAATTACCCGGCAACCGTAACTTACTAAGCGACGCAAAATATTACGTTTAACGCCAAAGTCAAGGGCAACAACGGTAAAGGGTTTTCCAAGATTTTCCGCAGCCTCAGAGTTGAATTCCCAAGCTGCAATTGTGGGATCTGACCACTCGTAAGCCTTTGCGGTAGTAACTTCACGAACCAGATTCAATCCTGCCATGTTGGGAGCCGCTAGTACCTGCTCTAGCAGTTCCCCTTCATCGAGAATGGTTGTAGAAATGCCACCGTTCATCGCTCCGAACATTCGAATTTTGCGGGTTAGGGCGCGGGTATCAATGCCGTATATCCCTGGTATTTGGTTTTGTTTGAGGTAGTCAGGTAAAGATTGTGTCGATCGCCAGTTACTTGGACGCTGACAAATATTCCGTGCGATCGCACCCCGCACTTGGGGCCCATCTGATTCTTCATCTTCAGGATTTACGCCAGTATTTCCCAATTCAGGATAAGTAAAAATGACTATTTGACCAGAGTAACTAGGGTCAGTCAGGACTTCTTGATAGCCGGTCATGCCAGTGTTGAAGACCACTTCTCCGATCGCTGTTCCCATCGCACCAAAAGACCAACCGCGATAAGTGGTTCCATCTGCTAGGACAAGTAAAGCTGGTATTGAGTCAGTCAGGGGCATAGGTGATAGATTAGGGATTGGGGATTGGGCATTGGGGGCTGGGCATTGGGGGCTGGGCATTGGAAAGAGACAGAGGGGCAAAATCTTCTCCTTTGCTCCCTACTCCCTTGATTTCCCAGCCTCTAATTCCTAGCCCTTAGTCCCCAGTACCCAATACTGCGATTGTTAATTATCCCATGAGTTGAGCAATTGGAACTTTTTAAGATAGTTAATTAAAATTAAAAGGCAATTAAAGTAGCGGGAGTGGATTTGGCAAAGCTTGGGCAGTTAAAATTAATTATGTTTCAGTCTTTTTTATCCCGTGCAACCCTAATTTTCGTATCAAGCGCTCTAACGGTTTTGTGTGTTGCCTGTAGTGAAGACAAACGGAACACTGCAACTGGTGGCAACGAGCAACCCACGCCAATCGGGGATCTGGCATCAGTTCAGCCTGCCGTTGAACCAGTAACACCAGCAGCTACCCCAGAAGTACAACCGCTAGATTCGTCTGAAAGTGAACCAAGTCTTTTTGAGATGGGGCGAGACAAAGCCGTTGGCGCTTGGAGTATCAGCCAATCAGCTCAATCTCCAGATGACTGGAATTTGGTGGTGAGTCAGTACCGAGATGCGATTGCGCTGATGCGAAGAGTGCGGCGACAAAGCCCAGAATTTGCGATCGCTCAAACTAAAATAACTGAATATCGCCGCCAACTTAAATATGCCCAACAGCAAGCTAATCCTCGCCCTGTGCCAGTTAGGGAACCTCAAAAAGTAGTTGTTGTTGTTCCCCAGACGGCAACCAAACCAAAATATATCTCACCTCCACAAGAAACAAAAACGTTGTCACCAGAGCCAGCTTTGCCCTCATCAGCAGTGGTGATTCCAGATCAGGAAGTATTTACAGCCCCAATTAAAAGGCGAATTGGTGGCACGCCAATTGTGGAAGTCACCTTCAATGGCCGACAACAATTTGAGATGATTGTGGATACAGGAGCAAGTGGGACTATCATCACCCAACAGATGGCCAATGCTTTAGGAGTCGTGACAGTAGGAAAAGCTAAAGCAAACACCGCGAGTTCCAGAGCTGTAGAATTTCCCGTGGGCTATGTTAATTCGATGGCAGTTGGCGGGGTAATGGTAAATAAAATACCAGTTGCGATCGCAGGTGCGGAACTAGAAACTGGCCTCCTAGGACATGACTTTTTTGGCAATTACGATGTCACCATCAAACGTAATGTTGTAGAATTTCGTCCGCAGCTGCGATCGCAAATTAATTCCCCAGAAACTCAACTAATTGCTCCAACTTCGTCCAAGCTGCCCCACTTTGTAGAATATCCTTAGCGATTTTAATACCTTGGGCGTGATCGAGGAAGGCGATCGTACCCGCTACTTGTAGCGCCAATGACGCATTCAAAGCGACTGCATCCTGTTGCGCCTGAGTTCCCTTACCTTGGAGTACAGCCTTGAGAATCACCGCATTCTCTTGCACATCCCCACCCCGCAGCATACCTATGGGAGCAGGCGTTAAATCCAAATCTAGGGGATTAATAGTAGTTAACTGCACTTCTCCTTCTGATAACACTGCCAAATCAGTTAAATCTCCTAATCCAGCCTCATCAAGTTTTTCTCGCCCGTGCAGCACAATTGCCTTTTCCTTGCCCAAATTCTGTAAAGCTTGGGCAACAGTTGCCAAAAGCTTGGGAGTAAATAAGCCCACCACTTGCCCAGTTGGACGCAATGGGTTTACCAACGGCCCCAGCAGATTAAACACTGTTCGTACCTTCAAAGTTCGCCGTAATTGGGCAACAGCCTTGAGTGCTGGATGCCAACCAGGGGCAAACAAGAAGGTGATCCCAACTTCTTGTATTGCTGCTTGCACTTTTTCGCTAGAAGCACTTAAGTTGACTCCCAACGCTTCCAAGACATCTGCACTTCCTGTGAGACTTGATGCAGAACGATTGCCGTGCTTGGCCACCGATACGCCAGATGCAGCAGCAACAAAAGCAACTGCCGTAGAAATATTAAAAGTTGATGATCCATCTCCACCAGTACCACAGGTGTCAATTAAGGAGATTGGCGATTGAGTCAATTTTTCTCCAGCCCCCATTTTTGATTGAGACTGTAAAACTTCAGCCATACCGGTCAACTCGTCGGCAGAAATGCCTTTAAAGTTTAGCGCTGTTAAAATAGCCCCTGATAACTCTGGAGGAACGGCTTCACTGAGCCATCCTTGCATCAATTCAGCAGATTGAGTACGAGATAATGATTGTCCATCTATTAATTGTTGCAGCAAGATATACCAGCTAACAGAAGATTCTTGAGCAGGGATTGGGAAAGTTGTCATAGCTGAGGTTTATAGTGTTATGGGGTGTAGCTACATTGAAGGGTATGGGAGCTATCCTACCGGAAAATTGGCAGTTCTCAAACTTAGCTTGAAAGATCAAGGTTTAATTGTAGAACTGAATTAACAAGGTTTTGATTTTGTACTTTTTTATCTAAATAAAGGTAAGCGTTCAGGAGTGTAAAGAAGACGAAAAACAACCCCCAAAATCAAGCAATAAAATTAAGCAGGTTTCAAAAAATCACAATCATCAAAATAAGTAGTAGTTTGTGGAAGCAGAGAAAGCACATCAAGCTCGCAATCAAAACGTCAAATTGTGGGTTGAAAGTAACCGGATGCTGCGGCGCTATAGTGTAGAAGCTAATGACAGCAAGCGGAACACGGAGACAAAAAAGTGCAAATCACTAAGCGCAATGTTGAATTAAGAGTAGATGGCAGTTTAATGCGTGTTTATGTTGCGGCTCCCAAAGCAGCAGGAAAATACCCTGGTATTGTCTTTTACAGTGATATTTATCAGTTAGGTGATCCAATAATTCGTTTAGCTAACTACTTAGCAGGATACGGCTATGTAGTAGCAGCCCCAGAAATTTTTCACCGAATTGAGCCAATTGGTTTAGTAATTGAGCCAGACGATCTGGGACGGATGCGGGGTAATGACGATGCGCGTCGAACCTCCGTAGCTGATTATGATGCCGACTGCCTTGGTGTGATTGAATTTCTGAAAACAGAGAGTGCGGTTTCTCCAAATAAAATAGGCACTCTCGGCTTTTGTATTGGTGGACATTTAGCTTTCCGCGCAGCATTTCAAAGCGAAATTCGGACTTGTGTCTGCTGTTACCCTACTGGTATTCCCAGTGGTAAACTGGGTAAAGAGGTAGCCGATACAATCCAGAGAGTAAGTGAAATCAAAGGCGAGATGCTTATGGTGTTCGGTACTCTTGACCCTCATATACCAGATAGCGATCGCCAAACCATAATCAAAGCAATTGAGAATGCTAACATACCTCACCAAGTTTTCTTGTATGAAGCAGAACATACTTTCATGCGCGACGACGGTTATCGTTATGATTCTAGTGCTACCACCGCAGCTTGGTCTGAAATAGTAACTTTCTTGGGGCGCATATTCGCAAAGTGAAAACTTCTATTATTGCTTTCTTCGCGTCAATTTTGAGTTGTCTGCAACGCTAATAACCCAGCACCGTAAGCAGGTTCATACCTCGGAAAAATCACCTTTACATTAGGAAACTTCTTAACAAGAGACGCTGCAAATCTTTCATGGATCTTGCATCTACCCCGCCATACAGTTCCTGTTGTGACTACTTCTAAAACTGAGTCAGCACTAAAAATCGCATCTATTATTGTAGATGTAGCTTTTACTAACTCTTTTACAGCATCATCAATTATGATATTCGCTACTATATCACCTGACGCTGCTGCAAAATCTACAACTGATGCTAAAGCTGCTATCTGTTTAACTCCCCATTCTCGGCGATATACTACTTCTATTAAATCTTCTATACTTTCCAAATCGAGATGCTGTTTGAAGCCCTCTATCAAACTTGTTGATATTTCCCGTCCATCATAAGATTTTAATGCTGCATTCATGCCTGCGATCGCAATTTTATAAGCGCTACCTTCATCTCCTAAAATATACCCCCAGCCGCCGACTCGCTTAGTATGTCCTTCATGATTTAGACCGAAAACTATCGAACCAGTACCAGCTGCAACCACAATTCCTACAGGCTGACCAATTCCACCAACTAAAGCAATTAAAGCATCGTTACAAATTACAATATTGGCTGGTTGTAATGCCCAAGTAATAGGCAATTTATTATTCTGTAACTCTTTAACTAAACCTTTCACTACTTCGATATCTGTTGCACGACCTACACCTGCTAAACCCAAACATATCGCATCAATATTCACAGTATTTGTAATTATTGCTGCCTCAACCGCATTTTTAATTGCAGATTGAATAGATTGTAGAGTGGCTTCGATACCTATACTCTGATAATTAGATGGGCCTGCTTCAGCACGACCTAGCACTAGATGCAAATCATCCATCAAGATACAAACAGTCTTGCTACCGCCGCCATCTATTCCTAAAACGTAACTCATGGATTGCAATAATCTTAATTAATTTGATACTTCAGTTCTTCTTTCAAAGGAATAAAAAATAGAGCAATCATCCCAGGAATGGTCAGCAAACAAACCAAGACAAAAAATAGTGGATAGCCAAGTTCTTTCTGTAAATAACCGCTAACTAATCCGGGTAACATCATTCCTAAAGCCATAATGCCAGTAGATATGGCAAAATGAGAAGTTTTATATTCACCTTGGCAAATATACATTAAATAAACACTAAAAGCTGTAAATCCAAAACCATAGCCAAATTGCTCCAAGGAAACCAAGGGATACACTAATGTTAGTGAAGGCTTAGTATAAGCCATATATACGTAAAAAATATCAGGTAAATTCAATGCTAAAGCCATAGGGAATAAACATTTTTTTAATCCATATCTAGAAATTAGCAAGCCTCCTAAAATTCCTCCACAGATTAAGGATATTACCCCAAATGTCCCGTAGACTAATCCGACATCTGATGTTGATAGCCCTAAACCACCTACTTCTGGTTTGTCCAATAAAAATAAAGAAGCTATCTTGACAAGCATTGCTTCGCCAAGTCTGTAGAGCAAGATAAATGCTAAAATATTTATAATTTTATCTTGAGCAAAATATGAGTTAATGATAGACCAAAAGGGGATCTTTTCTGTAGGCTTTAGCTGTTGTTTGTTATCTGATTCAGGTAAGGGTAAAAATAGGCGGTGAGAAATAAACAAGATTGCTAAAATTAAAGCTGAGAAGCCAATAGCTATAGTCCAGCTTAAAGGAATATTATTGAGAGATAGTTCAAGCCGACCTGCTAAGACTACTAAGAGGATGTTTTAAAAGTCGAAGCGAGTTAAAAATTATGCCAGTCGCCTGACCATAATCCGGATCATCGCAATGTAAATAAAAGTCTCAGAGGTTTCTGGTAGTCGTTCATAATCTTTACTTAAACGTCGACACCAGTTAAGCCAACCAAAAGTTCGCTCAACAACCCAGCGCTTTGGTAAATGGACAAAACCTTTCTTTTCCAATGGTCGAAGCACAATTTCCACAATCCAGCGAAACATATCCATCACCCAACGCATAAATTCTTCACCACGGTATCCGCCGTCCATCCAAATAAGATTTAAACGTTTTACCTGACTGCCTGTATTGTGAACTCGGTTGAGAACTTTTTTCGCTCCTTCTCGTTCTGGAAGACTGGCTGAGGT
>NZ_JACJSI010000210.1 GCF_014698065.1 Nostoc flagelliforme FACHB-838
CAATATAGCTTTGTTTGTATAAGCAGAAGTTAAAAAGCTGTAAAGATTGCATTAACATCTAGTAATTATTGAGGTGATTATCTTAAATTCAAGTGCCAAAGAATAGTATTCTTAGAGGAAACTTGAGCAATGGCAAGTTGATCAAGTGTAGAAACAGCAATAAGTGGGTTTTCCTCAGAAATAGAGTTGCCGTAGGCAAGTCTCTCTCTTTCTCTGACACGTTTTCGGCAATCTGAGGCGACGCGACCTCCAAGGGAGGAGAAATTCGGGTTTACCCTGTAGCTGTTAGAAGCTATTTTGTCTTCCCCTAAAATAACTCCGAAACAAAAGCTCAAAGATTAATTAGCTAAAAATTTCAGTGTTTTGCTACGATTATTTTTTTGGAAACCACTAACATAAAAGGGCTAAATACAAGTAAAATTTAGGTTGACAATGAAGATGGTAATTGTTACACCCCTAAAGGAAGAACTTTGTTTTCTTGTTCAAGAATTAAAACAAGCAGGGCTAAAAGCACAAAAGCTATATTTAGGTAATTTAGAGGTTTTGGAGTTTAGTGACTTTGACTTATTCATTGCCCAAGGGGGACATGGCAAAACTCAATTCGGCATACAAGCACAATACTTGCTCTCTGAGTTACCGCACGTTGAGCTACTGATGTGTGCTGGTGCAGCGGGGGCGTTATCAAGTTCATTAGCAGTTGGCGATGTTGTGGCAGCAACTGAAATTGTTGAGCATGATTATAACCTTAAGTTTGTCAGCCGTCCCTTACCTCGCTTTGCTAGCGATCTCCAAGTCATTAAAATTTTACAAAACCTAACTAAACAGCAGTTAAATTTTCAATTGCATTTTGGGGCAGTCGCTAGTGGTGATGAAGATATTATTACAGTTGAAAGAAGTCAGGAATTGGCTCAATCAACTGATTGCATTGCAGTTGCATGGGAAGGCGCGGGAGGGGCAAGAGCGAGTCTTTTCAACCAAAAATCTTATATTGAATTGCGTGGTATAACAGATACGGCAAACCACTTGGCCGCGGCTGACTTTGAAAGAAATTTAGCTTTGGCGATGTCTAACCTTGCTCAAATTATTATTCGATGGCAAAAAAGTAATACACTTACATCGTTATGAAGGTGAGCTATTACATCAACTAACCGTGCTAGAAGTCCAGCAACGTCTAAGAGGGTGTTTAAAAAGTTTTTAGGGGTCAAATTTTATGCCAGTCGCCGTACCATGATGCGAATCATAGCAAGGTAAATAAACGTCTCGGATGTTTCCGGCAGAAGTTCATAGTCTCTGACCAATTGGCGGCAGCAATAAGTTTCTAGGGCCTGAGGAATAAGCTTCAGTTTATCTGCTCTAAGCTGTTACGCATAAAATTAGTACATTTACCTGATGACTATTAACCGAAAAGCCGTCAACAGTTAATGACCATCAAGAGTGTTTATATACTTTAGACGCGCATCAGCTTATGATTTAAATTCTCTAGTTTTTTACTTATTTTTCTGTCTTATTTGATTCACTTACAACTAATGTATGAGTTTAAACTTCCGTAAACATAGTATTGCTTAATCATAAATGCGGCTAATATTACTACCAGAAAATCACTAAAATACTGATGCCAAAATATGCAGACACAAAAGTACGGGTCTGGATTACAGTAAAGTTTGATGAATTATTTGATCAATACCCATTACCTGAAGCTTTATGACCCTAAAATTTTCTCAAGATATAAAGTCATTATTGCAACATTTAGCTGAAAAACCTCTGACTCTGGGTGACGTGATTTTAGAAACCTCAGAACGGGGTTTTAACTTAGTGATTGCATTGTTGGTGTTACCATTTTTGATACCTACGCCACCGGGATTAAGCACTCCTCTTGGTATAGCTTGCTTGTTGATGTCAGGACAGATGGCTTTGGGGAGGCGTACACCGTGGCTGCCAAAAAAAATTGCCAGCCTTAAATTCCCTAATTGGTTTGCTCAAACACTGTTGAAAAATTTACAACGTGTCACCAAAGTCTTAGAAAAAATCTCCCGTCCGCGTTTTCAGAAGGTTGCCGAAAATCCATTAACTTGGCGGTTCAATGGAATATGTCTCACCTGGTTAGCAATATTACTAATGTCGCCATATCCTCCTGCTACCAATCCTATTCCTGCTGTGGGAATGTTACTCTTGGCGGTTGCAACTATTGAATCTGACGGTATATTAATGTGCTTAGGCTATGTAGCCACCGTTTTGAATACCTTGTTTTTCGGTTTTGCCTTTTACCTTTTATATACTGGGGCGACCTATTTGTTACCTAATCTTTTTCGGTAAACTAATTACTTTTAGCTAGAAAGCAAAGAAATGCGGTTAAGTTATTCAAGTTGGTAAAACCAGCTATTGTCATCTCAGTCTCCAAAAAATAATTAGTAATTAACAGATTTAATCTGGGTTTCTCTGTTTGAATCTGTATCTTTCTTTTTTGAAATTGGTGTTATTACGGGAATCTTTTGCTAAGTTCATAAATATGCCATTCCCGTACACCCCAACAACTGAGAATCGATTCCCCTTGCCAGATTTCATCTGCTGTTCCCTCTACCTTCACTAAAAATTCTTCTTGACAGATGCTTGCCTCACAGAGTCTAGCTTGCCTTTCGGGAGCAAACCAACCTTGAAATGCACCATAAACACTGCCGAAAATCGCACTCACTCCACCCGCTAGCAGTGTACCCACCACAGATTCAACCGCTAATGCTGGGCCAAAACCGGGAATAATTAATACGCCAAGTCCGGCTGTTAGTGCCAGGAAGCCCCCGGTTGTTCCTCCTGTAATTGCGCCTGCTTTAGCACCTTCGATAGGAGTTATGGGATGTTTATCTGTTTTATTTTCCTCGTGCAACTTTTTGTCTTCAGAGTCTAAAGTGAACATAGAAATTTTCTGCATAGGAAAGTCAATTGCTCTGAGTTCATCAAGCACCTGTGTTGCAGCATGATGGGTAGAAATGATGCCGGTTGCATTTTTAACGGGGCTGAAATTCATCACAACATCTCCTATAAAAATCAGTAAGTTTAAAACGAAGCTTTATTAATCTCTAAATAGTAAAAAACTGTAGTTTTCTAGTGTGACCATGAACCGTATTAGGTCGGATATTCCTTTTAAGTGTCAGTTGAGTTAGTTTCGTTTCTCTGCTTCTTTCCCAGGATTACTGATAAATGTGAACGAAAAGTGAATAAATCGTTTATCCTACTAATTTCACTTTTAAATCACATTTGTCCCTCAAGCTAAAAGACAACATTTCTGGAATGAAGTAATTGATTATTGGAGTTGGAGATGAGCTTTAATACTAATTTTTTATGAAGCTGCATATAATTCGATCCCCCCTAGCCCACGCCAGTCGCTCATGGGGGAAACCCCCAAGACCGCGCTGGCTCCCCTTAACAAGGGGGGAACCGGAAAAACATCTATCATATCAAAGTCCCCCAATTTATCGGGGGATTTAGGGGGATCAAGAAATATGTAACTTCACATTAAATTGGTATAAGGAGATTTTAATAGCGGTCGATGATTCATCGGCTACTGCAACAGTGTTTGCAAAAGTGCTAGAGTTAGCCCAAAGAGATGCTGCTCAGTTAATGATTTGTCACAGCATTGACCTAGCAACTTTTAGTCAAGTCACTGTAAATCTAGTAGACCTGGAAATAGAAATATAACAAGGCAAAGTTTACTCCAGTTGTACTATCTGCAAGCGAAAACACAGAGCATTATGGCAGAATCCAGTTATCAAACAGGAGATCCTGGGACTAACATCTGTGATTTAGCCCGGAGTTGGGGAGCAGATTTGATTGTGCTTGGTCGGTAGTTTCTTCACAACTGTCTAGCAACCACCAGATTTTTCTGTTCAAACGTGAGTTTTTTACAAATAGTATTCATCATGTTTTACAAGAAAAAATTTAGTTTACTCGTAGTTCATCAAAGAAGCTTTGTAGGATTTATTTTATGGTAGGAAAATTTAGTTCTTTTCTTACCATAGTTCCCCTGCTTTATCTGCCTGCCTTCACCCGTAATTTTTGGGTTAGTCGATTGCTAGGAATAGAATACATGGAGTTGTTTTTAGCAGGAATAACCGTTTTAATTCTGGTTTTTATATCAACTCATACCCATGAAAATCTACACTGAAATTGAAATTCAGGCATCTGATAAGCAAGTCTGGAACTTACTTACTGATTTTGCCAGTTTTCCACATTGGAATCTGTTTATTCGTCAAATTAGTGGTTTGCTGAGTGAAGGGGCACAGCTAACTGTTCACTTTCAGCCTCCGGGTAGAGATATTGCGACCTTTCGACCTACGGTGATTACGGTAGAACCTAATCGGAAACTGCGCTGGTTATGGCACTTTTTGATCCCAGGGTTATTTGACGTTGAACATAGTTTTATCATTGAACCGCTAGCAAGCGATGTCTACGACGGGCTACGCCTACGCGTTCGCTTCATTCAGCAAGAATCTTTCCAGGGTTTACTAGTACCTCTGCTAGCTCGTCGATTAAATATTGACGTTCGCCAAGGGTTTGAAGCCATGAATCAAACATTGAAAACCAAGGCAGAACGTATTGAAAATAAAAATCAGGAGGTCAGAAAGTTTATATAATCAGCTTTTATAACTTTTTCAACTATAGTTAATTTCCTGTGTACTTTATTAGCCTGAATATATCGTTAATATTAGTCCACAACCTCATAGCGCACTAACTTCCTCACATCCTGACGGGGTAGCCCTAGTTGTTGGGCAATTGTCGCTTCTATTTGGCTGAATTCTATTGTTGGAAGTTCTAATTCCAATCGCTTCAGGATGGGGTCTGCTGTTTCCACTTCTACTTGAGTAATTCTCTTGGTTCGGTTGACGGCGGCGTTAATGAGCAATACATTGACTGATACCCGTGCTTCAAGCTGAGTATCTGACTGAAGTTTTTTCTCGGTGGAGTAGGGTTGCCTTAACTCTTGAGCAGCGATGAAACTACAGCCAAGCCAAAACACGATCGCTACCAGTGGTAGAGGCAACCAAAACTCTAATCCCAGCCCTTGCAGCCAACGTTTACTAATACGCCACACACTACACCTGCTTCTGATTTTGCTAGGTCATTGACCCTATCGCTTGCCGCTATGCCCGCGAACAAGTAGGCGCGATGGCTTTTGAAGGCAGTGCTGTGAGTACAGAAGTATTGTTAGAAGCTGGGATTCGCAAAGCCGACTCTTTGGCAGCTGTTCTGAGAAGTGATGCCTTAAACTTGGCAATGGTGACTCTTGCAAAACACTACGGTGTCACCCATATTTTAAGTCGGATGCGCCACCCCGATTTTGCTGAACCGTTACGTATCGCTGGAGCCAATCATATCATCAGTACTGTTGAATTATCAGTTTCAACAATGGTGAATGCCATTGAGTATCCGCAAGTGGAATCAATGATGCATTTTGAGCAAGGCAGAGGGCAAGCGACCAAACACTTCCTCAAACTGGAACAGTCCTTGGGCAGTTAACGCCGCCCCTGCTTTTTGCAGAGATTTGTAGGTGAGGTTAGTATCGAGTTTATGGGCAGAACCACCAAATTGTTCAGCCGCCACGCTATCTAACCAAAGCTGCTGCACAGATGGAGGTTGCTGACGAACCCAGTTGATATCCTCAATCGATACTTTGCAATGTGGTCTAATCGATTTATCTTCTGAAGCTTGTTTACGATCACTTCGCTGTTTGTTCCCACCTTTGATTGCTTTTAACGCTGTAGTCATATTTCCTCCTAAATTTGCATGACAATATGAACGGCATGGTTGCAATGCCGCGTTTAAGTTTCTCGGCTATTCTCAAAGCGAGTCTTTATTTACTGCTTCTCGCCCTTCCAAAATCGCAATTCGTCTCGAAAATACCTATCAGCCTTTTTCGATTGCTCCTTCCAACAATCCCAGGCAACCACCAACTCTTCGCCTAAATCCTCTACGACTTCACCCCTCTCGACATACAAAGTACGGTATGGGTCAGCGTGAGCAACGATAGAACCAAAGCCAATGGTGTCTGGTTGAGAAGATGCTTTTTGGAGAGTAGTAATTAAATCAGTCTCTTGGGTGGTCAATTCTGCCCAATAGTCTGATTTAATCAGTTCGTACTCTTGAGCAACATTCCAAAATTCTTGCCAAGTACACCCAGGTTTTGCAAGCACCGCCCTAATCTCACTAACCGCTTGGGGCAACATTGACAATTGTTCGGCTCGGTAAGCGATCGCAATTGGTGTCGGCTCACTCCCCAGAATGATCGCCGCAGCTTCCAACGCTTGGGTATTGTTCATGGCACTGGCGAGATTCTTCAACGCCATGCCCATGAGTCGCAGACATTCCTGGGCATTCTCCTTGGGTGGCTCAACAGCTAGCGATCGCAGGTCAATAGTTTTCTCTAGGGCTTGTTTCACCTGCTTCTTCAACGCTTTAGTCGCCTGCTGGGTCATGGTATTTCCCCACTGTTGCGTTCGCGCAGCGTCTCGTAGAGAAGGACGTTGCTCTACAGCGTTTTCCAAATCCTGAATACGCTGCTTGAGTTGTTGATTTTCAATCTCCAGTTTTCGTAACCCCTCCATCTCATCCAAACGCTGCTGTAACTGGATATTCTGCTCCCTCTGCTGCTTGTACAGGTTTTGCAAGGTCAAGAGTTGTTCTTGTACTTGTTCTTCGGCTCTGGCTGTAGCTTCTGACTGTAGGCCGATTCTCAACTCCTGCTGTAAGCGCTCTAATTCTTGCTGGTGCTGTTCTTTGAGTGCAGCGATCGCTTCTGTGTATTCTGGTGGATAGGTTTGCTCTCTGGGGAATGGAACGCTTGGGGCATCCAAATCAGCATTGTTGACCAAAAGCCTTTCACCATCAGGAAAAGTCACAATCTGCTGCCAGCGATTTGCAGCGTCTGCCTCAATCACTCCCGATTCCCCATAACGAGGATGTCAAAGGGAAGAAACAGTGACAGAATTACACAATTGCGTTTTGACTTTTTCTTGTTTTGTGCTATTAGTTCTAGTGGTTGACGTATTTTTTGGAACAACCTTCTGTACTGCAAAAGCAAAATCGGCGGCAGTGGGGAAGGGTTTTTCTTTCGCTGCGATCGCAACAGCTTCGTGTAACTTATCGGGAGTTTTAACCAAACGAAGTAGGGGGCGAGTTTGGGAAGGCTTGGTAATATGCGCCTTTAAATCGTTAGGCAGCGTATCAACTACTTTCTTTGCAGACAGCAAATCTCTGACCCGGCGATATCCTCCGTGTTTGGTTAACTCGTTCTTGCAATAGTCTTCAAAGCTCTCATGTCCACCATCAAAGTAATAGCCTTTGTCTCGCATAAGGCGCAGTTCATCTATTGCTTGCCACTCGAAACGATCAATGGCGGCAAAGGTATCTTGGATACCGTTGTTTAATTTGGTATAGTCGAGTGCTAATGTTTGTTCGGCTTCTAATGTCAGCATGGCATTTTACGGTCTACTGATAAGAAGGCAAGCAAATGCTTGTCTTGTTGACCTCGCGTTTCAAGTGCGGAGAGCAAGTGTGTGAGCAAATGTTATTCGCATTCGTGTGATTGCCTAAAAAATTAAGCAGCCACTAAATATGTGGCTACTTAAAATCTAACACCGAGCTAGCTTTAAATCAAGAAAAGTTTCTAGAATAAAATGGCATACGTTAAAAATGCTTCACCCCCTGTCAAGAGGGGGTGAAGTTTTCATTATTTGAACCAAATTGTCGATTTGAGATGACATGGCTTTTAACTGACTTTTAAGTTGCTCATTCTCTCTTGCCAGCCCGGTTGTAACTCCCCCAAAACTTTCTTCAAGACTTCTACATCCTCAACTAGCTTGACTATATCCACTACATTGCTGTGGACAATCATCTCGCCTATATAATTCCTCATGTGGTTTTCGATATCTTCCGTAATCGATATACCATCTTCTTTCAATTTTGTTTTGTACTTCTCGTATAACTCGGCATCTATTTTGATACCTAGCTGGGCAATTCGTCCTTGCGTCTCAGGCTTTTTGTTTGCAGGCATATTTTTCTGTTGGTCTTTATCAACAATATACTCTTGATCCAGAATAATCTCTGCAAGCCTTATTTTAAGGCAACTTAACAATCTAGATTTTTATCTTGACTAAATCTAGATTATTTGCTAGATTATATCTAGAAAGCAAAAAGACGACCGCCCCAAGTCTCGCAAACTGTGCGATCGCTTTTTATCCAACTGAATGGAGATCAATATTATGACCTACATAACACATACACAGCAAGCAATTCCCACTTCTTCTCGTGACGAGCAAGCCACAGCCCAAGCTGAACTTGACATCCACCTCGAAACTCAAGCCGAAGTTGTAGCCCCAACCCAAGACCCTCTGACATCTCGTGACCGTCGCATCATTGGCGAGATTATCGAAGTGGAACCCGAAACAGTGCGTACCATCTGGATCGAAGGCGGAATCACAGTATGGGTGCAGTTAGTCGGTGGTGGACGGCTACCCTTTGATCGCAACTGGTTCGCTACAAGAGTTGCAGAGGTAAAAGCGACTCTACCAGAAACACCGAGAGAACGGAATCAGCGCTTGGAGTCCGAGTTGAAAGAAGCTTGCACTGTTTTCGGTTTGTACCACGGTGAGATTGACTATCTAGTATTTAGTACGAAAGTCTATCGCCAGGGCAAGTTAGTTGGCTTCGTTGGTTGGGATGAAGAGGGTTGGTACGCAAGACCCAGACAGTACGGACTCAATCGTGTGGCTGCTAGTGCTGAACAAGTGATTGCATCGTTGGGAGTCAGAGCGACAATAGCGGCTTAGTTGCTGCAAGTGAGAAAGGGCGATTGCACACCAAAAGAATTGCAATCGCCAAAAAGACTTAGTCTCGAGTAAACATAATCATGACATAAAGTGCAGCAAGTAACCTCTTACTTCAAGTAGGTGGCTGTCAGAAGGAAATTCTCCTACCTGCTACAGATGCGAATGCAAAGGTGTAAGGAATCCTTAGTCCTAGAAGTGAGAAAGGGCGGTTACTTCTCTAAGAGAAATGCAATCGCCTTACAACAGGATTTATGACAATTCAAATCATGGCATACGAAATATGATTAGCCCACTTTCTCTTGAACAAACTCAGTTGAAAGAGTCTCTTGACAAGATACTGTTGCCTCCAACCGACCCCAATGCAGAGGTTATGGAAATCCTTGGATACAAACTTGTGTATGTTGACGGCGCTTGCCACAGAAATTATCGGGTCTATAAGAGTCATTCGATGATTGGGGTGATATTTCAGCATATTACCCACTGGTCTAACGGAGTGGATTCTTTTCGATACGCCGAGTCGGTTGATGCAGCACTTCGACTAGACGATTTCCTGAATGTGGCAAGAGTATCAACAACGGCATCAGAACAACTGCCTACGCAAGAAGAGTTACTGGATAAAGAATTTGATGCGTTAACGAGTGACGAGTGGGAGCGGTTAAAGAGATACGTCCACAAGCGAAAGATTTAGTTGCAGCGTAAAGAAACGGGTGGGGAGGAAGTCCCACCTGTATCACTAGGAGCAAAACTAAATTATCAGTTTATCGGAATAGAACAGTGCAACTCATCGGATAAACCAATGGAACCGATAGAAATACTGAAGCAGTTCAACTCGTGCTACGTAAATATTCAGGCGATTACCCAAGATGAAAACTGGCTCTTGTTGATTGCTGATAAAAAGATTGACCCAGAAGCAGCAACTCATTTAGCCGATGTTTTGCACTATTTGGGTGAGGCAATGGGGTGCGTGGAAGAAATCGTTGAGGTCAAGTTTAATCAGGAATTAGAAGTATGAAACTCTATGCAACCAGTATTCCTCAAGCAAAGCCCAAGCTGGGCAACTGTTATATCGAATAATGCAGGTTTGATTGAGGTTGAAATCAATGATCAAGACCCTGGATTTCATTCAATTATCGAGGAATTATCTACCGAAATAGAGCCAGGAATTATCGGTGTAAAAGCTGAGAATTTATGCCAAAGACTCAGCATTGAAATGGTTGATACTAATGAAGAAAATTGATAACCAAAATGAAATTCACAACTGTATCTGTTAGCTATTCCAGAAAATTCAATCTCGGCAATTTTGAATCACTCGATTTAGTTTGTTCTCTATGGGCCCAAGTCGAGGATGGGGAAGACGCTGATGGAATAACGCAATTCCTTTATCTGCAAGCTAAAACTTCGGTAAAACAAGCGGCAATGCCTGTGCTAAAAG
>NZ_JACJSI010000211.1 GCF_014698065.1 Nostoc flagelliforme FACHB-838
CGCCGACTCCAAAAAACACTGATGAGGTCTTGGTCAGCCAAGGCTATATCTGTCCGCAAAGTAACCCAGGATAACCAAGGCAAGAAAACCGCAGGCGTTGACGGTATTAAATCTCTCACACCCAAGGCTAGACTTGAATTGGTTCTCAGCGTACTGCTGTTTGCTTACCAGTGCTATAAAAAACTTACTTTCTAAGGATTTTATGACAGTCAAGCAGATATATTATTTGACACCCAATAATCCTACTGCATAAGGGTTGCAGCTAATTTGGGCTGTGCAACTAAAGAAAGGCGCGATCAGTAGATTACTTATGAGAACTGGTGTTCTGGTAAGCCAAATTCTCATAAGTAAACTCGGAAGATTGGGACGGTGTAACGGGTTGGGAGATTGAAAAAAACCTACAACCGTGCATAAAGACGATGTAGGAAAGGAGTTTGCGAATGCTTAACATTCTTTAACCTTTTAGATTGTATGGAAGGATTTGGAATGGGTTTTATAACTGCGGGTGGATATCCAGCAAGTGTGAGGTTATAGTTTATTTACTCATGAAAAGATGATTTCTTATAAGCGAGATTCTCATAAGTAAACTCTGAAGGTTGGGACGGTGTAACGGGTTGGGGAGATTAAAGAAAAACCTACAACCGTGTGTAACGGTGATGTAGGAATGTAATATGACGCGATGAATGTTAGACATTTTCTAACCTTTTAGATTGTATGGAAGGCTTTGGAATGGGTTATATAACTGCGGGTGCATATCCAGCAAGTATAGGGTTATAGTTCATGTAAATGGGTATAGGTTATAGAAACTACGATTTCCCAAACCTATTTCTCCCAAAGCGATCGCCTACTCCTTACGCCGATTAGTTTCTCCCTGCCTTAAAGCCTTCCCCACTTAGAAATTCTTCATTTATCAGCAACAGAATTTTATCTGTGTCCTTACCCTTGTTGGCATAGCTGGCAGGGTTACTGGGGTCTTTCTTGTTCTCCATACCGAATTTCGCGTTATGGCTAATCACTCCATCTTTGTGCTGCTCAATCCAATCGCGTACCAGCAAACCGTTACAGCCTGATAAATCCCTGAGTGCTTGGTTAGTAATTGCTAGGCGATCGCCCTCTCCAGTCGCCACAGTATCGTTATATAAACAGATTGCCTGATAAGACCTGCGGATTTTTTCTACAGCTGCTAAGGTCGTTTTGCTCCCCCACACCTGGGCATCGGTTTTGGCAAGCCAGCCAATCTCTTCCTTTGGTTGTGCAATTTTGGCAGGTGGTACTTACACTGATGTATAAAAATAAACTGTAAATTATCTTTTGGAGTATATCTCCTTTAGGTTAATACGTGTCATGAAGGGACGCTCTACTGTGATTGGGTACAGTAGGGTGTTTTTTTTTGGCGATCGCTTCCATCAGACGGTTACGCCATCACGCTCTGGCCAAAACAGACTACAGGCGATCGCAAATCGCCAACAGTAAAAGAGCTAGTGGGAGCGTCAATTCAGCTTTTGGTGCGGTTAGGCTATCTTATTGACAAAAGTGCAATTACCTGAACCTCTCACGGATGGTATCTGTGAGACTTTTTTGTTTTGTTTAAGTCCCGATAATCTACCTGTAATAAGGCACGACGCATAGTGCTATAAAAAAGTAGTCTATTTTTTACGGGTTGAAAGAGGTCAATCAACGGCTTACGGTAGCTTTAAATCCAGTCTCCAATTACTAAAAATCCTTTATTCCGTTCTGCGACACTACCTCAGTTCTTTTTATTCTTTGGCCTACTCAGCCAATGTAGGTAAAAATCTCACCAAGCATTTTAGACCTATCCAAATCCCAAGATGCCCTCTAAGCGAATCTTATTTATCAGTAACGGCCACGGAGAGGACAACCATACCTCTTATGTTATTCAGACCCTGCGCCAATTGTGTCCTTCTCTGGAGATGGCAGCAATGCCGATTGTGGGGGAAGGTAAAGCTTACCGCAACTTGAACATTCCTATTATTGGTCCGACCCAAACGATGCCCTCTGGAGGATTCTTTTATATGAAGCGCCTCTATTTGCTCAAAGATTTTCAATCGGGATTGATTGGGTTAACGTGGCGACAATTACAAGCAGTGTTGCAGTATGCTCCCGACTGCGATTTGATTATGGCTACTGGAGATTTTGTCTCCCAGACATTTGCTTACTTAACAAAGCGCCCCTTCGTCTCCTTTATCTCTTGTCTTTCTGCCCTCTACGAAGGGCGGTTACGGCTCAATCCGCTTCTGTGGCATGACCTTAATTCTTCCAGATGTCTGGCAGTTTTCACCAAAGAATCCTATACAGCTTATGATCTCCAACGGCAAGGTTTAACTAAAGCTCAGTTGGCTGGCATTCCGGCTTTAGATTGGCTCGTCCCTACTGGCAAAGACTTGCACCTGAAACCGGACGAGAGAGCGATCGCTCTCCTACCAGGATCACGGATGCCTGAAGCCGCGCGAAATTTTTGTTTGCAGTTGCAACTAGTGGTAGAAATCGCCAAGATAATGCCTGAGTCAGGATTACAGTTTCGTGCAGCCTTGATACCGGATTTGATGAAGCAACTAGACGACATCGCCAAAGGTCAAGGTTGGCAACTAACTGAAGGCATACTCACTTATTCTCCTCCAGGAAATTCTCCTGACGAATCACCAATTGTGGAAGTGAGATGTTATTCAGATGCTTTCAGCGACATCCTATGTTACTCTACTCTCGTCATTGGTATGGCAGGGTTGGCAGTGGAGCTAGCTGTAGCGATCGGGAAACCTATCATCCAGATTCCCGGAGAGGGCCCTCAATTTACCTATCAATTTGCAGAAGCGCAAACACGGCTGTTGGGCACAAATGCCCAAACCATCGGCACCAAGCCAGCAACTCCTGAGATTCTCAAGCAAGCAGCTCGACGAGTAGTCGAGACTTTACAAGATTCAGACTACCTCGCTAAGTGCAAAGTAAATGGCCGTGAGCGATTTGGCTTGCCCGGTGCATCTGAGAGAATTGCCCGCCTTCTGCTAACCTATTTAGGAGAAACTTAGTAGAAATTACTGCTACTGCCAAATTTCAATAATGAAGGTAAGGATAACAGAATGCAGTTACTACAGCGAGTTATTAAAAAAAAAACATCTAGTATGGGGGCAAAAAGATGTTATGTCTTATGCTGCTAAAACTTGTGCAAAGTTGCTAATTATTGCATTTGGTAATCATTTATTTATGGTCATAGTGTGCCATCTTCCAATCAGATGGACAAGTTAATACAGCCTCAAGAGTACAAAAGTTTATCTGCCAAGGTTGCACAACAAGTTTTGAGATTGTTGGATAAATCATGGAAGGGATACTTTGCAGCGCTAGCACAATATAAGCATACAGAATTGAACTATGAAAGTCCGCTCTAGCTACTGGCAACTGTTGCCTTATCTCTGGCCCCAATGGCCGCGGTTAGTTCGGGGGTTGGCTTGTATTTTAGGGTTTGTGTTGCTCACCCTAGCAATACCCTATTTAGCAGGTAAGGTCGCTTTGTTTCTTGGTCAGGGAAATGTTACCCAGATTGCCTACTGGCTCGGACTAGCCACTTTAGTATTTTTGGTTCGAGGGTTTTGTCAATACGGGCAGAATGTCTTTATGATAGCTGCTGCTCTGGAAATGGTTTTAAACTTGCGTAAGCAAGTTTACGCTCACCTGCACAAACTCGGATTGGATTACTTTGAAACCACACAGACGGGAGACCTCACTTATCGCCTAACTGAAGATATCGACCGGGTAGGGGAGATTGTTGACAAGTTATCCCATCAGTTTCTTTCCAATCTCTTGCAGTTAATTGTGATTCCGCTTTACATGCTCTACCTGAATTGGCCGCTCACGCTTACAGGTTTGATTTTGGCTCCCTTGATGGCTTGGTTGATCGGAGGATTTGGTCAGCGATTACTCGTGCTATCTCGCCAGAGTCAAAATCAGGTTTCCAATTTGTCAGCACTGCTAACTGAAGTATTTGGCGGTATTCGTGTGGTTCAGGCTTTTGCGGCACAAGAGTATGAAGTGAAGCGATTCAATCAGGAAGCAGAATCCAATCGTCAGGCTCAGTATCGCACTCAACAACTCAAATCCATTCAGTTTCCTGTTGTCGGTTTTTTGGAAGCAGTTAGTATTATGCTGCTATTTTTATTGGGAGGATGGCAGATTTCTCAGAATCAGCTGACATCTCAAGGGTTTATCAGTTTCTTAGCTGCTGTGGCTTTACTGATTCAGCCAATCGACATGATGATTAGCAATTACAACGAGTACAAACAGACCGAAGCTTCCGTCGAACGCATCTTTGAACTGATGGCGAAGCAGCCTAGCCTCAGCGAAAAATCCAATGCAAAGGAAATGCCACGAGTTATGGGCAAGGTAGAGTATCGTCACGTCGATTTCGCCTACAATCCCGACCAGCCAGTACTCAAGGATCTTTGCCTAGACGCTTCTCCTGGTGATGTCATTGCCTTGGTTGGTTCTTCTGGTGCGGGCAAATCGACATTAATTAACCTTTTACTTCGCTTTTATGACCCTCAGAGGGGTCACATTCTGGTTGATAATATTGATATCCGCGACGTTACACTCACTAGCCTGCGCCGTCAAATTGGCATTGTTCCCCAAGATGTTACCCTTTTTTCGGGAACAATCGCCCAAAATATCGGTTACGGTCAGGAAAAATTAGATTTAGCAGCGATTGAGTCAGCAGCAAAGATTGCCAACGCTCACTCCTTTATCACCCAGTTTTCCCAGGGTTATCATACTTGGGTAGGCGAACGTGGAGTTAACCTATCGGGAGGACAACGCCAAAGATTAGCGATCGCCAGAGCGATTGTCAACGATCCTCGAATTCTCATCCTGGATGAAGCTACTTCTGCCTTAGATTCGGAGTCAGAAGCACTAGTTCAAGAAGCGATCGAGCGAGTGATGCAAAACCGTACCGTGTTTATTATCGCCCATCGCTTGAGCAGCGTTCGTAGGGCTGACTGCATTCTCGTACTAGAACAAGGACAGTTGGTTGAAGCTGGTACTCACACCTCCCTCCTGGCTAAGGAAGGACGCTATGCCCGTTTTTATGCCCAACAGTTTTATTCTACAGATGAGGGAGGAAGCATCGGTGAGAGGTTAAGATAAAGCGTATTTTGTCAATCAGTTAAAATACTCAAAATAACTTAAATGCTCATTATCAATTTCATCTTTTTCTTGACTGCCACATATCGTCATTCTTTTTGACTGCCACAAATTGGTAAACGTTAGAGAGTTCGTCGAAAAAAACTTCGTATACGAACTAAAAACTTACCTCAATGGCTTAATTTTGGCTTCTTTATGTATTATCAAAAATTGACTCCCATTATGGCATCTCAATGGCAAATGAATGGAAGGAGTGAAAATTCATTTCTCAACTAATTATCACTATTGAGAATTAGGTTTAAAACTGGCTCAATTTTGGCATGGGTATGGCACAGTAATGGCAAATCAATGGAAAATGCCAGAATTTCTGCATTTTTAAATGTCGTAGTGATATTATGCTCCAGCCAAAAATTAATATCATTTCCTGACGCACAGTACGCCATAATTGGCAGAAAGTTTTTTGAGTCAAAACTGATTTTTTAGTCACAGCCATTGAGAAATACTACTAAATTGCTACATAAAGACTACAAAAAAGATTTTTTGGGAGGCTACTATGATTAGTTCATTCATTCATTTATTCAGTTATGGTATAGATTTTCTGTTCTAATGATTCTCATACCCCCATTAGAGAAAGGTGTTTCTCATGAGCAAAGCTTCGGCTGCCTGCGGCGGTAAAGGTCTAGACAAGAAATAACCCTGTCCGAATTTACAGCCGAGGCGCTGCAATTGTTCGATTTGTTGTAACGTTTCGATCCCTTCGGCAATCACTTCTAACCCTAACTGGTTGCTTAACGTTACAATCGTTGAAACGATTTTATAGTTCTTGTCGCTTACCTGCATATTGCTCACAAAAGAGTGATCAATTTTCAAAAAGTCAATGGGCAAACGGTGAAGGTAGCTTAACGAAGAATATCCCGTACCAAAGTCATCAATGCTGATTTGAACACCTCGCTCTCTTAAGCTGGCGACCAGCTTAATCGTGTCCTCCACATTGTCGAGCAACATACTTTCAGTGATTTCTAGGGTTAGGCAACTGCTATTTAAGCCTGCTTTCACCAGAGCTTGTTCCACTTCATCCAGAAGATGAATTCCCAAAAAATCTCTGGCTGAGAGATTAACGCTGATCTTCAAAGCGGTATTGCTAAACGCTCTTTGCCACGCTGCAAGCTGTTGACAGGCTGTATGGAGCATCCAACTATCTATGGAGACAATTAGCCCTGTTTCTTCAGCCACCGTCAGAAATTCTCCAGGAGCAACGAGTCCTCGCGTTGGGTGCTGCCAGCGAATTAATGCCTCAAATCCTACTAGTTGCCCATTGTTTAACATTATGATCGGCTGATAGTAAACAAGAAATTCTTGACGTTCCAGGGCTTTGCGGAGGTCGTTTTCTAGATGCAGCCGCTTCATCGCTTGGGTATGCATTTGTGCATTAAAAATTTCATATCTGGCTCTGCCTTGGGCTTTAGCTCGATACATCGCAATATCGGCATCGCGAATTAGGTCAGAGACTTGCTCGTAATCTTTCGTACCCCAAACAATGCCAATGCTGGTGGTTATAAAGACCTCATGCTCTTCTAGCACCAAAGGAGATTGCAGTTCAGCGAAAATACGTTCAGCCGTTTTAACTGCCTCTTGAATGCCTTTAATTTCTTCCAGCACAAGGACAAATTCATCACCTCCCAGACGCGCTGCCAGGTCGGTAGAGCGAATGCTCTCCTGGAGCTTGTGGGCAAAGCTAATCAGCAGACGATCACCTACTAGATGTCCTAAACTATCATTAATTACTTTGAAGCGATCTAAATCCATAAACAGAACGGCAAAATGGTACCCATCCACACGCTTGGCTCGATTGATTGTGAGTTCCAGCCTTTCCATCAACAAATTGCGATTAGGTAAATCGGTCAAAGCATCGTGTAGCGCATTGTAGATCAGCTGTGCTTCTGTTTGTTTGCGATTGCTGATGTCTTGAAAAGCGGCGATTGCATAAGCGATTTGTTCCTGCTCATCAAAGATCGGCGTTGCCCATACCTCTAAGGAGATCACCCGATTGTCTCGATGAATTTCAATATCTTCTGTTTGAACCGTTTCACCCCTAAGCGCCCGCATCGCTGGCAGGTCTTCAAGCGGATAAGGCTGCGATGTGCCAGCTCGATATTGTTGAAACGTATCGATGAGATTCCACTTTTCGGTATTGGGAAGTTGATTAATGTTAAGCAGCCTTTGCCCAATGCGATTTACGTAAGTCAAATGTCCAGCCTGGTTATGGACTGCAACACCTACAGGTAATGCTTCTAGAAATTGCTTCACGCGGCTTTCACTTTCTAGTAGTGCCTGGTTTAGTGATCTCATCTGCGTGAAAGATTTCTGTAGCTGTAACGTCATCTGGTTAAATGAGCTTGCCAGCTCTTTAACTTCACGGATGCGATCAGCAGTGATCGTTTGCTGAAAGTTCCCCTGGGCAATTTCCTTTGCCGCATAATTGAGCTGCAACAGGGGGCGAGTCAGCCAACGGGTGGTCATTATACCGAAGTAGGTGGCGATCACCAACGCGCCGATGCACAACACAATAGTGGTGCGTGTATTGGCGTGAATCTGTCCCATAAAATCGGATTCTGGCACAACAACAACGATGAGCCAATCAAGTCCCCACTGATCTTGATAAGGAAAAACTTCAATAAAATACGGTTTGCGGTCTATCAAAAACCGAAGCTGCTTTGTTGTATTAATCCCCTTTAGATTACTGAATTGTTTGAGAAGATAATCAGTTGCTGTCTGAAGCACGGCATTATTGCTCGTTGCTACTGTCATCCGCTTGGTTTTACCATCTTTCCCAATTAAAAAAGGTTGCGGTGCAGTAGAGCTAGCTACTAATTCACCATTTCGCTCTAGAATAAACGTCTGTCCAGATTGCCCAACCTTGAGGCTGTAAAGAAACTCACTAATGGTTCCCAATGCCAAATTATTACCTATAACACCCTGCAAATCTCTGTTACTGTTGAGTACTGGAGTACTGGCAGGTAGATCAATGCTTGGTCTGATTTGGAGTGCAAAAATATTTCCCCACGTTGGAGTTCTTCTGATGCTCGCAGCCTTGTACCAAGGGCGCTTTCGCACGTCAATAAAATTTGAAATCACTGATTTAAATGCTGCTAGCTTCCCCTGTGTGCTTGCGTTATAAACTTTAGCCTCAGCAGGAGGCAATTCTCTTTTAATAAAAATAAGTGAATTATCGTCTAGCCGTTGCGCTGCGATGAACCTCCCTTGAGGATTACCAAAGAAGACCGTATTAGTCGATTTAAACGTTTGAAGCTGATGCCAAAAATGGGTTCCTAAAGCGGCAAAATCATCTGTTTTCAGTTCACCAGTGCGGATGAGTTCTAAATTAGTACGGTTGATCAGGTGGGGGGTGGCAAGCTCAGTGTCTAAATGCTGACGAATTCGAGCAACCACTTCACCTCTAAGTTGGGCTGCAAGATCGTTGACTGCCTGCTCTCCATTTCGGTAAGAAAGCCACCCGGTAATACTAACGGCGATCACAATCTGTAAAACAAAGGGAAGAATCAGAACCAGCCGTAAAGGAGCCCTATAAAGCAGCATACGGACTTTAGCTTTAGTGCCTTTCAGCCTCATGGTAGGTAGTGACCTGGTTTCCTAGTAATAGGTATCACCGTAGCAGTTGCTATAGCATTGTTTCAATGTGTTTTTCACGGCTAGAAAAACTACATCAGCACTACAAAAAGGCTTTTAATTAAAGACTCAATTCATCATCCTGCTGGCGTTGCTGTTGCTGCTGTTGCCTCAACTGCTGCCCATAATCAAGTAGCTGCTGATTCCAATCATGTGCCTGAGATTTTTTGATTTGGGACTGTGGCATTAGTTCTAATACACGCTGTGCCACCGCATCAGTGCTTTTATCGTTACCAAACGCCACCAGTATATTAGGAACTTTCTGCAATCGCTCAAGTGGTAAGCTCTTGATGTCATCAATAGCCATATAAACTGTTCTTTCGGGTGGGACATCGCCCCTGATAAGATATTCCAGCATGGCTCTTGAAATAGCATCGATGGGGGACTTACATAGAATCGCTGTTGAGGTAAAATCATTAGCTTTACCCCCCAAATGGAAGTAAAACCAGCAAGAGCGGCGTTTGGTTCCTTTCTCGTATCCCTTAAAAGTGTTGTTCTCTCCCCTAGTTCCTCTTAGGAATGCACCGTTACGTTGACCATCAAGATTTCGCATGACGAACACAGCATTTTGTTGCTGATCAGCGTAAACTAGCCCCTGGTTATGAAGCATTTGCACACAATCAGAGGGAATGCCCCGAAATTGATTGAGGTAATGTTCAACGGCAGTCCAATTGCTTTTATCTTCAACAGGTGGGGCGAATTGGGAACGTGGTTCAGTCTAGATAATGTCAGCCGCTCTGTTCTTAACGTGAGCGATCGCTGCACGTTCTACGCCAGCTGACCCGAATCGCTCATCTAACCAGACAACCGCCTGCCGAAAATTGCACTGATTAACGTGCATTACCAAATCAATCGCACCGCCTGAGCCTTTGGAGTGTTCGGGAGCAAAGTCATAGAATTTGGGCCCATCTATATTAATGATGTGTCCGTGACCCTTCCATTTTTTTTCCTCATGGTGTAGCCCCAACTCCCAGGCGACATCCTCTAAGGGCAAGTCGCGCAGTTGTTGGGTTTTCAATTCCAGCGATCACACAATTTCTTCTAGCCGTTGTCGTTCCTTCTCACTGGCCCTCGCCCGTTGCTCTGCCCTTTCTAATCGCTGTTCCATGAACTTTCGGTCAGCGAGTTGGTGGTTAATTGCCTGGAAGTATTCATCAGACTGAATCCTGTCTACATAACTCCTAGCTGATTCAAACGGTGTGGGCGCTAATTGGTTATTTGTAATGACTGCGGTGAGTGGTTCACTGTTAACGGCTTGGTAATATTTTGGACTTTGGACAAAAAGAAGTAGTTCGCGGAAACAATACGAACAAGCGAATAATTAATCTTGTTTATAGTTACCAGAAGAAAAAAAGCATAGCCACCAGATCCCCAACGAG
>NZ_JACJSI010000212.1 GCF_014698065.1 Nostoc flagelliforme FACHB-838
GGCATCATCAACAGAATAGTGCCTACAGTGATGACAGCTAGAAAACCCAAACAAATTGTGCGAGCAACAGTCATAATTAATTGAAAATTTCAAATTCAAAAACTCAATCATGCCAGGCATCTCGGAAACATCCAGTATGCCTAGGAGAGCAAAGGCAGCTTACTAAGGGAAAATCAGTAAATTTCTCCAGAGAAGAGAAAGCGGAGTTTATTATCCCTACAAACCAAAAGACCCTATTTTAATTAAAAACACACATGGTAGCCTAATGTGTATGTTTTTTTTATTCGGCTTTGTCTTAACACAGCTTTTTTCATGAGCGCAACACTTTACGAGCAAATTCAGCAATTTTACGATGCTTCCTCTGGTCTGTGGGAACAGATTTGGGGCGAACATATGCACCACGGCTATTATGGCGCTGATGGTAGTGAGAAAAAAGACCGTCGTCAAGCTCAAATTCATTTAATCGAAGAACTGCTCAATTGGGCAGGGGTACAAGCAGCAGAAAATATTCTCGATGTGGGTTGTGGCATTGGCGGCAGTTCTTTATACCTGGCTGAAAAGTTTCATGCTAAGGCTACAGGGATTACTTTGAGTCCTGTGCAAGCTGCCAGAGCAACGGAACGTGCTGCGGAGGCAAATTTGATTCTGAGAACTCAGTTTCAGGTCGCCAATGCTCAAGCAATGCCCTTTGCTGATAATTCTTTTGATTTGGTTTGGTCGCTGGAAAGTGGTGAACACATGCCAGATAAAACTAAATTTCTCCAGGAGTGCTACCGGGTGTTGAAACCTGGTGGCAAATTAATTATGGTGACTTGGTGTCATCGACCGATTGATAAGTTACCACTGACGCCGGATGAGGAAAAGCATTTGCAGGATATTTATCGGGTGTATTGTTTGCCTTATGTGATTTCTTTACCAGAGTATGAAAGCATAGCCCGTCAACTTCCATTAAACAATATTCGCACCGCCGATTGGTCAACCGCCGTTGCCCCCTTTTGGAATGTAGTCATTGATTCGGCGTTCACTCCCCAAGCGCTTTGGGGCTTACTCAATGCCGGTTGGACTACCATTCAAGGGGCATTATCGCTGGGGTTGATGCGTCGCGGTTATGAGCGTGGGTTAGTTCGGTTTGGGTTATTGTGCGGGAATAAGTAATTAAGGTTTGTAGTGAGGACTAAAGTCTTCACTACAAACTAATCTCAAAATTTTTACTTAATCTACTTTGATTCATGCAAGAAGTCTAATGACCAAATTCTGTGACAATGATTAACAACCAGCCAGAATATTGTATTTAAGCTACTCATGAGCCAAAGTTCTCAAAACACACCTTTGCCACGCAAACCTGTTCAATCATATTTCCAGTGGTTATACGCTTTCTGGAAATTCTCTCGCCCTCACACGATTATTGGTACAAGTCTAAGTGTTTTGGGTTTATATTTAATTGCTGTTGCCGTTAGTGGGGACGCGAGGAATACAGACGCGATTCATCGCGTCTCTACAACGTATTCCCTACTCCCTGTGTTGGGCGCCTGGATTGCTTGTCTGTGTGGCAATGTCTACATTGTCGGGCTAAATCAATTAGAAGATGTGGAAATTGACAAGATTAATAAGCCTCATTTACCCCTAGCATCCGGTGAGTTTTCTCAGCAAACAGGGCAATTAATTGTTGCTTCTATGGGAATTTTGGCGCTAGTTGTGGCGTGGCTAACTGGCCCATTCTTATTGGGGATGGTGGCGATTAGTTTGGCCATTGGTACTGCTTATTCTTTACCGCCAATTCGCTTAAAACAGTTTCCTGTTTGGGCGGCGCTGTGTATTTTTTCGGTGCGCGGTACGATTGTTAACTTAGGGCTGTATCTGCATTACAGTTGGGCGTTGCAACAAAGCCAAACAATTCCGCCTGTGGTGTGGGTGCTGACGTTATTTATTTTGGTGTTTACCTTTGCGATCGCCATCTTTAAAGATATCCCCGATATGGAAGGCGATCGCCTCTACAATATTACTACTTTCACCATCAAACTCGGTTCGCAAGCTGTGTTCAATCTAGCTCTTTGGGTAATAACTGCCTGCTATCTGGGAATAATTCTGGTTGGGGTGCTACACGTCGCCTCAGTTAACGCTATATTCCTAGTAATTGCTCATTTGGGGCTATTGGCTTGGCTGTGGTTGCGGAGTTTGACGGTAGACTTACAAGATAAAAGTGCGATCGCTCAATTCTACCAATTTATCTGGAAACTCTTTTTTATAGAATATCTGATTTTTCCTATCGCCTGTCTTTTGGCTTAGAAAATGCTAGAAACCTTTCCCACGAGTTCTATTATCGCTGCTCTTGTAGTTGTTCTCAGTCTGTCAATTCTTGGCTATTTCGCTTGGAAAACTTTGATTACCTCAAATTTGTTTCAAAAAGGAATCAATCTTGCCCAAGCAAAAGATTACCAAGGTGCAGAAGCAGCCTTTCGCAAAGTGATTTCTATCAACTCTACTAATGATGTCGTGCGTTTGTTTTTGGGAGATGTTTTAAACCAGCAAGGACAAGTAGAAGAAGCAACAGAATTATTTCGGGAAGTAATTCGCCGCAGTCCGAAAAATCCTGATGCCTACTTGCGTCTGGCGAATATTCTCATGCAGCAAAAGCGAGAAGAAGAAGCTAAAACTAACTTGATACAAGCTAAAGATTTATTACAAAAACAGCGCCAAACTGAAAAAGCTAAAAAAATCACTCAACTGGTAGATAAAATGAGTGCTAAGTCAAGTGAATCTTAAGTTTAATGAGAATTGGTGAGATTAATTTTTCCTATTCTATCTCCTAATTTTTTACCATTCCCATCATTATGGTGAGAATGGTTTTTATTTTGAAATTTACCGATATCTGGCGCAATTAGCGTACTTTCTTCCCACCCAAAGAGTATCTATTTAAAAACCGCGAAGACGCAAAGCAAGCGAAGAAAATATAAAATAAGGTTCGGTAATGTTCCAGAGGTAAGGGAGCAACTCATTATCAAAATCAACTTTTTTTAACGAACTGCAAAGAAAGAAAAGAAATGAATACTTAACTCAACTGTCTTGAATATCCGCTATTTACACAAGTTTTACAACTCACTTCATAGTTTTTACAATTACAATCGAAGGAAGCATCCCAATTTTTCAAAAGTTCACGGTACTGATGCAAAAACCCTTTCCAACTCTCTTACCTTTGCCCTCTTCTCTAGGAAACGCTACGCGTAGCTTGCTTATCCGTATAAATATACGTCCTTCTCTACAAGATGCTGCACTTAGCTTGCTTCTTCGTAAGAGTATGCGGTTCCCTTTGTCATTATCTTATTCCTATCTTCAGACAGGATGTTAGTAGATTTTATCGATTAAAAAAATTGAGTATTTATGTCAGACGTGATATCACAATTGTGGACTAACTTTTTTACATCAGAATCATTTATTCCACATGGACATTGCTATCTATGGCAAACGAATTTAGTTTGGTTACACATATTATCTGACGCATTCATCGCACTAGCTTATTATTCGATTCCAACTACACTCTTCTACTTTGTCCGCAAGCGACAAGATTTGCCCTTTGATTGGATTTTTCTCCTGTTTAGTGGATTTATCGTAGCTTGCGGCACTACTCATTTAATGGAGATTTGGACACTTTGGCATCCAACCTATTGGGTGTCGGGGTTTATCAAAGCCGTAACTGCAACAATATCTGTAATTACAGCATTAGAACTTGTGCCTTTAGTTCCACAAGCACTGGCACTTCCTAGCCCTGCTCAATTAGAACAAGCAAATCAAGAACTTCAAACACAAATAGCCAAACGCTCAGGGGTAGAGGAGGAACTACGAAAATACCAGAATCATCTGGAAGAAATGGTTGCTGTTCGCACCGATGAAATTACCAAAACTAACGAGCAATTACAACTAGAAATCCTTGAACGCCAACGCATCTTAGAAATTCTCCGACAAAGCGAAGAACGCTACCGTTACTTGGCTGAGGCAATTCCTCAACTTGTATGGACAACTAATGCTAAGGGTGAATGTGATTATTTTAATCAAAATTGGTGCCAATACACTGGGTTAACATTAGAGCAGTCCTTGGGTTCTGGTTGGTTAGCAGCATTGCATCCAGATGATGTCCAAAGAGCTGATAAGGTGTGGTCTGATGCTGTAAAAAATAGCACTATATATAATAATGAATATCGCTTTAAACGAGCTGCTGATGGCTCCTATCGTTGGCAGCTAGCGCGAGGTTTACCACTTAAAGACGAGCAAGGTTTTGTAGTGAAGTGGTTTGGAACATGTACAGATATCCACGAACAAAAACAAATACTTGAAGAACGGGCGCACCTGCTGGAATTAGAACAAGTAGCACGAGCAAAAGCAGAAACAGCCAATCGAATTAAAGATGAATTTTTAGCCGTCCTCTCTCACGAACTACGCACTCCACTAAACGCAATTCTCGGCTGGTCAAAGTTGTTGCAAACCCGCAGATTAGACCAAAATAAGACATCTGAAGCACTAGCTACAATCGAGCGGAATGCCAATTTACAGGTTCAACTCATTGAGGACTTGCTAGATATCTCCAGAATTTTACAAGGCAAACTGACGCTGAATATTACGAAGATTAACCTAGAATCTACGATATTGTTTGCGCTACAGACAATGCGTTTAGCGGCAGAAACAAAGTTGATTGAGGTGAATACAACATTTGCACCGAATATGGGACAAGTTATGGGTGACTCAACTCGTTTGCAGCAAGTCGTCTGGAATCTCGTTTCTAACGCTATCAAATTTACACCCAAGGGGGGAAAGGTAGAAGTGCGGCTAGAGCAAGCTGATGGCTATGCTCAAATAATCGTTAGCGATACAGGTAAGGGAATTAGGGCTGACTTTTTGCCATTCGTGTTTGATTACTTCCGCCAAGCAGATAGCACCTCTACAAGAAATTTTGGTGGATTAGGGCTGGGATTGGCAATTGTGCGTAATATCATTGAAATGCATGGCGGCATTGTCCAAGCAGAAAGCCACGGTGAGGGTAAAGGGGCAACATTTACTGTTAGCTTACCGCTTCTGCCAAATGAAAGCTTAAGGCTGACGGATAAACAAAAATACCCTGTATTGTTAGCTTCTAGCTCCTTACCCCTCGCTGGTATCCGGGTTTTAGTTGTCGATGATGATGCTGATTCGAGAGATTTTATTGCTTTTGTATTAGAGCAAGATGGGGCTTTTGTCATGGCGGTATCTTCTGCTTTAGAAGCATTACAAACCTT
The DNA here is from genome assembly GCF_014698065.1 of Nostoc flagelliforme FACHB-838. Classification (GTDB taxonomy): domain Bacteria; phylum Cyanobacteriota; class Cyanobacteriia; order Cyanobacteriales; family Nostocaceae; genus Nostoc; species Nostoc flagelliforme_B. The sequence continues at coordinate 5,265 of NZ_JACJSI010000212.1, forward strand.
AGCAGAGGTAAAGCCAGATGTGTTAGTCAGCGATATTAGTATGCCCGATATGGATGGCTATATGTTAATAAATGAAGTGCGAACCTGGGCACCAGAACAAGGTGGACGAATCCCAGCAATAGCCTTGACAGCATTTGCAAGAAATAATGACCAAGAAAAAGCATTAAAAGCTGGGTTTCAGATGCATTTACCCAAACCTCTTAACCCCGAAAAATTAATTGCAGCCATTTTTAAACTTATGGAAAGAAAAGCGTCTTCAATTATTTAAAAAACAATTTTTTAATCATAAAAAATCTTTGTTTATTAGAGATTTCCAGTTAATAAATAGCCTATAGCCCGAGACAAGGTGTTGCGTCTCCACAAATCTACAAATAATTTGGGATAATTAATTTTTTGCAAGTCCCTTTATAAAATGTAGAGACGTATCGCTGCTACGTCTCTACAAGGGTTATGGATAACGCATAATTAATTTCTGGAAATGTCTACTCTCATATAAATAGATATTTATATGAGAGTAGACTTGTATCAAGTTAGGTTAATCACTTATAATTCCTGCTAGAGTCCCGCCAAAGCTACGCTTTTGCTTCCCTTAGATCAAGCAAAGAGGGGCTGGGGTGTTTTTATGATGGCAATTAGCCGAACTGAACATTATATGTAAACCGGGCAGGTAAGGTAATAAAAATGCTGAAAAACAAGAATCTACTGGTAGCAGCTATTATCTGCTTGTGTTTGAGTAATGGAAATAGTGCCTTTGGTAAAGATGTTGGCGTTGTTTTATCAAAAATTCCAAACTTAGATCAAGCAGCACTTCCTCAGAATAAAAATGCAGTTGCTAACTACAAGCAAGGAATCAATCTCCAAACACAAGGAAATTTAAAAGCAGCAGAGGCGGCTTTTCGGAAAGCTATTAAACTAGAACCAAAATTTGTCCAAGCTTATATTGCTTTGGGAAATACTCTCGACGATCAAGGCAAAGCAGAAGAAGCGATCGCACAATACAATCAAGCTATCAACCTTGATCCTAAGTATCCTCAAGCTCACTTTTACTTAGGAAATGCTCTGTATGCTCAAGGCAAACTAGAAGATGCGATCGCTCAATACAATCAAGCCATTAGCCTTGCTCCCAAGTATGCAGACGCTCACTATTACTTAGGGAATGCCTTGTATGCTCAAGGAAAACCAACAGAAGCAGTTGCCGAATATACAGCAGCTATTGATTTTGATCCGAAAAATTCACTAAGTTATAATGCTTTGGGAAATGCTCTGTACGCTCAAGGCAAACTAGAAGAAGCGATCGCTCAGTACAAAAAAGCTATAACGTTCGATCCCAAGTATGCAGACGCTCACTATAATTTAGCAAGTGCTTTATACGCTCAAGACAAGCTAGCAGAAGCAGTCGCGGAATATAATCAAGCGATTCGCCTTGATCCCAAACATGCACAAGCTTACACGGGTTTGGGAAATGCAATGGACGATCAAGGCAAGCCACAAGAAGCGATCGCACATTACAAAAAAGCCATTAGCCTTGTACCCAACTATGCTTATGCTTACTATAATTTGGGCATCGCTTTGGGAAGAGAACAACAGCTAGAAGAAGCGGTTTTAAATTTCCAAAAAGCCAAAGAGTTATTCCAAGCAGAGGAAAACAAGGAGATGGTTGAGCAAATTGATCAGCTAATCCAAAAAATTAATACGCGAACGAATTGAATAGAGGGGATTGGGGAAGGTGGGGCCCCCTCTGGAGATAAGGGGTAATGGGGACTAGGAAAGAAGCAGAAGAGTTAGGGGAAGAACTATTGATTATTGACAAATGACAAATAACAAATGATTCAAGAAAGGGGCAAGGTTTATCTTGTAGGTGCTGGGCCTGGAGATGTAGCATATTTAACAGTAAGAGCTTACAATCTTTTAGCTACTGCTCAGGTGTTAGTTTACGATGCTTTAGTAGATGCTCAATTATTGCAATGCGTACCAGATGATTGCCTGAAGTTGGATGTCGGTAAACGCGGTGGTAAACCCAGTACAACCCAAGCACAGATTAACAAGTTACTGGTGACGCACTGTCTGCAAGGAAAACAAGTTATACGGCTCAAATCAGGCGATCCGTTGATTTTTGGGCGTTGCACTTCCGAAATTGAAGCGTTGAAAGCATCTGGTTGCGATTTTGAACTGATACCAGGAATTTCCTCAGCCCTTGCAGCTCCGTTATTGGCAGGAATTCCCCTGACAGATCCGGTTTTAAGCCGCTGTTTTGCAGTTTTTACAGCTCATGAACCAGAGCTTTTAGACTGGGAGGCACTCTCACGTTTAGATACACTGGTAATTCTCATGGGGGGGAAACATTTACCAGAAATTGTAGATCAACTGGTACGGCACGGGCGATCACACTTAACACCCATTGCTATCATCCGTTGGGCGGGAACTTCCGATCAAGAAATTTGGACAGCGCAACTGGGCAATATTCTGGAACAAACCACTGACTTATCCCTTTCTCCAGCGGTAATTATAATTGGCGAAGTTGTTGGGCTACGTAAGTACTTACAACCTGAGAAAATAGATTATCAGGATTCTACTACAGCCAAAATTCCTAGCCCTCCTGCTATGTCAAGTAACTTCTCCCTATCTCCTCTTCCCCTTACTGGTAAAACAATCTTGGTGACACGTTCAGTTGGACAGTCGAGCCAATTTAGCGATCGCCTCATCGCATTAGGTGCTACAGTCATCGAAATGCCTACCTTAGAAATTGGCCCGCCCTCTTGTTGGGAAGCTTTGAATGATGCGATCGCTCATTTATCTGACTTCGACTGGTTAATTCTCACTTCTACCAATGGCATAGACTACTTTTTTGAAAGGCTAATTGCCCAAGGTAAAGATACCCGTGCTTTAGCAGGTGTCAAAATTGCCGTCGTTGGCGAGAAAACAGCCCAACGTCTTAAACAACACTCTCTCCAACCAGATTTTATTCCCCCCAACTTTGTTGCCGATTCTTTAGTAGAAAATTTCCCAGATAAACTCGATGGTAAAAAGGTTTTATTTCCCAGAGTTGAAAGCGGCGGAAGAGAAGTTTTAGTTAATGAATTAACTCTCAAGGGAGCAAAGGTAATTGAAGTTGCCGCATATCAATCTTGTTGTCCTAGTAGTATTGCACCTGCGGCAGAGTTAGCTCTCAAAAACCGCAAGGTAGATGTAATTACCTTTGCCAGTTCTAAAACTGTGCAATTCTTCTGTCAACTTACTAACAATATATTTTGCCAAAACTCTAATGCTAGCGAATTCTTAGAAGGCGTTTGTATTGCCTCTATCGGCCCCCAAACCTCCAAAACTTGTCATGCTTTATTCGGACGTGTAGATGTAGAAGCCCAAGAATATACTTTAGATGGTTTAACGCAAGCGTTGATAACATGGGCAACCAATTCTTAGATGAGGGACAGGGGAAGCAAAGGGAGAATAACAAATGACAAATGACAAATGACAAATGACAAAACGTATAATCGGCTTAACTGGGGGTATTGCCACAGGCAAAACCACTGTCACCAATTATTTAGCTAGCGCTTATAATCTGCCGATTTTGGATGCAGATATTTATGCTAGAGAGGCAGTATCTTTGGGTTCGCCTATTCTGGGTGCGATCGCACAACGTTACGGCGAACAAATTTTATTACCAGATGGTAGCCTCAACCGCCAAAAGCTAGGCGAAATTATCTTTAATCGTCAAGATGAACGCAACTGGATAGACAATTTGATTCATCCTGATGTGCGCGATCGCTTTCTCAAAGCAATAACCCAGTCCTCCTCACAAACACTAGTGTTAGTAGTGCCTCTATTATTTGAAGCGGGAATGACTGATTTGGTTACAGAAATCTGGGTAGTGCGTTGTTCTCAAGAGCAACAACTACAAAGATTGATACAACGAAACTATTTAAATAGAGAACAGGCACAAGCCAGGATCAACAGCCAATTATCTATCGAAGAAAAAGTAGCTCATGCAGATGTTGTTTTAGATAACTCTTCCACCCTAGAAGTACTATTAAAACAGGTAGATGTAGCTCTAAAAACCAAAAGTCTTCACTAGAGCCTATTTATCTTAAAAAACATAAATAATATATAAAAAGTTTATCAATGAATATTATATAGATCAACAAAATGAACTACTTATCTTAATTGGATGAAGTCGAACTCAGTTGTCTAAGAAACTCAATATTCAAATCTAGCTTTTTTCCTAACCATAAGGAATTATCCGCATGATCTGCCACAGCATCGCCTGTCTCAGGGTGGACAAGAATATCCAATCCCTCACGATTGAGCATTAACCAGGGGATAACTTTATCAAACTGATTCGGTAAGAAAGCAACTTGATACATTCCTTTGGGGTGGGGGCCGATGGGCTTATCAAACCAGCGTCCGAGTTGCACGTCAAACCTAGCGCCCAATTCTTCACGTACACGCGCCGCTACATCCATACTCGCGCTATCGAAGTAAACATGAGCGTGAAAACCAGTGATCTCGATAGTATCTTCTTTCATAAGATCCACTTTTCGCTCTCAACTCTAATTTTGGGTAGCGGACTTTTTTTTCGCTGAAAAAGCGATGTCTACGACGGGCTATGCCTAGGCTCCATCTTAACTCAATACCGTGTACTTGTTTGTAGTAAAAACTCAAGTCCTTACTACAAACCCGCAAAACTAAGCTAATCGGCACTTAAGTTGCATAATAAGAAGAGGAAGTCGTTTAAAAGCAACTATGCCACCAGCAGCTAAAAAGTTTTTAACGTCGGAGCAAGTCAGTAAGCTACAGGAAGGTCTAAAAGAAAGTGGCCTACCACACGTCAGAGAAAGAATTTTAATTATTTTGCTACAGAATGATGGAAAACCACAACGCGAAATTGCTAAATTTTTAGGTTGCTCACCCAGAACAGTAGCATATTGGT